>NZ_NSGD01000012.1:0-161748 GCF_002294955.1 Mesorhizobium sp. WSM3864
AGAAAGGGAGCATCGCGTCTGGGACGCGTTGGGCTCCATGGGAGAAGCCTTTGGGGACGGCGAATGAAACGTTTATAGAGTGCTCGATCGCAGTCGGGAGCTCAGACCATGCGGTGCGCGCGGCCTCCGCATGCAACCTTCCGATGTGTTCGGACCCTGTCCCTTGAACGGGTAGCCCTTCCAATGGCAATCCACTCAACTGCTGCACGGGGAGCTGCATCGGTACGAGGTCACCGGAAATGCCGATTTCGCTCAGCGGTTGCTGAGTGACGGCGGCTTGCGGCGTATTGAGGGCCCTCTGCCTCTTCGCCGGTGTCAACAGCGCTGTGGAATGTTCATTGTTGATGATGACCCACCCGGTTGGTAGGTGGTCGCCCTGGCCCGGATCCAGTGAGGGCCGGATCTGCTGTTGGCTGGCAGTTAATGCTGGCGGGGCGGCGGCCTCAACCCCGGCGTGCCCAGAGGCGGTCGCTGCGAAAGCGTCCGCCACGATGCTGTTGAGGTCACCCGGTCCAGCGGGCATCCTTGGGCCGCTGAAAAAAGACGAGGCGGCTTGATCATCCTCCGCTCGCTGAAGCGCTTCGCGGAACCCGTGTTCCAGTCGCAGAAGCTTCTCTGGATTGGTTGGCGATTCGTAAGCTTCATCGAACAGCAGGGCCTCGGCACGCCTATGCGACGCGGCCTCCGCATCGCGAACCCGCTCCAGCGCTAAGCGGAGATAGCGGTCGACTGGAAACAACGTCCCGGCAAATTTGATCCGCGAATCATGATCCAGCCCAGAGATCGTCAGGCCCTGACTTTCAAGCGCCTCAGAAAATCTGCGAAGACTACGACCATAGACAACACGGGTGCTTGAGGCCAAACTGCTGTCACCTGTCACTAGTTCTATCACGCGCGCGTCTGCCTTTGAGGGCACCGGCACCGGCCGCCGGCCAGGTCCAGATGCCGAATAGCCCGGATCATAATATGCACGCAGGACGCTCAACGCCGTCCTCATACCAACGTTTTTCGGAAAGAAAGCATTGACGTGATTGACCAGGGATTGGTGATCTTTTAGATCAGTCGCTAAGCCACGAGCGCCGAGATCATTCGCCAATCGGCGAAGCGCAGAAGAGTATATTCGGAGCGTCGGCGCTTTAGGGTGTTGCTGAGCCGCAGCGTGGCCGATCGCCTTATTAATAACGTCCCGGTGCTCGTCGGATAGATGGGGATAGTGGATAGCAGGGGCGCCCACGGTAACTGAATAGCCCGGCTCATGATACGCACGCAGGACATTCACAGCCTTCTTCATTTCATCGTCGTTCGGAAAGAAAGCATTGGCGTGATCGACGAGGGATTGGTGATTTATTAGATCAGTCGCTTGGCCACTAGCGCCGAGATCATTCGCCAATCGGCGAAGTGTATACGTGTATTTTTGGAGCGTGCTCTCTCTATATTTTTGCTGATCCGCAGCGTGGAGGATCACTTTATCAATAAGGTCCCGGTGTTCGTCGGAGAGATGGGGATAGTGGGCTTCACGGGTGCCACTCGCGACAGGTTCATCTTGGAGCGGGTCGGCCCCGTGCTGCTCAAAGCTCACTTGCGGGGCCTGGCCCGCATCCGGCAAGAGGTTATAGCTGCCCGAGAAAGGGAGCATCGCGTCTGGGACGCGTTGGGCTCCATGGGAGAAGCCTTTGGGGACGGCGAATGAAACGTTTATAGAGTGCTCGATCGCAGTCGGGAGCTCAGACCATGCGGTGCGCGCGGCCTCCGCATGCAACCTTCCGATGTGTTCGGACCCTGTCCCTTGAACGGGTAGCCCTTCCAATGGCAATCCACTCAACTGCTGCACGGGGAGCTGCATCGGTACGAGGTCACCGGAAATGCCGATTTCGCTCAGCGGTTGCTGAGTGACGGCGGCTTGCGGCGTATTGAGGGCCCTCTGCCTCTTCGCCGGTGTCAACAGCGCTGTGGAATGTTCATTGTTGATGATGACCCACCCGGTTGGTAGGTGGTCGCCCTGGCCCGGATCCAGTGAGGGCCGGATCTGCTGTTGGCTGGCAGTTAATGCTGGCGGGGCGGCGGCCTCAACCCCGGCGTGCCCAGAGGCGGTCGCTGCGAAAGCGTCCGCCACGATGCTGTTGAGGTCACCCGGTCCAGCGGGCATCCTTGGGCCGCTGAAAAAAGACGAGGCGGCTTGATCATCCTCCGCTCGCTGAAGCGCTTCGCGGAACCCGTGTTCCAGTCGCAGAAGCTTCTCTGGATTGGTTGGCGATTCGTAAGCTTCATCGAACAGCAGGGCCTCGGCAAGGTGCTGCTCAACGCCCATTTGTCGCGCCTGGACCGCTTGCCTCCCCTCTTCCACGCCGGCGTCCTGCACGGAAGCTGTTACACGGGATGGGTTGCTATTTAGCGGGTCCATACTAGCCTCACATCAAACTGTATCGTCAAAGTCCCTGCGTCAATTCAGGCAGCGGGTCATCGAGATGAGGTTCTGCCGAGAGCCCCTCGTCTGCTATCGTCAAGGGTGCCGGCTCCGGGAGGACGCCCGCCTGGCTTTCGAAGATGCGTTTCAGAATGCGATCCGAAAAATATCGCAACTTCCTCAATTGCAATGGTGGCAGACCTTTGATGAGCACAATCTCGTAGTCGTCATCGAGCAGCCGAACCTGTTCCGGACGCAACAGCGGTGCACCTTGATGCGATTTCTGAATGTTCCAGTCGAACGTTCGCGCTTGGCTGTAGGAAATCGATTTGGCTTCAAACGTGTATTCACCGATGGCCTTGGAAATGTAGTTCGGAGTCTCGTCATCGGCAGTGGCCATGAACACTTGCAGGCCGGTATTGCTGAGAAAATTCTGCTTGCCAGCCTCACCATAGCCGCCCGTAAGTGCCGAGAGGCTTTGGATGATGAGCATGAAGCGACCCTTGTAGCCGGCGATGGTCGTGATTGCGGTCTCGATCGCCTCCAGCTTACCCAAGTGTTTGAATTCATCGAGCAGAAACAGGACTTCGTATTTTTCATCCCGGCGAGGCATCGAACGCTGTAGAATTGAAACGACTTGCTGAAAGAACAGGCGGATCAAAGGCGCGACCACCTCAAGATCGTTCGGACTAACGCAAAGATAGATGCACGTTTTGCGACGGCGAAGATCATAGACCGAAAAATCTGAGCGACTTGTCGCTGCCTTTACAGCGGGATCCGCCCACAAATTGAGCCCGCCATCGCCGAGGACGGACGTGTAGGAGGTTAGGATTTTTGTATCGTTCCCGGCCATGTCGTCGAAGATGCGTTGCGCCTCTTTGTTCCGGGTCTCCATGGCGAGTCGCGCGAAGAGCTTAAACTTCTCCCCCGGCTGGGCGAAGAGGTCATAGACGGCGCCGATTGTTGGCGTGCCCCGCTCGATGCAGGCAAGGATCCCCGCGACAAAGAGATCTCGCGCGCCGTTGACGAAACCTTCCGCGCCCTCCCCCTTCGCCGTAATTAGGTTTGCCGCCAAGCGGCGGGCCTCGGTGAATTGCTGCTGTGGAGGCAGCGCAATAAGGTCCAATAACGGATTAAAGCAATTCGTGCGCCGCTCAGAATCCAGCGGCGCAAATTTGAACACCTCGGCGCCGGCAGCCTGGCGCGCCCTCGAGGTAAGCTCAAAGAGCTCCCCCTTGACGTCGAGAGCTATCACCGAGCCTTTGAATGTAAGTAGCGTTGGAATGACTATGCCGACGCCCTTACCAGCACGGGTCGGTGCGACGATAAGGCTGTGAGGCTGCTCGCCATTGGTTAGGTAGTAGCCAGGCCAGAAAGGGCCACTCGTCTTGCCAAATACCGGGCCTGTTACGCCACGGTATCGTCGTAGATAACCCGGGCGTCTCATCTCATCCACTCGCGCCCAGCGCGCCGTCCCGTGATGTTCGAGGTTGCGCCGTATCATGATCTGCTGAATCAGCAACACGACCGCGGACGTTGAGAGCACGATAGCTACGCCCCGATAGAAGACGGGGGTTGCGAAACCCAGATAGAAGGGCGTCTCAAACCAAAAGGCACGGACGTCAAATGTCATCAAAGCCGCGCCGCTACGCCAGTGGCGGAGCGTTGCGTACAGACTTGCCGCGCAGAAGCCCAAGGCGAGCGAGCACGCGATGCTAAGAGCTATGTTGGGGGTCGTTTTTGTTGAAGCCATCGTTTGGTAGCTAATGCTGCGCTTGCTTTCAGACACTGGACCGACGTCGCGCGATGTCGCCGCTCGACAGATCCATGCCAGAGCGGGGGGGGGGAGTCGATGCTTGCATCGCACCACCCAGCAGACGTTGTTTTTGAAATTTACCCTAAAGCAGGTGCGTCAACGGCCAGCGAATTGGAAAGGGCAAGGCCGTGGACGGAATTCGGGCAGTATGCGTCACTTACCATGGCCGAGACCTCAACGGCCGGAGCGATCTCTGCTTCTGGAGGCAGACATTAGATCCTCTCGGGCGTGATTGTAGGCTTGGCTTATGGACTGTCCGACTTGACCACCCCGCCGCAGCTGTTCATGGGAGGTTTGCGGGCCTACTGTATCACGGACTGAAGCCGCAATACCTGCTATGCGGTCGTCCAAATTCGCACTCCGTTCCTCTGCTGCATGCTGCGGCGGAGGCATGTTCTGCAACAGGCCATGCAGGTCGGGAAGTGAGTTAGCTTGCGCTTGCTGATTTGCGTCCAGCTGGTGATACGCGGTCACAATTGCATTTTGGGCGGTCACCTTGACCATGTGGTGCTGATGAGGATCAGCAGCCAATTCAATGGCCTGCTCAAAAATGCGCGATTTATTTTGGTCATTAAACTTACTGAAGTTTTGCGCCACAAACATAACCCCTAGAGCTTGCTCCATTGGGTCCATATTGCCAATGCGATTAACAAGAGCAGTCTGCTTCTGGGGCCCTAGAAAATGGCCTACATTACTAGCCGCTTGGACTTGGAACAATGCTACATCATCCGGGGCGAACCCCAATCCGGCCGTCAATCTGTCGACCAGATCGTTGGCTGCTCGTCCGAGCTGGTTGTTGCGCCTATCAAATCTGCCGAGGTCAGATTCTTGCCCGGGTGCCGCGTCCTGAAGGGCACGTCGCATTTGCCTCTCGGCGGATTTGAAGCTCCCAAGATCGCGTGCTGTATCGCGCGGGTTAGCGGTTACCAACCGTTCGGCAACATTGGTCAGTGGCCCGCCTGGAAGGCCATGGTGGTTGCGCTGTTCCTCGGCCCTCCTCCCGTCGCGGGATGAACTTCCAGCTGCACGTTTTGGTCTGCTATCGCGATCCATTGATCGGCCTCCAAAGGCGTTTCTCTACCCCATGAGGTTACCACCCAAGCTTGATCTGCTAAACCAATATGGTGTTACACTTGTAGTCTCGCAGAGGCTTCTCCCAGCTCTCTGGTCACCGCGAGAGCCCATCTAAGCCAAAGGAATATGATGAGTTGGGCTCAAGGGCTATGCATGTTTCGCAGCACGGATGGCACGCCGTGCCGCCTCTTTCGCCTGCTCCTACCGCCGTTGGAAAATCCCGGCATGATGTCGTCCGCAGCAGCTTCTCCTTTGAGAGCAGGCGTATATGTTGGAGTGTTTCGATGACGACCATCGCCTTTTCCGGCCAATCACCCGGGCTGTCCTCCTCTGGCAAGCAAATCAGTCACGACCTGGTCGGCAATTTGCACAGCGCCGCGCGCAACGCCGCCCGTCCTCGACGCGGCCCGCCTGTCGTGCAGCGGCAGTCAGCGCCAGCGCTGGCGACCGGGGCCGTCCGTCCTGCCCGCGGGCTAGATCGAGCGAGCCGATCGCAGCTCTAGACGCAATCGCGACATCTTCAATTTCAATGCCTTGGGCCGCCGGGTTCTCTCAACGAGAAGCGCCACCTCCGGTCGCGGCGCTGCTTGCAAGCGAATGAGAACAGGCCGCTGCGCCTGTGGACACCTCATAACGAGGCATCGTTGGCACGTGTTATGGAGGGTGACCGGTTGCAATTGCCGCGCAGCGCCCCAGCAGCGCGACGATCTCGAGATCGGTTTATATCTGTGGCCGCCGGTGCGCCTCGCCGAATATGGTAGTTGCCGGAAATCGGTTGCCGGCTCGAGAAGGTTCTCATTTTTCGGCGAAGGGTCGCCGCCCTTACAGGCAAACTCGTCCCGTTTCTCAAGGGTATGAAGGACAATCTCTGCGCCAAATCAACGCAACCTCAGTCGATTCCGGTCACTGAGGCAAGTCTCGCCGCCTTGGCTGATCGCGATTTCAGCGCTTACCCCGCAGCTCGGCTTCGGCCAAAGCTCTGCGGGTCGGCCGTGACCCGCGATGTTGGCTGTCGGAAGACTCTGACCGATCACAACGGTCGGGATGAAGGATGGGAAACGCTCACAATAGTGATTCCGCAGCACAGACGTTTTGGATACTCGGCGATGATCCTGGCAGACCGCAAGCTTAGGATTTGATCGAGGTAAGGAGTGGTCCCGACCAGAGAGGTCGTAGCTGGGGCGCATGCGACGTCGACGCAGCCCTTTTCATATGTTTCGAACAATCCGTCGCTGAAGGGAACGAGTTCAACTTGGTCACCAAAGATGTCCAGCGTGGCTTGATGGGTCCAAGTACCCTGGGGCCAATGTACCCGGCCCTCTTGATCCCCGAGGTGTTAATCGCTGGAGGCCGCTTGAATTGCTCGTTCATTCTCCGGCCACGTCGATCGAGAGAGCGTCAGACCCACATCCCAGGAACAATCACAATGGCGAGGTTCACAGCAGAACATGAGAAGCCGGGAACGTGCCCCTCTTCTCCCGCAAGCATCTTGTTTCAGTAGGAATTAGCAGCTTCCCACAATCTGCTCCCGCGGCGACGGGATCCATGTTCTTGCCCGCTCTTTGCGCCGGTCGGTGGCACGTCTGCCCGGCTCTTGCCGGGCAGACGCAGAAAAGTTCAGCCAGCTTTGCTGAGACTGCCAGCGGAGGACTTGCCGGTACGCCGGTCCTGTTCGATCTCATAGTTGATCTTCTGGCCCTCATTAAGGGTCGAAAGGCCCGCTCGTTCGACAGCCGAAATGTGGACGAAAACATCCTGACCGCCATTGTCGGGCTGGATAAATCCAAATCCTTTGGTGCTGTTGAACCACTTTACCGTTCCGGTCGCCATTATTGTATTCCTCTGTAACCATGTCGATGTGGGCAGGCCATAAGCCAGTCCGCTTCATATCCGAGATTTCAGGAGCAGCAAAAGCGAAAATTGCAAAAGCCCGCTCCAATCGCAAAGGGCTCGCGCCCTCGGCGTTGGAGGCAGCGTCGGCGCCGGAATCGGTATCGCTTCGGCGTGCGATTCAGCGTTGTTTACAGCCCCAGTTTCCTTTTGAGTTCCGCGTTCTCCTTGCGCAAGCGTTCCGCGAGCAGGCTCTTCAGCCGCTTGTTTTCTCCCTCAAGCGCCACGAGGTCCTTCAGATCGTCTCCATTCGATGCAGCCGGCGCAGCCTTCTTCCATTGATAGTACGTCTGTTCCGAAATGCCGGTCTGCTTTACGGCAGCTTTGTGAGTGGCGCCGCCACTAATCGACTTCTCTATCTGGGCGAGCATCTGGGCACGCTCCTTTTCAGAGTAAATCTTCCGAGTCCGCACGGCCACTGCTGGTGCTTCCTTCGCCTGAGGCGCCGTATTGGCGGCATTCTTCCGAGCAGCCTGCCTAGGCTCAGCGTCCGCCTTCCGCAGGCCTTTCTTTTTTCCAGGCGTCTCCACTTTGGCTGCCGCTTCCGTTGCTGTTATTACTGATTCGGCATCCAAGGGATTTGCCATGAGATGCTCCGCTCGTGGTTTGTGCATGTCTTCAGCATCAAGCGCTACGGCACTAGAGTCAACAAGGCGACCATTTGGCAACTCCATCTCCTTTAGTTCCCTTGTTGTCTCGGCCATTGCTGCGGAGAGATCGACATCGCTCCAGATGGAACGACCCCGGTTGTGAGAACTGCGCTTTTGTCTGATCTCGACGGTGAACGGTCTGGTCTGCCGCCTCATAGTTTCTTCCTTGTTGGACGAATTGCGCGGAAGTCGCGGCAGACGACGAACGAACGTCTGGCCCTTCTGCTGTCGCCCCAGCTATACGCATGCGACGGCACGAGCAAGCCTGCTGGCCACTCGCATCCTGAACAGACCGTTTTTATGAAGCATGTGAGCAGGTAGGCTGACCGCTATGAACTTTCGCCTCATCGCTCGATTGATTGTGAGCAAGCGCCGAAGGTTGATCCGCAAGCTGATTGCGATCAAGCGCATGACTTTACTGGTAAGTTCATAATTTTGGGAGGTCACTACCGGCGCCGATGGTACCTCTCTTTTTCATATTGCGATGGTGGATGAACGGGTTACGGTCAACTTGTCAGGGGATCAAAACTTCGGCGCTCATTCGCAAAGAGTGTCATGTTGTCGAAGACCCACTGTACCTCAGAGGAACTCGACTTTGCTTCGCAATCGGAGGCTTGCTCCGTCTGTTGCAGGAGCACATGGACTGACCCCATGGTGGACGCGTCTTAAAAGTCTGTCTCATCAAGGTCAGCCAACTCGAGCAATAATTGCCGATTGAATTGCCGCTGCCGTATATAGGGAAGCATCTAACGACAAATTCCCAAATGCAAGTTGACAAAGGAGGTAGTTTGCACCTGCCTCTCCAGCTGATCAAGAAGAGCTTGTTCCCCAGAAGCTGTCGTTCCTACTACGCACAATTCCTTCTCGATTGCCCAATCGAAAGTCAGCGGCAGGTTTGGTGGTGTCGGCATTGCGTTGAGATCGTAAAGTAATTTAAAGCTCTTAAGCCACCCTTCGTAAGCGGGTACGGCGAGTGAACGTACATCTGTTTCAGAACGCCCAATCACGACCGTTCGGAGCAATCCAAGAAATGGCGCTTGGTCGCCCGCGTCGCTGGCGTGCTCTCGACCGGCGCGGAAGGCATCAGTAATTCTGCGAACAGAAAAGGAAGGTCCCACGCGCGCGATGTTCACGCCATTCGCAGCGGCCCAGGCTTCCGGTTCGGGTCCGTTCGTGGCGATCCAAGTCGGCGGATGCGGACGCTGATGAGTTTTTAGCGTCAACGGAACGCTGTTCAACTCGAAATGGCGGCCTCGATAGGATAGCGTGCCGCCTTTCAGCGCATTCATAAGAATTTCGCTGGCTTCCGCATATTGGTCTCGCGCCGCGTCCGAGCCGATGCGGCTGGCAACGCCATCCGGGAGGGGAGCATGGCTGTTCCAGCGCACATTGATATGACGTGTCGGGCCTGCGGCGGAGAGGGCAGATTGAAGCGTTGGCAGGCTGACCAGGTGGACCTGCGCGACGACGAAATTGTGGAGTGCCCGACGTGCAAAGAGCGCGACCCTGAATTATGCAGTACCTGTGGGGGCAAGGCGAGATACCCCGCTGGTTTGCCGACCAGCTCTAGAAGTGAGCCTCCGACGAATTACGTTATGGCGAATGGAACGGTGCGGAGGCTGATGCCGGTCACGACCGGCCAAGCTTCGCCATTTCTTTCTGAAAGAAGGGCGATCGGTGACGGCACCCAAGCTCCACCACTACGTCCCGCAATTCCATCTCCGCCGGTTCGCTGACGAGCGGGGCGGGCTGTGGGCGTGGGATAAGCAAAGCGATCGCATGTTCCGGAGCTCGCCGAGCGGAATAGCTGCCGAGAAGCAGTTCTATTGGCTGACGCAATATGATGAGGACGGCAACGATCCGCTGACGATGGAGAAGCAGCTGTCGCAGATGGAGGGCGAGGTCTCGCTTATCACCGACCAGTGGCTCCAATGGCTCTCCCAAATGAAGGCGCTCGACGCTCTACCAATCCCGCGCATCAATCGCTGGCTCGTTGCGCGGTATCTTGCGGTCCAGATGCTGCGCACGCTCGACACGCGCGATCTAGTATCGGCGATGGCTCAGATTGACCGCGGCGAACCGGTCGACGCAATGGAGGCGCGTGAGCTGCATACTGAACTTATGTGGGATCCGCGCGTGGTGGAAAAATTGACGAAGAGGTTCATGAAATCGGTCTGGATCTTTGCTCGCAACGACAGCGCGACGCCGTTTGTGACCTCAGATAATCCCGTCGCTTTTCGCAGCCCCGACCACCGACAATGGCTACGATCCCTAGCGCTGGTGCCCGGCGCGTATCTCGTATTTGCGCTGTCACCCGGCGTGGTGCTCTATTGCCACCCGCCCGTGGGACCGTTCCGCAAGCTGGGCAAATTTGCGAATCGCTTGTCGCCGGTTGTGTTGGACGACCAGATGGTCGAGAGCGAGAATAGCGGTCAGGTGTTCATGGCCTCACGCTTCGTGCTGTCGAAACGGCCCGAGTTTAAGGCCGAACGCGCCTTTGCCCGGACGATCGGCGCCAATATCAACGCGCCGTCCAACTGATGCCCATCAAAATTGCCATCGAGCGCGATCGGCCTCGAATTTACAGTTCCGCAACGAGGCGACCAGCCTTGATGGGTTGGGTCCAGGCGCAAAGCTGCCGTTGAAATCGGATTTGCGTCGGCTTGAGTCCGATCCGGCGGGTCAGCCATGCTGATGGTGTGGCTAAATGAAAGGCGCGCTATGGTCGAGGCTGGAAGAGGCCCGATGGGTCGTTAGACCGATCATTCGCAGCCAATTTTCCAATGACCGAAAGGGGACCGTTAGCCGACAGTCCGGTTGTGGCTGAGGAATTCGGCAAAGCGGTCATTGGACTGACGACCCAAGTCTCCTCGTTCAGCCAATTTGATCCCAACGCGAAAGGCAGCCGTTGCCGGACGACCAACCCGCCGAGCGCTTAAATCTTGGGCGATCAGGTCAGGGTTATGCAACGAAGCGCACAACGCCGCCGTCCACCCGGAGCGCCGCTCGGCGGTCGATTGAAGACGAACCCAGAAGGTCGACGGCATATCTGCGCGGTCACGCCTTGCGCCCGCCCTTTCGAGCCGCCTCCGGTTTTGTCCTTATGCGAAGCGTCCCGCCTTCGGGTCGTTCGATCTCGAATGCGTTCGTCTTGCGGACGAGATCGCTTAGCTTGCGAAAGCCGAAGGTGCGGGGATCGAAGTCGGAAGCCAGATTGGCAAGCCGCGTTCCGACCGCACCGAGCGGAACCCAGCCATCCTCGGTTTCCATCTGCGCGATGGTTTTGCGGATGATCGGCACGGCCGCGGAAGGCGGCTGCAGTGGCTTCACAGTCGATACGGCTTCAGCCTCGTTTGCAGGCGCGGAAGCCAGCAGATTCTCGGTATAGACGAATCGCCGGCATGCCTGGCGGAAACTCTCAGGCGTCTTCTGCTCGCCGAAGCCGAATACGTCGATGCCCTGCTCGCGGATGCGGGCCGCGAGCCGGGTGAAATCGCTGTCGGAGGAAACCAGGCAGAAACCGTCGAACCGGCCGCTGTGCAGCAGATCCATCGCGTCGATGACGAGCGTGATGTCCGAGGCGTTCTTACCTGTTGTGTAGGCGAACTGCTGCTGGGGTACGATTGCGTGCTTTGAAAGGACGTCGGCCCACGCTTTCGAGCGCGAGCTGGAAAAATCGCCATAGATGCGACGCACGCTGGCCTCGCCGATCTTGGCGATCTCCTCGAACAGCCCATCGGCGATCTTGGCCGAGGCATTGTCGGCATCGATCAGAACGGCAAGGCGTGGTGAGCGCGGCTCTGGCGGCATCATGGTCTTTTCCTTAGCGCTGTTCATGCCACCTGAAGTTCTTGCTCTCAATGTCGATGATTTCGCCGCAGTTCGCGCATTCAATCTGGGTGTGAGTACGAATCCAACCGACGAGGGTCTTTGCCTGATGATGGCAACGGGGACATTCCACGTCGATTTCGAAGCTGTCCGACTCGCGCTGCGTCATCGCCATGCCTCAGCTTTCGTCAGCAGCGGGCTCTCGCTGTTCTTTCTGCTCTATGGATAATGGTTTCTCCTTCGCGGCTTTCCCCGCAAGCTTGGCTTCTTTCTTGGCCGCCTTGGCCTTGTCTCGTTGACTGCGCTCGTACCGATAATTCGGCTTCATCGCCATTCAAACTCTCCCTATCTGGTGGATCCGTCAGGCCGAATGCCGGCTGAGGATCGCAATCCGGCCAGCGCGTGGCTCCAACCGCGCAGTCGCTCGCCAGGCTCAGTAAATCTCAACCGTGCGGTCGTAGCTGATCCCCGCCCCCTCAAGCGCGGTGAGGAATGCAGCACTCGCGTCATCGGGAGCGCCATCTAGGGCGCAGCGCTTCATCGCGTCTGTCCAGGCCAGGCTGTCGTTTCCAGGCCAATGGTCAAACAGGAAATCCGAAGCCTGTGCTAAGGACTCGATCAGCGTGAAGCCGCTCGGGCCGGCGACATAGACAACCACGGGAACCCGGAATTTTTTTGCAGCCATCGCGCACCTTACGCCCGCTTGCATGGAAAGACGAGGTAGCGTTCGATTGTCGACCAGGCTTTGATCGCGGAAGCTGCTACCTGAAATCGGCGGCGGTCAAAGTGTAGGAGTCGCGGCGGTGGCGAGCATAAACCTTGCCAGCCATCTCCTGGATGGAGGTCCGCAAGCCATCGAATGCCGCAAGATAGGCCGTCTCTACGCTGGCTTTCCCGCCCAGGGCAATGCCATTTTTGGCCAGAGCCTCGGCCTCGACGAAGAAGCGGATTTGAAACATGCCGTCGTGACCGACAAAGTAAACGCCGTTGCGCTCCTGGTCAAAGCTTCGGCTGGTGTTCGGGAATGCGAGCGTCATCACCGGTCTGCCAGATTCTCGGGCGCAATTAAAAAGCGCGCGGCGATCCTCTCCTTGCGGCGCTCGCTGCTGCAAAAGTTGAGAAACAGCATGCTTTTCGTCGCTTCCGAACGGCTGAGCCCGATCATGGCGGCGCCGTTCACATGCGCCGGAATGCCCGTGAAGACGTGATAGACGGACCAGGAACGATCGGCTTCGACGCGACGGCCATATTGATGGTCCCCAAAGTGGCATGGTTGGGCGCCCCCTGCATCGAGGTGATGGGTGCCAGTGTTCATGATATCGGCCCTTTGTCTATGTCCGCCGGCGCGGCGATGATGCTGGAATAGATGGTCGTGCCGTCGGCGTCGGCGATGGCGACGGCATCTGGCCACTGGGGCATGTTCAATGTCCTTGCCAGATGCCGCGCGATCTCGATCGCCGCGTCGCGGTCGGCCGCGTCTACGGTTTCACGGCCGACGACGGCGTGCGCGTCGTCGGCAACGCGCGTCCGATAGAATTCGATCACGACCTTCATAGGAGTCCTGTTTAGCGAAAACATCCTGCCATCAGCGGCCATTGCTCTAGGCTTTGCGCCGGAAACACTTCCAACCTTCAGCGGACGCTTTTGCCGCTCCGGCTTTCGGCTCCAGCATCTCCGTTCCTTGGCGCATGTCCGAATGTGCTTTCGATAAGAATCTTTCCGCCGTCCGACGCCTCGTCCATCGATTCCAGCATGTCCTCCGTCACCACCCGCTCGTGCGGTTCAGCGTCACTGCGGATGCGGTATTGCGGCGAGTTTCCCCTCGGCGGAAGAGCAAGCGTCACACGGTAGAGTTCGCCGGTCCTCGGGCCCGTGCCTAAACCGCCCTTCAGTCGAACTGACTGTCCGATATCGAAAAGACGTGCCAGAGCTCCGTGCTGGATTGGTCGTGCATTGCGCTGCAAGAGGGTGGTCATAGTTTTCTCCGGTTCTTTTGAGCGGCGCCTCGACTGAGGTTGATTAATCCGCTCCCTTGCTGCATCGACCCCTTCGCGGATCGCTGGCAGGTGATGAATGTGGTTAGACAGCGCCGTTCGGTGCGGGAAGCTTCCGAGGGACTTCTCATCGAGATCGACGCGATACTTTGCGGCCGGCTGCGCACATCGAAGCCCCGGCAAAACAGACGATGGATCGGGGCAAATGACGGTTTGCGCGAGCGGTCACTTGCGACTTCCTGCAGAAGTGGAGCGCTCCATCCGCTTCAATTCAAGCCCTCAAAACAATGCCTGATGCCGCCAGTACATCCGTGGTCCGTGCCGGCATTCCATTTCAGGGTTCGATCCATTCGAGATGCCCCGCCGCGAACAGCGCAATGCAATCCATATCGAAAATTCGGAGCAGAATGGCGAGGCCTTCGATATGACGAAAGCTAGGTCGGCCAAATCAACGAGCTTCATATATGCGCTTCAATTGCGCTGGGAACAAGCGCTAGCAGCTTTTTATTTTTCTCTGCTAAGTGAAATTCCGAAGACGAGGGTATGAGATCAGCATAAAATTATCTCATCCACGGGAAAAAAGTTCGAGACTCGCAATTAAAACAAGCGACAAATAGCGTTTTTCGGCGAATATCTTCGATGGCTGCTATCTATCGCAAGGCCGGCGGTCTACGGTGAGACATGCGTACCCATTCCGCCACGAGAATGAAGTTGCCTAAACTAGGTCGGGTGATAGCCTTGCCAATATGGAGCCTGGCGTCCCGCACA
The DNA here is from genome assembly GCF_002294955.1 of Mesorhizobium sp. WSM3864. Taxonomy (NCBI): domain Bacteria; kingdom Pseudomonadati; phylum Pseudomonadota; class Alphaproteobacteria; order Hyphomicrobiales; family Phyllobacteriaceae; genus Mesorhizobium; species Mesorhizobium sp. WSM3864. The sequence goes on from NZ_NSGD01000012.1 coordinate 14,425, forward strand.
CAAACGGCGCCGTGGCCGTGGTTGAACCGCGACGGGTGTTCGGCAAGCTCGCCACCAAGCGGCCATTGGCTGTCGCGGTGGCGCGGGCTGGCGCGAAGGATACGATGGCCGTGCGCGCGAGGGCGGCGCTCTCTTCGCACGGTCAACTGGCCGTAAAAATATATGTCGCGCTCTGGATGGTCGCTCTGCTTGCCTCGGTTTTTCTCATTGTAAAAGGCTGAGCAAGGTCGGCATAGTCGAGAGGCGAAACGTCAAGGACGCGAACATGGCAAAACGCTATGAGCTTCGAATGGACGAGCCGAACAGTTGAATATTCGGAGGAGTCCCACCGGACTTCCTAATCGCGACGCGACCGATACCGCGATCCAGTGCTCCTTCTGGGCGACTTCGGTCCCCCATGCATTTCAGTTGAAAGGGAATACCCATGAGAACCATGACAACACCGGATGCCCCCCCTGTCGCGGCGGTTGCGCTGGCCAAGTCATCCCGGAATTTGTCGGCTCGGCTGACGATCAGAACCGACGAAGCGGCAAGGCGCAAGATCGCTGACACCGACGGCACCCTGAGGCGGGCACGGGCACTTGCGGAACGCAACCGGCTGATCTGAAACTGCTTCCCGATTCCGGACAGAGCAGCCTGAACGAACAATGCTACCTAACCACGACCTATCGGCTGACCAAGGTGATGAGCGACTGCTTGACGCTTTGCGAACAATGGCGAAACGGTATCGGGGCGGATCGTCTAAATCAGGTGAGGAATTGGTCGAGCTGACACTGCGGACTGCGATCGAAAAATATGACTGTCGACCGGCAAACATGAGCTTATATGGGTGGCTGCATAGCATCATGCAGCGGCATATGAACTGATTGATAATGTCGGATAGCTAGCTGCTAGCTTCGTCGGATTGACCGCCACATCGCCTCAAGGCAACCGCGGGCACCTCTCACCTAGCACAAACTCGGATTATGTCCCTGGGTTGCGAGGAATGCTTGTCCCGCGCAATTCCGCAGCGGCTAACCAGTGGGGCCGAGAGCAGCGGAGCTTTCCATCTGCGTCCGGAACCAGCGTAGCGTCTCGAGCGTCGAGGGAAGCGCGTTCTGCTTTCGGGCAAGAATTTCCAACTCCCTGAAGCGCAACGCGAACGGCCTCTGATCCGGAAGCGCATGCAACAGCGAACTTACGATAATTTTGAGGCCGTCTATTTGGCCCTGCATTTCAAGGCGCAGGTCTGTGTCGGTCATCAAGTCTCTCCTGAAGCTTGGAATCGTATCCTGCCCAAGGAAGAGGAGCGGCCGTCTGCGCACCCAGTTCCTGTTGCCGCTACTGGCGTAATCGCTGGGCAGCACGGAGCGTCAGAGCCTTTCGCCCTTCCGAAACTTGGTCAGGAATGAGCGCCACTTCCGCTTGGCGGCGCCGTCACGGAGTCGCAAGATACGCGGCGCCATGAAGTGAACGACGGCCATTCCGCTGCCGTGCCGTTCGGCTTCGGCAACTGAATGCTGATCGTAGAGAGCATCGTCCATCGATGCGACGTCCTTGCCTTCGAAGGCTTCAAGCGCGGCTCTGCAGCGCTTGAAGCGCTCCATGAATGCATCGAATTCCCCGCGTGAGTCTTCATCCAGCCGGAGCGATTGCAACTCATCGAGGGTGAGCTTTTCCAGGATCGACGGCCGCGGCTTCGCCGCGCGACGCAGCGGCCTTTTCCCTGCCTGTACGGAAGACGCTATATGCTTGGCGGCATCAGTCATTTGGATTTCCCTTGGATTTGCTGAACTGGCAAGTCAGCGCCGCCCAATCAATGATTGACAGCCGGCGGAGCCGTGGCACGTGCGCTTGCCGAGGTGCTTCTGGTACCGGCTCGCACTCAAGCATCGAAACGAAAAGGCCGAGCAGTGCCCGGCCTCTTGATCGGAATTTGCAGGGCACCAGTACATCCGTGGTCGCCGCGCAAAATTCTGGAGTTGGTCAGGCAGCCTGAAGCTGCTCAGCCGCCATCTTGCCGGACTTGCTGTCACGAACCATCTCGTAGCCGATCTTCTGGCCTTCGACGATGCTGGTCATCCCAGCGCGCTCTACAGCGGAGATGTGGACGAAGACGTCCGAGCCGCCGTTGTCGGGCTGGATGAACCCGAATCCCTTGGTGGAATTGAACCATTTTACTGTGCCGGTGGTCATGATGAACCCTTTCCTCAGCAGCATTGCTCTCTCGCGATGCGGATGCACCGGGAGTAGAAATCGAGATTTGTGGGAAGGAAGATCGTAGACCAGCGCCGAAGCACGAATAAACAAAGTCCAAACTTCAAAAGTCGATTGGTTTGTGTACCTGCAACGGATCTGACTGTCCAGCTTTTGTTTCGTCCTGCTGCAAACGCATGAACTAGCGCACTGGTTCTAGCTTGTGACCGCAGGGAGTACGAAGCGAGAAGCGCCAAGGGGAAGACGCCGGCCTGCCTTGAGGTTCAAGTTCGCCTCCGAGCTGCTCGACCAGCGACCGCACCAAACCAAGGTTAGCACGAAAGTCGCAGATGAACCTGCTGCCGAGTACTGCGCATCCGAATGACAGGTTTCACGATCAGTATGCCGGACGCTGAACGTCCGGGATGAGGCACCGGCGCAAAGCGGTCATTCGTGAATGATCTCGTTTGGAGCCTTAAATCAGGATGGCCCTTGAGGATGCTGCCACTCTGAAGTCCGATCGCCAACTTCAACTCTGGCTTGGCCGGCTTTTTAATCTGGCAGCCTTGTAACAAACTGCCTAACAAGCGACGAGACCCCCCGCGCCGCCTAACATAGAGAGTTATGGGACCGACAGGTCCTATTCCGGAACCGAACCTATCCACAGAAATATTTTATTGGTATTTCTGTTGGTAGCTGCGGCGGTGACCCTTCCCTACGCATTTGAAAGTCAAGCGGGATTTTCTCCACTGGGATTCCGCCTCTGGGCACCATCTTACCTCTGCAAGGCCGTATTTCTCAACGATTTCAGGGCTTCGCCTTTCCCAGCGGTCCACATTCCGGTACACCGGAGGTCCACAATGGGGCTTGTTTTGAAGCACGTAGTCCAGACGAAGGCCGGCACTTGGCATTACCGAAGAAGGCTCCCACGAGACGTTAGTGCGCTCGTCGGGAAGAATGAGTTCAAGCGATACCTCGGCGAGACAGAGCGCGAGGCGCTGCGCAACTACCCGAAGGTCCATGCCGAATTTGAGAGAGTGGTGGCGGCTGCGCGAAGGGAGGAGCCCACGGCTTCGCTTGCCAGCGCCACGCCCTTGGAGTTGCATCGAATGGCAGAGCAGCGGGCGAGAGAGCTGGCGGCAATGACCGTCCACATCGGGGGCCGTGAGCTGCCCGGTAGTCACCCGGATGCCGCTGACGTGATCCGCGAAAGTCACCTGTCCAGGCAGAGCGATGCGGCGGGAGATGAGGAGGGCCGCGCCGTGGCTATCCTGTCCAGCGGCGGGATGCTGTCTCGCCCTGCCCCCACAATTGAGGATGCCCGAAAGCTCTATCTGAAGGAGCGGGTGGTCGGCGACATAAACGAGACTGCGAAGACGGGACGGGTAAACCGCAACATGGAGCACCTATCTGCGGCGGGCGTCGGCAACGACAGGGCGTTGACAGCCTCACTAGAGAGGATGCCCGAAACGTCCGGGACTACCTTGTGCGCGATCTTGGCATGAAGGCCGCGTCGGTACGGCGCTACATGAACGATGTCCGCGCCGTCATCAATCTTGGCATTACAGAGTTCGGCCTTCGAGACACGATGGCGAACCCCTTCCAGAACCTTCCTATCAGAGGCGCTGAAGCATCGACCACGGCGGCGAGCGATGAGCGGAAGCCAGTCCCCGAGACGATGATAGCTCCCCTTCGGGAGCGCATAGAGGCCCACGCTGGGGAGGACCTGTGGCGCATTTGGCGGATGGTCGAGGGGACAGGATGCCGTCTCGGCGAGGTAACGGGGCTTATGCTCTCCGACGTGGTGCTTGATGCCGCAGTCCCCTACATAAACCTTATCCCCCACCCCCATAGGCGTCTCAAGACAGCGGGCTCTGTGCGGAGGGTCCCGCTGATCGGTGACGTCCTGAAAGCCGCACGGGATGCGGTGAAGGCCGCCGGGAAAGGGCCTGCCCTGTTTGAACGCTATGGCCGCCTTCGGGGCGCGGACGCGGCTTCGCAAATCCTCATGAAGCATGTCCGGACTATCACGGACGACCCGAAGATCGTCGTCCACTCCCTTCGGCACCGCATGGAAGATCGCCTGACGCTCGCCGGAGTAAGCGAGTTCGACCGGAACCTTATCTTGGGGCACTCCAGCGGAGGAATGAGCGAACGGTACGGCGGCCCGGACGCTCGCCTCAAGGTGGCCGAACGCGGGCTCAAGGCGGCGCTGGGTGTTGCGGGCAAGCGCCGATAGGCCTTGCGCTATGTCCCGTGGGGCCGTTTGAGCGGCTTCGAGGGTCGTGGCGGTACAAACTACCGGACGAACCCGAACGGCTAATTCGCCCCCACCGGACACGGATCAAGTGCGGTCAGGCGTGCTCTCGCCCTTCTGCCGCAGCCGCAGCGACAGGCTAATCTCTGACAGTGTGCCGAGAGCAAGAGAAAGAAGTATGGCATAGACGCCCCGATCCAATACACGGGCGGGTGAGGCGCGTCCTGCATATCGTGCCAGCTCATCGGGATTATCTGCGAGCAAGAAAAACAGCACGAGCTGGAGGACACCAAGCACCAAGGCGAGCACGGCTACGATCCGCGCCGAGTAAGTGAACAGCATTTTGAAAAAGCTCCCCGGCAAAATGTGTGAGAGAAGATAGACGGGTGCCGCTGGTGAGGGAAAGCCCCGAGCCGCTCTACTCGTCCCGCCAGATGACCCGCTTTTCCCACCTGATTTCCACGAGCCGCCTGTATCGTATGGTGTGCGCCTGCTCTCCGGTCGGATGAAAGAGCTGGGCGCCCATCCACTCCCTGCTCTTGCATGCTTGGCACCGCACCTTCTCCCGTACCTCGTCAATCGTGACGTTCCCGATCACCTCCCGCAGCTCCGCCGGCTTGTAGCAGCGCGTGATGCTACAGCGAGCGCAGCGGATGCCCGCCACCTGCCCAGCGTCATGGGCATGGGTCAGGGTCCATGCGGCACCTCTCGGCCACTTCTCGGGTTGCTCGGGCATGAACTGAAATGAGGAACGGCGGCGGCTCCGGTCAAGAGGCCGCTTGACAGTTTTGTTCTCATTTCATTCACTGTTGCCCATCAGCGACGAAATCCGACTGCCCAAGGCTGAATATGGCACCCCGCCCGGTGTCCAGCATCATGTCTGCGAGCACGACGGGGGCGCCAAAGACGCCGGCTGGGGCTTTGCCAAGCCGAAGCAGGCACCGCACTGGTTCTGCTTTGAGCTTCGGGCCGAGGGCGATCGTTATCTGTAATGGAGGTGTCAGTGTCCCGCCTGACCATTGCCAGCGAGCTTGAAGCGGCGGCTGACCAGATCGCCGAAATCTCCCGCGCAGATTTGCAGATCATGCTTCGGCGGGCCGGCCTTATGCTGCGAAACGTGACCGGCCTTGTGAGCCAAACCTGGACGAACCCCTATAGCGACGGAGATGGGTCTCTCGAAAGCGGAGCTTGTCAGGCCGGCGCACCGCCACCGAAAGGGCTCGCCAAGACAAGGCCGAATGGCTCCAGCCGGGTCTGCTGGGTCAAGTTCCTGAAGGGTGAGGAGAAGCTACGTCACGCGACGCTGAAGGACTTCCGCGAGGAGAGTTAGGCGACTTCCGAAGCCTCCGGTCGGTTCTGCCGCTCTCCGGCCGCGTAGAGCGTGGAGCAGACTGCCGGCCCGGAGATCAACGGCTCACCTTCCGGTGACGCCGAGATTAACAATGTTCGAGCTTGGTGCTTCGATCCTCGGAACGACCTTGATTAACATTTGTTATAGCACCCATGACCCAATTAGGTTCGCCAATCCCGGTCAGCATCTTGCTCGCGGCTATTAGGTTGCAGGTGGCTCTCGACAAACGAACTAGTGGTCGTCCGGCCATACAGAGCTATGAGCGTGGCAGCCTTAATCCGATCGCGCCGCAAAGCCCAGCACGCCGGTAATCCGATGCGACCCGTTCGGAGGGCCGTGGACGAGGAACAATTCTAATTTGGGGCGGTTCGGGCGTAGCCGGAGTTGAAAGGCGATGCCGCGCGTTACACGCAGAGCCGAGCTCGCTGACTTCCTAAGACGTCACTTCGCTGATGAAGCGTTGCGGCGTCACCTGCGCGAATGGCCCTTCTTCCGGGTCAATCCGAACCTGCCTGATCGGTTGCGAAAACTGCTTGATCGCCTCCCTCGAAAAGGAGAGCGTAGGCGCTAGTTTGCCCTCGGAGCCGACTGACTTAAGCGTTGCCCTCTGCTTTCTCGTGCAGTGCATACGGTACCGGCAGATAAGCGTTAGCCACCACCCAATCGCCCCACTATCGTCCTTCGCTTGCACGCGGTCCCATAGGGCCTGCCGCTTGTTGGCTTTGAAGGTCACGAAGTCACGCCCATGTAGTGGCCCTTGTCAGCCGTGAGCACCATGCTGGCTGGGAGCAGCGCCGTGCCTCCACCACTTATATTGACGAAGTCGTCTAACGCGCCGAGAGTGACCAATGTCGCCATGGGAACCAGCTCGCTGGTATCTCCGTTATAGCCGATGGCCCTTGAAGATGACATTAAAATGGCGGACCGGCACGTCCGGCAAGGCGAGCGACACATTGCCGAGCAGCGGCGACGTATCGGCGAATTAGAACGTCACCACCTGCCGGCCGGCAGAGCCGACGATCTTCTGCAAATCTTCGAAAGCCTACAGTCCTTCCATGAATTCCACCTGTCGCGGCTGCTGGAAAAGGCAGAGCGAGTGAAAGCGGCCCAAAACAGAGATAAGGATCTGATTGCCCGTGCCCGCCGCGCCCTTGCTCGAACCGTCAGAGCATAGGGTACACCACGGCGTACTCGCGGCGGGCGACGCTATCTTCCGGCAGCGCGGCTACAAGATACGATGGGCTGGCTTCTTTCCACCGCGTCGGACCAGTTCAATCCAATGTGAACCATCCGGCCAATGATGCCGCACATCAGGGGAGATCTTACCGGTCCCACAATGGAAGGTAGATGCGTGGAGTGAAGGTTGTTAGGAGTGAGGAAGATATCTCTCCCTCACCCCTTCCCCGTATATCCAGCACCTTTAGTGGCTGCGCTTCAGAGCCACCTTGATACGAGTTCCCGCTACTCGTTCCGCCTCCTCCACCATGATCTCCGCGATGGCCCGCGTCTTCGTGATTGGCGATAAGACAGCATCGTGGATTGGGAGGACGGCGCAGTCCTCCAGCAAAGTCCTTTCCAACACGCCGCATAAGATTTCGCTCTCGCTGTACATCAGCTCATAGCCGATCCCACAGTTCAGGACCGGTGCCAGTAGCGGGTGCTTCCTCAACATAGCTTGCTTGAAGCGGCCCACTGTCCACCCCGTAGGAAGCCCTTGTTCGATGTCCGGGTGCCACTTGCGCATTGTCGTGGCCTTGAAGAGGAAAGCGTTGAAGCCGCTCTTCACAGCGCGTCGTTGCTCGTCAGTGAACTCCTCTGTTCCAGGCAAGTCGTAAGGGCTTCCCTCGGGCGGGGCGGCTCCGACCTTGGCATAGGCGAGCCGGGGGAACATTTGCCCATAGTCGAGTTCCCCGATCCACTGACCTCCAAGCCGAATGTGCCTCCGTTCGGTCCTCCTCATCTGCTGCCAGAAGCCTCCGAAGAGACGGCCGCTGTATGCGAGGTTCAGCGATAGTGCAGTCGGAGGCAGCGTGAACCGCCTTACCAACGTTCGGTCGTGAGTGTCGGTGGGCCGGTTCCCCACATACGCCACCTCGGCAATCGCCAGCCGCTCGTTGAACCTCCTCACCTGTGCGGCCTTCGACGCCGCGTCGTCAGTCTGCGGGATGGCGACATGCTCTCGTCGGCCCCATTGGTCTTTCCGCGTCAGGATCAACGCCGGCAGGTCTGTCCTTCTCTCGAAGTCCGGGCTGCTGATGCCCCTTGATCCCACCTCTGCTGCAAACGCCGCCGTAGGAGCGATTGTAGTGGCGTACCCGGCCTCCTGCGGCTTGGCCACTGTCGCCACTCCAACGGCCTCCAGTGCCCCTAGAAGCGCAGGTAGAGGCTTGCCGAAGCCATCAACCGTCATCCCCACAGTGGCCCGCTTACGGTGGCCCAGTGGCAGCGTAATGCGGCCCTGCTCGGGCGGGAATAGGGCGTAGTGAGCCAGATTGGCGACGATGGTGTCTACAGCGGTCTTGAACGCCTTTGCGTCTGCCGGCCTTCTCTGGCGTTCGCGGGACCCGCTGCGCTTTTCGTGGGCCAAGACAAGCGCCGTGACGTCATCTGCAAGTTCCTGAAGTGGGCCTTGAGTGGTCAGCTCAAAGCGGAACATTTGGTCTCGTGGTGCCTCGGAGCTGGTCGTCACACGAGCTCCCGCAGGGCTTGGTTGATCTCATCGGTCATGGCTTGCTTCCTTTCTTGATCACGTTTTTCGAGTTCGGCGAGTTGTAGACCGGCACCCCCGAAGGCGGCGGTCAGGTCACGGGCTACGATCATGCCCGCCTTGGGACTAAGCTCCCGGTAGACGCGCTCTTGCTTGCCCGTTCGGTGGTCATAGCGAAGGCCCGAGTGCCTACTGGAGAGCGACCGGACCCGCTTCACGAGCTGGAGGCGGAAGGCGGCATCCGACAGGAACCGCTCCGGTCTCTCGCTCCAGAACAGGAACATCGCCATCGCAGTGACGGCTATGTCCCGTGCGGAGCATTCGGCGTCGAGGTTCAGCACCTCATGCGCCGCTTGTCGCTGGTATCGGCTCTGGACGCGGTTGCCAGCGGTGTCCTTTGCCGAGGTAGCCAGAGCAGCCCAACGGGCATCCAAGTGGCCCCAGAGGGGATTGTGGGCATTCTTCGCGATGCGCTCCCGGACGAGGGAGACATAAGGCGCAAGCTCACTCCGCCTGATGGCAGTCTGCTCGACATCGCCCTGGCGCCGTAGTCGGCTCTTGTGTCGCCGACAGTGCGGGCTGAAGCGGGAGGACGTGGGTGCGCCACAGTGTGCAGCGCGACATGTTCGCATTCATTTCTCCTAATATCTGTATCCGCCCCTAAGCACAGAGGGACGGAAGGGTTGAAAACGGCCGGGGACTTCCCGACCATTAATAGGTTGATTTGTGTCTTTGCCGCCGGGTGTCGTCCTGACCTGCCCGGTTCACGGTTTCCCCCTTGGGGATGACCCCTTGGTTCCGCTTCCGCTCCGGAGACTAATCCGGATTGGCGGCTAATGCGGTACTTGCACGTCCGGCAGTGTGCCGGTCTCGGGTGCAAGCCCGCTGCCATTCTATGGTTCGGCCGGGGATCATCGTCTTGCCCCGTACGGTCCCGCTGCCGGCCCCTAGAGGCACGTCAGGCATGGCTGCAATCGACCGGGCTGTTGGGAAGAACAGCCAACTGGTTTGGAAGGGAGGCTCTTGGGGCCGAATGGCCTGCGAGCGGGGTTGGTCTTCAGGGTTCAGCGGCGGGTCAAGCCCACCACTCGGGTATGCGTAAGGCGCATATTGGTCACGGCGACCCCGGTGTCAACGGCCAGACTTCGTATTATTTTCAACGAGATAGGCGCACCAGATACCTAATCTAGTGCTGACCCTTTTGGCGTAAGGCATTCCAAGGCATGTGTGCCCGAACTGGGCCCGAAAAAAGTTGTCGGCGAGGACGATATGCGAGCGGTGTTGGGAATAGATGCGGCTTGGACGGCGGCCCAGCCGAGCGGTCTCGCGTTGGCAGTTGAGGAGCCCGCAGGCTGGCGGTTGCGGGCGGCGGCATCCTCCTACAGCACCTTCTGTGCTCTCACGGAGGCAACAGCCCTACCCGGCTTGGCTGGCGGGGCTTCCGAAGCATTGGAAACGGCCAATGCCTTGGTGGGCTCCCCGGTCGATCTGGTCGCTGTCGACATGCCCCTTTCGCGGACGCCAATTACAGCCCGCCGGGCCAGCGATGATGCGGTCTCTCGGGCCTATGGGCATAGGTGGGCGGGGACACACACACCGAGTGCGATCCGTCCTGGGCCTGTCAGCGACAGGCTGCGGGCGAGCTTCGAGCTGAAGGGCTATGAGCTGCGGACATCTGGGCCGGTGGTGAGCGGCCTTGTGAGGTCTATCCGCACCCGGCTTTGATTGAGTTCGCTTCGGCGGAGCGTCGGCTTCCCTACAAGTTCGGCAACAGACGTAGCTACTGGCCCGACGAGAGGCCCAAGGTCCGGGCGCTCAACATTCAACGTCAGATGAGCGCCATTGCGGCCCTGATGGAAAACGAACTCCGTGGTGTAGCACCGGCGATGCCAGAACTCGATTTCGAGCGTGCGAGCGGCCGAGAGTGGAAAGCATACGAAGACATGCTTGACGCCGTGGTCTGTGCGGCGGTCGGCATTTGCGTGTTGGAAGGTCGCGCCGTGCCCTTCGGCGACGACCAGTCGGCGATTTGGATACCGAAGCCGGGAAGTGCGAAGACGGCGCGGTAGGGACGACCACTGGCGCCTCGCTACCGGCCGACGATCCACCTCACGACTGCAACCGCTCCGCAAAGGCCGTAAAGGGTCATGAAGGTCATTGCCAGCGTGTAAGCCATCTCCGTGCCTCCCTCACATGCCCCAAGCCACAAGCGCCTTCTCGGCCGCCGCAGGGTCTTCCTTGATCCTCAACACCGTCTGGCGCGTAAGCCCTGACGCCTTGGCAACGGCGGACGTTCCTTGCCCTTGGGTCAGCATGTCGGTGACGGCCTGTAGCGCGGCCCTGTCGTAGCTGGGCTTGCGGCCCCTGTAGCGGTCCTCCAGTGCCCTAGCGGCCTCTATGCCTGCCCGCTGGGCCTCTTTCGTGGCCTCGGCCTGCGCCTGGGCGGTTGCCGCCATGAAGGCAATGAGCGCGTCCCTTACGGCTTGCTGCATGGGGTCTTTGGTGGCCCCATCGAACGTCATGGAATTGATCACGGTCCGCACGACCACGCCCTTCCGCATGAACTCGCGAATGGTGTCGCAAACGTCTTGGTAGTTGCGCCCCAGCCGGTCCACCCATCGGACCACCAGCGTATCGCCCCTCCGCAGCATATCCCGGAGCCGCCTCCCTTCGGGGCGCTCGGCAAGCGTCGTGCTGACCCCGGAGACGCCGTGGTCTGCCACCACCTCGTCTATGGTGAAGCCAGCGGCCTCCGCTTGGATCTTTTGGTGCCCGAGCGTCTGGTCAACGGTCGAGACGCGAGCATAAAGAATGGTCTTGGACATGGGCTTCCTCGGTGTCCGTTAGCATGATGTACGCTGACTAGGCTGTCCGTTGATTGATGTCAACCCTAACGGACACTCATTCCGACAGCGGCTCCTCTGTACGCTGGGCTATACCCTTCCGGACACCTGTCATTGTAGTCGCGGCTCTGATACGAGCCGAAGGCGCACATTGGGGGCTTCACATGGATGAGAAGAATTACCGTCAACTCGCGGTTCGGATCGCCGAACAAGCAACACCGGCCCAGAGTGACGCGCTCAAGGCTTGGGCACTGAAGCTTCTCGACATTCGGAACTCGGACCTGCCCGCCCGTCAGAAGGCGAAGAACGCCATCGCGGTGACGGTCTCAAGCAAAGTCATCTGGCCATTCGTGAAGATCGTAGCGTCACAAACCAAAAGCGTTGGCTGGGACAATCGAACCGTCGCCCAGCGTCTGGGGCTCGGTGCTGCCGCTGTCGGCGTTGCCGTGTTCGGTGGCCAAAGTGCGGGCATTGCTGCCCTTGGCGGGGCCATTGGTGTGCCGTTGTGGGTGGTGCTCGGCGCAGGCTCGATGTTCGCACGCTACCTCTACGAAGAACTCGCCCTCCGCTCGAAAGACAGCAGCGGAGCGTCCTACACAGTGATAGATGCCGAGAAGGTTGACAGCCGGAAGCCATAGCCCACGGGGGGTATCGCGCCTCTGCAATTACTCAGTTCGACCCCTCGGATTTTCGGTCATTTTTCGGCGCCCTATAGAAAAAAGACAACCATCTGCGCTAATTGACTTTGAGCTGTGCGCGTATCCGATCTTCTGGATGCGATCGGTTTACGGCAATCAGCCGCCTCTTTTTTGGCAGGGTTCGCGGGGCTACGCTTCCTATGCAGATACTAGATACGTTCTCCGTTTCCAACTTCAAATCGTTCAGTGCACAAACTACTATTGAGGTGCGCCCTCTAACCGTGCTGTTCGGCTACAACAGCGCTGGCAAAAGTTCCCTTCTTAGAACTCTTCCTTTTTTAGGCGACTGTTTTTCTTACAACGGCGACAGTCCGATGGATTTGCGTTCGGATGCAATGCGAGGTGCATCGTTTAAAAATCTCGTATGCCACCGAGGTAGCGGCCCGTCGATTAATTTCTCCCTTTCTTGGAAGGGAGGGGCCGTTAAAAGCATCGATTTCTCGGTTATCGAACTTTCGGACGAAAAACGCATTGTTGTTGAGCGGCTTATTATAACGGACTTCCGCGACCAACGTATAACTTTTGAATGGGATTTAGCAAACGCCAAACTGTACCCAAATCGATACCTCGCATCTATTGATGACAGTCGCTTCTGGTCGGTCGATTTGTTGTTCAAAGGACTTTCTCCCGAATTAGTACAAATTCCGTCGGCAAACGAGAAGGAAGAGTTGCCTGCTGCTCTGAGGGAGGCCATGTTTCTCGTTGAATTTGCTACGAGGCCTTTTTCACGACAGATGACATGGCTAAAGGCCCTCAGGGATGTGCCGCCTCGGTGGGAAGTAACAAGGGGACCGGGCATTAAGATCAAACCCAACGGCGATGGTGCAGTTCAGCTGTTGGCGATGGATGGCCTATCGGGCGGAAAGGCGCTTTCGCTGGTCTCTTCCTGGTACGAAGAAGCTACCGGGCATACCCTTGTTCTCAGGCGAGGTGCGTTCCAAGAAGACGAATTGCTATCAGTGGGTCTCTCGCGTATGGGATCGGCTTTCTCGTCGGCGCTCGCTGACACCGGGGAAGGGATGGCGCAAGTCTTTCCCATTGTTGCCTATCTCGCGCTTTTCGGACTTGGCGATCGAGAGCGCGGCGGGGTTCTTGCCGTAGAGCACCCCGAATTGCATCTGCATCCCGCTGCCCACGGCCATCTTGCAGGTCTCTTCTGTGACGCTGCTCGTCGTGGGATGGTGTCGTCTATCGTTGAGACGCATTCCGAGAATTTCCTCCTCCGCGTCCAACTGGAGATTGCAGAGGGCCGGCTAAATCCAAATGTCGTGGCGCTCTATTGGATTGGCCAAGATGACGGTGGCGCATTCGCCAACAAAATCGAATTCGACAAGCTCGGCCGACCCGTAGGAGACAATTGGCCGCCGGGCGTATTCAGTGAAAACATAGAGCAAGCTCGGCAGCTGGCTGCTGTAAGACGACGCAAGAGCACAGCAGCCCATGAAAATAACTCTTGATGCAACGCTTTTCGCAAATCCTCCGTCCGCAATCCAGCTTTCAGCGATTGCCGGGTATGCTCTGGATGGCCGGCATCGCATACATATCTCTGACGAAGGCCATCCAGACTTTTTGAATTGGCTCGCGGGCCGAACAGCCCAAGAGCGCGAAGAATGGGAACTGTTGCTAGGATTTGGCGCGGCCTTGGACGCGAGAGAGCCGGCACGGCGAGAGGTTCATATCGTTGCAGGGGGCGCTCAGAATTGGGGCCAGAACCCTCCGGCAATAGGTATAGATGTGGCACTCGGCGTACTCAGCAGGCCCTTCAGGATCTACCTTGAGAACGGAATGAACGATAAAGCTTTCATCCTCGGCGTCGCCAGCGATGAATACAGAAAGCGCCTGCTCAAGCTGGAGAATGACGGCTTTTTGGAGTTTGCCAACGGTGGCGGCATCACCACCTTACTTCAGCAAATTCAGCCCATCGTTAATCCTCGGGGAGTTGATTGGCATCGGACTGCGACTTTGATTGATAGCGACGCGCTTCAGCCCGGGGCGCCGAGCCACCAATCCCTGGCCGTGCTCAACTTCTGCGCTCAGCATTCGCTTTGGTGCCATCAGCTTCAGCGGAGGAGCATCGAAAATTATCTTCCAAGAGAGATACTGAGGGGCTGGGCTTACACCGGCAAGGCGCCCCAGAAGAGAAAAGTCTTTGAGGCATTCGTAGGAATGTCGAGCAGCCAGCGAGAGCACTACAACATGAAGACCGGATTTCAGGGGGACGAGGATAGGCAGGGGCCAAACTGTGGTACCCTATATCACAACATCGTTGGGGCAACGAGGGCGTCCTTGATGAACGGATTTGGCAGTCACATAGCCAAGCTCTATTCCTCGGAAGCGATTTCGCAGGATCACCTCAGACGGGACGGGAGCGAAAATGAACTCCGATCCTTGGTAACGGAAATTTTGGCGATGGCGCGTTGAGATGAGAGCCCCTAGTTTCTACAGCGATCCGCATGTTCAGTTTTTGTCCCAGCTGCTTGATGAGGTGGGTGCTGGGATGCTGCAAGTCCCTCGCTTTCAGCGCCCACTCGTTTGGAACTGGGACCGCCGACGCGAACTTTTGAGAAGTATCCGGGATGGCATTCCTATCGGTGCCGTGATGGTTTGGCGGACAGCTACAACCAGTATCGAGTGTTACAATTATCTAGGCCCCTACAAACTGAGGAGCCCCGACCTCAATAGCACCCGAAGCTATCTTCTGGACGGGGTTCAGCGCCTATCCACGTTGTACGGTGCTCTTCACAAGCCGTCCACGGGTTATGCAATGGACTATGCCGATGACTATGTCGAGGATGGAGAAGATTTAATCGTTGATGATGCCGACGGTCCGGATGACTTTGTCGGATCAGACGGAGGATTTAATGTTTTTGTTGACCTGAAAAACATGGACTTTTGCATACCAGAGTACGACGACGTAACCGATTTAATGCCGCTAAACATTGTCTACGATAGCGTTGCGCTCCTCCAGTACCAACGCCGCCTGAGCGTGGCGGGAGAAGACGATCTCATCATCGCCTCCGACGAAATCGCGCGTGCATTCCGAGACTATAAGCTTCCCATCATTCCGATCACCACTGATGACGTCGACATGGCAACTCGAACGTTTCAGCGCATAAACAGTCAAGGAGCCAAGATGAGTGAGGCCCATATGGTCCACGCTCTAACTTGGTCGTCACAATTCGATCTCCGTCGAGAAATGAATGACATTGTTAAAGAGCTTCTCTCAGGATTGGGATGGGGCCACCTTGATGAAGACCCGATCCTCAAAGCGATCAAGGCGGCATTTGGTCTAGACGTATACAAGACAAACGCGCAAGAATTGAGCGACGCGTTAAAGAGCGAACCCACCGTGGTCCGCGAGGTCGTCCAAGCAATTTCTCGGGTAGCTGGCTTCTTGTGGACAGACTGCGGAGTTCCGAGCCCTGATTTTGTCCCGTATGCGCTTCAAATAGTGGTTCTTGCTGAGGCTTTTAGACACAAGCCGGATCAGTCAAACAAGGACCGAGAAAATCTCCGTGCATGGTTCTGGGTAACCACCTATGGAGAGCTCTTTGCAGGAATGAGCGGCGACCGTGTACAGCTAGCATTGGCAGACATGCGGCAGATGCTTTCTTCAGAAACTCCTTGTTGGACTTGGAAACGACCATGGGAAGAGAGGCCCTTGGCCAGAACGTTCGACTTTCGCGCAGCGCGAACAAAGGCGTTGGTCTTCCGGCTTGCCGAGCGGCAAAATCGAGTTCTCGGCAATCTTGCGGGATCAAAGCTGCTAGCTAACAGCGGGAGGAAAGCGGTCGTTCAGGTTGTTCCGTGGGTAAATGCATCACGAAGCACATACTCAAGCCCAGCCAACCGTTTCTTGGTCGCTCCCGGAGAAGCTCCCGCGTTGAAGGAGCGAATTTTAGGCAACAGCTTAACTCAGGTTGATCGCGATTGTCATATGATAGACGATCAGGCCTGTCTTGCGCTCTCTCAAGGCGACTACTCCGGTTTCGCCGAAGCGCGGTTGTGGCGGTTGGAGAGAGAAGAAAGAGATTTCCTTTCCCCGCTTGTGTCTGGGTTCCTTGAACCAAGGCTTGATGTCGTCGATCAATGATGCCGACTTTCAGCGTCACTTTCCTCCGAGAGCGGCTGCGAGGGGCTGCCATTGCTCTTCACCAGCCGCTCCCGCTCAGGATAACTTGAGCCAAGGGTTGCGGGGCAAATGTCCCTTTGGTATTTGATCTTTCGCGGTACACATTTGCACCGCAAGAGGTCCACAACAGCGGAATGCGCCCGCAACATCGGTTCAGGCTAAGCGTTTGTAAAATCAGAGAGAAAGCAGGCTTTCGCTTACGGTTCGATTTTGGTCCCCTAAGCCGCCTCTGGGCCCCATCACCCTCTTCTCTCCGCATTCGCTTTCGCCGAAGCTTCTACGCTGCAGCAAGCAGCTGGTGTTGGCGATCTTTTTGCTAGCGATGGCGCAATTTGGCGGGATTGGGAGCGCTGCGCTGGAGCTGTTACGGCTGCACGCTTGCCAGCCGGTTTAGCCGTGCCCAGTTTCGCCGAGCTTTTCCAGTCTCGCGGACAGCCGGTCAAGGTCAGTTGTGCCCTGGCCGAAAAGGCTCATGGCCCTCATGGCGACCAACTGGCGGTCTTCCTCGCTCTCAAGTCCATGCCTTGAACAATAGCGATGGACAGCTTTTGAGAGGATTTCAAGTTGGGTGGAATCCAAAACACCATGCAGGGACATGCGTGCCTCCTGGCCAGGGGCGAAAGCACGATACCGCTTTCAAGCGTCCGCTTGCCTCACTACTCGGTACGAACGACAAAGGGGTGATACGCCTCTGCGGCTACTCGCGCGCTAACAAATGAGGCCGTGATGAAAATCGCGCCTGAGCGGTTACGTCTTCTTGGGAAGGCGCGCCTGCCGAAGACGCGAAGCTGCGTCGATGCCGATCAAGTCAATGAGCTCGCGTGCTTGGCTGCGGGGATGCCGGTCCCGCGTGGCTGAAATCGCACCCGAAATTCCTTTTCGGTCTGCGACATTCCAGCAATCAAAGAGTTCTCAAGATGAAAATCGGGTTCGCGAGCCCCGGCGGCCCGGCTCGCTTGTCATGTGACAGCCATCATGGAGCCAAGAATATCAATCGGCACTTCGCGAACGTTTTCTCCGCTCCAGGCTTTTCGCCTTTCGGCGAGCGATTCTGAGCTCGCCAAGCGTCGGCTGCCACCACCCTCTCGATCGTTCCGCTGACCCGGCAGGACGCCGCGCCGGCCATGTCTTGATCAGTTCAGCCAAGGTCGGCGGCCGCCACCTCGCCCAAACGGCGCCGAAGCCGGTCTCCATCGACTGTGGGTAGAACGGCGCCAGGTCAGAGGGGTCGGCGAGCTCGCCTGAAATCCCGGTAAAGACAACAATGTCATATTGCACCGTCGCCACGGCGCGACCGAGCGGAGGCAGGTCTTCGGCTGGAACCGGATAGCGCCGGCGCCTGCGTTCGGCATGGCGCAGCCTGGCGGCCTTGTGCTCATCGGAGTGTTTACCAGCCTCCCGTCGGCGTTTCCTCTCCTCCGGCTCGGCGCGCTGGGCGGCTCTTTCGATGCTTGGCCAACGGCGCCGCAGCTCCTCATAAGCTCGAAAAGGCACCCGCCAGACCCGCAGTTCGTCGTCCCAACTCGCCCATGGAACCGCTCGCAGTTCCTCCACCACGGTCTTCGAATAAGGCGTGCGAATGCGCAGGTCGTCCGCGACTTCCAGATAGTGGCTCGACAGTGGATCGAAGGCGAAGGTATCCCGCCCCTTACTGTCGTCATGGACTGCGCGAGCCGCCGTCTCCTGCGCCAGCCAGCGCTCGATCCGCCGCGCCGCCGTTTTTCCGGGCAAGAACCAGCTCCTGCGCTCGTCGCTCCACCTCGCGCGCGGAAACGCAAGCTGGAACCGCTCAACTGCCGCTCGATCGTACGGGAAGCGCGCTTCGGCACCACGAGGCTTCTGCGGTTCAAAATGGGCTTCGGATTTTTCCATCGGATTGCGCTCGCTAGCCCTGCTCGCAAGGAAACGCCGCGCAAGTTCTTTGGGTTCAAGCCACACAGCCGAGACAAGCCGAACTGCTCGAGGAACCGCGAGCGGAAACCTTCCCGGCATTCGACGGTTAATCCGAATCAGGAGAGGTCAGCCCATGGCGAGACGACGTGATGCAGATGAAACAGCGGCGAGCCGGCCCAGAAGGCCACGTTCGCGCCCGCTGAAAGGCGAAGAAACGGAAGTGAACCATATCGTGGAAACGCAAAACATCTCGCCGGCCCAGGCGCGGGAGCTGGTGCGGCGCCACGGAAACGATTGGCGCAAGATCGATGAGGCCGCCAAATCCTACAAGAAAGACAGCTAGTATTCCAAACCAAGTATCGGGGTGACTGCCCGGAGAGATCATCGGCCAAGATAACCGGATGACCAGGATCGCTACTTTCAACGTAAATGGCGTCAATGGGCGATTGCCGGTCCTCCTGAAATGGCTTGGCGAAACCGGCTATGACATCGTCTGCCTGCAGGAGCTCAAGACATCCGATGAGAAGTTCCCTGCCGAGGCGATCCGGCAGGCTGGTTACTGCGCCGTCTGGCATGGGCAGAAATCTTACAACGGCGTAGCGATTCTGGCCCGTGGGAAACAGCCGCAGGAGCGCAGGCGCGGACTGCCAGGCAACCCGGACGATACGCACAGCCGCTACATCGAGGCCGAGGTGGATGGGCTGGTGATCGGCTGCATCTATCTGCCGAACGGCAATCCCGCGCCCGGACCTAAATTCGATTACAAGCTGGCGTGGTTCCAGCGTTTGATCAGCTATTCCCAGACCTTGCTTAAAGAGGAAACGGTCCTGTGCGGCGATTACAACGTGGTGCCAACCCCGATTGATGCGGTGGTGCCGGCGCGCTGGTTGGGCGATGCAGTGTTTTTCCCGCAGAGTCGTGACGCTTACGCCGATTTGCTGAAGATGGGCTGGACGGATGCGGTTCGGCAGATCCATCCCGAGAAGGGGGTCTACACCTACTGGAACTTCTCCTACCGGGGCGGCTATGACCGGAGCTCCGGCCTGCGAATGGACCATCTCCTGATCAGTCCGGCGCTTTCAAACCGGCTGCGAGGGGCGGGCGTCGATGCTGCGGTAAGAGCTTTGGAAAGGCCAAGCGATCATGCCCCGGCGTGGATCGAGCTGACCTGGCCTGGAAAGCTCGACTGAGGTTCCGATGGCCTGCCCAGGAGCGGCATCAGCCCGAGCGTATCACGCCGGGCTCATCGGTCTGTTCGTGGGCTTGTCCGACAGCTTGGGGCGCGGCCACAAGGTCCTGGAATCCGATCGTGGCGACCAGATACCCCGCTTCGTCGTAGATTCTCGTAACCCACGATGTCGGGTCGACGCCTTCGACAATCCCATCGAGCATCGCCTCCTTAGCCGCGCGTTTCGCCTCGGCCTTGGCGGCATCCAAATTTTCCATGTCGACCTGGATGGCCGGCTGCGCCGTACTTTCGATGAACTCAAAACGGAACTTCGGCATTGGTTTCTCCATTTGGCGCCGCCGGGAGCGGATCGGGCGGGCTCTCAATCTTGCCGTTGCTGGAAGTTTCGTCTCCGAGCACTGTTTCCGCGATGTATTGCTTGAGATCGCCGACTTCGTCGCCGATATCCTCAGCCAGTATTCCCAGGCCTTCGGCATCGGCGATGCATTGTTCGGCGAGCTTCTCGGCGGCGATTTCGGCCGGGATTGCAGCTGCGGCTTCCGCCTTGTGCTCGTCGATCCATTCCCCGACGAAATGTGCGGTCTTGTTCACGATGATATCCGGTTCCTGAGCGGAAACCGTGTCAGCGTCAGTTGGCTTCGTGTCCATGTCTAAACCCGCCCTCTAGGATCCTTCTTCAACGCCGATTGCCTGCGAAGGATGCAGGCGTTGGTCGAAAGTTGTTATAGCTTCAGGCTTGCACTTCGGACACCCGGCTCAAGGCTGGAACCTGCGTCAGGATCAACAGTTCTTGAGCATGGCAAATCACCCGATAACGAGTTTCCTCACCTCAATCGGCACTTTATCGTCCCGTCCCGCCGCATTCCTGGTGCTGCTGGCCCACGCAGCACTGTGTGTCGTTTTCGATCGCCGAAGTCTGAATTGGTATGGGGCGGCCACCCTGGCGCCTCCAGCGGGCGCGTGAAAGGTGAGATTTGGTCGGAACCGGCGGAGGCTGCTCAGCAGCCTCAAGTATTTGGCCGTCGCGCTTGTCGCCAGTCTGGTCACGCTGCTCGCGATCAACCTGATTCCGGAGACCCGTGTCATCCGCACCATCGTGCCGCACCGTTTCGATGCGGCAGATCCGCAATTCGCAAGGAGCATGAGCAGCTATTCGCAGGGGCAGATGTTCGAGGCGAACGCCGTGCAGACCCTCGTCAACGGCGACGAGATTTTTCCCGCCATGCTGCAAGCGATCCGTTCGGCCCGAAAGACCATCAACATGGAAACCTACATCTATTGGTCGGGCTCGGTCGGCTACGAGTTCGCCACGTCTTTGGCTGCGAAAGCCCGAGAGGGTGTCGAAGTGCGCGTACTCGTCGATTGGCTTGGCAGTCTTCCCTTCGATGAGAAGCTGATCCAAATCATGACGAGTGCTGGCGTTCGGTTCGAGCGCTATCGGCCGATCCACTGGTACACGCTCGACCGCGTCAATAACCGAACGCATCGCAAGCTGCTCATTGTGGACGGGCGAGTCGCCTTCACAGGCGGGGTCGGCATCGCGGACAACTGGCTGGGAGATGCGCGCAACCCCAATGAGTGGCGCGACACGCACTACCAGATCGAAGGGCCTGCTGTGCCCGGGTTCCAGGCGGCCTTCGCCGAGAACTGGCTGGAAACAGTGGGCGAGACGTTGCAGGGCGAGAACTTCTACCTGCCGCCCGAAGCCGCGGGTGCGCTCCGTGCCCAGCTGATCCTTTCTTCGCAGCCGAACGGCTCCGAAAACATGGAGCTGATGATGCTGGCCGCCATAGCCGCGGCCAAAGACCACCTGCGCATCGGCATGGCCTATTTCGTCCCGGACGACATCGCCCTGCAGCAGATATTGGACGCCAGAAAAAGAGGCGTCGCCGTCGATGTGATCGTTCCCAATTCCCTGACGGATGTTCCGATCGTCCGCAAAGCTTCGCGCTATTTCTGGGGCAAATTGCTCGAGGCCGGGGTGCGGATCTACGAGTTTCAGCCCACGATGTATCACCCCAAACTGCTGATCGTGGACGACGTCTGGGCGAGCTTCGGTTCCACCAACCTGGACCAGCGGTCTTTGCGTTTGAACGATGAGGCCACGCTCAACGTCTATGGCAAGGAATTCGCACGAACGCAGATCGACTTGTTCAACGAAGATCTGAAGCGCTCGAGGCAGATCAGCCTTGCCGAATGGAGATCACGTCCCATGCGCGAAAAGTTCACCGATTGGCTGGCCAGCACGCTCCACGCGCAGCTCTAGTCAGCCCATGGAGCCGAACGCAAAACACCAGCCGCTGCTTGTCTCTTCGGCCGCCCGTCACCCAGATCGGCCGAGTTGCCAACCCACCCCAGGTGAGCCAGGGTCGGCCGCCACAGGGCGGCTCTTGACGCCGAAAATCGCGCTTCCAATATTTCACCTCAGCGCCGCCGGCACATGCCCAACACCTTGCCGAGCATCTGTTTGGCCTGCCGGCGATTGGCGCATCAAGCGGAGGAAGGTCATGGGCCCAAATGTCTTCGGGGAGCCCGTTGGGCGTGCTTTGATTTCTCGGCAAAGCGACAACTATGGTCACGACCACGGCGCGGCAGAACCAGGCGCAATGAGCACTGATGTGTTCGCTGAACCTGTCCTTGTTGATGACGTGCCATTTGGCGTGAGAAAAATCCGTTGCGCGATGGACGCCATCGAATTCCTGGAGGAGTGGCCGTTCGAGAAGCGGTGCCGCCTGCACGGTTTGGCCAGCGACGCTTGCTGCGCGGCATATGATGGCCGCGGGCCGGTCGCCGCGGCCAGGAAAGTGTTCGTCAGCTGGGCGATCCAGACCGGGATTTGCGCGAGCGCGCCTTGCCTCGAGCTCGACGCCGCCGAGGCAGCGGATCAAGTCACAGGCAGTGGCACGTCCTGATGAGGAAGAACACGCCGACCCCATAGGGAAGCAACAAAAGCAGCAGGGCCAGCCAGTAACCGGGCTGTGCGATCGGCGCGAAATCTGAACGAAGCTGCTCCATTGCCCGTCCAACGCAGGGCGGCACAGCTGGTTCCTCTACTGCACATGTCGCAAGACCAAGCAGCCGCGTACCTCCTGCTGTTGACGGCTGCAGCGATCGAGGAACGCTGGCCGCCTCCCAGGAGGCGGTGATGGCACCGCCAGGTCCTTGGTGCTGTTGGGCCGGACTTCGATATGGATGCACCTGCCACACGCATTTCTTGCAGTCCCTTTCTGGGCAGCAGGAACAAAGGGGCTCGTTGTCCGTTCGGTTTCGCGCAGCAAGAGCAGGATCAGCTTGCAGAACGGCGAGACCGGAGTTTCTGCCGCCAGATTTCTGTTTCCCTTGTTGTCCGCGTTGAACAAGGTGTTCCGAAGCGCCATGCATTTCCGCCAGTCTCCGTCGGCCGCTCTTGGCCTCCTGCTCTTGGCCATCGCGGTGCTGCCGTACGATCCCGCTTGGGCGCAAGCGCCCTGCCCGGCCGATCACGACAAACTGCTGTCGGCCTTGAAGGGCAATGTCAAGGCGAGTGGCGGGCCGGCAAATGGCGGCTTCGAGACCAATGAATGGGCCGCGATCGTTGCCCGTGACGGTACGGTCTGCGCCGTCGCCTTCAGCGGCCCTACCGTGGACGCGCAATGGCCCGGCAGCCGGCTGGTCGCGGCGGAGAAGGCCAACACGGCCAACGGGCTCAGCCTGGCGAATATGGCCCTGTCGACCGCCAATCTTTATGCCGGGGTGCAACCAGGCGGGCCGCTGTTCGGCCTGCAGGCCACCAACCCCGTCAATCAGGCGGCGGCTTACGCCGGCGACGCCGAGACATTCGGCAGCTCCAATGATCCGCTGATCGGCAAACCGATCGGAGGCGTGGTGGTGTTCGGCGGAGGCCTGGCCCTGTACGACGGCAAGGCGATCGTCGGCGGCCTCGGGGTCAGCGGCGATTCCTCCTGCGCCGACCACAACGTCGCCTGGCGCGTCCGCGCCGCGCTCGGCCTCGACAAGGTTCCGGCAGGCGTCAACCCCAATCGCAAGGACGCCATCATCTACGACCTCGACCCAGGCGGCAAAAGCGCATCCGGCTGGGGTCATCGGCTTTGCGCCGGGCGCGAGGCCGACATAGCCGCGGAACTGGGCGCCGGCGTTGGAGGCTCGGTGCCGAAATGAAGGTAGTGCGACAGTTGACAGCGAGGTCTGCGCAATCCCGACGCGCTCGCCTCACCCGGGCTGCGCGGCAATATGCGGGATCAAGCATTGTTGGAGCGACGATGCTGGCCTGTCTCCCAGTTCTGATGGCCGCCTCGGAGTCGCCGTCGACGCCCGCGATCTCGCCGCCGGCCTCCGCCGCCCCGCCCGACGACGGCCAATGGACGATGCCGGCCAAGAACTATGCTTCGACCCGCTACAGCGAGCTCGCGGAAATCAATGAAGGCAACGTCAAGAACCTGCAGGTCGCCTTCACCTTCTCGACCGGCGTGAACAAGGGCCAGGAAGCGGCACCGCTTGTCGTCGGCAGCACGATGTACATCGTGACGCCCTTTCCCAACATCGTCTACGCGCTCGACCTCTCCAAACCTGGCGCACCGATCAAGTGGAAATACGAACCCAATCCCGAGCCCGCGGCACAAGGGGTGGCGTGCTGCGACGTC
The DNA here is from genome assembly GCF_002294955.1 of Mesorhizobium sp. WSM3864. Classification (NCBI taxonomy): domain Bacteria; kingdom Pseudomonadati; phylum Pseudomonadota; class Alphaproteobacteria; order Hyphomicrobiales; family Phyllobacteriaceae; genus Mesorhizobium; species Mesorhizobium sp. WSM3864. The sequence goes on from NZ_NSGD01000012.1 coordinate 38,310, forward strand.
GTCAATCGCGGCGCCGCCTTCGCCGACGGGCGCGTCTTCTTCAACACGCTGGACGGCCACACGATCGCGCTCGATGCGAACTCCGGCCAGCCGATCTGGAACACCCATGTCGGCAACATCAATGTCGGCGAGACCCTCACCATGGCGCCGCTGGTGGTGAAGGGCAAAGTGCTCGTCGGCAATTCGGGCGGCGAGATGGGCGTACGCGGCTGGGTCAAGGCGCTCGACGCTGGCGATGGCCATGTCGTCTGGACGGCTTACAACACGGGCCCCGACAAGGAGGTGCTGATCGGCCCGGATTTCAAGCCGCATTACGACATGGACAAGGGCAAGGACCTTGGTGTGACGACATGGCCGCCCGAGGCCTGGAAAATCGGCGGCGGCAATATGTGGGGCTGGATCTCCTATGACCCCGATCTCAATCTGATCTTCCACGGCACCGGCAATCCGGGGCCCTGGAATCCGGATCTGCGTCCCGGCGACAATAAATGGACATCGGGCATTTTTGCCCGCGATCCCGATACCGGAGCGGCGAAATGGTTCTATCAGTGGACCCCGCACGATCTCCACGATTATGACGGCATCAATGAGCAAATCCTGCTCGACATGAACTGGCAGGGCAAGTCGCGCAAGGTGCTGGTCCGGCCGGAGCGCAACGGCTATCTCTACGTCCTTGATCGCAACACCGGCGAGGTCCTGTCCGCAAAACCCTATGGCCCCGTCAACTCCAGCAAGGGTGTGGACCTCAAGACCGGCAGGTTGATGGAAAACCCGGACAAGAAGACCGGAACCGGCAAGGTTGTCCGCGACATCTGCCCGACCGCCTCGGGGCTCAAGGACTGGCAGCCTTCGGCCTTCTCGCCGAAGACGGGCCTGCTCTATATCCCGCACAACAATCTGTGCATGGACGAGGAAGGCGTCGAGGTGAACTACATCGCCGGCACGCCCTATGTCGGAATGAACGTGCGAATGATCCCAGGCCCCGGCGGCAATCGCGGCGCCTTCACTGCCTGGGACATTGCCGCAGAGAAACCGGCCTGGAGCCTCAAGGAAAACTTCCCGGTATGGAGCGGCGCGGTGGCAACCGCCGGCGATGTCGTCTTCTACGGAACCATGGAGGGCTGGTTCAAGGCCGTCAGCGCGAAGACCGGCGAGCTGCTTTGGCAGTTCAAGACCTCCTCCGGCATCATCGGCCAGCCGGTGACTTATCGCGGCCCCGACGGACACCAATATGTCGCGATCCTGTCCGGCGTTGGCGGCTGGGCCGGCGCCATCGTCTCGGGCGATCTCGACCCGCGCGATGCCACTGCTGCGCTCGGTTTCGTCAACGCGATGAAGGACTTGAAAAACGTGACAACGGCGGGAGGCACGCTCTATGTGTTCCGACTGCCTTGATGCATTCAAACCGACGGCACTGGCGAAAAGATCCTCCCTGCGGGCCCTCGTGGCCGGTCTCGTCGCGCTGGTCTGTCTGGTTCTGGCCGGCGCGGCGGATGCGCGAGAACTGCGCGCCTGCGCCGATCCCAACAACATGCCGTTCTCCGACGCCAGCGGCGAAGGCTTCGAGAACAAGATCGCCGAGATCGTTGCGGCCGACCTTGGCGCCAAGCTTACCTACACCTGGTGGGCGCAGCGCCGCGGCTTCGTTCGCAACACGCTGAAAGCCGGGCTTTGCGATCTGGTGCTCGGAACGCCCGCAAATGTCGAAATGCTGCGCACCACCTCGCCCTATTACAGATCCTCCTACGTCTTTGTCGCACGACAGGATGGGCCGGACGTAACGTCCTTTAACGATCCACGGCTGCGCGACATGCGCATCGGCGTTCAGCTCATCGGCGATGACGGCGCCAATTCGCCCCCCGTTCAGGCGCTTGGCCGTCGCGGCATTGTCGGACATCTCGTCGGCTACCCGGTCTACGGAGACTATTCCGCTCCCAACCCTGCGGCGCGCATCGTCGAAGCTGTCGCGAGCGGCGAGGTCGACGTCGCCGTGGTCTGGGGCCCGCTCGCCGGTTATTTCGCTACGAAGCAAAAGGTGCCGCTCCGGATCACACCGGTTACACCTCGCATCGATGGACCGCAACTGCCGCTGATGTACGACATCTCGATGGGCGTTCGGCGCGAGGACGATGCTCTGCGCGGTGATGTGAATAGCGCTCTAGCCAGGCACAAGGCCGAGATCGACGCGGTTCTGACGCAATATGGCGTTCCGCTTCTCGACATCGCCGGGAGCCCGGTGCGATGAGGCTGGGTCTCGCGACGCTGCTGTGCGTGACGCTTGCCTTGGCGGCATGCCAGCGTGAGGAGCGGGACACGCGCCCGCAATCTTCACTCGGCTCCGGCGGGCAGCCGACGCCCGTGACTACGCTGGAACCTGGCGGCCAAAGGCCCTCCCCCAGCAACAACAAGGCGGCGAGCTTCGAGGCCAACGCCTTCCATCTCAGCGAGGGCAAGCGCCTGTTCGGCTGGTTCAACTGTTCGGGATGCCACGCCAATGGCGGCGGCGGCATGGGCCCGGCGCTGATGGACCAGAAATGGATCTATGGCAGCTCGATGGAAAGCATTCACGCCACCATCCGCGACGGGCGCCCGAACGGCATGCCAAGCTTCCGCAACAAGATCCCCGACGATCAGATCTGGGAACTGGCGGCCTTCGTGCGTTCGCTAAGCGGCAACGCGCCCTCCTCCGCTGCGCCACAGCGAAATGACGACATGATGCCCCATCCGTCGGAAAACCGCATGCCGGATGCCGCCACCTTGGGGAAGTCGCCGTGAAACGCCTCGCCTCGATGGCGTTTGCGGCGGCAAGCGTCCTTTCTCTCCAGGGATGCGCGGGCTGGCAATCGGCCCTCGACCCGAAAGGCCCCGCGGCGAGCGAGTTGGCATGGCTGATCTGGTTCTTCACAGGGCTCTGCGCGGTGGTGTGGGTGCTGGTGATGATCGCTCTCGCCGCACCGCTGTTGATGCGGCCGCTCAGGCGCACCGAGCCGCTCATGCTCGACGCCGGCGCCGACCATCGCAAATTGCGCGTTGTGGTCATCGCTGTCGGGCTGACCGCCGCGACGCTGGTCGGGCTGACCTTGCTCAGCTTCTTCGCCAACAGGACGCTTGCGGCGATCGGCTCGGACGCTGCGCTCACCATTCGGGTGACCGGGCACCAGTGGTGGTGGGAGGTGCGCTATGAGGATGCCACGCCGAGCCGCATCCTGACGACGGCGAACGAAATCCACATCCCCGCCGGCGAGCCGGTGCGGCTTCTTCTGACCTCGACCGATGTGATCCATTCCTTCTGGATCCCAAGTCTGGCCGGCAAGCTCGACCTCATCCCCGGTCACATGAACGTGCTGGATATCAAGGCGGACAAGCCCGGAACCTATCGCGGCCAGTGCGCCGAGTTCTGCGGCGCGCAGCATGCGAACATGGGCACCTTTATCATCGCCGAGCCGCGGGCAAAGTTCGACGCCTGGTGGAACGACCAGCTGCAGCCGGCCGCGGCCCCGACGGGCGACGAGGCGAAGGCGGGCGCGGACTTGTTTCTCAAGCGTCCCTGCGTGATGTGCCACAAGATCGGCGGCACGCCCGCGGGCGGAACGGTCGCTCCGGATCTCACCCATATTGCCAGCCGGCAAACGCTTGCCGCGGGAACCTTGACGATGAGCCGCGGCAATCTCGCCGCCTGGATAGCCGATCCGCAAGGCATCAAGCCCGGCTCCCACATGCCGGTGGTCGAGCTCAATGGCGACGAGCTCAACGCGATCGTCGCCTATCTCGAGGGCCTGAAATGAGCAGCGCGGACCTGGCCAGCGAACGCGACCTGCCGCCGGAACGTGAGGCGACTGCCAAGGGCGACGTTGCCCCCGAACGTGATGGGCCGCGCGACACCGGCATGGACGATGCCAGCCTTCACCGCTGGCTCGCGCGCACATGGCGGACGCCGCCCGGCATCATCGGCGCGTTGTCCAGCGTTGATCACAAGGTCGTCGCAAGGCGCTATCTGATCACGGCATTCGGGTTTCTGTGCCTGGGCGGGCTAAGCGCCGTCGCCATGCGCATCCAGCTTTCGGGACCGCAACGCGGCCTGATCGGGCCGGACCTCTACAACCAGCTGTTCACCATGCATGGCGTCACCATGATGTTCCTGTTTGCCGTGCCCATCGTGCAGGCGACCGGCATCTATCTGGTGCCGCTGATGGTCGGCAGCCGCAACATCGCCTTTCCGCGCCTGAACGCGTTCAGTTACTGGATTTATGTCTCGGGAGGTCTCTTCGCCTGGGTGTCCTTCGCCCTTGCAATGGCGCCGGATGTCGGCTGGTTCGCCTATGTGCCGCTGTCAGGTCCCGAATTCAGTCCCGGCAAGCGCGCCGACGTGTGGGCGCAGATGATCACCTATACCGAGGTCTCATCGCTGGCGGTCGCCGTCGCGACCATTGTCACCGTATTGAAGCAGCGTGCGGCAGGCATGTCGCTGGACAAGATCCCGCTCTATGTCTGGGCGTTGCTGGTGACCTCATTCGTCGTCGTCTTCGCCATGCCGGCGGTCATGATCACCTCGACCTTCCTGATCCTCGACCGACTGGTCGGAACGCATATTTTCAATCCAGCGGAGGGCGGCGACGCCCTGCTGTTCCAGCACCTGTTCTGGTTCTTCGGTCACCCCGAGGTCTACATCATCTTCCTGCCGGCGACAGGCATCGTCTCCGCGATCATTCCCGCTTTCGCTCGAAGGCCGGCGTTCGGCTATCTCGGGCTGGTCCTGTCGTTGATCGCGGTCGGCTTCCTGTCGTTCGGTCTCTGGGTCCACCACATGTTCGCGACGGGATTGCCGAAGCTCGGTGCAAGCTTCTTCACGGCATCCAGCATGTTGATCGCCATTCCCAACGGCGTGCAGATCTTTTGCTGGTTGGCGACCTTGTGGGACGGCAGACCGGTGATCCGCACGCCGTTGCTCTTCGTCTTCGGTTTCTTCTTCATCTTCGTCATTGGCGGTCTCACCGGTGTCATGCTGGCCTCGGTGCCGCTCGACCTGCAGGTGCACGACACCTATTTCGTCGTCGCGCATTTCCACTATGTGCTGATCGGTGGCTCGGTTTTCCCACTGCTGGGTGCCGCCTATTTCTGGTTCCCCAAGATCACCGGCCGCATGATGAGCGAGCGCCTCGGACGCTGGCATTTCTGGCTGGCCTTCATCGGCTTCAACGCGGCCTTCTTCCCGATGCACCTTGTCGGCCTGTGGGGCATGCCGCGCAGGGTCTATACCTATCCGGCCGAGCTTGGCTGGGGGAACATCAACCTGTTCATCACCGGCGGCGCGGTGCTCTTCTTCCTGAGCTTCGTGCTGTTCACCTTCAACCTCGTGCATGGCGCCTTGAAAGGCGCGCCGGCCGGCGACAATCCCTGGGATGCCGGCACGCTGGAATGGGCCACGTCTTCGCCGCCTCCAAGCTATAATTTCGCGCGCATTCCAATCGTCACGAATGTCGAGCCGCTCTGGGCCGAACGCGAGGCCCTTCCCGTCGCGACCGGTCTTCGCGTCGATGTGCGCGAGCTCCTCATCTCGACGGTGGCGGAAGCGCATCCCGATATCCGCGAGAAATCGGCGACGCCGTCGATCTGGCCCCTGGTCGCTGCGATCGCTGTCGGCGGCACCTTTCTGTATTCGATCTTCACGCCCTGGGCGATCGTCTGGGGCGCCGCGCCGATCGCGATCACCCTGATCGGCTGGTTCTGGCCGAAAGATACGCCGGAGGACGAGGAATGAAGCAGCGTCCCGCCGCCGATCTGTCGGGCCTGCCAAGCTTCGGGCTTGGTCCGCGCAGCCCGACCTGGTGGGGCACGCTCGGTTTCATGGCGTTGGAAGGAATGGGCTTTGCGCTGGCGGCCGGCGCTTATCTCTATCTGGCGACCTTGTGGCCCAACTGGCGTCTGAGCGCCCCGGAGCCCAACCATTGGCCGGGAACGATCGTGACGCTGCTTCTCATCGTCAGCCTGGTGCCGAACCACCTCCTCAACCGCTACGCCAAGCAATGCGCCATCGGGCCGGTGCGGATCGGCATGGCGGTGATGTCGCTGCTCGGCAGCGTGCCGCTCATCGTGCGCTGGTTCGAGTTTCCGGCCCTGAACATCTATTGGGACACCAACGCTTATGGCTCGATGCTGTGGGTGCTGCTCGGGCTGCACACCATCCATCTGATCACCGACGTCGGCGACACGATCGTTCTGACCGTGCTGATGTTCACGCGCCACGCCTATAGCGGCCGGCGTTTTGGCGACGTCGGCGACAACGTCTTCTACTGGGATTTCGTGGTCTTGACCTGGATCCCGATCTATCTGCTCATCTACTGGGTCCCGAGGCTAGGCTGATGCGCGCGCTGCGTTTGGGAACGTCCTGGGGTGGTCTCGTGTCGGGGCCTCTGGCCTGGGCCATCTCTACGCAGCTGAATTACGCGCTGGTGCCCTGGCAATGTAATCGCCAGGTCCCGGTCGTGCTTCCCGTCGCACTGGTGCTCGCGGTGTTTTCGCTCCTCGGCGGCGTCCTGTCGTGGCAGGCAAAGCGGCAAGGCGGCGCCGCCTTCAAACCGGAGCGTACACGCAGCACCGAGCGATTCATCGCCGATCTCGGCATGCTTTCGGCTTTGCTGTTTGCCCTCGTCATCGTCATGCAGGGCAGCGCCGCGCTCATCCTCGACGAGTGCCTGCGATGAGCTTCGAGGCGTTCTTCTCGACCTCGATCTGCTACGGCGCCGGCGCGCCCGAGGCCGGGTGGACGCTTGCCCTTCCCATCACGCTTCCGCTCGCTGCGCTCGCGCTCATCTATGCGACCGGCGCCAACCGGCTGTGGCGCCGCAGCAGCCGAGGCCGACCAGAGCGGATACGACAAACCTTGCTGTTCGCCGCAGGGTGGTGCGTGCTGACGGGAGCGCTGGTCAGCCCGATCCATGCGCTCGGCGAGCGGGTCTTTGCCGCTCACATGATCGAGCACGAGCTGCTTATGGCGCTGGCGGCTCCGCTGCTGGTTGCAGCCCGCCCCGGCGCGGCCCTGGTATGGGCATTACCGGTCGCGTTTCGGCAGAGAACGGGAAGGCTCACGCATGGCAAGATGCTGCAGGCGGTCTGGGCCTTCGCCAGCCGCCCTCTCAACGCAACAATCATCCACGCGATCGCCATCTGGATCTGGCACATCCCGTTCCTGTTCGAGGCAGCCCTGCAGCGGGGCGTGCTGCACTATACCCAGCATGCGAGCTTCCTCGGCACTGCCTTGCTGTTCTGGTGGGCGCTTCTGCCCCGTTCCGGTCGGCAGCAGGCCTATGGCAGCGCTGTCATGCATCTCTTCTTCACCTCGATGCACACCGGCCTGCTCGGCGTGCTGCTGCTGCTGTCGCCCAAACTCTGGTATCCGGAAAATGCCGGTGGCGCAGCGCTGTGGGGTTTAAGCCCGATCGAGGACCAGCAGCTTGCGGGTCTGGTGATGTGGGTTCCGGCTGGCCTGATCTATGGCGGAGCCGCTTTGCTGCTCGCCGGCCTCTGGATAAGCAAGAGCGGAACCAGGGAGGCGACGCATGCGCTCCGATCTGGCTAGACTGATCGCCGGCGCCCTCGCCGCCATGATCGTAGTTGCCGTAGCCGTCGCCGCCGTGGCCCTATGGGCCGACCGGCGTGATCGTGTCCGGCACGAGTCGGATGCGGCAACCGGCGGCGTGGGCGCGCGCGCCATTCCGATCATGACCGCGAACGGCTGCTCCGGCTGCCATACGATCCCTGGCGTGCCGGGCGCGCAAGGTCAGGTCGGCCCGCGCCTCGACGCCAGCCTCGCCGGCCGGGTCATTATCGGCGGCGTGCTGGCGAACAATCCGGAGAACCTGATCCGCTGGATACGCGGCGCCAGAGAGATTAATCCGCACACCGCCATGCCATCGACGAGGATCACCGAGCAGCAGGCGCGTGATATCGCGGCCTATCTCTATGCTTTGAAATGATTGAACCCCGCCGCGTCGGAACCCGGGCTGTCACGCAACCTTCGACAGGACGCTGATATCGCATCTGGCGAGGCCATATCGCCAGCGATGGTTCGTCGCCGCGACACGGCTCTGATAAAAAAGCGTTAGCTGTTCGCCCTCGATCATGACGGTCGAGTGACCGTTTTCTCCTGGCCCGCCTGGATCAAGAACCGGACCGATCGAAACGTAGGGTCCGGTAACCTCGGCGGCGATGGCGAAAAACACGCGTTGTCGGCTTCCTCGCGCTCCCCGCGGAAGGAAGCACGTGGCGTTCAGAAGCACGCGGCCATCGGGGAGCTCGACCAGTTGGGCGCCTTCGATCCCCCACTCGTAGTCGGGATCATCGCGCGTATTGTGGTGTGGGATCTCACTATGGTCGAGGATCCTGCCCAGCCGCTTCCAAGGTCCGAACCACGAGTCCGACTGGCTGCGCGCCAGGTAGACATCGGGTTGCGGCACACGACTGAATTTCGGCATGCCGGAATAGACGATGTAGCGCTTGCCGCCGATGATCGCCGGATGCGGATCATAGATCCCATCTTCGTCCGTGCCAGGGATCGACAGGATTGCCGGGTTGAGCACCACCCAGTTGAAGCCATCATTCGACACCGCGTGCTCACAGCGGCCGCCGGACTTCATGAACTCGGTCTGGATGAACATGTGGAAGACGCCGAGCTCGTAGACAACACCGGGCGCGGCAACGCCCGATCCTGTGACAGGAAGCTCGATGGGCTCGTGCTCCGTCCAGGGACCATGCAGCTCCGGCGCGGTTACGTGAAGTATCTTCCAGCTCTCGGTTGTTACCGTGCCGCTCGAGCCGAAGACGTGCCAAAGCCTGCCGTCAAAGACGGGGCATGGATCCTTGAGATCATCCACCGCCTGCGGATGGAAGAGCGGGAACACATTCGTCTCGAACTCGATCTTCATCACTTGCCCCAGCAATTGCCGGCCGTTTGAGGCTCGTTTGGCTCCGGTCCAGGCGAATCGTTGGAGCCGTCGAACAGCTTAGCTGCCCATGCTACCGAAATACGGCCACCGAGTGACCGTCCCCAGGAACCTGCGTGCGAATCTTGGCTCCACCTCCCAAAGGGGCAGCAGCACCGCGGCGTGATCCTTCGCCGCTTTAACGGTTCGCGGCTGGAACAAGTTATTCGACGGAAAGTTAGACGGAAAGGTGGATCTCGTCTCCGCTGCCTGCGATTAACAAATGTTAATCGCAATATAATCTCGGCTGCCACTAGGGAAAATTTGTATGGACGCGGCAATAAGAATACCAACTCGCAGAAAAACCACGAAGACGCAAGACTTACTGATATGCTTCTCTCATTTACGATGGAATTTTGTCTATCAGCGTCCACAACATATTCTTACCTTGGCCGCGAAGGAACATGAGATTATCTATTTCGAGGAACCTGTTTTCGAGGAGCGCTCGCATCCCTCGATGCGTTTCTCAGAGGTGGCGCCGGCAATTCGGGTCGCGACTCCTCTGCTTCCAACTGGCACAAGCCCGGCCAGAGCTGATGCCGTGCAGCGCAAATATCTCGACCGGATCATCGCTACGACGCCGCACACTAACCTGACCGCCTGGTACTACACGCCCATGGCCCTACGCTTCAGCGCGCACATCAATTGCGATGTCTGCGTCTATGACTGCATGGACGAACTTTCGGCGTTCAAGAATGCGCCAACCGAGCTGGCCATGATGGAGCGAGCGCTCTTCGGGCGCGCCGACGTGGTCTTCACCGGCGGCTTGAGCCTCTTTGAAGCGAAGCGCTGCCAGCACCGTGCCATCTATCCGTTTCCGAGCAGCATCGACGTCAGCCACTTCCACAAGGCAAGGACACCCGGCAAGGACCCTGCCGATCAATTCGGCATTCCTCATCCACGGGTGGGCTTCTTCGGCGTCATCGACGAGCGCCTCGACATCGATCTCGTGGCCCAGGCCTCCAAGGCGATGCCAGACGTGCATTTCGTCATGCTCGGTCCGGTGGTCAAGATCGACCCGAGCAGCCTGCCGACAGCGGACAATCTGCATTGGCTCGGCGGGAAAGGCTATGCCGACCTTCCAGATTATCTGCGCCACTGGGACGCCGGCTGGATGCCGTTCGCGCTCAACGAGGCCACTCGCTTCATCAGCCCGACAAAAACGCCTGAGTTCCTCGCCGCTGGCCTGCCGGTGGTCTCAACAGCAATCGTCGATGTTGTGCGAACCTACGGCGCAGCCGGGCTCGTCGACATAGTGGACGCCGAGGACGTCGACACCAAGCTGCGATCCGTCCTTACCCAATCGCGCGAGGCGCGGCTTCAGCAGGTCGATGCCTATCTCGCGGACATGTCCTGGAAGCGCACATGGAATGGCATGGCCGCTCACATCAGGAACGCCAGTGCTCGGAAAAAGGTCGTCCCGTTCCGCAGGAGCGCCTGACCATGTTCGACTGGCTGATCGTCGGCGCCGGCTTCGCCGGCAGCGTTCTCGCCGAACGGATTGCCTCGCAGCGGGGAGAAAGCGTTCTCCTCATCGATCGCCGCAATCACATCGGTGGCAACGCCTATGACTGCTACGACGAAGCAGGCATCCTCATCCACCGCTACGGGCCGCACATATTCCATACAAATGCGCGGTCCATCGTGGATTATCTGTCACACTTCACGACATGGCGGCCGTATGAACATCGTGTGCTGGCGGCGGTCGACGGAATGCTTCTCCCGATCCCCATCAATCTCGATACGATCAACCGCCTCTATGGTCTCGATTTGGATCCGGTGGAACTGGAAGACTTCTTCGCGTCTCGCCGCGAGACCATCGAGGAAGTCCACACGGCCGAGGACGTCGTGGTCAGCACTGTCGGACGGGAACTCTATGAGAAATTCTTCCGCGGCTACACCAGGAAGCAATGGGGCGTAGACCCCTCCCAGCTCAGCAAATCGGTAACCGCCCGGGTTCCGACCAGGACCAACCGCGACGACCGCTACTTCGGCGACAGCTTCCAGCACATGCCCGCGAACGGGTACACGCGCATGTTCGAGCGCATGCTCAACCATCCCAATATCAAGATCATGCTGCAGACCGATTATCGTGAGGTCCGGGACCGGATTCCGTTCCGCAAGCTGATCTACACCGGCCCTGTCGACGAATTCTTCGACTGGAGACTTGGCCGCCTGCCGTATCGCTCACTGCGTTTCGAGCACGTGACCGTCGAATGCGAACAGTTCCAGCCGGTCGCTGTGGTCAACTATCCGCAAACGGAGGACTTCACCCGGATCACCGAGTACAAGCATCTGACCGGCCAGAAGAACGCCCGGACAAGCCTCACCTATGAATACCCGACCGACATTGGCGATCCGTATTACCCGGTGCCCCGGCCGGAAAACGAAGCGCTCTACAAGCAATATGAAGCCTTGTCCGCCAGTCGCCCGGATGTCTGGTTTGTCGGACGCCTTGCGACGTACCGCTATTACAATATGGACCAGGTCGTGGGTCAGGCTCTGGCTACTTTCGCCCGCATTCAGAAGACGGTCCCAATTGGAGGCGCCTTGCAGCCGGCAATGGCTGTGCCGGGCTAAAGCCGCTTGCTACTCCGGCATGCAAGGCTGCGTGGATCGAGAATGCTTCTCAAACAGCCTCTGCTGCCTCGCCAGTTCATCGGCCATCGGCTGACGGGTGCGACGCGATCCATCCGCATGGATGACGGAGAAAAGGCCAACTTCGGCGTGGCGTGAATTGTCCCATCCCGGGTAAGCCGTGATCGGATAAAGGCAGATTCCCTCCACCGGCGCGCCTTGGCTCACGGCGTCCCGCACCTCGTCGCACACATAGTGAAGCCATGCCGGGCCCCCCGATCCCTCCGCACCGGTCTCCGCAATGTACATCGGCTGTCGGTAGCGCTGGGCGACCTCGACGAGCATTTCCGACAGAGCCCGGTATTCGTGATGCCCCATCGGGATTGTTGGCCCGTGCAGGTACCACTGATTGTGCGGGTAGAAATTCAGACCGATGACATCGATGAGATCTTCGCTGCCCCCAAGCTGCGGCTCGACGCGCCCCATCAGCATGTCGTACGCTTCGAACTGTCCCTGTCGGACTTTTTCAGCCGCCCGCATCTCCGCGCGGCTTCGATCGCGCGGCGCGATGTGAATAAGCGGCTCGGCCCAGATGAACCGGCATTCTGGATCCGCTTGGCGCATGGCTCGTATGCCTTGCACGGCAGCCTTGACGAGGTGGCGTTTGAACCAACCCCTTCGCCTTGGGCCGGCCGGTGGAAAATAGCCCACTTCGACTGCCCAGGCGAAGAACGATATCTCGTTGATCGGGCAGACGAGCGCAGGCTTCCCGCTGATGGCCCGATGCAACCGGACAGCTTCCGCTGCGAAATCGGCATAGCGCTCGATCAGTTCCTTCCCGCCCTGGTCAAGATAATCGGGGGTTCCGTAGTGAAAGACATCCCAGATGACCTGAACGCTGGCGACATTTGCCGCTTCGATCATCGGCGCCCAACTCGACCAATCGTACACGCCCGGCGCCTTCTCGATCAGGTGCCAGCGTAGCCCGTCACGAACAGTTCTGAGGCCAAGGTTCGCGCAGCCGCGATAGTCGCGTTCTGCGTGAGAATCATGGCCAGTCGCCCGCACGAGATCGAGACGCACGCCATCCTTTCGCCGGTGCGAGGAGCATTCGAAACCGCCCATGAAAAAACTGTCGAATGTGACCGCGCTGGCAGCCGGATTCACATTTGGGCTAACGGCTTGCGGCACATTCCTACTCCTTGCATTGGCCGGCACGATCGACCAACGGCCGAAACCCTCTTTGGGTTGGGCAAATTCTTCGTTCTTGCCGCGTGCTGAACGGCGTTCAGCCCAGCGTGATCTCCTGATCGTTCACAACCTCGGCCAGCCGACTGAGGAAACTCACGAGGCCGACTTCCGGATCGTCGTTGTCGCGTGTGAGCACGGAGATACCCCAACGCCCCAGCACGGCTTCTTCGACAGGGTCCCGGCTCGCCATGAAAATGAATGACGGCGGCCGATCCGCCTCGTAGCCCGATCGATTCCATGTCTGCCAAAGCCGATGCAACAGCAGCCGGATGTTCAGGTCCGACAAGCTATAGCCGACGAACAGAACCGTGCTGCCGAGCGCATCGGAACGAAATCGCACATCGAGCGGCGAATCGAAGGATAGCCGATCGAGATAGTCCGTTTCCGTAAGGACCAGCGAGGAATCGTCATCGAAGTCGCCGTGGAATTTCACGATGCACGCGACGTCCCGGCGAGCCTTCGAGACATCCCTAGCATTTGCCACCTTCACGTATGCGCGGCCGTGTATCTCAAAGGCGACTTCGAGGTTCCGGTCATAGTTGGTGGTGTAGATCACCGGAAAATCCAGCGCGACGATCAGACGATGCAGTTCGGACTCCCGAATCTTCTCCCTCGTCACGGTCCAGTGCCTGTCCATCCAACTGCGCAACGGCCCGATGCTGCCATGCTTGATCCGGTAATACTCGGCCAGGGTTTGGAAGCGATCACGCGGTCTCGCCCCATCCAGGCCGAGTTCGCTCGCCATGCGTTCAATCAGCTTCTCCCAGGAAGGCAGCCCCACGCTCATCGAAACACCAGCTCCGACAAAGAGCACCGCATTGCGCTCTCGGATCGCTTTTGCGAGTGGAATAATCGGGTCCTCGTTCATTGCCGAAGCTGAGCGGGCTGCCGCGGGCGGCGCATGACGCATAACTTCCGAACCCGAAGGTGGATGAAGTGTTCCCCGCTCAGCCGCGAAAATCTAGAAGACCGCCGATACTCCCGGTCGGTCTCGGCAAGGTCTCGGAGCTGCCATCGAGCAAGGCAAAGCAGAGACGGACGGGCTGGCTTCGGTCCCTCTCAGCATCGGCGGATCGCGAGCGCGACATCGGTCGCGAACGGTGGCACCTCCAGCTTCAACCTACCGTCCGCTTGCGCCCGCCATTCCGCCGCTTGCGTGCCGGCCGCAGTATCCCAGCCGACTATGCGGTAGCTACCCGGAGCCAGCCCAGGCAGGTCGATCATGACGGGCTCGGTTTGCACGTCGGCCTGCAGCATGCCGTTGGGCCCGATCGTTTCGCGGTGCACCAACCAGGCCACCGCCTGGGCATCGTCGCCGCAGGCTACCGCCGCGACATCGGGGCGGGAAACCCGCACCCGGCCGCAGAGATGGACACGTCGGAACCGACTCCAGTCGATCAGCGGCAGGAAACCCGCCAGCGAGCGCTGCGCCCGCCGCATGCCGGGTGTGAGCACATGCGGCGTACGGTTCGGCCAGCGCATGCCGCCACCGGCACCGCCGGCAGCCAGGTGCGCCCATTGCATATGGCGGAAATATTCGTCGTCGAACGGCTCCGGCAGCGTGATCTTCTTGTCCTTGAAGGTATGGATCGGGCCATGTTCGCTGTCGAGGAACGGCCGGCCATCGCGAGTTTCGGCCAGGGCCTCGCCGACGATCCGCCCCAGGCCGAGCGCCGGGGCCACTGTGTCGCGGGGATGATCGATCGTGCCCTCCTCGTAGATGTGGAGGGAGGCGAAGTCGAGATCCGGATGCCGGAAGATGGGTTCGCGGAGCGGCATGTGCGCCCGCCAGCGAAGCTCCGGTCCGAAGAGCGAAACCGTTTGCGGGTGGGAGCGGCCGTAGAGCGAAATCTCCAGCCGGCGAACGAAAGCACCGAGATCGTGGATGAAGTCGCCGAAATCGTCGGCGCTGCCTTCGGCCTGCTCGGGATGGATCTCGTTCCAGAGGTCCCAAGCGAAGAGCGCGCCGCTGCCGCCCCATCTGCGCACCGCGAATTCCAGCCTTGCCTTGATGGCGCGGCGCGTGGCCGTGCAGACCAGAAAGCGCGAGGGCCGATCCAGCTCGCCGCCGTTCCTCTGATTATAGGGGTGATGACGCCAGTGCCGCCACTGCCAAAATGTATCGAACGGGGTGAGCAGTATCCTCAAGCCGTGCTTTTCACAGAGACGAAAAAGATCGTCCCACAGCCGCACCATGGCAGGGACGAAGCGACCGAGCGGCCGCTCGAAGTAGCGGTGGCGGACCTGAGCGTATTCCAGCATCAGCCTGAGGCAGGTGACGCCGCTTTGCCTAAGCCAGCGGAGGTGAGCCTCCACGCCGGCTATGTCCTTGCGCCGGAACAGCCCATTTAGCTCAGGCCAGCTTATCGCGTCATTCTGCCCGATCGGCATCCACGGCTCGCCGTCCTCAGTGGCGAAATACGAGCCGGCCACCGTGATCCACTGCAGACCCGCGGACCGGACAGCGAGTACGCCCTCCGCGTCACTGGTCGTGCTGCCCGTTAATCCCGTGTTGTCCAAGTGGCTTTCCGGTATTCCCCAAGGCACTCCAAACTGTCTCAGGGGAAAAATGTTCACCGGCGCCGGCGCAAAAATCGCAGCCCGCCCGGGCCTCATCGCCGAGAGAATGGCCCGTTACAGAAAACGGCCAGCTGATCTGCTCCAGTTCGTTCGACTGAAAACCCTAGCTACGATCGCTCGCCGCGATCCCGGCCGTAGGGGCCTGGGCAGGCCACCGAAAGCCAACCAAGTCAAGTCATAGCGACGAGCAGAGATTCGCCGCGGGATCTCGCCAACCAGGAAGGCCGGCTTCAGGCGATCCTCTGCTGAAGCTGCGGCATGTCTTCGCTCTTCCGCAGACCCGTCGCGACGACCGACACCCGAAATTTTCCCGCCAACGCCTGGTCGAAGATGGCGCCGACGATAATGTCGGCGTCGGCGTCGACCTCTTCCCGTATCCGTGTCGCGGCTTCGTCGACCTCGAAGAGCGTCATGTCCGTGCCGCCGCAGATCGATACCAGCAAGCCTCTGGCGCCCGTCATGGAAGCCTCATCGAGCAGCGGGTTGGCGATTGCTGCCTCGGCCGCCGTCCTTGCGCGGCCCTCCCCCGAGGCCTCACCGGTTCCCATCATCGCCCGGCCCATGTCCCGCATCACCGACTTCACGTCGGCAAAATCGAGATTGATCAGGCCTTCCTTCACGATGAGATCCGTGATGCAGCCGACACCGGCGTAGAGAACACGGTCCGCCATAGCGAAGGCATCGGCAAATGTCGTCCTGGCGTCGGCGACCCTGAAAAGGTTCTGGTTGGGGATGACGATCACGGTGTCGGCGCTTTCGCGAAGGCGTTCTATGCCCTCTTCGGCGGCCTGGGACCTGCGCTTGCCCTCGAACGTGAAAGGCTTGGTAACGACGGCCACTGTCAAAATGCCGGCATCGCGCGCCGCACGCGCAATAACGGGCGCGGCGCCAGTCCCGGTGCCGCCGCCCATGCCCGCCGTGATGAAACACATATGCGTTCCCGCAAGATGATCCATGATCTCGTCGATGGATTCCTCGGCGGCCGCGCTGCCGACGTGGGGGAGAGATCCGGCGCCCAAGCCCTCGGTCACATGCGCACCCAACTGGATCAGCCGCGGCGACTTTGACATTGTGAGCGCCTGGGCGTCGGTATTGGCGACGACGAACTCGACCCCCTGCAGGCCTTCAGCGATCATGTTGTTGACGGCGTTTCCGCCAGCGCCGCCGACCCCGACAACGGTGATCTTAGGTCTCATCTCCAGGATTTCCGGCTTGGCAGTCATTGTGATCTCTCTACGGGACGCAGTGGCTGCGCCAGAGCAACTAGCAAACGAATCAGATGGTCCCGCCAAGATCAGGGAATCAGAGGACAGGCCTCCCCGCAAGGTCAAGCTGAGGGCGTCAAATCGCAAGTTTTGCTTCAGGAGCGCCGTGGTCCGAGCGCAACCCTGCGTGAACCGGTGCCGGTGCGGGGGGCGACGAAAGACAAATGGTTCAGTCGAAGCAGCCCGCGTCCTCTTCCCTGAGATACGTCCGGGCCGCTTCGGACCTTCGCGCGGCCAGCTGCCCTGAGGACCGCGATCCGTCGCAAGCAGAGCCGGAGACGTCCTGCTCACGAGGTTGATAAATCCCGCCGGTTCTCTAAGTTCGCCTTGGGGCACCTTGACTTCGCGCTGGTCCGGCAAACGATCGGACTTAGGCGCAAGAACGGTAATTCGTCGATGACAAGCGCGGTGTCGGGCACCTTGGCGGCCCTTTTGTGCTTTCTGGCCCTGACCGCTGCTGCTCCACGTGCGTTCGCCCAGCAACCGACCGTGCAGCCGGCCGGAGCGATCAAGCCGGACGAGAAGATAACCGAAATCAAGATAGGCTATTTACGGGCCTACGCGCCGCGCCTGACGCTTTCCCTGCTGGACGCCCCGCCGCGTGACGAAGGTGTCGCCGGCGCCAATGTCGCCATTGGCGACAACAACACCACGGGCAAGTTCATCAAGCAGAAATTCAGCCTCGATGTCACCGAGATAAAACCGGAAGCCGACGCGGTTCAGGCATTCAACGCGTTGATTGCCAAAGGCGAACGCTATGTCCTCGCGGACCTCTCGGCCAAGCAGCTGCTGTCGATCGCCGACATCGCCCGCGACAAGGGCGTGCTGATCTTCAACGTGGGCGCCACCGACGACAGACTGCGCGAGGAGGACTGCCGCATAAACGTCTTCCACATCGCGCCGACGCGAAGCATGCTCGCCGACGCTCTGGCGCAGTATCTGATGGTGAAGAAATGGCCGAACTGGGTGCTGCTCTACGGCTCGCATGACGAGGACCGCCTCTATGCCGACGCGTTGCGCCGCTCGGCAGCCCGCTTCGGCGGGCAGATCGTCGCGGAGAAGGAATTCAAGGATACCGGGACGGCGCGCCGCACTGACACCGGAGCCACGCAGATACAGCAACAGATTTCGGTATTCACGCAGGACCTGCCGGAGCATGACGTGCTGCTTGTGGCCGATGAAAGCGAGGTGTTCGGGAGCTACGTGCCCTACCGCAGCTGGACGCCGCGGCTCGTCGCAGGCACGGCCGGTCTTGTGGCATCGTCATGGCATCCCGCGAGTGAACAGTGGGGCGGCATTCAAATGCAAAATCGCTTCCTGAAGACAGCAGGCCGGCGAATGATGTCCAAGGACATGTCGGCCTGGACGGCCGTGCGGGCCGTCGGCGAAGCCACTACGCGCACCAATGGCGACGATCCGAA
This sequence comes from Mesorhizobium sp. WSM3864, assembly GCF_002294955.1. NCBI lineage: Bacteria > Pseudomonadati > Pseudomonadota > Alphaproteobacteria > Hyphomicrobiales > Phyllobacteriaceae > Mesorhizobium > Mesorhizobium sp. WSM3864. The sequence continues at coordinate 56,382 of NZ_NSGD01000012.1, forward strand.
AAAGATCAGCGATTACATCCGCTCGGACGACTTCTCGGTCGCCGCCTTCAAGGGACAGAAGCTGACCTTCCGCAAATGGAACCTCCAGCTTCGCCAGCCGATCCTGCTTGGCGATGCCACATCGGTCGTCTCGACATCTCCCCAGGAGGGCTATCTCCACCAGGTCTCCGAGCTCGACACCCTCGGCATCGATCAGCCGGAAACGAAATGCGTTCTCAAGTAGCGCCGATCGGGAGGAATTCGTGCAGAGCCGAGCTTGCATACTCGCCATTCTCGCAACCGGCGTCATGGCCGACCCGGCATCGGCCTACACGGCCTACGTCTCAAACGAGAAGGACAATACGATCACCGTCGTCGACACGGCGACGATGCAGGTGGTCAAGACCGTCGACGTCGGCCAGAGACCGCGCGGCATCACCATCTCGCACGACGGCAAGTTCATCTATTTGTGCGCCAGCGACGACAATACGATCCAAATCATCGATACCAGGACGCTGCAGGTCGTCGGCACGCTGCCCTCCGGCGACGATCCCGAATTGTTCGTGCTTTCGCCCGACGGCAAGACGCTCTACGTCGCCAACGAAAACGACAATCTGGTCACCGCGATCGACCTCGACAGCAAGCAAGTCACGTCCGAGATCCCGGTCGGCGTGGAACCCGAAGGCATGGCCGTCAGCCCCGACGGCAAGACCCTGGTCAACACCTCGGAGACCACCAGCATGGCGCATTTCATCGACACCGAGAGCCATGAGGTAACCGACAACGTGCTGGTCGACACGCGCCCGCGCTTCGCCGCGTTCAAGCCCGACGGCTCGCAGGTCTGGGTCAGTGCCGAGATCGGCGGCACCGTCAGCGTCATCGACAACGCCAAGCGCCAGGTCGTGAAGAGGATCAAGTTCGCGATTCCCGGACTGCGAGCCGAAACCATCCAGCCGGTCGGCGTCGCCATCAGCGCCGACGGGAAGAAGGCCTATATCGCGCTCGGCCCGGTGAACCATGTCGCAGTGATCAACACCGAAACCTACGAGGTTGAAAAATACATCCTCGTCGGACAGCGCGTCTGGCATCTGGACTTCACCCCCGATCAGAAGACACTGATCACAACGAACGGCAATTCCAACGACATTACTTTCATCGATACGGCGACCGAGGAGCCGGTTCAGTCGGTCACCGTGGGTCAGCAGCCGTGGGGCGTGGTCATATCGCCCAAATAGAGAAGCAGCCGGAAGATTAGGCCTTGAAGCCGGGGCCAAAGACGTCGAGCGCGCTAGATAAGCATCCTGAAGGAGCATCCATGCAGCATGCGAGGACGGCGAAAACGGGGAACGGAGCGGCGGCACTCGATGTCGCCGGCGTCAGCCATTCCTATGGCCCGAAGCGGGCGCTCAACGACGTCTCGTTCTCGATCGCGCCGGCGACTTTCACCGCCCTTCTCGGTCTCAACGGCGCCGGCAAGACGACCCTGTTCTCGCTGATCAGTCACCTCTACGACACGCGCCAAGGATCGATCCGCGTCTTCGGCCATGACGTCAGCCGTGCGTCCGGCGAGGCGCTCAGGCGGGTCGGCATCGTGTTCCAGGCACGCACGCTCGACCTCGACCTGAGCGTATACCAGAACCTCTCCTATCACGCCTCGCTGCACGGCATCGGACGGCACGAAGCCCGACAGCGCATTGCAGCGCTGATCGAGAGAGTCGACATGCAAGGCCGTGAGCATGACAAGGCTCGCAGCCTTTCCGGCGGCCAGATGCGGCGCATCGAGATCGCCCGGGCGCTGCTCCATCGCCCGTCCCTGCTGCTGCTCGACGAGGCGACGGTGGGTCTCGACATCCAGTCGCGCGCGGGCATTCTCGCCACCATCCGCAAGCTGGTCGAAACCGAGGGCATCGGCGTGCTTTGGGCCACCCACCTGATCGACGAGGTTGAAGACGGCGACCATGTCGTCGTGCTGCGGCAAGGTGACCTGGTCGCCAAAGGCAAAGTGGCCGACGTGGTCCAAGCGAGTGGCGCCGCGTCGATCCGCGACGCCTTTTCCAAACTCAGCCGCGGCGAAGCAGCCGGCCAGGCGGAGATCTCGCCATGAGCACTCCCGCAATGCCGGAAAAGGTCGCATCCGTCACGCCGGTGAAGTCCGGCGCGTTCGGCTTTCGTCACTACCTCATCTGCCTCAAAGGCGTCGTCGTGCGGGAAGGGCTGCGCTTCCTGCACCAGCGCGAGCGCTTCATCTCGTCGCTGGTGCGACCGCTCGTCTGGCTGTTCATTTTTGCCGCCGGGTTCCGGCAGGTGCTCGGTGTCTCGATCATCCCGCCCTACAAGACCTACGTGCTCTACGAGGTCTACATCACGCCGGGCTTGTGCGGCATGATCCTGCTGTTCTCGGGCATGCAGTCTTCGCTGTCGATGGTCTATGACCGTGAGATGGGCAATATGCGCATCCTGCTGGTCAGCCCATTTCCCCGCTGGTATCTGCTGGTGTCGAAGATGCTCGCCGGCGTTTCCGTTTCGATCGCGCAGGTTTATGCCTTTCTGATCGTTGCCTGGTTCTGGGGCGTCAAGGCGCCGCCGCTCGGTTACCTATGCGTGCTGCCGGCCCTGTTCCTGTCGGGGATGATGCTTTGCGCGCTCGGCATGCTCCTGTCCTCGATGATCAAGCAGCTCGAGAATTTTGCCGGGATCATGAACTTCGTGATCTTTCCCGGCTATTTCGCGTCGCCGGCGCTCTATCCTTTGTGGCGCATTCAGGAAGCGAGCCCGCTGCTTTACAAGCTCTGCCTCGCCAACCCCTTTACCTATGCCGTCGAGCTGATCCGCTTCGCCTTCTACGGGCAGGTCGATTGGGTGTCGCTGGGCGTCGTCGCCGGCTGCACGCTGCTGTTTCTCGGGGGCGCCATCATCGCTTATGACCCTTCGCGCGGCCTGATAACACGCAAGCAAGGCACGGGAGGAAACGGTTGATGGAACGGATGAGCCTGGTTCGCAGTGGTTGCGGCTGTCATGCTCATGCCCCACGGCGCCATGGCCGCGAAGTCGCCGGGGTGAGCTTGATCGAACGGGAGAGAGACGAAGCTAAGGAACTGATCCCTGAGCTAGGCAGTTGTGTTTTGTTCCTGTGTTTTTTGGCTGTTTGAGAACCCAGCGTTTCATTTGTCCGTTTGTGAGGTGATGGATGAGCCATCGCATTGCCCGCAGTGGCGCCAATGAGGACCGGTCCCTTCGGGCTGGCTAAAGAGGAGAATGCAATGAAGAAGAAGAGCTGGAAGAAACCGACGATGTGCCAGGTTGCCGCGGGCTTCGAGATTTCGCGGTATCTGCCTGCTGAAACGCCTCCCAGGAAGTAGGCCGCAGAGCTGCGTGTCCCTGGCTGCGGGGGCATGCATCCCCTTGCCGCTTGAGGTCGTCGAGACGGGGGCTGCCGCGGGAAGCGCGGGCGCGAAGCCGTTTGCCACCGAGAATTTGGCGTCGGTCAAATGGGCCGCAGAGCAGGCATCGCCATGCGCGTGAAGATCATAGGATCGGCGGCGGGAGGCGGCTTTCCGCAATGGAACTGCAACTATCGCCTGAGCCGCTCGGCTCGGAGCGGCATGGCCGGCGTGCATTCGCGGACCCAGTCGTCCATTGCCGTATCGGCTGACGGGACAGGCTGGGTTCTGTTCAACGCGTCGCCCGACATTGGCCGGCAGATTGCACAAACGCCCGAACTGCAGCCCGCGGCCGATGCGCCGCTGCGCTCGACGCCCATCCGCGCGGTCGTGCTGACGAATGGCGACGTCGACCATGTCGCCGGCCTGCTCAGCCTGCGAGAGCGGCAGCCCTTCGCAATCTATGCAACGGCACAGGTGCTGGCGACGCTGGCGGCGAATTCGATCTTCAACGTTCTCGATCCGGCGATCGTGCCGCGCCGCCTTCTGGCGCCAACGGAGGAACTGGCGATCTGCAACGCGGACGGCCAGCAGACCGGCGTGGTCGTCGACGCCTTTCCCGTGCCCGGCAAGATCGCGCTATATCTCGAGCAAAGATGCGATCCAAGTGCCGATTTCAGCTCCGACACGGGCGACACGATCGGCGTGCATATCAGCGGGGCTGGAAGTCGCGCCGCTGTCTTCTACATTCCCGGCTGCGCGGGCATAGATGCCGCCCTGCGCACGCGTCTGGCGGACGCCGCCTGCCTTCTGTTCGACGGCACAGTCTATACAGACGACGAGATGATCCTCGCCGGCGTCGGCCAGAAGACCGGTGTGCGCATGGGGCACATCGCAATGTCTGGAGAAGCGGGTTCGATCGCCGCCTTGGCCGACGTGAGGATCGGCCGCCGCGTCTTCGTCCACATCAACAATACCAATCCTGCTCTCGACGAGAGTTCCGCCGAACACGCGGCGGTCAGAGCGGCTGGCTGGGAAATCGGGAGCGACGGAATGGAGATCGAACTTTGAGCGACTTCCACGACGCGGCGCGACATGGTCTGTCCAAGAGCGAGCTCGAGGTGGTGCTGCGGCAGGTCGGCGCCGAGCGTTATCACAACCGCCATCCCTTTCATCACAGGATGACCAGTGGCGGGCTGACGAAGGCCGAAATGCAGGCCTGGGCATTGAATCGCTACTGCTACCAGGCCGTCATTCCGCGCAAGGACGCCATGATCCTGGCACATGCCGAGGATCCGGCGTTTCGCGCCGCCTGGCGCAAACGCATCGAGGATCACGACGGCGAGGACGGCTGGAGCGGCGGCATCGCGCGCTGGCTGCATCTGGCGACCTCGCTCGGGCTCGATGCCGAAGCCGTCAAGAGCGAAAGGCTGGCGCTGCCGGCGACCCGCTTCGCCGTCGGCGCCTATCTTTCCTTCTGCACGAACCGCACGCTGCTCGAGGCGGTGGCATCGTCGCTGACCGAGATGTTCTCGCCGATCATCATCGGCGAGCGAGTGCCGGCGATGCTGGCCAAATACGACTACATCACCGAGGACACGCTGGCCTATTTCAGCCGGCGGCCGGAACAGGCAACGCGCGACGCCGACTTCGCCCTCGCCTATGTGCTGAGCCACGCCGATACGGCCGAGCGCCAGCAGCAGGCGATCGATGCGCTGGTGTTCAAATGCGATATATTGTGGGCCATGCTCGATGCACTTCAACATGCCTATGGCGCGCCGGGAAACGTCCCTCCGGGCGCCTTCCAGCCGGAGGCAACCCGATGATGGCGCCGCGCGAGAGAGCCATCGTCTCCTTGCAATCAATGCCATCGCTGCCGAGGCACGTGCGTATTCAGTACGACCCCGTGCGACAGGCCTTCGCCGTGCTTTCGCCGGAAAAGGTATTCTGGCCGAACGATATCAGTCTCGACATATTGCGCCGCTGCGACGGGCGGTCCGCGGTCGGCTACATCATCGCTGGTCTTGCGGCCGATTACGATGCTGAACAGGAGGCCGTAGCGGCCGATGTCATCGCCTTCCTGCAGGAATGGTCGGACAAGCTGCTGGTGAAGCTATGAGCGAGCCGCTTCTGCCTCCGATCGGCATGCTGGCGGAACTGGCGCATCGCTGCCCGCTGCAGTGCCCTTATTGCTCCAATCCGCTCGAATTGCTCAAGGCCAATCGTGAGCTCGACACCCAGACCTGGCTCGATCTTTTCTCGCAGGCCGCCGATCTCGGCGTTCTGCAGGTGCATCTGTCCGGCGGCGAGCCGACGCTGCGCCGCGATCTCGAGCAATTGATCGCCGGGCTTTCGGCGCGCGGTGTCTACACCAATCTCATCACCGCCGGCATCAACATTGCCGAGGGCCGGATCGCGGCCTTTGCCGAAGCCGGGCTCGACCACCTGCAGCTGAGCTTCCAGGGCGCCCGCCCGGCGACGACCGACCGTATCGGCAACCACAGCGGCAGCCACGAAAAGAAGCTGGAGACGGCACGCCGCGCCCGCGCGGCCGGGTTGCCGCTCACCATCAATGCGCCGATCCATCGCCACAACATCGAGGAAGTGCCGGAATTCATCGACCTGGCTCTTTCGCTGGACGCCGAGCGGCTCGAGATCGCCAATGTGCAGTATGCCGGCTGGGCGCTGGCCAATCGCAATACGCTGATGCCCGAACGCGCCGCGGTCGAACGGCAGGCGGAGATCGTCGCGGCGGCGCAAGCACGGCTTGCCGGCGTCATCAACATCGATTTCGTCCCGCCGGACTATTTCGCCGTCTATCCCAAGCCGTGCATGGGCGGCTGGGCGCGCGACGCCTTCATGGTGACGCCCGACGGCACGGTGCTGCCATGCCATGCCGCGCAGACCATTCCTGCGCTCCGCTTCGAGCGTTTCGGAGAGCGCTCGCTGGCCGAGATCTGGGCCGATTCACCGGCATTCAATGCCTTTCGCGGTACCGAATGGATGCTGGAGCCGTGCCGAAGCTGCGAGCGGCGCGAGATCGATTGGGGCGGCTGCAGATGTCAAGCGATGGCGATTGCCGGCGATGCCGCCGCAACGGATCCGGTCTGCATCAAATCGCCGATCCATGCCCGGGTGGGCATGCTCACCGATGAAACGCGACGCGCCGCGGCAGACAGTGCGGCGGGCGAACCCTTCATTTACCGTCGGATAGGAGCTGTGGCGGAGCTCGCCTGACCGTCTTCCCCTAAGTGGTCCCCAATAGGATAGAACCGGAATTCGGCATGGCGGGATTTGTGCGAAAGCGCGTCGCCTGAATCCGTTCCAGCGCGACGCGCTTTAGAGAGGGTCGAGGCGCAGTTTGTCCCGGGCGATCTTCCAGGCGGATTCGACGTGGCGCCGTGCCGCGGCTTCCGCCTCCTGCGGCTTACGCGCCCGGATCGCATCCATAATCGCGTTCATCTCGGCGATCGCCGGCTCGCGACGGTTTGCCGAGGCGATCGTCATCGAACGCAGCTGGTTGATGCGCACATTCAACCCGCTGACGATCTCCCAGGCGACACGCTTGTCCGCAGCCTCGAAAAGCGCTTCGTAGAACTTCGTCGTCGCGCGCATCACTGCCGGCGGCTTGCCCGAGGCCCAGGCCTCGAAGAGCTCGCCGAGGGCGTGCTCCAGTACGGCCAGTTGGCCATTGGTGGCCGATTGCGCGCAGGCGCGCGCCGCGATGCCCTCGAGCAAAGCCCTGAGCTCATAGATCTCGTCGGTGCGGCCGATATCCGGTTTGGCCACAGCCGGACCATGCCCGGGGATCATCTGCACAAGGCCTTCAGCCTCCAGCTGCCGCAGGACCTCGCGCACAACCGATCGGCTGACGCCGAGCTGGTCGCAAAGCGGCCGCTCGACCAGCCTGTCGCCGGGCTGGAAATGAAAATCCATTATGGCCTCGCGCATGCGCTCAAGGGCCAATGTTCTCAAGGTTTTGGCGCTGCGATCGATGCGAAGCGTGTCGTCCTGCATGTCTCTGCTCCCTTGGCCGCCACGAAAACAGATTCCATGGCCGGTTGACAAGGTATTTGGTGCTCCATACTATGGTATACCATAAGACGACAGAGAAGTTGGCATTTTCTCGAGCGCCACCTGACAGAGGTTTCCATGCAGCCGGCCATTCGCAAGATCGTCACTTACAGCGAGAACACGCTGATCGAAGGCGGCAAGGCAGCATCCAAGCCGCTGCGCCTGATCGGCATCGCCGCCGTGCTGACGAACCCCTGGGCGGGTCGCGGCTTCATCGAGGATCTTTCGCCCGAGATCCGCGCCTTTGCGCCGGTGCTTGGAGAAACCCTGACCCGCGAGATCGTTGCCGCCGCCGGCTCGGCCGAGGCGATCGAGGGCTACGGCAAGGCCGCGATCTGCGGCACGTCGGGCGAGATCGAGCATGCCTCGGCGCTGATCCACACACTGCATTTCGGCAATCATTATCGCCGCGCCGTCGCCGCCAAGACCTATCTCGCCTTCACCAATCTGCGTGGTGGGCCGAACACACCGATCATGATTCCGCTGATGGACAAGAATGACGAGGGCCGCCGCTCGCACTATCTGACCGTGCATTTCCAGATCGGCGACGCACCGGCGCCGGACGAGTTGGTCGTGGCGCTCGGTGCTTCGATCGGCGGCCGTCCTCACCATCGCATCGGCGACCGCTATCAGGACCTCAAGGAAGTGGGCGACCTGCATGGCTGACGCCGTCGCACCTGGATGGACCCGGGCAGCCGCGCCCGACGGAACCGGCTTTATCCGCGCTGGATCGGGCGCGCCGGTGCTGTTCATCCACGGCGTCGGCATGAACGCGACGATCTGGCAGCCGCAGATCCAGCGGATGGCTGACCGCTTCGACCTGATCGCCATCGACATGCTTGGCCACGGCCGCTCGCCGCTGCCGCCGCAGGAGCCGGAACTCGCCGACTATGCCGCGCAGGCGATCCGGCTGCTCGATCATCTCGGCCTCGACAAGGTGTCCGTCGTCGGTCACTCGATGGGGGCTTTGGTCGCGCAGGAACTCGCGCTGCTAGCGCCGGAGCGCATCCGCCGTGTCGTGTCGCTCAACGCCGTGTTCCGTCGTCCGCCTGATCTGGCCCAAGCCGTGCTCGAGCGCGCGGCGGCGCTCACCGGCCACGGCGATGCGGCGGGGGTCGCCCAGACCATCGCCCGCTGGTTCGGCGATCCGGTTCCGGCCGAGCTGACGGCGGCGGCCGGGAAGGCGGCGGCAGCGTTGAGCGAGGTCGATCCCGAAGGCTACGCCCGCACCTATCGCCTGTTCGCCCGTGCCGACGGCGACCACGCCGAGCGCCTGCAGACCCTGGCCATGCCGGCCCTGTTCATCACCGGCTCCGAGGACAAGAACTCCTCGCCGGCAATGTCGGCCGCCATGGCCAGGCTCGCGCCGCATGGCCGCTGCACCGTTCTCGCCGGCCAAAGGCACATGATGGCGGTGGCGGCACCGGATCTCACCTCACGATGCATCGCCGAGTTCCTGAACGAAGGTGAAAGCCTGGAGCAAGGAGCAGCAGCGGACGCCAGCTTCGACAGCGGCGAGTTCCGGCGTGCGCTCGGCTGCTTCCTAACCGGCGTCACCATCGTCACCACGATCGGCGCGGAAGGCGAGCCGCGCGGCTTCACCGCCAACTCGTTCACATCGGTGTCGCTTGATCCGCCGCTGGTGCTGGTCTGCATCGCCCACAAGGCGCTCGGTCATCCGGTGTTCGCGACATCGAAGAGCTTCGCCATCAACATTTTGAACGAGACCCAGAAAGCGGCCTCCGGCATCTTCGCCTCGAAGGCAGCGGATAAGTTCGCGTCGGTCGACTGGCGCCCGGGGAAGACCGGCAGTCCGGTTCTCGACGGCTCGGTCGCAACCTTCGACTGCGATATGGAGCGGTTGGTCGAGGCGGGCGACCATTCGATCCTGATCGGCCGCGTCCGCGACTTCCAGCACAATACCTCGCAGCCTCTCGGCTATTGCCGCGGCGCCTACATCACGCCCGGGCTCAGTCAGGAGGCGCTGGCCGCCGCCCAGCCCGGCACCGATGTCGGCGCCATCCTCGAAAACGGCGGCCGTATCCTGTTCCTGGAAACGCCAGACGGCTTCCTCGAACTGCCGCGCGGCCGGGGGCTGGGCTCGGCAAGCGACGGCAAGAGCCTCAACGGGCTTCTGGCCGCAAAGGCCATCGAGGCCCAGCTCGGCTTCCTCTTCGCCGTCTGGGACGACGCGGGCAAGCCCTCGCGCACCCATGTTTACTATCGCGGTACCTTCGACGTGCCGGCTTCCAGCGATCGCGGCATCCGGCTGATCGACATCGACGCGATCGACGAGTTGAAGATCGCCGATCCGGCCACCCGCTCGATGCTCACCCGCTATGTGCGCGAATGCACTGAAGACGCATTCGGCGTCTATGTCGGCAACGAGGTCGAAGGCGAGGTAAGGCCGCTCGCCAGGACCGCCGCCCTCAATACAGGTGACCAGGGATGAAGTTCTCGCTCTTCGTGCATATGGAACGCTCGGATCTCGCCAAGCCGCATTCGGAGTTGTTGCGCGAGCTGGGTGAGCTGGTCCTACTGGCGGAACAGGCGGGCTTCGAGACCGCCTGGATCGGCGAGCATCACGGGATGGAGTTCACCATCTCGCCCAATCCGTTCATCAACATCGCCTATCTTGCGGCCAAGACCAGCCGCATCCGCCTCGGCACCGGAACCATCATCGCGCCCTTCTGGCACCCGATCAAGCTTGCCGGCGAGGCGGCGATGACCGACGTGATTGCCGGCGGCCGGCTCGACATCGGCATCGCCCGGGGCGCCTACAGCTACGAATATCAGCGCGTCTTCCCCGGGCTCGATGCCTGGGGCGCCGGGCAGCGCATGCGCGAGATCATTCCGGCGATCCGAGGTCTCTGGGACGGCGACTACGAGCACTCCGGCGAATTCTGGCAGTTCCCGCCAACCACCTCCTCTCCCAAGCCCCTGCAAAAACCCTACCCGCCGATCTGGGTGGCGGCGCGCGATCCGAACTCGCACGACTTCGCTGTCGCCAACGGATGCAAGGTCCAAGTGACGCCGCTGGCGTCCGGCGACGATGAGGTTGCAAGCCTGATGCAGCGGTTTAACGACGCCTGCGCCGCGCATCCTGAAATCCCGCGTCCGGAAATCATGCTCTTGATGCACACGTTCGTCGCCGAGGACGCCGCCGATGCCGATCGGCTGAGCCAGGATCTGTCGAACTTCTACTGCCAGTTCGGCGCCTGGTTCCAGAACAAGAAGCCGGTGCACCAGGGCATTTTGGAACCACTGAGCGCCGAAGAGATCGCGGCCATGCCGCAATACGCGCCGGACAAGATGCGCCAGAACCTGATGATCGGCGAGGCGCACGAGGTGGTCGCGCGGCTGAAAGCCTATGAGACGCTAGGCTTCGACCAGTACTCGATCTGGATCGACAGCGGCCTTTCGCACGCGCGCAAGAAGAAATCGCTGCAATTGTTCATCGACCGGGTGATGCCGGCCTTCATCTGATCGCGAACGAACGGGCAAGGCCATGACCGACGCCGCATTCAGGAACTTCATCGACGGCCGCTTCGACGAGCCGTCGGCCAGCTTCGACAGCATCGATCCGTCGACCGGCGCGCCATGGGCGAAGATGCCGGCGGCGGATGAAGCCGATGTCGACCGCGCCGTCGAGGCCGCGCATCGTGCGCTGCGCACCGGCCCTTGGGCATCGATGACAGCAACCGCGCGAGGCAAGCTGCTGGTCAGGCTCGGCGACCTCGTGGCCGCCAATGCGGGCCGCCTGGCCGAGCTGGAGACGCGCGACACCGGCAAGATCATCCGCGAGACGCGCTCGCAGATCGCCTATGTCGGCGACTATTACCGCTACTATGGCGGGCTCGCCGACAAGCATGAAGGCGCGCATGTGCCGATCGACAAGGCCGATCTCGACGTCACCATCCGCCGCGAGCCGATCGGCGTGGTCGCCGCGGTGGTGCCGTGGAACTCGCAGCTCTTCCTCTCGGCGGTCAAGCTCGGCCCGGCGCTTGCCGCGGGCTGCACGGTGGTGCTCAAGGCCTCAGAAGACGGCCCGGCACCGCTGCTCGCCTTCGCCGAGTTGGTCAGCGAAGCCGGCTTTCCGGCCGGCGCCGTCAACATCCTCACGGGCTTCGGCCAGGAGTGCGGGCAGCGCCTGACCAGTCATCCGCTGGTCTCGCGCGTCGCTTTCACCGGCGGCCCGGCCACGGCGCGCGCCATCGTCAGGAACACGGCGGAAAACCTCGCGCACACGACGCTCGAGCTCGGCGGCAAGAGCCCGGTCGTCGTCTTTGCCGACGCCGACCTCGACAGCGCCGCCAATGCGGTCGTCGCCGGCATCTTTGCGGCAACCGGACAGAGCTGCGTCGCCGGCTCGCGTCTGCTCATCGAGCGTACCGTAAGACAAGAATTCCTCGGCCGGTTGAAGCGCAAGGCCGAGGCGATCCGCATCGGCGATCCTCAGGATCCGGCCACCGAAATGGGGCCGCTCGCGACCCTGCGCCAGCGCGACCGGATCGAGACGATCGTCGCCGAAAGCCTCGCCGCCGGCGGCAGGCTGGTCACCGGCGGCAAACGCCCCGACGCCGGCGCTGGCTTCTACTATGCACCGACGATCATCGATGCCGGTGACAGCAACCTGCCCTGCGTGCGCGAGGAATTGTTCGGGCCGGTGTTGAGCGTGCTCGCCTTCGACACCGAGGTCGAGGCATTGGCTCTAGCCAACGACACGCCCTTCGGTCTCGCCTCCGGCGTCTTCACCTCGAATCTCGGCAAGGCGCACCGCATGGCGCGCGACATCCGTGCCGGCGTCGTCTGGGTCAACACCTATCGCGCCGTGTCGCCGCTCGTTCCCTTCGGCGGCTACGGGTTGTCGGGTCTTGGCCGCGAAGGCGGGCTCGACGCCATCCGCGACTACACGCGCTCGAAATCGGTCTGGATCAAGACCTCGGACGAGCCGATTCCCGATCCCTTCGTCATGCGCTGAGAACGCATGCCGAGGGTGCAGCGACAAGAACAAGAAACGGAACAGAGAAATCAGAGGAGAATGACATGAGACTGATCTTAGCCGGCGTGCTCGCCGGACTGCTATCGGCAACCGCCGCCAAGGCCGACGAAATGGTATTCACCAGCTGGGGCGGCACCACGCAGGAAGCGCAGACCAAGTCCTGGGCCGAGCCGTTCGCGGCGAGCTCCGGCATCAAGGTGCTGCAGGACGGCCCGACCGACTACGGCAAGCTGAAGGCCATGGTCGACGCCAAGAACGTCACCTGGGACGTGGTCGACGTGGAAATGGATTTCGCCATCAAGGCCGCCAAGGACGGGCTGCTCGAGCCGATCGACTTCGCCGCCGTGCCGAAGGCCGATCTCGACCCACGCTTCAGCAACGAGCACGCCGTCGGCAGCTTCTACTATTCCTTCGTGCTGGCCTGGAACAAGGGCGTGGTTTCGGGTGAACCGACAAGCTGGGCCGACATGTTCGACACCAAGAAGTTTCCCGGCAAACGGACCTTCTACAAATGGTCGGCGCCGGGCGTGATCGAGATCGCGCTGCTCGCCGACGGCGTGCCGGCGGACAAGCTCTATCCGCTCGATCTCGAGCGCGCTTTCAATAAGCTCGACACGATCAAGTCGGATATCGTCTGGTGGGGCGGCGGCGCGGAGTCGCAGCAGCTCATCGCTTCGGGCGAGGCTGCCTTCGGGCAGCTCTGGAACGGCCGTGTCTTTGCGCTCGAGAAGGACGGCGCCGATGTCGGCGTCTCCTGGAACCAGAACCTCACCGCCGCTGACGTTCTCGTCGTGCCGAAGGGCGCCAAGAACAAGGACAGCGCGATGAAGTTCCTCGCCGCCGCGACCAGCCCGGCCGGCCAGGCGAAATTCGCCGAGGCAAGCGGCTACGCGCCGATCAACACCAAGGCCAAGGCCGAAATGCCCGCCGACGTGGTGAAAGGGCTGCCCGACGCGCATGTCGAGGGTCAGATCAATCTCGACATGAACTACTGGGCCGAGCACCGCGACGAGATCGCCACGCGCTGGTACGCCTGGCAGACCAAGTAGCGCCACAGGAAGCCGGGGCGCGGCAAGCCGCGCCCCCTTCGGACGACGGGAACCGCTCGATGCAAGCACACTCCCTCAGCCGCGGCTCGATTGCCGGCTTGCCGGCCGGCAGCGGCGGCGCCCTGCCGGCCCTGGTGCTGGTCGGCCTGTTCTTTGTCGTGCCGGTGGTCGCGCTCTTGCTGCGCAGCGTCACCGATCCCGAGCCCGGCCTGCAGAACTATGCCGCGCTGTTCGGCAGCGGAACTTACGTGCGGGTGTTTCTCAACACCTTCCTGGTCGCGGCCGTCGTCACCGTCGTGACCATCCTCGTTGCGTTTCCGGTCGCCTGGATGCTGGCGATCATGCCGCCGGCGCTCGGTTCGGTCGTCTTCGGCATCATCATCCTGTCGATGTGGACCAATCTCCTCACCCGCACCTATGCCTGGATGGTGCTTTTGCAGCGCACCGGTGTGATCAACCGGGCGCTGATGGGGCTCGGCGTCATCCAGGAGCCGCTGCCGCTCATCAACAATTTGACCGGCGTCACCATCGGCATGGTCTACATCATGCTGCCCTTCATGATCCTGCCGCTAGTCGGCACGCTGCGCGCCATCGATCCGATGACGCTGCGCGCCGCCGCCCTTTGCGGCGCAAGCCCGTCGCAGGCATTCCGCCGCATCCTGCTACCGCTGTCGCTGTCCGGCATCGCCGCCGGCGGGCTGATGGTCTTCGTCATGTCGCTCGGCTATTTCGTGACCCCCGCGCTGCTCGGCGGCACATCGAACATGATGCTCGCCGAAATGATCGCCCAGACGGTGCAGTCGCTGCTCAACTGGGGGCTCGGAAGTGCTGCGGCCTTCGTGCTGCTCGCCGTCACCATGGTGCTCTACGCGATCCAATTGCGCATGGTCGGCGCCAGGCGCCTCGCCGGAGGGCTCTAAGATGCTGCTCGACTACGACCGGCTCGGATGGCTGCGTGCGGCGCTCGCCGGCTTCACTGCGCTCATCGCAGCTTTCCTTCTGTTGCCGGTGGTCTTCATCGTCCTGTTGTCGTTCGGCTCGTCGCGCTGGCTGGCCTTTCCGCCACCCGGCTGGACGCTGAATGGTATCAGGAACTGCTCGCCGACCCGGCCTGGATCGACGCCGCTTTGACCAGCGCCAAGATCGCCGCGATGGCCGCCATCCTCGCGGTTCTGATCGGCCTGCTCGCCTCGTTCAGCCTGGTCAGGGGCGAATTTCGCGGCCGGCAGTTCCTGCGCGGCCTGCTGCTGACGCCGATGGTCCTGCCGGTGGTGGTTTTCGCCATCGCCATCTACGCCTTTTTCCTGCGCATCGGGCTCGCCGGCACGACGATCGGTTTCGTCATCGCCCACACCATCCTGGCGCTGCCCTTCGCCATCATTCCGATCGCCACCGCGCTCGAAGGTTTCGACAAATCAATCGAGGACGCGGCGATCGTGTGCGGGGCCAGTCCGCTGCAGGCGAGGCTCAGGATCACCCTGCCCTCGATCCGCATCGGCATCTTCTCGGCGGCGATCTTTTCCTTCCTCGCCTCTTGGGACGAGGTGGTGGTGGCGATCTTCATGGCGAGCCCGACCCTGCAGACCTTGCCGGTGAAGATCTGGGGCAGCCTGCGTGCCGATCTGAGCCCGGTCGTCGCCGCCGCCTCCAGCCTGCTCGTCGGCCTCACCCTGTGCCTGATGATCGTCACCGCACTCCTTCGCAGAAGACTGTCCAGATGACCCGGCCATTCCTGTCCATCCGCGCGGTGAGAAAGGCGTTCGGCGCCTTCGTCGCCGTCCACGACGTCACCATCGATGTGCCGAAGGGCGAATTCCTGACCTTTCTCGGGCCGT
Source organism: Mesorhizobium sp. WSM3864 (assembly GCF_002294955.1). Classification (NCBI taxonomy): domain Bacteria; kingdom Pseudomonadati; phylum Pseudomonadota; class Alphaproteobacteria; order Hyphomicrobiales; family Phyllobacteriaceae; genus Mesorhizobium; species Mesorhizobium sp. WSM3864. The sequence goes on from NZ_NSGD01000012.1 coordinate 71,701, forward strand.
CAGGCTCCGGCAAGTCGACGACGCTCTATGCGATCGCCGGTTTCCAGGATCCGACGTCTGGCGACGTGCTTTTGGAAGACAAGTCGCTGCTTTCGGTGCCGTCGCACAAGCGCAACATCGGCATGGTGTTCCAGCGCTACACGCTGTTCCCGCATCTGAGCGTCGCCGAGAACGTAGCCTTTCCGCTGCGGGTGCGCCGCCGGCCGGATGCCGAAGTGAAGCGCAAGGTCGCCGATATGCTGGCGCTGGTGCGCCTGGAAAAATACGCTGAGCGCTATCCCGGCGCGCTGTCCGGCGGCCAGCAGCAGCGCGTGGCGCTTGCCCGCGCGCTCGCCTACGATCCCCCGATCCTGTTGATGGACGAGCCGCTGTCGGCTCTGGACAAGAAACTGCGCCAGGAAATCCAGGCCGAGATCCGCCGCATCCACCGCGAGACCGGCGTCACCATCCTCTATGTCACGCACGACCAGGAGGAGGCGTTGCATCTTTCCGACCGCATCGCCTTGTTCAAGGAAGGCCGCATCGAGCAGATCGGCACCGGCGAGGACCTTTATCTCAGACCAGCGAGCGAGTTCGTCGCCGGCTTCATCGGCAATTCCAACTTCCTGCCGGCGGAGCACCTCGAAACAGAGAACGGCGTTGCCTTGGTGCGGCTGGCCGATGGCTCGCTCGTCAAGGGCGTGAAAGCCACACAGGGGCTCGGCCGCGGCCAAAAGGCCAGGCTGATGGTGCGGCCGGAAGCGTTCCGCCTGACGCCCATGGAGGGGAATGCGTCGCTTGCCGTCGAGATCGTCGACACCGCCTTCTTCGGCGATCGCCGGCGCGTCGTGGCGCGCACGGGGTCGGGCGACGAGATCGACGTCAGGCCAACTTCGGATACAGCCGAACCGGGCGGCACCGATGCCGCTTCTGGCCGGCAGATTTTCTTCGATCCCGCTACGGCCTTCCTGTTTCCGGTCTGAAGGCAGGCTGGGTCATCCCCGCGACTGGCCCGCCGCCATCCAGTGCCGCGTCGTCACAACCGCGACCGTTTCGCGCCACGACCGGAACGCCTCTATGCGGCTCATCCAGGTGAGGCCCAGCTATGATGGGGACACGCTGGACCCGCGGTCGCGCGTAGAAGGCACGCCGGCCGGCGATCGCGGGCCGCAATGCTGGTCGAAGAAATCTGCAAGGCGATGAAGATCGCTTAGGACCGTGTGCCGCCGTGCCGATCAGCACGATCGCTGCAGAGACGTCGGCCATCCTCCTGTTGGATGCGCCGCCTTGATTAGAGGTTCACGCAGACCGGCCATAGGGGACGGTGCAGCAGGCGAGTACGCATCGCATGGCCTTCTCCTCTGCGCTGAGCCCGCCGAGATCGAGCATTTCCACATCGCCGCTCAGCCGGGGACGCGCTTGACCGTCATCTCAGGTCATCCGGCCGCGTGGGCGATGAAGAGATCGAGTAGTTGCGTGCGACCGGAGCAACGCCGATCACCGGATTCAGCATGATGAACTGGCCAGCTTTGAACTGGCTCGACTGCCCGCCCTTTGGCGAGAAGACGAACGTCTTTACGTCGTGTGTCTCCTGAATGGTGCGGCGACAGATCAGCGTAAGACGCCCCTGAAGCGGTCGGATCGGCAGGACGAGCAAAAAGAACTGAAGGCGTTCATCAGCTGGCTCGCGTTTAACGAGCCGAGCTTGCCAGCAGGCCTTACCCGAACACCATCTTCTTGCACCGGCTCTTGGGCATGCTGCTGCTGGCGCCGATCGCATCGGCATCCGCTGCAATAGGCCGCTGACGGGTCGGCGCCGGTTTTTGCGACAAACCGCTGGGCTATGGCGAAGACGCATTTGCGCCTTGGCAGGTCAACGTATGGCTTTAGAAATGGGAAGCTGGTGCCGACCGGCGATACGGCACGCGTCCCTTCTATGACGTCTCCGCCGGCCGCACCCCAACCAAGGAGCATTCCATGACCTGGAGCGGCGTGTTTCCAGCAGTGACGACCAAGATGCAGGCTTCCGGCGCAGTCGACCTGAAAGCCACGCAAGCCAGCATCGAGTGGCTTGTTCAGAACGGCGTGTCGGGCGTGATCGTCCTGCCCATGCTTGGCGAGAATGCCACGCTGACACAGGCCAAGCGCGATGCCGTGGTTGCAGCAGCCAGGGAAGTCGTGGCGGGACGGGTGCCGCTGCTCTCCGGTCTTGCGGAATTGTCCACCGACGACGCGGCCGCGGCGGCTCGCAACTACCAGAAGCTCGGAGCCGAGGGGCTGATGACCTTCCCCAGTCTCGCCTATCGCACCGACCGCCATGAGACCGTGGCATGGTACAAGACCGTGGCCGAGGCCAGCGATCTGCCGGTGATGATCTACAACAATCCGCTCGCCTACAGGGTCGACGTCGACGTCGAGACGCTGAAGGCGCTGGTCGACGTTTCCGGCATCGTCGCCATCAAGGAAGAGACCGGCGATATCCGCAGGGTAACCGACCTGTTCAACGCCTTCGGCGACCGTTTCGACATCTTTTGCGGCGTCGACGATCTTATCCTTGAAAGCCTGACGCTCGGTGTTGTCGGCTGGGTGTCGGGCATGACCAATGCATGGCCGGCCGAGTGCGTATCGCTGTTCAACGCCGCCCGCGGCGGCGATTATGCGGCAGCGCTTCCGCTCTACCGGCTGATGACGCCGGCATTTCATCTCGATACGGACGTCAAGCTGGTGCAGTACATCAAATTCGCCGAGCATCTGGTGTACGGCGCTCCGGAACACGTTCGAAAGCCGCGCCTGCCGATCGGCGGCGAGGAACGGTCGAAGGTGGAAGCGGTCATCAGGAAGACGATTTCCGATCTCGCAGCGCTGAAACGTGTTTGAGAAACGTTTGCAGGTGACGGCGCTGCGGACCGCCGAGCAGTCGGCCATGGTCAACTGCCGGTTCGCACCCGCACCTTTTCGGTGAAGGCCTCCACCTCGCCCTGGCGAGGTTGCTTGCCGGTGTGCGTGAGCAGGTAGGCCGGCGTCAGAGACAGACGGTTGCTCACCGGCTCGACGATCTCGAGCGAGTAATAGCCGATCTGCGTGAAGTACAGCACGCGCGCCCGCACGAAGGCTTCCGTGTCTGTGTAACCGTGCCGCAAAAACATCGCCCGGATGGCATCGACCCGCGCATCGTCTTCCTCGTTCACGATACGATGGACCTTGGCGGACTGGCGCGACCAGGCACGCACGGCGAAGTCCAAGCGCGGATTGAACAGCCTCTCATCCAGCCAGCACTCGAAGACATTGAGCACGGCCTCAGTTATCGACGCGGCGGGCCGGCCGGCCTGCTCGAGGATGAAACGGGTGTTGTTGTTGCGCCAATAGTCGAGAAGCTGATCGAGCAGGTCCTGACGGCTCTTGAAATACCAGTAGAAACTGGAACGGGAGACGTTCAGCTTCTGCCCGAGCGCGAGGACGCGCACCGCCTCCACGCCTTCGGAGATCAGCGTCTCCAGCGCGAGCTTCATCCAGTCCTCGCGCGTCACCTTGGTGTTGCCGATCAGACCGGACCGTCGCACGACTGCCTCTGCACTGGAATCCGAAAGCATCTCGGGCTGGCCAGGTTTGAATGCCGGCTAGATAGACCTGAAACCGCCCCCGCTACAATACTTGCACCTGTTCGAGCCACTCCCAAAGATACGGGGCAAGGCCCCGGTCGACGTGCACCCGCGCCCGATCGGGGCTGCCGAACCGGTAGAAGAGAACGCCGGCGCCGGCAAAAAGGATCGAAGCCGAGGGACTTGCCTGCCTCGGATCGAGCGCCGTGCTCCTGGCGACCAGACCGGCCAATCCCGGCCCTTTCATCTCGAATACATGCAGCCCGGCATCCATGACCGTGACCGCGAAACCGGCCGCGTGCCAGCCGGCCGCGACGGGCAATGGCCGTTCGCTTACGGCGAGAATGCGATCGCGCGCGATGCGCACCATGTATTTGTCGCCATTGGCAACCGCGCCGGCACCGACACCTTCCGCCGCGAGACCCGAAGCCTGCGCCCAAGCCGTCAGGTCGCCGCTGACCAGAAGCTGCTTCAGCCCGTCCAATGTGCGCACGCTAATCCCGTCCGTGTTCAGGACCGCGGTGGTCCAGTCGGGCGCTGGGGGCCATTTTTCGGCAAGGTTACGCATGCAGGCGGCTCCCTTCCGGATCGAAGGCGCAGGGCGCGACGATGGTGGCCTGGCGCAGGACGCCGAGGTGCTGAACGCCGATCGTTTGGCCATGCCGCGCGGCACCCCGTTCGATGAGCGCCAGGGCGACCGGGCGCCCGAGGGTCGGGCTTTGATAGCTGGAGGTGACGAAGCCGATGCTCCGGAGCCGGTCGCCGCTTTTCTCCACACCATGCGCGCCGGTCGCCAGCGGCGCCTTGCCTTCGCCGACAGCCAGGCCGACAAGCTGATTGCGATCGGTTCGGCTCGCCGCTTCGGTGAAAAGCGAGCGCCGGCCGACGAACTCACCTGTACGCTTGGTCCGCGGTCCCGCGACGCCGAGGTCGTGCGGCATGACGTTGCCGTCGGTGTCCTTGCCGATGACGATGAAGCCCTTCTCGGCGCGCAGGATCATCAGGGATTCAAGCCCGAGCAGCACGGCGTCGAACGCGCGGCCTTCCTGCTGCATTCTTGCCCAGAGCGCCCCGGCCCGGTCGGCGCGGATGGATATCTCGTAGCTTCGGTCGCCGGTGAAGGAGACCCGGGCAATGCGCACCTCGTGGCCGGCAAAGCGGCCGGCGGTAACAGCCATGTGCGGCAGGCTGGCATCGTCCAGCGCGGCACCCAGATCGAGCGCCTCTATCAGGCCGCGCGCGTTCGGACCCGAGACGGTCAAGGTGGCGTATTGCGCGGTGGCGTCGTGGATATAGACCGCATCGCGGCCGAAACGATCCTGCCGCCACTCTTCGAGACGCGCGTGGACAGCGGCGACATGCGACGACGAGCAGGAGACGATGAAGCGGTGCTCGTCGAGACGAACCAGCACGCCGTCATCGAAGACGACGCCATTTTCCGACAGCATGAAACCGTAGCGGCAATGGCCGGGTTTGAGGGTCGACACGGTGTTGTAATAGATGAAGTCGACGAATTCGGCCGCGCGTGGACCGATCACCTCGATCTTGCCGAGCGTCGAGCCGTCGAAGAGCGCAACGGACTGCCGGGCGCGCCGCGCTTCCTCCTGGATCGTGGCTCCGGCTTCGCCGCTTCCGTAATAGGCCGGCCTCAGCCAGCCGCCATATTCCTGGAACACTCCGCCTGCTGCGCGATGGTTTGCCTCTAGCGGCAGGCGACGGACCGGGGCGTGCATGCTGCCCCGACGCGCTCCCGCCAGGCTGGCGAACGGCACAGGCGTGAAAGGCGGCCGGTAGGTGGTGGTGCCGACATCCGAGATGGCGCGGCCGGTAACCGCGGCCAGCAGCGCCAGACCGTTCAGGTTCGACGTCTTGCCCTGGTCGGTCGCCATGCCAAGGGTCGTATAGCGCTTCAGGTGCTCGACGGAGACAAAATTCTCCCGCGCCGCCAGTTCGACGTCCTTGGCGGTGACGTCGCTCTGGTAGTCGATCCAGACGCGGCCCTTGGCTTTTGGCTTCGGCCACAGGCTGACGACGCCAAGCGTTCTTTCCTCGCCCGTGCTGCGAGGTGCCGGCGGCGCCGAGCCGAACCCGCCGAGGGCCGCCAGGCCGCTGGCCAAAGTTTCGGAAAGCGAGACCGTGCCGGCGACGGCGCCGGCTACGCCGATCCCCTCGATCGCTTCTGCGGGGATGAAAGCCGACAGTTGATCGCTCCAGGCGAGCTTGCCTTTCGCCTGTGAGAACAGATGCACGGTGGGTGTCCAGCCGCCCGAGAGGAGCAGGCAATCGGCCGCAAGGGCCGTACCGTCGTCGAGCAGAACACTCTGAACGGCGTTGCGGCCGCGCGCCGCTGCAATGGCGCGACCGGCGAGGACCCGAATACCGGTCTTCGCCTGCGCGCCACCCTCTCGCCGGCAATCAACCACTGTCACCGAAGCGCCGGCCGCAGCCAGCGCCGAGGCCGGCTCGTAGGCGCTGTCATTGTTGGTTGCGACCACGATCTGCCGGCCGACAAGGACGCCATGCCTGCGCAGGTAGCTCAACGCCGCGTCAGCGGAGAGTATGCCCGGAAGGTCGTTGTTGGCGAACGGGAGCGGCCGCTCGATCGCGCCCGTCGCCAGCACGATGCGGCGCGGGCGCGCGCGCCACAGCGTGTCGGGTCGGCCGTCGCGGTGAATCTGGTTGAGCGCGACCAGGTTGTGATCATAGAGGCCGAAGGCGGTCGTATCGCTGAGCACGAGGTGCCCACTGCTCTTCAGCCGGGCCACCGTCGCATCGATCCATGCCGCACCCTTGACACCGTCGATTTCGCCGGCGCGGTGGCGCAGGGATCCACCCGGATGCGTCCGCTCATCGACCAGGACAACCGAGTGCCCGGCCGCCGCCGCGCTGGCGGCCACGACGAGGCCGGCCGGCCCGGCGCCGACCACCAGGACGTCGCAATGATGGTTGATCTGGTCCGCGACCTCGCGCGGCTTCCAGTCGGGATCGACGACGCCAAGCCCGGCCATGGCGCGGATGCGCGGCTCGAACAGATGCCAGTCCGGCCACATGAAGGTCTTGTAGTAGAAGGCAGCGGGCAGGAAGCGGGCAAAGCGGTCGAGGACCGCGTTGCGGTCGGCAGCCGCCGTCGGCGAAGCGTTGACGCTTCTGACGACGAGGCCGTCGATTGCCGGCACCGTCGTCGCCCGCGCATTCGGCACGCGGCCGGCGGGACCCTCGACATCGACCAGCGCATTGGGTTCCTCGACGCCGGCGCCCCAGATGCCGCGCGGCCTATGATATTTGAAGCTGCGGCCGACGATCGCCTGGCCGCTTGCGAGCAAGGCGGAAGCGATCGTATCGCCGGCAAAGCCTTCGATGCGACTGCCGTCGAAGGTGAAGGAGAGCGGCCGGGCGCGATCGATGTCGCTGCCGCCATTGGCAAGACGCGACGCGCTCATGCCCCATGCTCCGTTTCGCCGAGCACCGAGGAACCGGCCACCTTGTGATTGACGCTGTCGCGGCTCATGGCGAAGAACTCGCCGCAGGTCAGGTGCATCCAGATCTCGCGAGTCGGCCCCTTCGGGTTGTCGCGCATATGGAGATAGCCGGCCCAGCGCTCGGCCGTCACGTCCCCGCCGTCGGGCCGCAAATTGCCGGCCTCTCCGCCATAGTGAAATTCGCTTTCTTCGCGCGGCCCGCAGAACGGACAGGGAAAGAGCTGCATCTTTGCTATACCTTCAATGGGCAATGCCGGAGCCGGCAGCCTCGTCGATCAGCCGGCCGCGGGCGAAGCGGTCGAGATCGAAAGGCCGGCTGATGTCGTGGTGCCTGCCGGTTGCAAGCAAATGGGCAAGCAGCGTGCCGCCGGCGGGAATCGCCTTGAAGCCGCCCGTGCCCCAGCCACAATTGAGGAAAAGCCCGGGCAACGGCGATTCGCCGATGATGGGCGAGGAATCGGGGACGACGTCGACGATGCCTGCCCATTGCCGCATCATCTTCAGCTGGCCGAATATCGGGAACATTTCGAGCATGCCTGCGATCACGCCTTCCAGCACCGGCAAGTTGCCGCGCTGGCCATAGGACGGGATGCGGTCGAGCGCGCCGCCGATCACCAGTTCGCCCTTGTCCGATTGGCTGACATAAACGCCCGTATCCGGCGAGATCACCACCGTGTCGATGATGGGCTTGACCGGCTCGGACACGCAGGCCTGCAGCGCATAGGAATTGACCGGCAGCCGGAATCCCGCCTTCGCCGCCAGCACCGAGGAGTGGCCGGCCACCGCCATCCCCGTACGCTCTGCCCGGATTGCGCCGCGCGATGTGACGACCCCGCGGCAGCGCCCGTCCTCGATGATAAAATCGCTGATCTCGCAGTTCTGAATGATGTCGACGCCGAGACGGCTGGCGGCGCGCGCATAGCCCCAGGCGACAGCGTCATGACGGGCAGTGCCGCCGCTCGGCTGCCAGGTGCCGCCATAGACGGGGTAGCGGGCATCCGGGCTGAAATTGTAGATCGGCACCACCCGGCGTACGTCCTCGACCGAGAACAATTCGCAATCGATGCCGTTGACCTGGATGGCGTTGACGGACCGGGCAGCGGTTTCCATTCCCGCTTCGCTATGCGCGAGGGTGAGAATGCCGCGCGCGGAAAACATCACATTGTAGTTCAGATCCTTCGACAGCCTCTTGTAGAGACTATGCGCCAGTCCGTAGATCGCCGCGCTTTGCGGGTAGAAGTAATTTGAGCGGACGACGGTTGTGTTGCGGCCGGTGTTGCCGCCGCCGATCCAGCCTTTCTCGAGCAGCGCCACATTGGTGACCCCGTGGTTCTTTGCGAGATAGTAAGCCGTAGCGAGGCCGTGGCCGCCACCGCCGATGATGATGGCGTCGTAACGCGGTTTGGGCTCCGGCGAGCGCCAGGCCTTCTCCCACCCCGTCTGGCCGGCGACGCCTTCTTTGAACAGCGAAAGCGCTGAATAGTGCCTAGTCATGCGCTCAGGCCCGCATCACTTGAGCGATAGTGCAACGGTGCCATGAAACCCTGAGACGCCATATCGGCGGCGCCGTACCAAAACCGGCGCAATCAACTCGCCCCGCCCTCGAAAGCCCATAACCCATCCCGTTCTGCCGCGGTTCGACAAAAGTCGTCGAGCTTCGCGCGGCGCGAACTTAGCTTGAATGGACACCTGTGTCCATTGAGGAATCGAGGCTGCGCCTCGCAGGGAGCGCGGCAACCGGCCAGCTAAGCCAAGTGAAATGCATTTGCGCGCGTCAGGCGCATGGCGGATTTCATTTGCTTGGTGATCCTCCTCACATGGGGCAAACTCCCCGTCGGGCTGTCAGGAGGAGAAATGAGAGCACGCGCAGCGACGGTCGGAGATCTCGAGGATGTTTTCCGCGGCCTGTCCAAGCGAATGTCGGACGAGTACCTGGCGGCCGGCAAGGACAGCAAGGCCGCCTACGACAATCTGATGATGAACCTGAAGGAAGGCCGGGCCCATGCGCTGGTCGAGGGCGAGCAGGCCGTCGCCTTTATCGCCTGGCATGAGCATGGCGACGCGGCCGACACGCTGTTTGCCGCGCAGGAGGACTTCTTCAGAGCGGCAACCGTTCGCTTCTGCAGGCGTCACATCCGCCACATCCAGGCGCTCGCCGGCAACCTGCCCGTGCACTCGCGCAGCTGGCTTGATGGACCGGACGTCGCAAAATGGTTTCGGCTCATCGGCTATGTCGAGCGGGGACAGGAGAATGGCGCCGCCCTGTTCGAACTGCCGCCGGCGCCCAATGGGTGACACGGGTTATTGGCGCAGCGGCTTGCACCGCGCAGCAATTGGCGGGATGGTGTGGAAGGCAGCCGGGGGCGCTGGCAGGCCGGAGATGCATGGCTGCTGGAAATCAAAATGGTGCGAGCTTGTTTGGCCCTTGTCGCCCTTGTTGCCCTTGCGAGGCCAATAGAAGCAGGCGAGCGAGCGGCTCCTCTCTTCGACCGCTCCGATCTGGCGTCGGCGTATTCGGGTGAGTCCGACCTCGTAACCGCCTATACGAGCGGGATGGCCCGGTACCGTCTTCAGCTCATGGCGCGTACCGGCACCGCCAATCTCGCCGCCCCTCTCGAACCTTTGGCCCTGCGGCCGGAATTTCGCCAGCGGACATGGCGCTCGGCCGATGGCAGCCTGCTGCAGGGCTTCGCCGGCAAAGGCGGCTTACGGCTGACTGTCGGCAACTGCCTTGCCCGCCTCTGCACGGCCAGCGAATGCAGCGAGGCCGGCTGGCCGGTCTATGCCTGCAGCGACGGCCATAAGCGCAAGATGTCGGTGAAGAGCTTCGTGACGGCAACCTTCGACGGCCTCCCTTACCGGCGGTTGAGCGCTCCGCCGGAACCGTGATTTGATTGCGGTCGACGACGCTGCCGGTTCAGCAAAGTCAGGTACTCGTCTCCACCCGAAACGCTGGCTGCACCGCTTCTCGTCACCGGAGCAGCCACATCAGCACGGGACCGCCAGCGAGCGTGGCGACCAGGCCGGCCGGGATCTGGCGCGGGATCAAGGTGCGGCCGATCTGCGTGCGAAGGGCAGTGCAAGCACGGCGCGCCAGGTTGCGCCGGCGTCGCCCGGCATGGCATCTGTCGGCCGATGACACGCAAGCCCCTACGACAGCTTCCCGAATTCCCGCGACGACCGGTCGCTGGAAAAGTCAGCCTCAACCGAGCGCTCTCGAAGCTAGGATTCTGCTCGCGCAAGCAGGCCGAGCTGATGATCGCCGAAGGACGCGTGCGCGTTGCCGGCAAGGTGGCGCGCGACCCGTCGCTGCGCGTCGATCCGGATCGCGACCGCATCACAGTCGATGGCGGACAGGTCGCCGCGGAACGAAAAGTGTATCTGATGCTCAACAAGCCGCGCGGGCTGGTCACCACGCGCGACGACCCCGACGGGCGCGGCACGGTCTATGACTGCCTTGCCGATCTCGACCTGCCCTTCGTGTCGCCGGTCGGGCGTCTCGACAAGGCGAGCGAAGGTCTGCTGTTGATGACCAACGACACGCGCTGGGCGAACCGTTTGCTCGATCCTGCCTCGCATGTCGGGAAGACCTATCATGTGCAGATTGCTTCCGTGCCCGACGAGAAGATGCTCGAGCGGTTCCGCCAAGGCGCTGTCGTCGACGGCGAATTGCTGACGGCGAGCTCGATCGCGCTCTTGCGCAGCGGCGGGCGCACGGCCTGGCTGGAGATAGTCCTCGACGAAGGCCGCAACCGCCAGGTCCGCCGCATGCTCGGCGCCTTCGACATCGGCGTGCTCAGGCTGGTACGGGTGGCGATCGGGCAGCTGCAGTTGGGTGATCTCGCGAAGGGCAAGGCGCGGCATTTGACGGCCGAGGAGCTGGCGATACTTGCCGCTTAACAGGGGCCGGAACTACTTTTGGTTCCAGCGGCGGATGACCGGCTCGGTCAGGTCGTGCTCGTAGCCGAGGATGCTGAGGCTCGCGGTATCGAGGACGAAATGTTCGCCGCCTTCCGGCGGCAGGCCGATCCAGCACGCCGCAAGCACGCGCAGGAAATGCGAGCTCGAGAAGATGAGCACATTGCCGGCCACCGTCCGGATTTCGGCCACGATCGCATTGGCCCTGGCGCCGACATCGGCTGCCGTCTCGCCGCCCGGGCAGCCGTCGCGAAACAACTGCCAGCCCGGACGTCCGGCAAGGATTTCCTTCGTTGTCACGCCTTCATAGGCGCCATAATCCCATTCCTGCAGGTCGGCCTTCTTGAGCGCGCGCTCGCCGAAGCCGGCCAGCCGGCAGGTGTCGAAGGCGCGAAGCGACGGGCTCGACCAGACCGCCTGGAAGCTCTGGTCCTTGAGGCGGTCGGCGACGCCGCCTGCGGCCTGTTCGCCTTTCGCGGTCAACGGAATGTCGGTGCGGCCGGTATGCTTTCCCGATGCGCTCCATTCCGTCTCGCCATGGCGGACAAGGTAGATCTCGGGAAACGCGCTGCTCATCCGCCGGCCCTCACGCTTGGATGCACCGGCAAGAATGCCGGCCCGCGCCACCCTATGCGGCGTCCGACAAAAAGAACAGGCCGCGGCGGAGCCACGGCCTGTTTCGGCTTGGGTGGATGCTCTTTGTCTGTGCAACTCCGGATCGAAGGCTACGGTGAAGTCACCGAGGCAATTTTCCGGGAATTGTTTCGATCGCTCAGGCCGGCTGCAGGCCACCTGAGAGCGCGAGGTCTGCCTCCTCCGGCATCTGGCCGGCCATGGCGGCGGCGAACTGCTTCTGGTCGAGCTCGCCTTCCCAGCGCGCCACGACGATGGTCGCGACGGCATTGCCGACGAAGTTGGTGAGCGCGCGGCACTCCGACATGAAGCGGTCCACGCCGAGGATCAGCGCCATGCCGGCAACCGGCACCGAAGGCACGACCGAAAGCGTGGCCGCCAAGGTGATGAAGCCGGCGCCGGTGATGCCGGCGGCACCCTTGGAGCTCAGCATGGCAACGAGCAGCAGCAGGATCTGGTCGCCGAAGGTGAGCGGCGTATCGGTCGCCTGGGCGATGAACAGCGCTGCCAGCGTCATGTAGATGTTGGTGCCGTCGAGGTTGAAAGAATAGCCGGTCGGGATGACGAGACCGACCACCGAGCGATTGCAGCCGGCGCGCTCCATCTTGGCCATCAGGCCGGGAAGTGCTGCCTCCGACGAGGAAGTGCCGAGCACCAGGAGCAGCTCTTCCTTGATGTAGCGGATCAGCGCGAGGATGGAGAAGCCGTTGTACCATGCCACCGCGCCCAGCACGATCAGCACGAAGAGCAGCGACGTCAGGTAAAAGGTGCCGATCAGGAAGGCGAGATTGGCGATCGCGCCGATGCCGTATTTGCCGACGGTGAAGGCCATGGCGCCGAAGGCGCCGATGGGCGCAGCCTTCATCAGGATGGCGACGAGGCGGAAGATCGGCGCCGTCAGCGCCTGCAGGAAGTCGACCACCGGACGAGCGCGCTCGCCGACCAAAGCGAGAGCGACGCCGAACAGCACCGAGAAGAACAACACCTGCAGGATGTCGCCCTGGGCGAAGGCGCCGGTTATGGTGTCGGGGATGATGTTCAGCAGGAAGCCGACGATCGTCGCATCATGGGCCTTCTCGGTGAAGGTCGAGACCTTCGAGGCGTCGAGCGTCGCCGGATTGATGTGCATGCCGGCGCCGGGCTGGACGACATTTGACACGATCAGGCCAACGATGAGCGCCAGTGTCGAGAAGACGAGGAAATAGATCATCGCCTTGCCGGCGACCCGGCCGACCTTCTGCAGGTCGGAGACGCCGGCGATGCCGGTCGCGACGGTGAGGAAGATCACTGGCGCGATCACCATCTTGACCAGCTTGATGAAGGCATCGCCGAGCGGCTTCAACGAGGCGCCGATGTCAGGATAGAAATGGCCGAGCAGGATGCCGGCGGCGATCGCCGCCAGGACCTGCACGTAAAGATGCCGATAAAAGGGAACTTTGCCGCGCGGTTCCGCGGCAGCGATTGCCGTCTGCATGATGTCCTCCGTTCGGCCCCGATCGAGAAGCTCGACCTCCCGGGGCAGTTGACCTTCACAGCCTCGCGGCTGCTGCGGATGCATTTGCAACGGCCGTGCCAGATTGCGCCTTCAGGCGTCGAGCATTGATTTTGTTTGGTTTTCTGACGCAACGCGCTTTGCCATTCGACAGCGCAGTGCGGCGATCCGCATAGCTCGAATTGTGCTTTGTGCGAAATCATGCACAAATGGGCGATGCTGCAACGCCCCGCCGCTGCCCTCGCTTGGACGCCCGAACTGCTCGCCGGGCGGGCGCGGCGCGCCTGGCTGCTGTTCGCGGCGGTGGCGCTTCTCATCGTTTTTGCAGCCCTTTATGGCGCCGGCCTCTACGGGCGCTCGACCGAGATCGAGGCGCTGTCGGCGCAAGGGCGGACCGACGCCAATCTCAAGGTGGCACTGCTGCGCGCGGTGCTGGAAAATCCGCGCGCGCTGCCGCTGCTTCTGTCCGAAGACCAGCAGGTGCATGACGCGCTCGCTGAGCGCAGCCCCGCCTCGATCGACGTGCTCAACCGCAAGCTCGAAGGGCTGGTTTCGGGCACCAAGGCCTCGGTGCTTTACGTCACCGGCCCGGACGGGCTGGCCATCGCTTCCAGCAACTGGCGCGAGCCGGTAAGCTTTGTCGGCAATGACTACGGTTTTCGCGCTTATTTCTCCGGCGCCATGCAATCCGGCACGGCCGAGTATTTCGCGCTCGGCAATGTCAGCAAGCGCCCGGGCCTCTACATTTCGCGCCGTGTCGGGAATGCGGCGGCCCCGTTCGGCGTCGTCGTGGTCAAGATGGAGTTCGACCAGCTCGAAGCCGACTGGCACGAGGCGAACCGCCCGGCCTATGTCAGCGACGAGCATGGGGTGGTGCTGGTCACCAGCGTGCCCTCCTGGCGCTTCATGACGACGGCGCCGCTGGCCGCTCCAGTCGCGGCCGACATCCGCGCCAGCCAGCAGTTCGGCGAGGCTCCGCTGGTGCCGTTGCCCATCACGAGGCCGCAACCGCTCAGCCCCGACGTCGCGTTGGTGCACGCCATCACGCCCGGCGGCAGCGACGCGGAGTATCTGCGGCTATCCACCGCCGTGCCGTCGACGCCATGGCGCCTCGACTATCTCGTGCCGGCGGAAGCGCCGATCGCGGCGGCGCAGCGCGAAATGCGTTTGTTGGCCCTCGGCGTCCTTGTCCCGCTGCTCGCTTTGGCCGCTTATCTGTTGTGGCGCCGGCAGTCCGCGCAGATGCGGATCGCTGCCGAGCAGGCGGCGCGCGCCGAACTCGAACGGCGCGTCGTCGAGCGCACGCAGGACCTCAGCCTCGCGCGCGACCGGCTGCAGGCCGAGATCGCCGACCACCGCAGCACCGAAGCCAAGCTGCAGGTCATGCAGCAGGAGCTGGTGCAGGCCAACCGCCTGGCGACGCTCGGCCAGGTTGCCGCGGGCGTCGCGCATGAGATCAACCAGCCGGTGGCGACCATCCGCGCCTATGCCGACAATGCGCGCGTTTTCCTGGAACGCAAGCAGACGGCGCCGGCGGAGGAAAATCTCGGCGCCATCGCAGCGCTGACCGAACGCATCGGCTCCATCACCGAGGAGCTGAAAGCTTTCGCCCGCAAGGGTCGCACCGCCGCCGAGCCGGTCGAGTTGCGCAGCGTCATCGAAGGCGCCGTGGTGCTGCTCAGGAGCCGCTTTGCCGGCCGATTGGACGCGCTGGCGATCACGCTGCCGCCGGCGACGCTGAAAGTGATGGGCAACCGGCTGCGGCTGGAGCAGGTGCTGATCAACCTGTTCCAGAACGCGCTGGAAGCGCTCGATGGTCGTGACGGTGCTCGGGTCGAAGTGTCCGCCGAGGAAACCGCCGACGGCGTCGCGCTGATCGTGTTCGATAACGGACCGGGGATTCCGCCGGCGATCCTGAAATCGCTGTTCACGCCTTTCAATACCTCGAAGGAAAAGGGCTTGGGGCTCGGGCTCGTCATCTCGAAGGACATCGTCGCCGACTATGGCGGGCGTATCGAGGTGACAAGCAGCGGGAGCGGCACCCGCTTCACCATCCATCTCTCGAAGGCTGACCCGACATGACAGACGGCAATCCGGTCATCCTGATCGATGACGATAGCGACCTGCTCAAGGCGACGAAGCAGACGCTCGAACTCGCCGGTTTCGCCGTGTCTGCCTTTTCCTCGGCAAGCGAGGCACTCACCGGCCTCGATGCCGGCTTTGCCGGCGTCTTGGTGTCAGACATCCGCATGCCCGAAATGGACGGCCTGCAGCTTTTCGACGTCGTGGTCGACCTTGACCCGGATATCCCCGTCATCCTCGTCACCGGACACGGCGATATCGCCATGGCGGTCAAGGCGATCAAGGACGGCGTCTATGACTTCATCACCAAGCCCTTCGCCGCCGACCGGCTGGCGCAAAGTGTATGGCGCGCCGCGGAAAAGCGCCGTCTTGTTATGGAGAACCGCGCCTTGCGCGAAGCGGCCGAGCAAGCGCAGGAAGGCCTTCCGCTGATCGGCCAGACACCGGCTATGGAGCGGCTGCGCCGCACGCTGAGACAGATCGCCGACACCGATGTCGATGTGCTGGTTACCGGCGAGACAGGCTCGGGCAAGGAGGTGGTGGCGAGCCTGCTGCATCGCTGGAGCCGCCGCGCCAAGGGCAATTTCGTCGCGCTCAATTGCGGCACGTTGCCGGAGACGGTGATCGAAAGCGAGTTGTTCGGTCATGAGGCCGGCGCCTTCACCGGCGCGCAGAAGAAGCGCGTCGGCCGCATCGAGCATTCGAGCGGCGGCACGCTGTTCCTCGACGAGATCGAAAGCATGCCGCCCTCCACTCAGGTGCAGATGCTGCGCGTGCTCGAAATGCGCGAGGTGACGCCACTCGGCACCAACGAAATCCGGCCCGTCGACCTGCGCGTCGTTGCCGCCGCCAAGGTCGATCTCGGCGATCCCGGCCAGCGCGGCAATTTCCGCGAAGACCTCTATTATCGGCTCAATGTGGTGACGCTTTCGATCCCGCCGCTGCGCGAGCGCCGGGACGACGTGCCGCTGCTGTTCGGGTACTTCGCCGAGCGCGCCGCCGCCCGCTTTCATCGCCAGGTGCCCGCGGCGCCGGCCGCCGTCCAGCGCCATCTGCGCGAACACGACTGGCCGGGCAATGTCCGCGAGCTCGCCCATTTTGCCGAGCGCTTCGTGCTCGGACTGGAAGAGATCGGCAGCAGCCCCGCCGCTCAGCCGACAGATTTGGACGTCTCGATGCCCTTGCCGGAACGGCTGGAGCGCTACGAGGCCGAGATCATCCGCGAGACACTTGGCCGCAATGGCGGCGATGTCCGGCGTACGATCGAGGCGCTCGGCATTCCGCGCAAGACCTTCTATGACAAGCTGCAGCGGCACGGCATCGTGCGCAGCGATTTTTCCAGAGAGATCAAGCTTGTGGAACCCGATCGAAGCCCCCGGCGTTGAGGCTATCCAGGAACCGTGGCACGTTGGCACCAGCCGGGTGGCGAACGCATGATGGTGGTGGCGTTGCCGGTTGCACTTGGCAAGCGTTGATGGTTTGTTGCCGCTCAGCGGAGAACGAATGATGCGCGAATCCCTCGGTCAAGACGAATACGGCTCGGCCAGCCCCTTTGATCCGGACGATCTGCCGAATCTCAACGCCATGGGACCGGCGATGGGCAGCGGCAATGATTTCGAGAAATATGCCGTTGCCGTCATCATCGTGTTCGGCGCGCTGATCATCGGCGGCCTGATGGCCGCCTCGATGACCTTCGGCCACCGCAACGGCTTCCTGTTTGCGTTGGGCGGCGCCACTTCGGCCTGGATTTCGGGCAACGCGCTGCTGATTGACCGGCCGCGCATTTATGCGCTGTTCGTCGGCATCGCGGCGGTGCTGCTGATTGCCTCGACCATTACCCTCGTCGTGTAGTCAGTAGCCCAGCGCCTCGCCGGAAGCGGCGCGGCTGTCGATGGCTCCGTTGTAGCGGGCGCCGCCACCTTTCTCGATCTCCGCCAGGCTCTTGCCGCCGACAAGGATGCCGGCCGCCTGGCCCCAGGTCTGGTCGCTGAGATCGAGATGATAGCCCATGCCGGCAAGCAGCCTTTCGGTGTCGGGAGAAAGCCCGAAAGGCTCGACATAGACGGTGTCGGGCAGCCATTGATGGTGGATGCGCGGGGCGTCGATCGCCTCCTGAATGTTCATGCCGTGGTCGATGACGTTGACGATCGCCTCCAGCGTGATGGTGATGATGCGCGAGCCACCCGGGCTGCCGATGACCATGAACGGCTTGCCGTCCTTCACAACGACGGTCGGGCTCATCGAGGACAGCGGCGTCTTCTTCGGCTGGATCGCGTTGGCCTCGCCTTGGACCAGTCCGTAGAGGTTGGGCACGCCGGGCTTCTGGGTGAAATCGTCCATTTCGTTGTTGAGCAAGATCCCGGTGCCGTCGGCGACGACGCCGGCGCCAAAGGAACCATTGAGCGTATAGGTGACGGCTACCGCGTTGCCGTCCCTGTCGATGATAGAATAATGGGTGGTTTCCTTCGACTCGCCGAAGCCCTTGGGCATCAGGTCCTTCGAGACGCCGGCGCGGAACGGATCGATCTTGTCGCGGATGTCCTTGGCATAGCCCTTGTCGAGCAGTTTCGAGACCGGATTGTCGACGAAATCCGGATCGCCGAGCGCCGAATTGCGGTCGACATAGGCATGACGCATGGCCTCGACCATGACGTGGACGGTCTCGGCCGAGCCGGCTCCGAGATAGGACAGCGGATAGCCTTCGAGCACATTGAGGATTTCGCAGATGATGACGCCGCCCGAACTCGGCGGCGGCGAGGAGATGATCTCGTAGCCGCGATAGGAACAGGTCACCGGCTTCAGCTCGCGCACCGCGTATTGCTCGAAATCGCCCTTGGCGAGGATGCCGCCCTTGGCGCCGCTCGCCTTGACGATCGCGTCGGCAATCGGCCCCTTGTAGAAGGCATCGGGGCCTTTCTCGGAGATCGCCGAGAGCGAGGCCGCAAGGTCCGGCTGAACTAGCTTCTCGCCGATACCATAGGGCTTGCCGTCTTTTTTCAGAAAAATAGCGGCCGCTGCCGGATCCTTGGCCAGCCGGTCGGCGCTGCCGGCGAAGGAAGCCGCGTCGCCCTGGTTGAGCACGAAGCCGTCCTTGGCATAGGCGATCGCCGGGGCCATCAGGTCCTGTCTGGACAAGGTCCCGTATTTCTCGCGTGCCATCTCGAAGCCGGCCACCGAACCAGGCACGCCGACGGCGAGATAGCCGTCGAGGCTG
Organism: Mesorhizobium sp. WSM3864; assembly: GCF_002294955.1. NCBI lineage: Bacteria > Pseudomonadati > Pseudomonadota > Alphaproteobacteria > Hyphomicrobiales > Phyllobacteriaceae > Mesorhizobium > Mesorhizobium sp. WSM3864. The sequence continues at coordinate 90,097 of NZ_NSGD01000012.1, forward strand.
GCACCTTTGATCGGCTTGCCGTCCTTGTCGAGATACATGGTCTTGGTCGCCGCCAGCGGCGCGCGCTCGCGAAAATCGATGAAGGTCGAACGGCCGTCCTTCAAGCGGATGGTCATGAAACCGCCGCCACCGATATTGCCGGCATTCGGATAGACGACGGCCAGCGCATAGCCGACGGCGACCGCCGCATCGACCGCGTTGCCACCCTTCTTCAGCACGTCGACGCCGACTTCGGTGGCGAGATGCTGGGCGGTCACCACCATGCCGTGCTCGCCCTTGGCGGGAGCCGGCGAAGCCGCAAAAGCGGCGGTCGATGGTGTGAAGGCAACAGTGAGCGCAAAGCTGACGGCGATCAGCGTCCGGCGGGTGAGATGCATGGTGGGTCTCCAAGGCGGGGGGGACGCCCAGGAAAGACCGTTGGAGCGCGTTAGTCCAATAACAATTGGAGTAGCATTGGGCAGAGCCCCTCAACTGCCCCGAATTGCGAAGGGCAATTCGGGGCAGTCCGACCTCTTCCCGCGGAGAAAGGAGCTCGTCAGCGCCGACGCCAACCGCTTCTGCCTTGGGGGAAAGGTGGCCGCGAAGCGGCCGGATGAGGGTGTCAGACGATCCCGCCGCCACCGCCGGCGACGGCCGGCCGCTCCGCCGCGACCTTCGCCCGGTAGCCGGCCTCGCGATAGGCGGCGACCGGATCAATGGCGCCGCCGGTTCTCAGCCGCGCCATGGCGAGGATCGCCTCGACATCGGTGCGGTAGGCCGTCTTCAGCGTCTGCGTCGCCATCAGCGCGTCGTTCGCTTCCTGAAACCCGTCCAGCGCCTTGCGGTCGACCAGCAGCGCCTGCGCATAGGCGCGCTGCACCTCGACCGCGGACAGCATCAGGCTTTCGATCGGATCGGTGACGTTGTGGCTCTGGTCGAGCATATGCGCGGGATGGAAGCCCTTGGCACCCGAAAGCTCTGCATCGACCAGCTCGTTGAACACCAAAAACAGCCGGTAAGGATCGATCGAACCGGCATCGAGATCGTCGTCGCCATATTTGGAATCGTTGAAGTGGAAGCCGCCGAGCTTGCCGAATTGAATCAGCCGCGACACGATCATCTCGATGTTGACGTTGGGCGCATGGTGGCCGAGGTCGACGAGGCAGAAGGCCTTGTCACCGAGCTCCTTGGCGATGATGTAGTTCGTGCCCCAGTCCTGCACGACGGTCGAATAGAAGGCCGGCTCGTACATCTTGTGCTCGGTGAACAGCCGCCAGTCGTCCGGCAGGCTGGCGTAGATTTGCCGCATGGCGTCGAGATAGCGCTCGAAGGCCTTGGCGAAATTGACCTGGCCGGGGAAGTTCGAGCCGTCACCGATCCATACCGTCAGCGCCTTCGACCCAAGCGCCCTGCCGATCTCGATACATTCGAGATTGTGCTCGACCGCCTGGCGGCGCGTGCCGGCATCGGCATGCGACAGCGAGCCGAATTTGTAGGATAGCTTCTGGTCCTTCGCGTCGGAAAAGGTGTTGGAGTTCATCGCATCGAACCCGAGCCCGAAACGCGCCGCCGCCTGCTTCAGCCGGTTCGGATCGGCCTTGTCCCACGGGATATGCAGCGAGACGGTAGGCGTCGCTTGCGTCAGCTGGCTGATGACGGCGCAATCCTCGATCTTGTCGAAGATGTCGCGCGGCTCGCCGGGGCCGGGAAAACGGGCAAAGCGCGTGCCGCCGGTGCCGACGCCCCAGGAGGGGATCGCGACGCCGAATTTTTCGACTTGGTCGCGGATCGCATCAATGGCTATGCCGCGCCGGTCGAGGCGCTCGCCGAGCGAGGCGTATTCACGCTCCAGGTAAGCGTTGCGCACAGCGTTATGTTTGGCGACGAGGTCGGCTGCGATGATCTGTTCGGACATTTTTTCCTCCCAATTCGTCTGCGCTGCCCCTCATCCGCCAACCGGCACCTTCTCCCCGTATAGTCACGGGGAGAAGGGACGCGCTCCAGCGCTGGCGCCCCCTCTCCCCGTTCTTACGGGGAGAGGGTAAGGGTGAGGGGCAGCGCTGGCTTTGACAATTTACCGCGTAAAGCTCTGCGCGTTGCCGGCGTCGACATTGACGATGTTGCCGGTCGACTTGGCCGACATGTCGGAAGCGAAGAAGTAGATCGCTTCGGCGATATCTTCCGGAAATACCGAGCGTTTCAGCATCGAACGCGACCGGTAATGCTCCTCGAGATCGTCGGTCGACATCTTGTAGGCGGCGGCGCGCTGTTCCTTCCATTCGCCGGTCCAGATCTTGGAGCCGCGCAGCACGGCGTCCGGATTGACGACGTTGACCCTGATCTGCGCCTCCGCACCCTCAAGCGCGAGACAGCGCGCGAGATGGATCTCGGCCGCCTTGGCCGTGCAGTAAGCGGCGGCGTTGGGCGAAGCGGCAAGGCCGTTCTTGGAGGCGACGAAGACGACATTGCCGCCGATCTTCTGCGCGCGGAACAGCCGGAAAGCCTCGCGCGAAACGAGGAAATAGCCGGTCGACAGGATGTCCATATTCTTGTTCCACAACGCCAGCGTCGTCTCCTCGATCGGCGCCGAGGAGGCCAAGCCGGCATTGGAAACGAGAATGTCGATGCCGCCGAACTCGACCGAAGTTTCGGCAAAGCCCGACGTGACCTGATCTTCCGAGGTCACGTCGATCCGCACCGGACGGACGAAGTCTTTGCCGTAGGCTTTCGACAGCTCTTCGTGAGCGCCGGCAAGCGCGGTCTCATCGATATCGGCCAGCACGACGCAGGCGCCTTCGCGCAGCAGGCGGTTGGCGGTGGCGCGGCCGATGCCGCCGGCACCGCCGGTGACCAGGGCGATCTGTCCCGCCAGCGCCTTCGGCTTCGGCAGGCGCTGGAGCTTGGCTTCTTCCAACTGCCAGTATTCGATGTCGAAGGCCTCCTGTGCCGGCAAGCCGACATAGGACGAGACCGTCGAGGCGCCGCGCATGACGTTGATGGCGTTGACGTAGAACTCGCCGGAGATGCGCGCCGTCGCCTTGTCGCCGGCGAAGGTGAACATGCCGACGCCCGGCATCAGATAGACGACCGCGTTCGGATCGCGGATGGCGGGCGAGTCCTTATGTTTGCAGCTGTCGTAATAGGCCTGGTAGCCGACGCGATAGGCCTCAATGTCGTCGGCGAGGCGCGCGATGACGGCATCGACATCCGGCCTTGCCGGATCGAACTCGATCACCAATGGCCGGATCTTGGTGCGCAGGAAATGGTCCGGACAGGACGTGCCCAGGGCCGCCAGCGGGCGCAGGTCTTTCGAATTGACGAATTCGAGCACTGCTGGCTGGTCGTCGAAGTGGCCGAGCTTATGGCTCTTTTCCGAGATCAGGCCGCGGATTCTGGGCATGAGTTTCGCGGCAATGGCACGCCGTGCCGGCGCCTCGAGCGCCTTCACCACCTCGCCGCCGAAGATCGCCTTGCCCTGGGATTTGCGCTCGAACCAGTCGATCGCCTGATTGATCACCGAGATCGTCGTTTCGTAACATTCCTTCGGCGTGTCGCCCCAGGTGAACAGGCCGTGGCTTTCGAGAACCACCCCCTTGGCGTCGGGGTTCTCGAGGCAGAATTTCTCCAGCCACAGCCCAAGCTCGAAGCCCGGCCGCTTCCAGGGCAGCCAGCCGATGGCCTCGCCAAACACCTCTTTCGTGATCGCTCTGGAGTCCTTCGCCGCGGCTATCGCGATAATGGCATCGGGATGCATGTGGTCGACGCAAGCCTTCGGCACGAAGGCATGCAGCGGCGTGTCGATGGAAGCCGCGCGCGGATTGAGGTTGAAGGTGCAGTGGGGCAGGTAGCCCACCATCTCATCCTCGTGGTCGACGCCGCGATAGAGGCTCTTCAGCGCGCGCAGCTTGTCCATGTAGAGGGTCGCGAACCCGTCGAGCTTGATCGAAGCGCTGTCGCCGCCCGAGCCCTTGACCCACAGCACCTCGACGTCCTCACCGGTCAGCGGGTCTTTCTGCCAGACCTTGGACGAGGTGTTGCCGCCGCCATAATTGGTGACGCGCTTGTCTGAACCCAGCGTGTTCGAGCGATAGACCAGAAGCTCGGGACCGCTCATCCCTTCGGCCCTTGCATCGTCCCACAGATTGGCGAGGCGCGAGCCGGAGCGCTTGTCGAGCATAGGTATCCTCCCTTGGGACGCTAAAACCGAGCAGTCCAATTTGGCTGGAATGTCTACGCAACAGGGCCTCTTGTCAATCATAAACGATCAAGATCGATCATATTGCACTGCACAATGAAAATATGTGATCGGAAATGATTGACACTGCGCGTTTTCTGGTGCCTGATAGCCAGGCAGGGAGGAACCATGCACGAAAAAGAGCGCCACAGGATCATTCTGTCCGCCGTCCAGGAAAAGCCTGTGGTGACGGTGCAGGAAATGGTCGACCTGACGGACTCCTCCGAGGCGACGATTCGGCGCGATATCGCGGCGCTGCATGTGCAAAAGCGCCTGCGCCGGGTGCGCGGCGGCGCCGAGGCGATCTCACCGCCGCAAGTCATCGGCCTTGCCGGCCGGCCCTTCTCGGTCAACGAAACGCTGAACGCCGCGCAGAAGCGGGCGATCGCCCGCGAAGCGGTGAACCTTTGCAAGGACGGCGAGCCGATCATCATCAATGGCGGCACCACGACCTTCCAGATGGTGCATTTCCTGACCGGCCGCCGCATGCCGATCTTCACCAACTCGTTCCCGATCGCCGAGCACCTGCTCAAGCACTCGAAGAACACGGTGATGCTGTCGGGCGGCACGATCTATCGCGAGCAGAACATCATCCTGTCGCCCTTCGACAACGACGTGACGCGCAATTTCTATGCGCGGCGCATGTTCATGGGCGCTCAAGGGTTGGGACCGCTCGGCCTGATGGAAGGCGACCCGCTGCTGATCCAGGCGGAGCAAAAACTGATTGACCAGGCCGACGAGCTGGTGGTGCTGGTCGATTCCTCGAAATTCCGCATGCGCTCCAGCCTGATCCTGTGCGGGCTGTCGCGCATCACGACCGTGATCACAGACGACGGTATCGACGACCGCGAAGCCAAGATGCTGGAAACCGCGGGCGTGGCGCTGATCGTCGCCCGCAAACAGTCAAGCGACAAGGAGGAATCTTCACTGCAGGCCTGAGGACAACTCGCGCCCGCAGCGGCGATGGAATGCAACGCTCAAGGGAGGATATTCGATGAGCTTTTTGAAGAAACTGCTGGTCACGGCGGCCTTTTCCGCCGCCATGTTCGTGAATGGCGCCTATGCCGAGAACGTCAAGATCGCGCTGGTCGTGAAGTCGCTCGGCAACGGCTTCTTCGACGCCGCCAACAAGGGCGCCGAGGAAGCGGCCAAGGAACTGGGCGACGTCGACGTGATCTATACCGGTCCGACCAAAGCGACGGCGGAGGCGCAGATCGAGGTGATCAACTCGCTGATCGCGCAGAAGGTCAATGCCATCGCCGTCTCGGCCAATGACGCCGATGCGCTGGTGCCGGTGCTGAAGAAGGCGATGGATCGCGGCATCACCGTGATCTCGTGGGACTCCGGCGTCGCCAAGGAAGGCCGCCAGCTCCACCTCAACCCGTCCGACACAAATTTGATCGGCGAAACCATCATCAAGCTCGCCGCCGACTACCTGCCGGAAGGCGGCGATGTCGCCATCCTCTCGGCATCGTCGACCGCGACCAACCAGAATGCCTGGATCGAAGCGGCCAAGAAGATGCTGCCGGAGAAGTTCCCGAAGATCAAGCTGGTCGCCACCGTCTATGGCGATGACGACTCCGCCAAGAGCACCGACGAAGCCAAGGGCCTGTTGAAATCCTATCCGAACCTCAAGGCGATCATCGCGCCGACCACCGTCGGCGTCGTTGCCGCCGCGCAGGTCGTCACCGACGAGAACCTGATCGGCAAGGTCAACGTCACCGGCCTCGCGCTGCCGTCGGAGTTCAAGAAGTTCATCGACAACGGCGCCAGCCAGGCGGTCGCGCTGTGGAACCCGATCGACCTCGGCTACTCGGCGATCTATCTCGCGCATGACCTGGCGGTGAAGAAAGAAGAGGCCAAGCCCGGCGCCACGCTGTCGATCGGCCGCGTCGGCAAGGTGACGCTCGACGATACCAACTCGGCTGCGATGGCTCCGCCCTTCCAGTTCGACAAGACCAACATCGAGAAGTTCTCAAAGATCTATTGATCTGAGGAGCTTGCACCCTCCCCCTTGTGGGGAGGGTCGGCGAGGCGGTGTCGCGAAGCAAAACTGGCGAGACGGGGCGGAGGCGACGACGCTTCCATGCACCAGGACCTTAACTTGATATGCTAGACAACCCCCATCCCGCTCACTTTGTTCGCGACCCTCCCCGCGAGGGCGAGGGCAAATTGGCCCCGCGCCTGACGCTCTCAGGCATCTCCAAGAGTTTTCCGGGCGTTCGGGCGCTGCACAATGTCAGCCTGTCGCTCTATCCCGGACAGGTGACGGCGCTGATCGGCGAGAACGGCGCCGGCAAGTCGACGCTGGTCAAGATCATGACCGGCATCTACCAGCCCGACGCCGGCGAAATCAGCATCGACGGCCAGGCCACGGCGCTGCCCAGTGCCCATGCCGCGTTCGCCCACGGCATCACCGCCATCCATCAGGAGACGGTGCTGTTCGACGACCTTTCTGTCGCCGAAAACATCTTCCTAGGCCATGCGCCGCGCACCCGCTTCGGCACCATCGACTGGCGCACCATGCGCAAAAATGCGCGCGAGGTGCTGGAGACGATGCGCGCCGGCCATATCGACGCCGATGCTCGGCTGAAGGACCTTGGCATCGCCAACAAGCATCTGGTGGCTGTGGCGCGCGCCATGTCCATCGACGCGCGCATCGTCATCATGGACGAGCCGACCGCCGCACTTTCGATGAAGGAGATCGAGGAGCTTTTCCTCTTGATCGAATTCCTGAAGAGCGAAGGCAAGGCGGTGCTCTTCATCAGCCACAAGTTCGACGAGATCTACCGCATCGCCGACCGCTACACCGTCTTCCGCGACGGCGAGATGGTAGGCGAAGGCCTGCTCAAGGACACCGGCCAGAACGAGATCGTGCGTATGATGGTCGGCCGCAACGTCGACCACATCTTTCCGCAGCGCGAGCCGAAGATCGGCGCTCCGGTGCTGTCGGTCTCCGGCCTGTCGCACCCGACCGAGTTCGACGATATCGGCTTCGAATTGCGCAAGGGCGAAATCCTCGGCTTCTATGGCCTGGTCGGTGCCGGCCGCAGCGAGGTGATGCAGGCGATCGCCGGCATCACGCGCACCAGCCGCGGCACGATTTCGCTGGACGGCAACTCAATCGCGCCGAAATCGGCGGCGGATTCGATCGAGGCCGGCATCGTGTATGTGCCGGAAGAGCGCGGCAAGCAGGGTGTCGTCATCGGCCTGCCGATCTTTCAGAACGTATCGCTGCCTTCGCTTGCGCGCACCTCGAAATCCGGTGTGCTCAAGCTGGCGGAAGAATTCTCACTTGCCCGCTCCTACACCGAGCGGCTGGACCTGCGCGCCTCGTCGCTCAGCCAGGATGTCGGCACGCTTTCCGGCGGCAACCAGCAGAAAGTAGTCATCGCTAAATGGCTGGCGACGACGCCGAAGGTGATCATCCTCGACGAGCCGACCAAGGGTATCGACATCGGCTCCAAAGCCGCCGTGCACGGCTTCATGGCCGAGCTGGTGGCGCAGGGGCTATCGGTGATCATGGTCTCCTCGGAATTGCCGGAAATCCTCGGCATGTCCGACCGGGTCGTCGTCATGCGTGAAGGCCGTATCGCGGCCACCTACGACAACAAAGGCCTCGACGCCGAGACGCTGGTCAGGACCGCAGCGGGGATCGCGGCATGAAGAATTTTCTCAAATACCGCGAGATCTGGCTGCTCGCCGGCATCGTCCTGCTGATCGGGCTGATCTCGACCCGCTTCCCCGGTTTTGCCGATCCGGCCAATCTGCGCCAGGTGTTCAATGACACCTCGATCCTGATGATCCTGGCGCTCGGCCAGATGGTGGTGATCCTGACGCGCTCGATCGATCTGTCGATGGCGTCCAATCTCTGCTTCACCGGCATGGCGGTGGCCATGCTCAACGCCGCCCATCCGGCGATCCCGATCCCGGTGCTGATCGTCATCGCACTGCTTGTCGGCCTCCTGCTCGGCGCCATCAACGGCATCCTGGTGTGGCGGCTGAATATCCCGTCCATCGTGGTCACGCTCGGCACGCTCACCATCTATCGCGGCGCCACCTTCGTCGTCTCCGGCGGCGCCTGGGTCAATGCCGACCAGATGAGCCCCGACTTCATCAACTTCCAGCGCGCCGCCTTCCTCGGCCTGCCGGTTCTGTCGTGGATCGCGCTTCTCGTCATTGCGCTGTTCTTTCTGGCGATGACGCGCACGCAGATCGGCCGCTCGATCTATGCCATCGGCGTCAACCCGACCGCCTCGGTCTATGCCGGCATCGATGTCGGTCGCACCAAGTTCATCGTCTTCTGCATTTCCGGCATGATCGGCGGGCTTGCCGGGTACTTATGGGTCTCGCGTTACGTGATCGCCTCGGTCGAGGTCGCCAACGGCTATGAGCTCAACATCATCGCCGCCTGCGTCATCGGCGGCATTTCGATCGCCGGCGGCATCGGCTCGGTCGGCGGCGCGGTGCTCGGCGCGCTCTTCCTCGGCATCATCTCCAACGCGCTACCGGTCATCAACATCTCGCCCTTCTGGCAGATGGCGATCTCGGGCAGCGCCATCATCCTGGCCGTGGTGCTCAACGCGCGCGGCGAGCGCCGGCAGGGCCGCATCATCCTCAGAAAGGCGGAAGCGGCATGACCGACACCCCTGCCCCGCGTCATATCCCCGACCGGCTCGACAAGCCGCTTTCTTCGGCGATTTTTTCCTGGGAGGCGCTGCTCGTCGTCATCGCGATCCTCATCTTCGCGGTGAACAGCTTCGCCTCGCCCTATTTCCTCGACCCCTGGTCACTCTCGGATCTGACCTTCAACTTCACCGAAAAGGGCCTGATCGCGCTCGCCATGGCGCTGCTGATCATCTCGGGCGAGATCGACCTGTCGGTTGCTGCGATCGTCGCGCTCGCTTCGACGATGATGGGCATGGCGGTGCAGGCTGGCGCCGGCACGCCGGTGCTGGTCGCGATCGGCATCGCCGTCGGGCTCGGCTGCGGCGCTTTCAACGGGCTGCTCGTCACCAGGCTCGGCCTGCCCTCCATCGTCGTCACCATCGGCACGATGAGCCTGTTTCGCGGCATCGCCTTCATCATCCTCGGCGACCAGGCCTATAAGGGATATCCGGAAAGTTTCGCCTTCTTCGGCCAGGGCTATGCGTGGTGGGTTTTCTCGTTCGAGCTGGCGTTGTTCCTTTTCGCGGCGCTCGTCTACTGGTTCGTGCTGCATCGCACGAGCTTCGGCCGGCGCGTCTTTGCCATTGGCAACAATCCGGTCGCCTGCCAGTTCTCCGGTGTGCGCGTCGACCGCATCAAATTCATCCTGTTTTGCCTCACCGGGCTGATGTCGGGCATCGCCTCGGTGCTGATCACGTCGCGGCTCGGCTCGACAAGGCCGTCGATCGCGCAGGGCTATGAGCTGGAGGCCATCACCATGGTGGTGCTGGGAGGCGTGTCGATCCTCGGCGGCGCCGGCAGCATCCTCGGCGTGGTGCTTGCCGCCTTCATCATGGGGCTGGTGACCTTCGGCCTCGGCCTGCTCAACGTGCCCGGCATCGTCATGTCGATCTTCATCGGCCTGCTGCTGATCATCGTCATTGCGCTGCCGATCGTCTGGCGGCGGCTGCGCGAAGGACGTTTCGCCTGATGGAGAAATACGCCTTCAAGATGAAGCTCAATCCCGGCATGAAGGGCGAGTACAAGCGCCGCCATGACGAGATCTGGCCCGAACTGACGGAGCTGCTGAGAGAGGCCGGCGTCTCCGACTATTCGATCCATCTCGACGAGGAGACCAGCATCCTCTTCGGCGTGCTGTGGCGACGTGACGATCACGGCATGGCCGACCTGCCGAAACATCCTGTTATGCAGCGCTGGTGGGCGCATATGGCCGACCTCATGGAAACCAAACCCGACAATGAGCCGGTGGCGGTGCCGCTGGAAACCATGTTCCATATGGCATGATCCGCCACGTCGCCGTCATCGATATCGGCAAGACCAACGCCAAGGTGGCGCTGGTCGAGCTCACGATGCCGAGCGAGATCGCGCTGCGCCGCACCGCGAACGCGCCCGTTTGGCAGGCGCCCTACCCGCATCACGATGTCCAGGCGCTGTGGACGTTCATCCTGAACAGCCTCGCCGATCTCAACCGCGAACGGCGGATCGATGCGATCTCGATCACCACGCATGGCGCGACCGGGGCGCTGGTCGACGCCGCCGGCGAACTGGTGCTGCCGGTGCTCGACTATGAATTTAACGGCCCCCACCAGCTTGCGGCCGACTACGACGCCGTGCGCCCTCCCTTCGCCGAAACAGGCACGCCGCGGTTGCCGATCGGCCTCAATCTCGGCGCGCAATTCTTCTGGCAGCAAAAGCGCTTTCCAGTGGAATTCGCCAAGTCCGCTGCGATGCTGATGTATCCGCAATATTGGGCGCTGCGGCTGACCGGCGTGGCCGCCAACGAAGTGACATCGCTGGGCTGCCACACCGATCTGTGGAACCCCTGGACGTCCGACTATTCCTCGCTGGTCGACAGCCTGGGCTGGCGTCCGCTGATGGCACCCGTGCGCCAGGCGAAGGACAGGCTCGGATCGATCCTGCCGGCTATTGCCCGACTGACAGGGCTCGACCCTGCGACTCCCGTCTTCTGCGGCCTGCACGACTCCAACGCTTCGCTGCTGCCGCATCTGTTGTCCGATCGGCCGCCTTTCTCCGTCGTCTCGACCGGCACATGGGTGGTGTCGATGGCGGTCGGCGGCAATAAGGTCGAGCTCGATGCGGCGCGCGACACGCTGGTCAATGTCAATGCGCTCGGCGATCCCGTGCCGTCGGCGCGCTTCATGGGTGGACGCGAGTTTTCGCTGCTGACCGAAGGCCAGCGGCAGGACTGGACCGAGGCCGATGTTGCCGCCGTGCTGGCACGAAAAGCATCGCTTCTGCCGTCAACCCAACAAGGCTCCGGGCCATTCCCTCACCGCGCCGCGCAATGGGTCAACGCCGAGGGCTTGCCCCCCGGCCAGCGCTTCACCGCAATCTCGTTCTATCTGGCGCTGATGACCGCGACCTGCCTGGAGTTGATTGGCGGCGACGGGCGGACGACGGTCGAAGGGCCCTTTGCGCGGAACCCACTTTTCATCCGCATGCTGGCAGCAGCAACGGGACGGGCTGTCATTGCGTCGGAGACGTCGACAGGGACGAGCATCGGCGCGGCACTGCTGGCGTCAGACCGCGCTACCGTCATGAGCAAAGGCGAGCGGACCGAGCCACCCGCAGATCCGGCTTGGCACGATTACGCGCGAGCGTGGCAGCGGGTCGTCGGGACGTGATCCGCGCCGTGGTATTTTGCCACAACTGACAGGTCGCGCCGACCAGCGCCGACATACGCAAGTGGCAACTTGCGCACCGAACGTCTCAGCCCGCTGTCGCGTAAAGCAACCCTTGCGGATCGATCTCGGGCTTGCGGCCGGCGACGAGGTCGGACAGGAATTTTCCCGAGCCGCAAGCCATGGTCCAGCCGAGATGGCCGTGGCCGGTGTCGAGATAGAGGTTGCGGTATTTCGCCTGACCGAAGATGGGCACGGAACTCGGCATCATCGGCCTCAGGCCTGCCCAAAGCAGCGCCTTCTTCTCGTCGAAGGCGCCCGGGAACAGGTCCTTGCCGGTTTCCAGGATGGTTCTGAAATCACGCGGCTTGAAGCTGCGATCGAAGCCTATGAATTCCGCCGTCGAGGACATCCGCAGCCGGTTGCCCAGCCTCGAATAGCCGATCAGCCGGTCCTCGTCGGCGCCGCCCATGGTCGGGCCCTTGCTCTCGTCCTCGAGCGGGACGGTCACGGTGTAGCCCTTCACCGGGTAGACGGGCAGGTCGATGCCGTAGCGGCGGCCGAACAGGCCGCTTTCGGCTCCCATCGAGATGACGACGGCGTCGCCCGCAACCGGTCCGGCCGAGGTCATCACGGCTCGCACCCGGTCGCCCTCGATGTCGAGGCCCTCGATTGTCGTGCCGAACAGGAACCTGACGCCGAGCTTCTCGGCCGCATAGGCGGCGAGCTTGTCGACGAATTGCTTGGAATCGCCGGTCTGGTCGATCGGCGAATAGATGCCGCCGGCGATCTTGTCCTTCACGCCGGCAAGGCCCGGCTCCAGCTCGGCCAAGCGGTCGCGGCCGACGATCTCGATCGGCAGGCCGCGCTCGCCGAGGTAGCGGTAATTGTCGGTGCCGGTGTCGAAGCTTTGCTGCGAGCGGAAGAAGTAGAGGATGCCTTTCTTGCGTTCGTCGTAATGGATGCCGGTCGCCTCCGAGAGCGCATTGATGCAGTCGCGCGAATAGAGCGCGAGCTTCAGCTTGACGTCGGTGTTGGCGCGCAGGCGCGCTACGGTGCACTCGCGCAGGAAGCGCAGGCTCCAGGCATAGAAATACGGATCGAGGCGCAGCCGGACCTTGATGCCGAGGTCATGGTTCCAGAGCGCGCGCAGAAAGGTCTTGAGCGCCGCCGGCGAGGCCCAGGCGGTGGCGTCGCCCGGCGAGACCAGGCCGGCGTTCGACTGGCTGGTGCCGCGCGCCGCTGCCTCATGGCGCTCGATCACCGTCACCTCATGACCGTCTTTAGCCAGATAGTAGGCGGCCGCCGTGCCAACCACGCCGGCGCCGAGCACCAAGACCTTCATGCCGTCCCTCAAGGCTCATTCAAAAAGTGCGCCTTCGGCACACCACCGCATGAGCCTCAATACCGCGTCTAAACTCGCCGGACGAGCCCTTGGCCCAACAGGTCAGTCTCATTTACGCAATTCCGGACGACGGCTACGGCGAAGTCGCCGAATCCAACCGCTACACACTTTCCTGAACTGCTCAGTTTCGAACGGAGTTCTTGGTCGTCAGGATGCGTTCCCAGGCCAGCGCATCCTTGACGATCTGGTCGAGATCGTCGCGCTGCGGGGTCCAGCCGAACTCCTTGCGGGCAAGGTCGGAATTGGCGACCACGGCGGCGGCGTCGCCCGGCCGTCGCGCACCCATGCGAACGTCGAAATCATGGCCGAAGGCGCGGCGCACGCTGTCGATCACTTCCAGCACCGAATAGCCATGGCTGTAGCCGCAATTGGCGACGAGGCTCTCCCCGCCATCGCGCAGCCGCTGCAGTGCCAACCGGTGCGCCGCCGCCAGATCGCTCACATGGATGTAGTCGCGGATGCAGGTGCCGTCCGGTGTCGGATAGTCCTTGCCGAAGACCTGCATGAATGGCCGCTTGCCGAGCGCCGTCTCGCAGGCGACCTTGATCAGATGCGTGGCGCCGGGCGTCGACTGTCCGGTGCGGCCCTTGGGGTCGGCGCCGGCGACATTGAAATAGCGCAGCGCCGTATAGCGGATGTCGTGCGCAATCGCGGCATCGCGCAGCATCCACTCGCTCATCAGCTTGGAGAGGCCGTAAGGCGATTCCGGCGCCAGCCGGGCGTCCTCGCGCACCGGCTCCAGCCCGGCGCCGCCATAGACGGCTGCGGTGGACGAGAAGATGAAGTGCGGCACGCCCTCGCGCACGGCGGTTTCGATCAGCGCGCGCGTCTTGCAGGTGTTGTTCTCGTAATAGCCGAGCGGATCGGCGACCGATTCCGGCACCACGATCGAGCCGGCGAAATGGATGATGGCGTCGACCTTGTTTTCCCGGATGATCCGGCCGACCAGATCGCGATCGGCGACGTCGCCGACGACGAGCTTCGCCTCGGGCGCCACCGCCCATTCGAAGCCGGTGGAAAGCCTGTCGAGCACGACGACACTTTCGCCGGCGTCCAAAAGCTCCCAGACCATGTGGCTGCCGATATAGCCGGCACCGCCCGTCACCAAAACCGTCATCGCTTACCTCGCTGATCAAGATTTATCGGAAACTGTCTCAACAGCCGCCGTGCTGGAAACCCCGCCGTAAGCCCATTAGCCTCCCATTTTAGTGTTAAGTCTGTAACAGTTCCGCCTGCCCGAGGCATCGTACCGAAACAAAGCTGGTTCACATCCCCGGGAATAGGCCATGATCCGGCATCGTTAGGAACAGGCGCGGGGCGTGGCATTTTGACCGGTGCGGCGCGGTGGACGTAACATAGGCCCGTGACTATGATCCGGCGCAAAATTGGGAAGCCGACATGAACTACCAGCGGTTCTTCGAAGACGCGATCGACCAGCTCCATGCCGAGCGGCGCTACCGCGTTTTCGCCGACCTCGAGCGCATCGTGGGCAAGTTCCCGCGCGCCATCTGGCGCTCCAACGGTCGCGCCCAGGAAATCACCGTCTGGTGCTCCAACGACTATCTCGGCATGGGCCAGAATCCGGACGTCATCGCCGCCTTCCAGAACGCGGCGGGCCGGATGGGCTCGGGCGCCGGCGGCACCCGCAACATTTCTGGCACGTCCAACCCGCTGGTCGAGCTGGAGCATGAGCTCGCCGACCTGCACGACAAGGAGGCGGCGCTGGTCTTCACCTCCGGTTTCGTTTCCAACGAAGCCTCGATTTCGACCATCGCCAGGCTCTTGCCCAACTGCCTGATCATCTCGGACGAGTTGAACCACGCCTCGATGATCGAGGGCGTGCGCCGCTCCGGGGCCGAAAAGAAGATTTTTCGCCACAACGACGTTGCGCATCTGGAAAGCCTGCTGCAGGCGGCAGGACGCGAGCGCGCCAAGCTGATCGTCTTCGAAAGCGTCTATTCGATGGACGGCGACATCGCGCCGATCAAGCAGATCGTCGAGCTCGCCGAGCGCTACAACGCCATGACCTATATCGACGAGGTGCATGCCGTTGGCATGTACGGTGCGCGCGGCGGCGGCATCACCGAGCGCGAGGGTCTTGCCGACCGCATCGACATCATCGAGGGGACGCTGGCCAAGGCCTTCGGCACGCTGGGCGGCTACATCACCGGCACGAGCGCTGTGATCGACGCGGTGCGCTCCTATGCGCCGGGCTTCATCTTCACCACCGCGCTGCCGCCCGCGATCGCGGCGGCCGCCACCACCTCGATCAGGCATTTGAAGCGCTCGCAGGCCGAGCGCGACGCCCAGCAGCGCCAGGCCGCGCGGGCCAAGCAGGTGCTTGCCGCGGCCGGGCTGCCGGTGATGGAATCGGCCACCCATATCGTGCCGGTGCTGGTCGGCGATCCCGAGCTTTGCAAGATGGCGAGCGACCGCCTGCTTGGCGTCCACGGCATCTACATCCAGCCGATCAATTATCCGACGGTGCCGCGCGGCACCGAACGGCTGCGCATCACGCCCACCCCGTTCCATTCGGACGCGCTGATCGCCGAACTGCAGGACGCGCTGGTCGAGACCTGGGACGCGCTCGGCATCCCCTATGCCGCCTCCGGCCGCCCGGCCGTCGCCAAGAGCGACCGGATTATTCCACTCCTGGTGCCGAAATCAGGCGGCTGAAGCCGCCCGTCTCAGACCGTCTTCATCCATTTCGCCAGGCGATTTGCCGCTTCCTCAAGCTGATCGAGGCGGCGGTGGAAGCATAGTCTGAGGAAAGCCTCTCCGCCGGGGCCGAAGGCCGTGCCGGGCGCCAGGCCGACATTGGCGTTGTCGACGATGTCGAAGGCGGCGGCGCGGGAATCGGTGATGCCGTCGACGGTGAAGAACAGGTAGAACGCACCTTGCGGCACGGTGAAGCGCGCCTTGCCGGTGGCACCCAGGATGTCGCAGACCAGATCGCGCGCCGCACGTGCCCGCTCCACCTGCTCGACGATAAAGCCGTCACCCTTGTCGAGGGCCGCAACCGCGCCGCGCTGCATGAACTGGGCGACGCCCGAGGTCGAATACTGGATCAGGTTCTCGAACACCTGCTGCAGCGCCGGATGCGTCTTGATCCAGCCGACTCGCCAGCCGGTCATCGCCCAGTTCTTGGAGAAGCTGTTGACGAACAGGATGCGGTCTTCCGCCGTTGCGATATCGAGGAAAGACGGCGCGCGGCCGTGGCCATAGTGGAACAGCGCATAGATCTCGTCGGCGATGATCCAAAGCTTCTTCGTGCGGGCCAGATCGAGGATCGCTTGAAGCGTTTCCTTGTCGGCTGTCCAGCCGGTCGGGTTCGAGGGGGTATTGATGAACAGCGCCTTGGTACGCGGCGTGATGGCGGCTGCGATCTTGTCGACATCGCAGGACCAGCCATTGCCGGACTGGTCGAGCGTGACCGGCACGGGAACAGCGCCGGCAACACCGGCGGCGGCAGCGAAATTCGGCCACGCCGGCGAAAGATAGACGACCTCGTCGCCGCTGCCGGCGATCGCGTCGATGGCCAGTTGAATGGCATGCATGCCCGAGCCGGTGACGATGAATTCTTCCTCGGCGAAGCGCTGGCCGAAATGCCTGGCATAGTAGCGGGCGAGCGCCTGCCTAAGCTCGGGAATGCCCTTCTGCCAGGTGTAGAAGGTCTCGCCACTGGCGAGGCCGCCTGCGGCGGCATCGCTGATGAAGGAAGGCGTCGGCAGGTCGCCCTCTCCGGCCCAGAGCGGAATAAGGCCTTCGTGCAAGCGGCCGTGATTGACGACGGCGACAATGCCGCTTTCGGGGGCAGCACGGGCTTCGGCGCGCAAGGTCTCAATCAGGGTCATGGACAAATCCGTGCTCGTTTTGCTGCGCTCTTACCAGATCACTGAACAGAAAACCCCAGCCGCAAGCGGCCGGGGTTTTGGTCCAGCAAAGAGCGTTGGATGCGTTATTTCCTGGCGAGCAGGTCGCGGATTTCGGTCAGAAGCTGGACATCCGCCGGCGGCGGCGCCGCGGCAGGCGCGGGCTTCTCTCGCTCCAGCCGCCTGCGCAGATTGTTCACCGCCTTGACCATCAGGAAAATGATGAAGGCGAGGATCAGAAAATTCAGCACGACGGTGATGAAGCTGCCATAGGCGAAAACGGCTCCCTCTTTCTTGGCTTCGGCCAGCGTGGCCGAGTGCACATTGGAGGACAGCCCAAAGAAGTAATTGTTGAAGTCAAGCCCGCCGAAAATCGCGCCGATGATCGGCATGATGATGTCGTTGACCAGCGAATCGACGATCTTGCCGAAGGCGGCGCCGATGATGACGGCGACGGCCAAGTCCATCACATTGCCCTTGGAGATGAATTCCTGGAATTCTTTCAGCATCCGACCCTCCTTGCCATGACGGGCCGCGCTGCCGCCCCGGCTCTCCGGCACCGACCCCGAAGCCACAATAACAAAAACCCCCAGTTGCAAAACCGGAAAAAGGGCGGAGCCGCCGGTTTGTGCCTAACTGGTTCGCGCTTCTGGGCGTCACCAAGCACCTATGCGCCGAAAGCCGCGGTGGACTTGGCGTCAAAGCTGTGGTTGCGTTTGATAACCGGACGAGCAGCCGGTCAGGAAGGAAGTTCGAACCGTGCAAGGCTGGTTCGTCGTCATCATCGCGATCGCCTATGTGACGCTGCTTTTTGCCATCGCCAGCGTCGGCGACCGGCGCTCCGTGGCAGCCGGACTCGGCCGCGCACGGCCCTCCATTTATGCGCTCAGCCTCGCCATCTACTGCACCTCCTGGACCTTCTTCGGCTCGGTCGGGCTCTCCTCCGAGCGGGGTCTCGAATTCCTCGGCATCTACACCGGCCCGGTGCTGGTCTTCGTGTTCGGCTTCCCGCTGCTCAACCGCATCGTCCGCCTGGCAAAGAGCGAAAAGATCACCTCGATTGCGGACTTTCTCGGCGCCCGCTACGGCAAGAGTTTTGCCGTCGCGGCGATCGCCACGCTGATCGCCACGGTCGGCGCCGTGCCCTACATCGCGCTGCAGCTCAAGGCGATCTCCGGCTCGGTCAGCCTGATGATCGAGCACTACACGGGATCGCCGCCCTCCTTTGATCCTTTTGTAAGCGACATCTCGCTGGTGGTGGCGATGCTGCTGGCGCTGTTTGCGGTCCTGTTCGGCACCCGCCACGCCGACGCCACCGAGCACCAGGACGGGCTGGTGCTGGCGGTCGCGGTCGAGACGGTGGTCAAGCTCGCAGCCTTCCTCGCCATCGGCCTTATGGTCACCTTTCTCATCTTCGGCGGCCCCGGCGACATGCTGGCGACGCTCGGGGCGAATGCCGAGGTGCGCCAGGCGATGGGCTACAACACGTCCTTGGTCACCTGGCTTGTGCTGACGACCTTGAGCGGCTTCGCCATCCTGATGCTGCCGCGCCAATTCTACGTCACCATCGTCGAGAATCGCAGCGAGGCCGAACTGCGCACCGCGACCTGGGTGTTTCCGCTCTATCTCGTGGCGATCAACCTGTTCGTCCTGCCGATCGCCTTTGCCGGGCTGTCGCTGGTCGGCGCAAGGACCAGCAGCGACCTCTACGTCCTGTCGCTGCCGCTATTCAGCGGCCACGACGTGCTGGCGATGATCGCCTTCATCGGCGGCCTGTCGGCGGCCACCGCCATGGTCATCGTCGAGAGCGTGGCGCTGTCGATCATGATTTCCAACGACCTCGTCATCCCGCTGTTCGTGCGTCGATTGCTCAAGACCACTTCTTCGGAGAACGAAGACTGGTCGACGCTGATCCTGAACGTTCGGCGAGCGTCGATTTTCATCATGCTGTTCATCGCCTTCCTCTATTACCGCGAGAGCACCAACAGCGCGCGGCTGTCCTCGATCGGGCTGATGTCCTTCGCAGCGATCGCGCAATTCGCGCCCGCCCTGATCGGCGGGCTGATCTGGCGCCGCGCCAATGGCCGGGGCGCCGCGCTCGGCATGGTCGCCGGCATCGCGGTCTGGGGTTACACGCTGCTGCTCCCTTCCCTCGTCGGTCCCGGCTCCGACTTTGTCGTCCATGGCCTGTTCGGCTTCGAGGCGCTGAGACCCCAGGCGCTGTTCGGCACCGTCGGCGAGCCGCTGAACCATGGCGTGCTGTGGAGCCTGTCAGTCAACACGCTGTTCTTCGTGATGGGTTCGCTGTCCCGCGCATCGGTGCCGCTGGAGCGCATCCAGGCGGCGATCTTCGTGCCGCGCGAGGCGGGGCCGATGCCAAGCCTGCGCCGCTTCCGCACCGCGGTCACGGTCAATGACCTCAAGGACACGATTTCCCGCTATCTCGGCGTCGAGCGCACCGAGCGCTCCTTCCAGTCCTTCGAGAAGAACGCGAACGTCTCCCTGCACGGCAAGGAACAGGCCAGCATGGACGTCATCCGTTTCTCGGAGCAGTTGCTGGCGAGCGCCGTGGGCTCGTCGTCGGCGCGGCTTATCCTGTCGCTGCTGTTCCGCCGCAACGACCGCGACTCCAAGGACGCCTTCCGGCTGCTCGACGACGCCACCGAGGCGCTGCAGCACAACCGCGACCTGCTGCAGATCGCGCTCGACCAGATGGAGCAGGGCATCACCGTCTTCGACCGGGATTTGCGGCTGATCTGCTGGAACCGGCAATACAGGGCGCTGTTCGATCTGCCTGACGAGATGGGCCAAGTGGGCGTGTCGCTCGACCAGATCCTGCGGCATCTGGCCGAGCGCGGCGATATCGCCGCCGACCAGCGGGTTACGATGCTCAACCGGCTGACCAGCTTCGTCGGTCCTTGGCAGATGGAGCTCAGGACCAGCGGCCGCATCCTGGAGCTGCGTTCCAACCCGATGCCCGACGGCGGCATCGTCGCCACCTATGCCGACATTTCCGGCCGCGTCGAGCAGGACCTGGCGCTGAAGCGGGCCAATGAATCGCTGGAGCAGCGGGTCAGGAGCCGCACCGCCGAGCTCACCCGCGTCAACGAGGAGCTGGCGCAGGCGCAGATGCTTGCCGAGGAAGCCAATCTCAGCAAGACGCGCTTTCTCGCCTCGGCGGGCCACGACATCCTGCAGCCGCTCAACGCCGCCAGGCTCTATTGCTCCTCGCTGATCGAAAAGGCCGGCAAGGGGCCGGCCGGCAGGGCCGCGACCAACATTGAATCCTCACTGGAGTCGGTCGAGACCATCCTCGGCGCGGTGCTCGACATATCCCGGCTCGACGCCGGCGCGTTGAAGCCCGAGGACACCGCCTTCAGCCTCGGCGGGCTACTTGGCCAGATCGGCAACGACTTTCGCCCGCTCGCCGCCGAAAAGAAGCTCGGCCTGAAAATCATGCCGTCGTCGCTCGGCGTCATGACCGACCGCAATTTGCTTCGCCGGCTGATCCAGAACCTCGTTTCCAATGCGATCAAATACACGCGCGAAGGCCGTATATTGGTCGGCGTGAGAAGGCGCGGCGAGCTGGCCGAGATCCAGGTGATCGACACCGGCATCGGCATTGCCGCCGACAAGCTGAACACCGTCTTCCACGAATTCACCCGGTTGGACGAGGGCGCTCGCGAGGCCGAAGGCCTTGGCCTTGGCCTTTCCATCGTCGACCGCATCGCCAGGGTTCTCAGGCTCGAAATCCGCATCTTCTCCAACCCCGGCAAGGGCACGCGTTTTTCCGTCATCCTGCCGGTCGCCGCGATCGCGGCGCCGCCGCGCGAGACGGGAAAGGCGCCCGCGCGCGCGCCATCCTCACTTGCCGGACTCAATGTGCTGTGCATCGACAATGACGCGCGAATCCTCGACGGCATGCGACTGCTGCTCGAAGGCTGGGGCTGCAGCGTCGAGACCGCTTCGGGATCGCAGGACCTGATGCGCCCGGGTGCGGCAAGGCCGGATGTGGTGCTCGCCGACTATCATCTCGACGGCGGCACCGGGCTCGACGCCATCGCCAGGCTGCGCGCCGCCTACGGCAAGGACCTGCCCTGCGTGCTGGTCACCGCAGACCGCTCCAGCGAGGTGCGCACTGCTGCTGGTCTGCTCGATGTGCCGGTGATCAACAAGCCGCTGAAGCCTGCCGTGCTGCGCTCGATGATGGCGCGCGTCAGGGCGCTGGCGCCCGCGGCGGAATGATCAGCTCACCGGCTGCAGCGGGTCGCCGCCGATCTTGGAAAGCTGGATGACCGCCTGGGTGCGGCTGTCGACGCCGAGCTTCTGCAATATAGCCGAGACATGCGCCTTGATGGTGGCTTCGGAGACGCCGAGCTCATAGGCGATCTGCTTGTTAAGCAGGCCTTCGGCCAACATGCCGAGCACCCTCGTCTGCTGCGGCGTCAGCGCCTGCAGGCGCTTGATCAGATCGGAAATCTCTGGGTCGCGCTCGACGCCGAGCTCGATGCCGGCGGGTGCTGCGATATCGCCGGCAAGCACAGTCAGGACGGCGCTGCGTATCTCCTCCATGCTTGCCGATTTGGAGATGAAGCCGGACGCGCCGAGATCGAGCGCGCGGCGGATGGTGGCTGGATCGTCATGAGCCGACACCACCACCAGCGGCACCGAGGCATGGATGCCGCGCAGCGAGATCAGTCCGGACAGGCCGCTGGCGCCCGGCATCGACAGGTCGAGCAGCACCATGTCGATGTCTTCATTGGCGACGACCAGCGCCTTGGCGCTTTCGAAATCGCCGGCCTCATGGATGGCGGCAACGTCGCCTATGCCGGCCAGCGCTTCCTTTAGCGCGCCGCGAAACAGCGGATGGTCGTCGGCAATGACGAAAGTGTGGCCCGACGGCAAATATTCCTCCCCGGATCCCATCGCCGATTGTGTGCTTTCTTACGGGATCGGAACGATTATGCGGCGGCGCGGCGCGTTTTCAAGCGGCAAAGGCCGCGCGCGCAGGCTTTTTCCCGGGAGCTCAGGTCTTTTGCGGGCTGGGCTTCGTGGCACCGTCGCCTTCCTGCCTGTCGATGTCCTTGACGATATCCATGAAGCTGCGGAAGAAGCGCTCCATGTAGCTCATCGTCTTGTTGAAATCCTCCTCGCTCGGCAGTTGGGACTCCAGCCGGGCCGAGAGCGAGTTCTCGAGCTTCGCGACGCGCTCGTCGAGTGCCTTCACCGTGCTCTGCAGCCGGTCGATCTCGTCCTGGAAGGCGGAGCGCTCGTCGGCGGCCAACTTGCAGACGAGCTGGCCGGAGCGCTCCTCGCAGATCGACATGGCGCCGGTCTGGGTGTCCATGCGGACATAGCCGTTGGCGGACTTTTCGAGCCGATAGCGGTCCGTCTCCTCGGAATAGGCCGATGCGGCGACCAGCGAGCAAAGCGCCGCCGGGATTAGAATGTGCTGCAGACGCATGTTATCCTCCATGAGCCGTTGTGCGAACAATATCACAGGTTTGCGCCTGAAATGGGGAAGAGTTCGCAAGCACCCTTTCCCCCATGGATCGTTCGGACTATAGCGCGCCAATGTCTCAGTTTATCTACAAGATCGCGCCTGAAGCCATGTGGCGCGAAGCGGAACGGAACGGCCGCTTCACCGGGACGCCGATCGACATCGCCGACGGCTTCATCCACTTTTCCACCGCAACTCAAGTGCGCGAGACGGCGGCCAAGCATTTCGCCGGCCAGGCGGACCTGCTTCTCATCGCTGTCGACGCGGCAAAGCTGGGCAACGCGCTGAAATACGAGGTGTCGCGCGGCGGCGCCCTGTTCCCGCATCTCTACGCCGCGCTCGCCCTCGACGCCGTTCTCTGGGTGAGGCCGTTGCCGCTCGGCGCCGACGGCCACGAATTCCCGCCGCTGGAGGACGAATGAGCGTGCTCGACCGGATCGGCCAAAAGCTGCTTTTCTCGTTCGACCCGGAAACGGCGCATGGCCTGTCGATCGCGGCTTTGCGCTGCGGCCTGCCGGCCGCCTCGCCTCCCCCGCGCGACGAGCGGCTCGAGGTCAGCGTCTGCGGGCTCGATTTTCCGAACCCGCTCGGCATGGCGGCCGGCTACGACAAGAACGCCGAAGTGCCGGACGCGCTGCTTGGGCTTGGCTTCGGCTTCGCCGAGGTCGGCACCATCACGCCGCTGCCGCAATCGGGCAATCCAAAGCCGCGCATCTTCCGGCTGACCGCGGACGAAGCGGTGATTAACCGGCTCGGCTTCAACAATGAAGGGCATGGGGCCGCCGAAAGACGGCTTGGCGCGCGCAAAGGGCGGCCGGGTATTGTCGGCGTCAACATCGGCGCCAACAAGGACAGCGCCGACCGCATTGCCGACTATGAGCGCGGCGTCGCCCGCTTCGCGGCTCATGCCAGTTATCTGACGGTCAACATCTCCTCGCCCAACACGCCGGGCCTGCGCAACATGCAGGCGCGCGAGCAACTGGGCGAACTCCTGTTGCGCGTGGTGGCGGCGCGCGCGGCTGCGTCGGTTCAGCCGCCCATCTTCCTCAAGATCGCGCCGGACCTCGTCGACGCGGAACTGGAAGACATCGCCGCCGAAGTCATCGAGAAAAGGATCGACGGGGTCATCGTCTCCAACACGACGCTTGCCCGGGTCGGGTTGCGCAGCGCAAGTCTGGCCGGCGAAGCCGGCGGGCTGTCAGGCAAGCCGCTTTTCGAGCGCTCGACGGCGGTACTCGCCCGGATGCGCAAGCTGCTCGGCCCACAAGTGACGATCGTCGGGGTCGGCGGCGTCGACTCGGCGGAAACCGCGCTGGAGAAGATCCGCGCCGGCGCCGATCTCGTCCAGCTTTATACCGGCATGATCTATGCCGGCCCGGCGCTGCCTGGCCGCATCGTTGCCGGCATGGCGCGGTTTGTGGAGCGCGAGCGGCTTGGCTCGATCCAGGATTTGCGCGACTCGGCTTGCGAGCGCTGGGCTGCGAAGCCGATCACCTGAACGCCGTTCGCATCCTGAGCCTCAGCACCGCAAGCAGGCTGAAACCCCGCACCAGCAAGAAAACGTGCAGCGCGGCCCATAGGCCGTTGTTGCCGAAGGCGGGCGCCAGCGTGATCAGTGCCGCGGCGAAGGCCAGGAAGGACAGGAGCATCATGTTGCGCATGTCGCGCGACCAGGTGGCGCCGATGAAGACGCCGTCCATCTGGAAGGCAAGCACGCCGCTCAGCGCGGTGAAGGCGGCCCAGGGCAGATAAATGTCGGCGACCGCGCGGACCTCCGGAGCGGTTGTCACCATCGCCACCAGCTGTGCGCCGGCCGTCAGCAGGATAAGACTGGCGACAGCCGCCAGGCCAACGCCCCAGATCAGCGTCAGCCGGACGGCTTGCCGGAAAGGAGCGGCCGCATGCGCGCCGATGGCGCGGCCTGCCAATTGCTCGGCTGCGGTGGCAAAGCCGTCCAAGAAATAGCCGGCGACGAGGAAGAAGTTCATCAGCACGGCATTGGCGGCGAGCGTCACCGTGCCAAACTGCGCGCCCTGCCTGGTGAACAGCGCGAAGGCGGCAAGCAGCGAGAAGGAGCGGATCATGATATCGCGGTTGAGCGACAGCATGCGCCGGTAGGCCGGCAGGTCGAGGATGCGCCGGCGTGACGGCCGCTCCAGCTTGCGGAACCGCCTCAGCACGATGGCAAGGCCGAGCAGCATGGCCAGGAACTCGCCGGTGACGGTCGCCCAGGCAACGCCCGCCACGCCCCAGCCGAGCTCGAGGCCGAGCAGGAAGCAGAGCAGGATGTTGATGCCGTTGAGCACGGCCTGCAGCATCAGCCCTATCCCGCCCTCGCCACGCCCCAGCACGTAGCCCAAGATGGCGTAGTTGATGAGCGAGAAGGGCGCGGCAATGAGCCTGATGCGGATATAGACCGACATCGCCGCGCTGACACGCGGCTCGGCGCCCATGAACCACTGGCCGCCTACCGCAAACAGCGGCGCAAGTGCTGCAAGCACCACGCCGGCGACGACCGCGATCAGCACGGCCCGCCAGAGCACCGCCTGCTCCTCCAGCGGATCGCCGCGTCCGAAAGCCTGGGCGACGAGGCCGGTGGTGCCGGAGCGCAGGAAGTTGAAGGTGGTGAAGACGACGTCGAAGACCAGCGCGCCTGCGGCCAGACCGCCGAGAAGAGCCGCATCGCCGAACTGCCCGATCACCGCGGTGTCGACGATGCCGAGCAGCGGCGTCGTCAGATAGGCAAGGGTCATCGGCACAGCGATCGCCAGCACCGACCGGTTGGTGACGATGAAGGTCCCGGCGTTGATGTGGGTCGCACCCTTGTCCAAGGATTGCTGCCTTGCTCATTGCGGCTTGCTAGAACGGCCGATGTGCCCCAGTTTGCCGCTGCCGCGCAATCGCCATCGGGTGACGGCCAACCGAATTCCAGCTCTGGCGCAGGCCGCCCCATCATGCCTTTGCAGATCGTCCACCATCCCGACTATGACGCCGGCTTTGCCGTCAATCACCGCTTTCCGATGAGCAAATATCCGTTGCTGATGGAGGCTTTGCACAGCCGCGGGCTGGCAGCAGCGGGAGCGCTTTCGATGCCGGAACGGGCGCCGGCGGCGTGGCTCAAGCTCGCGCACGAGGCCGGCTATGTCGACCAGGTGCTCACTTGCGAGGTGCCTGAAAAGCTCGAGCGCGAGATCGGCTTCCCGGTCAGCCAGCGCGTGTCATTGAGAGCGCAGCTAGCAACGGCAGGCACGGTGCTGGCGGCGCGGCTGGCGCTGAAACACGGCATAGCCTGCAACGCCGCCGGCGGCAGCCACCATGCCAGGCGTGCCCAAGGCGCGGGCTTCTGCACCTTCAACGACGTGGCCGTGGCTTCCCTGGTCCTGCTTGCGGAGGGCGCCATCGAAAACATCCTGGTCGTCGATCTCGACGTGCATCAGGGCGACGGCACGGCGGACATTTTGAAGGATGAGCCGCGCGCCTTCACCTTTTCCATGCATGGCGAACGCAATTATCCGGCGCGCAAGATCGCCTCCGATGTCGATATCGCGCTGCCGGACGGCACCGGCGACGCTGCCTATCTCGACCGGCTCGGCGCCATTCTTCCAGAGCTTTGCGCAAGGCGGCGCTGGGACATCGTGTTCTACAATGCCGGCGTGGATGTCCATGCCGAGGACCGGCTTGGCCGGCTGACATTGACCGACAACGGCCTGCGCAGCCGCGAGGAGCTGGTCATCAGCTATTTCCGCAAGGCCGGCATCCCGCTATGCGGCGTCATCGGCGGCGGCTATTCGAGCGACGTGCCGGCGCTTGCCGCGCGCCACGCCATTCTGTTCGAGGTCGCGGCCGAGTATGCTGACGCTCGCCAGGCTACTTCCTGTAGCTCGCGATCCTGAGCAGGATAAAGGCGGGCACGACGATCGCGGCGCCGAGCAGGATATAGCCCAGGAAGCGGTCGAGAGTATGGAAGCCGAGGTTCCACAGGTCGATGAAGAACTGGCGGATGCCGTAGAGCACGTCCATCGGCGACCAGCCGAAAGCGTGCATGACGAGGCCGACGAGGAAGGAAACCACCAGCAGCTTCACAAGCACCCTGAGTGGCGTATCGCCGAGAAAGCGGGTCAGTGCGGACAAGGCCGTTCTCCGGTTCGAGCTGCCCGATTCGGGGCGCGACCTCAGAAATACGCACTCGGATACCCGGCATCAAGCCGAAGCCCGCAGCGCAAAGCTATCCTGCTGGCGGCCTTGATAGCCCAATCCGGCCGGCACACGTGGCTCGCACGGTCAGATTCGCCATCGGAAGATGCGGGCCCAAAGCGGCCGGTCGCGGTAGACTTCCCTGGAGCGCCACAGCCTGTTGTAGCGGTTGCCGCCGCCGATACCGAGGTGCGATATCGGCTTGCCGCCCCGCTTGCGCTTGATCGCGACCGGCTCGCCATCATGGCTGAGGCAATGGCCAAAATCCGCGGACGGCTGAAGAGGCGCGGCAGACGGCACCGACCTGAGGGCTTCGCCGACGATGAGGTCTTCCGGCTCGCAGGTCAGCGCGACGGCCTTGCCGAACAAGGTCGGGCCTGTGGGGCAGAGCGCGGTCGGCCCGTAATATTCCCGTTTCACATTGGCGCAGACAAGCTCGATCGCCTTGGCGAGCGCCTTGTGGCGAGGCGGCGCGGCAACAACCCCGATGCTGGTGTCCCACGGGGTCGAGCTGAGGAAATCGCGAAAGATCGACAATTTTCCATCAGCGCGAGGCACTCCGCGCAGGAAGAAATAGGAAAGATCGGCATAAAGGCCGCCTTGCTCATAAAGCAGACAATATTTGGCGAGGTCCGCCTTGTATGAATAAGGTCGCAGCGTCCTGAAAGCCGAAAGCACCTCTGCTCCGAAATGCGTCGAAATGAACTCCGCCAACGCCGCTTCCCGGAAAAGGCGGTGCTCTTCGCCAGGATGAGCAGCCGTGAGCGAGTGGATGTTTTCGGCAACGAGCCCGGAAAGGTGCTCGCTGCCGTCGTCGGTGATCAGAATGCTGAAGAGAGGCATCCGGCTTCCGTCTCGATCAGGGTGCCTTGGTGAGCCTTCAACTTGCCCCAGTCGCGCCACTGGTGGGGACTGGCCTTCAGATAGGCCAGGTGCCGATCGGCGAAGTCTTGCGCGGCGCTCTGGATCAGTTCGGCCTTGTGCTGGCCGCGATCAAGATCGATCGGATTTTCCACAGTCACCCGTATCTTGCCTGTGCTGTCGTCACGAACGACGAAGACCGGCAGCAGGGGAGCGCCGGCGATCCTGGCCAAGCGGGGCGCGCCGCCGGCAAATTCAATGGCCGACTGGCCGATCCGCGCGCGCACCAGCAGCTCACCCTCCCAGGCGCCAGCGGTGATGGACGCAAACTTGCCTTGGCGAAGCAACCGCCTCGCCTCGTTCATGCTGGCGGCGGGATTGGCGCGGTCTATCACGATACGGCCCGCCGCATATCTGAGCTCGACGCAGGTTCTGATCGGGTTGAGGAACCGGATGCCGAAGCGCGATTTCGAGAAACCATGCTCCGGCCTGCTGACGTGAGAGACGTCGAAGCCGGCTTTGGCGAAAACCATCTTCGCCGCAAGCGCGTTGAAGGCGAAATGCGCAATCCACAGGACGGCGCCACGGCCCTGTTCGCGCGCCGCATCGAGATGCTCGGCGCCGAGGAGTTCGATCTCGGGTCGCCAGCCGACGAGCCACTCGCGGACGATCTGGATGTTGTGTTCACTGCGCATCGCGTCGACTCGGAGCCGGTCTTCCCGGCCGGCTATGCCAAAGGCGGCAAGGTCCGGTTGGTCATCAACGTCGCGCCGAGACTCAGGCGCCCGTTTCAGCCGCTCCAGCCAAAGGCAGACACTGCGCCATCTCTTCTCAGGCAAGAAAAGAGAGACGAATACAAAAACAGGAAGCCTCAGCAGGAATGCGAGATCTTCCACAGCAAAGGCTTTTCCGGAGCGAGAGGCTCGCTTCCTTTTCCGAACATTGATTTCCAAGCTGGGTCCCCACCCTTAACCCCTGAGCCATTACCATGTTGCGAGGCGGCGTCAAAGCGCCGGTGGATGGCTCTCGGCTTTCAATGCATCGCCGATTGCTAGATGCGGGGCCATCATGGTAACGAGGCTGTTGCGCGGGTATGATGTAATGGTAGCCTGTCAGCTTCCCAAGCTGAACGCGCGGGTTCGATTCCCGCTACCCGCTCCATCCCTCGCTACAGTGCCACCCGGCCCGCTGCGATCAGGCAGAGCGTCTCAAGCGGCCGATGGCGAATGCGATCGTTGCCGCTTGCCGGTCAGGCCAACACCCCGCAGAGGGGAAGATGCTTTGCCGCCTCGGCGGCTTCCATCCGCACGATGGTGTGCGACAGGCCGCCGTGTTCCTCGATCCACTGCCGTACCCAGTCGGGATATTGCGAGATCAGGTACTGCGCGGCGATTGCGTTCTCATGGGCGCCGACGCCGTAAGGCAGATGGAAGCCGAAGGATGCACGCGGCGTGATGCAAAGCTGCTCGGCGGGCAAAGACAGATAGAGCGTGCAGGCGCTGTCGCAGGCACCGTCAAATTCCACAGGCTCGTTCGCGGCGCGCAGCTCGGCGACGTGCAAAGCGAAGATCACGATCTGACCGCCGGGATTTTCCTGCACCGTTTCGGCATCTGCGGGCAGCGTTGTCAGGGCGGCGGCGAGGAACGCTAGCGCCTTGGCTATCAGCCTCCGCTTAACCCGCGCGCGCGGCAGATCGGCGTGCATGTTGGTGACCTCGCTCATCCGGCGAGACCAAGGCTAACATTGCGATGGTTAACAACAGGCAGCTTTGAAAACATCGAACATCCAGATCGCCCAACTGCCCGCATCCTCTCAACAGCAGGGGGACTGGAAAATCAACGTGCTTTTTGACCGCACTCCGAAGGGAGCCACCTCGTTCGGCGAAAGCGCGCAAACGAAAGAGCCGCTCGAAAGGCGAGGGGCTTGGGCCCTAGAAGAGGATCGCCGCGCGATCTATGGCGAAAAAGAAGCCAGCCACCTTGCGGCGGCCGGCTCTGGACCGGTTGAGCAATCCAGGACCACGTCTCGGTCCGGAATTCCGTAAAAACAGTTCTTTACTGCGGGTGAGCGGCTCTTATCCAAAGCTGAACCGCTATGGACCCCTAAAGCCAAAAGCCAATCCAAACACGTTCGCGCCAGCAGCGGCGACGCCAGCGGCCACGACGCCAGTAGCGGCGGCAAACACGTCTCCAAACGCGGCGCCGTCTGCGGCGGCGACGGCCGTGATGCCAATGACGATGGTAAACCTGCTCCACTTCAGCCCGTTCGTCTCCATCCTCGAAGACGGCGGTATCGGGCTTATCGAGTTCATCGAGAATTCCGTTGCCGCTTGGAATTCCGGCAACCGCCCTACTGGGGCCAGCCAAGGTTGCAATTGCCGCTGCCCCCGCAACGCCAAGCATTCCAGTTAGAAACAAGCGACGTTCCATCAAAGACCTCCCGATAGTTCAGCATCGGCAGGTGGTTCCCTCACCCAAACGGGCTCCAGCGAACTGCCGATCTGTTTGAACGCACAGGTAGCATTCTCGTTCCATTACCCCACTTCGCGCAGGATGAAGTCGTGCAGCATCTTGGCGGCGGGCGAGAGCGCCCGGTTCCTGACCGTGATCAGGCTGTAGGGCCGGACCTCGATGTCGAACTCGGTCTGAACGACATCGATCGCTCCGGACAGCCCGTCGCCGCTCTGGATGAACTTGGCCACCTGTACTGAAACGGGGGCGATGGCGTCAGATTGCGCCACCATTACCAGCGTCAAGAGCAGCGACGAAGTGTTGAGGATGCGGTCGGGAAGCGGGATGCTGCGGTTCAAGAAATTGCTTTCCATCGCCTGGCGCAGGGGCGAGCCGCCGGACTGGAAGACCCAATCATAGGCAGCCGTCTCCTCCAGGCCGACCATCCCGCCGCCGGCAAGCGGATGGCCGCGGCGCACGATCAGGCAGGCCTTCTCGATGCCGATGACGCGCGATTCGAACAGCCGCGGATTGAGGTCGTCGGGGATGCGGGCGATGATAAAGTCGTGGCGGGAGGCGATCAGCTCGCGGGCGAGCACGTTCGAGGTCTCGACCTGCATGGTGATCTCGATGCGCGGATAGATGCGGCGGATCTCGCGAATCGCCGGCACCGCCAGCTCGATCGCCGGCGCGGTCACGGCGCCGAGAAACACCGAGCCGCCTTTGCCTGCCTTGAGCTCCGAAATCTCCCGGTCGGCTTCGCGCATTTCGAGCAGGATGGAGCGGGCGCGCCTGGCGAGCGCCTGACCGTAAGGGGTCAGCGTCACGCCGCGCGGCAGCCGCTCGCATAATTTCACGTCGAGCACCGCCTCCATCTCGGCAATTATGCGCGAGGCCGCCGGCTGGGAAATATTCATAACCTGGGCGGCGGCGCTCACCCGTCCGTGATCGTCGAGCGCGGCGATCATCCGCATATGGCGCAGGCTCAGGCCGCTGCGCAGCAGCGTTTCACCGTCCCCCGGAAGCTTCTCGTAATTTCCTGAAATCGTATCAGGATCGCGCAGCGCCGCCATGATTTCCCAGCCTCTCCGGCAGTTCTCTGCGCTACGCTAAATCATACCAGTTTCGGTATAGCAACCAGCAAAGATCGCATTTGACAGTTATGTCAAAGGGACACACCCTTCGCGCGTTCCGAGACGCAGCGATCGGCAACGAGCAAAATCGTATCGATTGAAACTGCGTCGCGGGGCCGATTGGGAGGATACCGGAGATCGATAAAGCCGACAGAGGCGCGATTGCGCTCCTGTTCGACTGCGCGGCCCGCGAAGCCCCGAGGTGTCGCGTCCATCAACCAGGGAGAGTAAATGTGAAGATCATCAAGACGCTGGCCGCCGTCGCGGCCCTTGGCATTGCCGCCACGACCTATTCGGCGCACGCCGCCGACAAGGGTCTCGTCGGCGTGCTGATGCCGACCAAAACCTCGCAGCGCTGGATCAACGACGGCGACGCCGTCAAGTCCCAGCTCGAAGCGCTGGGCTACACGGTCGACCTGCAATACGCGCAGGACGATATCCCGAACCAGCTCAGCCAGTTGGAAAACGAGATCACGAAAGGCCCGAAGGCGCTGATCATCGCTTCGAT
Source organism: Mesorhizobium sp. WSM3864 (assembly GCF_002294955.1). Lineage (NCBI taxonomy): Bacteria > Pseudomonadati > Pseudomonadota > Alphaproteobacteria > Hyphomicrobiales > Phyllobacteriaceae > Mesorhizobium > Mesorhizobium sp. WSM3864. The sequence goes on from NZ_NSGD01000012.1 coordinate 121,544, forward strand.
CGACGGCACCACCATGGCCGATGCGCTGCAGAAGGCCAATGACGCAGGCGTCGTCACCATCGCCTATGATCGCCTGATCAAGAAGACCCCGAATGTCGACTACTACACCACCTTCGACAATTTCGGCGTCGGCGTGATCCAGGCGAATTCCCTGGTCAAGGGCCTCAAGGAGCGCTTCCCGAACACCAAGCCGTGGAACGTCGAGCTGTTCGGCGGCTCGCCCGACGACAACAACGCCTTCTTCTTCTACAACGGCGCGATGTCGGTTCTGCAGCCGCTGATCGACGACGGCTCGATCAAGATCAAGTCCGGCCAGATGGGCATGGACAAGGTCGGCACGCTGCGCTGGCTCGCCGCCACCGCACAGGCCCGCATGGACAACCTGCTCTCGGCCAACTACTCGGACGGCAGCCGCGTCGATGGCGTTCTTTCGCCCTATGACGGCCTGTCGCGCGGCATCACCGCCTCGCTGCGCGCTGTCGGCTACGGCACGGATGCTCAGCCCTGGCCGATCGTGACCGGTCAGGACGCCGAGACCGCCTCGGTCAAGCTGATCATTTCGGGCGAGCAGTATTCGACCGTGTTCAAGGACACCCGCGAGCTGGCCAAGGCCACCGTGCAGTTGGTCGACAAGGTGCTCTCCGGCGGCAAGCCCGACGGCCTCGACACCAAGACCTACAACAACGACGTCAAGGTCGTTCCCTCGATTCTCTTGACGCCGCACGAGGTCGACAAGTCGAACTACAAGGCGCTGGTCGTCGACTCCGGCTACATCAAGGCCGAAGAGCTGAAGTAATCCAGCCTTTAAGGGAGGGGTCCTGCGCGACGCAGGGCCCCTTTTCGTTCAGAAGCGACCCCGGTATTGTTTTTGCCGGCTTCTGCAGCGCCATGCGCCATCGCGCGCGAGCCAGACTGCAGTATGTTGATTTCGCGCATAACGCCTTCCGGAAACGGAAGGCCTGCGCCAGGGAGCGGAATTCCTAATGAGCTCGACGATTTTGGAGATGCGCGACATCACCAAGACGTTCCCCGGCGTGAAGGCGCTGTCGAACGTCAACCTCAGCGTCGAGGAAGGAGAGATCCACGCCATCGTCGGCGAGAATGGCGCCGGCAAATCGACGCTGATGAAGGTGCTGTCGGGCGTCTACCCGACCGGTACCTATGAAGGCGAGATCGTCTTTCGCGGCCAGGAATGCCACTTCAAGGGTATCCATGACAGCGAGCATATCGGCATCGTCATCATCCACCAGGAACTTGCCCTGGTGCCGATGCTGTCGATCGCGGAAAACATCTTCCTCGGCAACGAGCACGCCAGCTACGGCGTCATCGACTGGAACGCCAACGAGAAGCGCACCAAGGCCCTGCTCGACAAAGTCGGCTTGAAGGAAGATCCCAAGACGCTGATCACCAATATCGGCGTCGGCAAGCAGCAACTGGTCGAGATCGCCAAGGCGCTCAGCAAGGAAGTGAAGCTGCTGATCCTTGACGAGCCGACTGCCTCGCTCAGCGAAAAGGACAGCCAGGCGCTGCTCGATCTTCTGCTCGAGTTCAAGCGCCAGGGCATGACCTCGATCCTGATCTCGCACAAGCTCAACGAGGTGAACCGCGTCGCCGACAAGGTGACGGTGATCCGCGACGGGCGCACCATCGAGACCCTGCCCAGGAAGGACATCAGCGAGGACCGGATCATCACTTCGATGGTCGGCCGCTCGCTCGACGACCGCTACCCGCCGCGCGAGCCGCAGATCGGCGAGGTTATTTTCGAAGTGAAAAACTGGTCGGTGTACCATCCGATCCACGCCGAGCGGCAGGTGATCAAGAATGTCAACCTCAACGTGCGCAAGGGCGAGGTGGTCGGCATTGCCGGGCTGATGGGCGCCGGCCGCACCGAATTCGCGATGAGCCTGTTCGGCCGTTCCTATGGCCGGCATATCAGCGGCGAGGTCCTGCTCAGGGGTAAGCCTCTCGATCTTTCGACGGTGAGCAAGGCGGTGGAGAACCGGATCGCCTATGTCACCGAGGACCGCAAGACCTTTGGCCTCAACCTCATCGACCACATCAAGCACAATGTGACGCTGGCCAATTTGGGAGGCGTCTCCAGCCGCGGCGTCATCGACGACATGCGCGAGATGAGCGTCGCCAACGACTATCGCAAGAAGACCAACATCCGCGCATCCAGCGTCTATCAGCTGACCGGCAATCTTTCGGGCGGCAACCAGCAAAAGGTGGTGCTGTCGAAATGGCTGTTCGCCGACCCGGAAGTGCTGATCCTCGACGAACCGACGCGCGGCATTGACGTCGGCGCCAAGTACGAAATCTACACGATCATCGCCCGCCTCGCCGCCGAGGGAAAGGCAATCGTCGTCATCTCGTCGGAAATGCCGGAATTGCTCGGCATCACCGACCGCATCTATGTCATGAACGAAGGGCGTATCGTCGGCGAAATGGCGGCAAGCGACGCCAGCCAGGAAAAGATCATGCGCGCCATCGTTCGGGGAGAAGGAAAAAAAGCCTCATGAGCACAGAAAGCGCTCCCGCGCCGCAGAGCGGCGTCGCCGAAGACGTCAAGCATGGTCCGCGTGTCGCCGTTTCGGCGCTGACGACGAACCTGCGCGAATACGGCCTGATCATCGCGCTGATCGTCATCATGCTGTTCTTCCAGTACACGACGTCCGGCACGCTGTTCAAACCGGTCAACCTCAGCAACCTGGTGCAGCAGAACTCGTTCATCATCGTGATGGCGCTTGGCATGCTGCTGGTGATCGTCGCCGGCTATATCGACCTCAGCGTGGGATCGGTCGCCGGCTTCATCGGCGCGCTTGCCGCAATGATGATGGTCATCTGGCCGCTCGGGATATTCAGCAATCCGCTGGTGGTCTCTATCATTTGCCTGATCGTCGGTGCGCTTATCGGCGCGGCGCAAGGCTATTGGATCGCCTATCACCGAATACCGAGCTTCATCGTGACGCTGGCGGGTATGCTGATCTTCCGCGGCATATGCCAGGCACTGCTTGGCGGCGGCTCCTCGGTCGGCCCGCTTCCCGACAGCTTCAAGGCGTTGAGCTCCGGCTTCATCCCCGACGTCATCGGCCCGCTGACGCTCATTCCGCCGACGGTGAATGCCGCCGGCAAGACCATCGTCGGCAGCGGCCTTACGCTGCACATGACGACGATCGTGCTCGGTCTGGTCGCCGTGCTCGCCTATGCCTATTTCGGCTTCAGAACACGGCGTAAGCGCGAACGGCATGGCTATGAGGCCGAGCCCTTCCCGCTGTTCGTCGTCAAGACGCTGGTCGGCAGCGCGCTGGCGCTGTTCCTGGTCTTCCAGTTCGCCAGCTACAGGGGCCTGCCGGTGGTGCTTCTGGTGATGGGCGTGCTGATCTCGCTGTTCGTCTTCGTCACCAAGCGCATGACCATCGGCCGCCGCATCTATGCGATGGGCGGCAACGCCAAGGCGGCGCAGCTGTCGGGCATCAACACCGAACGGCTGACGCTGCTCGTCTTCATCAACATGGGCGTGCTGTCGGCGCTCGGCGGCCTGATCATCGCCGCTCGCCTCGGCCAGGCCGTCCCGGCCGCAGGTCTGGGCAGCGAACTCGACGTGATCGCCGCCGTCTTCATCGGCGGCGCCTCGGCGATGGGCGGCGTCGGACAGGTCATCGGCGCCGTGGTCGGCGGCTTCATCATGGGCGTGATGAACAACGGCATGTCGATCATGGGCGTCAATGTCGACTGGCAGCAGGTGGTCAAAGGCCTGGTGCTGCTCGGTGCCGTCATCTTCGACGTCTACAACAAGAACAAGGCGTAGAGGCCGGAGGCAAGGACTAAGGAGGCATACGGGTTCTAGATCGCGAAGCTGCCGGCAACCCGTCGGCGCGAAGAAGTCCTGGAAGGACCAGGCTCGCGAGTGCAATCCGGACGAAGAGTTTCAACCGTGGCGCGGATCGGTTCCGGGCCGCGCCGGTCAAGGCTTGCCAATCGGCAGCCGGGCCAAGGCAAAAGAGAGAGGGTTCATCATGCTGATTTCCCAGATCCTCGATGACGCCGAGACGATCCGCGTTGTTGCCCGCAGCGGCGGCAAGACCCGGATCATCAACGGCGCGCGCAGCGTCTATTCGCTGGCGATGGAGGCAGCACGCACCGGCACCGGGCTCGAGGCGCTGATCGAGCGCAAGGGCTATGGCGAGACGGTCGACCTCGACGCCGTCTACAAGAAGGGACGCCTGGTGTCGCCTATCAACCATCCCGACCCCGCGCATCTCCACCTTACCGGCACCGGGCTTACACATCTCGGCTCCGCCGCGACGCGCGATTCCATGCACAAGAAGCTCAGCGACGGCGAGGAGCAACTCACCGATTCCATGAAGATGTTCCGCATGGGGCTGGAGGGCGGCAAGCCGGCAAAGGGCGAGATCGGCGTGCAGCCGGAATGGTTCTACAAGGGCAACGGCACCATGGCGGTGGCGCCCGGTGCCGCGCTGATGTCGCCGGCCTTCGCGCAAGACGCCGGCGAGGAGCCGGAGATCGCCGGCATCTATGTCATCGGCGACGACGGCGCGCCGTTCCGCGTCGGCTTCACGCTGTCCAACGAGTTTTCCGACCATGTGACCGAGCGCGTGAACTACCTGTTCCTCGCCCATTCCAAGCTGCGCAACGCCTCGTTCGGACCGGAAATCCTGATCGGCGAGCTGCCCGCCGACATCAGGGGCTCTTCACGAATCTGGCGCGACGGCAAAGTGCTTTGGGAAAAGCCGTTCCTGTCCGGCGAGGCGAACATGTCGCACACCATCGCCAATCTCGAGCATCACCACTTCAAATATTCGGCCTTCCGCCAGCCGGGCGACGTGCATGTGCACATGTTCGGCACCGCCACACTCTCGTTCGCAGACGGCGTCAGGACCGAAGAAGGCGACACGTTCGAGATCGAGGCCAAGGATTTCGGCCTGCCGCTGCGCAACCCGCTCGAGATCGAGAAGCCAGTGAAGGTGGCGGTGAAGGCGCTGTGAGGTTAGAGCGTGATCTCCCCCACGAGGGGGGAGATTGGCAGCTTCAACCTCAATAAATATCGAAATCGAAATACTTCGACTGGATCTTCTCGTAGGTGCCGTCGGCAACGATGGCGTCGATTGCCGCGTTGAGGCGGTCGCGCAGAGCGGTGTCCTCCAGGCGCACGGCGATGCCGGCCTCGGTCTCGGTGCCCTTGACGTCGCCGACCAGCTTGCAGCAGCCGTCGCTCGCCTTCTTCATCCAGTCGACCAGCACGAACTTGTCCGAGATGACGGCGTCGAGACGGCCGTTGAGCAGATCGGTCACCGCCTCTTCCTGGGTCGGGTAGAGCTTCGCCTCGGCGCCGGCCTTGGCGTAGACGTCCTGGGCGTAGTTGGCCTGGGTGGTCGAGGCCTGGGCACCGACCGTCTTGCCGGCAAGCGAGGCCGGCTCGGTCGAGGCGATGTCGGCGTCCTTCAGGGCGACCAGCGCAAGCGGCGTCGTGTAGTATTTATGGGTGAAGGCGACCTGCTTCTTGCGTTCCTCGGTGATGCTCATCGAGGCGATGATGGCGTCGAATTTCTTGGCCTGCAGGGCCGGAATGATGCCATCCCAATCCTGGGTGACGATCTCGCATTCGACCTTCATCTGCGCGCAGAGCGCATTGGCGATGTCGATGTCGAAGCCTTCGACCTTGCCGTCCGGCGTGATGGTGTTGAAGGGCGGATAGGCACCCTCGGTGCCGATCTTGATCTTTTCGGCCGCGCCTACCGAACCGACGCCGAGCGCCAGCATGGCGGCGGCCGCAGCCGACAGGATCCATCTGGATATCTGCATTTTCATCCCCTTGGGTTCAGTTGCTACATGGTCGGACGCAGCCAAGCACGGCGCGCCAGGCCGGGCAAGCACAGCTTGGCGATCAGCGCGCGGCGCGGAAATGCTTGGACAGTTTCAGGCCCTGCGCCTGGTAGTTCGAGCCGAGATCGGTGCCGTATAGCGCCAGCGGGCGCTTCAGCATATGCTCGTAGACGAGGCGACCGACGATCTGGCCGTGGTCGAGGATGAACGGCACCTCGTGGCTGCGCACTTCAAGCACCGCGCGACTGCCGCTGCCGCCGGCGGCGGAATGGCCGAAGCCCGGGTCGAAAAAGCCGGCATAGTGGACACGGAACTCGCCGACCAGCGGATCGAAAGGCGTCATCTCGGCGGCATAGAGCGGCGGCACGTGCACGGCTTCGCGAGAGACCAGGATGTAGAACTCGTCCGGGTCGAGCACGAGCTCGCCGGCCCCGCTCTTGTAGAGCGGTTCCCAGAAGTCGACCACATACTGAGCGGCGCGCTTGTCGACGTCGACGAGGCCGGTGTGGTGCTTGCCACGATAGCCGACCAGGCCGTCCTTGTCGCCGTCGAGATCGATAGAGAGCGCAATGCCGCCGCCGGAGATGTTGGGCGGCTCGGTCGCAACCAGCATCTCGGCGTGATGGAGGTCACGCAACTCATTCTCCGACAGCACCGCGTTGCCGGTGCGGAAGCGGATCTGCGACAGGCGCGAGCCGGCGCGCACGACGATCGGGAAGGTGCGCGGGCTGACCTCGAGATAGAGCGGGCCATGATAGCCGGCGGCGATCTTATCGAACTCATGGCCGCGGTCGGTCATGACACGCGTGAAAATGTCGAGTCGTCCGGTCGAGCTCTTCGGGTTGGCCGAAGCCGAGACTTCCGCTGGCAGCGCCAGGCTTTCCTGCAGCGGCACGATGTAGACGCAGCCCGTCTCCAGCACCGCGCCCTCGGCGAGGTTGATCTCATGCAGCTTCAGCCGGTCCAGCTTGTCGGCCACCAGATGATCGGGACCGGGCAGAAAGGAAGCGCGCACGCGAAAGGCCTTGTCGCCCAGTCTCAGATCGAGGCTGGCCGGCTGGATCTGGTTGGTGTCGAGCGCGCGCGGCGACTTCAGCGCGCCCGACTGGAAGAGCGCCGCGATGTCCTGATCGGGAAGAATGCCTGTCTGCCGCAATGTCTGGCTCCGGGCGAAGTCATTGTCGTCGCAGTTTCCTGTCGCAAAACCGCGGCACTTTTGCGGAAGCTGCCTGGTACAAACCTCTTAATCAAGCCGGCAATTGACGCAAGCGCGGTGCGGGTCTAAAGGGTCGTTATCCCGTGGTGATTTGGCCGGTCGGCTTGCAGCCACGTTAAACAAGTCGCTAAAGGACCGTCGGGCCGCAAGGCCGTATGGACCGGTTGCGACGTCGCGGCCGGTTTTTTTGTGTTTGGAAGCAGGGCGATGACCAAGACGCGTAACTGGAAACCTCAGACGGCACTCGTGCATGGCGGGACGCTGCGTTCCGGCTTCGGCGAGACCGCCGAGGCGATGTATCTCACCCAGGGCTATGTCTACGAGACGGCCCAGGCAGCGGAAGCCCGCTTCAAGGGCGAGGAACCCGGCTTCATCTATTCGCGCTACGCCAACCCGACCGTCGACATGTTCGAGAAGCGCATGTGCGCGCTGGAAGGCGCCGAAGACGCACGCGCCACCGCTTCCGGCATGGCCGCCGTGTCCGCCGCCCTGCTGTGCAGCGTCAAGGCCGGCGATCACATCGTTGCGGCGCGAGCCCTGTTCGGCTCCTGCCGCTGGGTGGTCGAGACGCTGGCGCCGCGCTATGGCATCGAGGCAACGCTGATCGACGGCACCGACATTGCCAATTGGGAAAAAGCGGTCAGGCCGAACACCAAGCTGTTCTTCCTGGAAAGTCCGACCAACCCGACGTTGGAAGTGGTCGATATCGCCGCTGTCGCCGCTTTGGCAAATTCGATCGGCGCACGCGTGATCGTCGACAACGTCTTTGCCACGCCGCTGCAGCAGAAACCGCTGCAGCTCGGCGCCCATATCGTGGTCTACTCGGCGACCAAGCATATCGACGGACAAGGCCGCTGCCTCGGCGGCGTCATCCTGTCGGACAAGAAGTGGATCGACGAGAACCTGCACGACTATTTCCGGCACACCGGCCCGAGCCTGTCGCCATTCAACGCATGGACGCTGCTGAAAGGCCTCGAAACGCTGCCGCTGCGCGTGCGCCAGCAGACCGAAAGCGCCGGCAAGATCGCGGACTTCCTGGCCGGCCGGCCGGAGATCGCCCGCGTCATCTATCCGGGCCGGGCCGACCATCCCCAGGCGGATATCGTCAGGAAGCAGATGTCGGGCGGCTCGACGCTGATCTGCCTCGACGTCAAGGGCGGCAAGCAGGCGGCCTTCGCCTTGCAGAACGCGCTCGACATCGTACTGATCTCGAACAACCTCGGCGACGCAAAGAGCCTGATCACGCATCCGGCGACGACGACGCACAAAAACCTCAGCGACGAGGCGCGCGCCGAGCTCGGCATCGGACCAGGCACGCTCAGGCTCTCCGTCGGGCTGGAGGATACCGACGACCTGCTCGCCGACATCGAACAGGCGCTCAAGGCGGCGAAGGAATGAACCGCCACGGCTGCAAAGAGCGCGCTTGAGCCGCAGCTGGCTCAAGCAATCTCTTCGAGTTCAGTCATCCCGCTGTTGCGGATGGTCATTGCGTTGCCACGCCATTCGACGGCTCCGCCAAGCCAGCCGCGCGCCCAGATGGCGGGAAGCATCGCGTCGCGCACGATCATCGCGGTGACGCTGCGCGGCGACAGATACCAGTCCTTTAACCAGGCGAGCATGCATTCGGGCACATAGGCGATCGCCAGCACGCAGAGCGCGGTCGTGGGCAGACTGACACCGGCGCTTGCCGCCGCGATCAGCGCCAGAAGCAGCGGAACGACCACACCGGTCAGGATTTCAGGCGCGAAGAACAATGGGAAGGTGACGCGGCGCAGCCGAGCCCAGCGCGCCTGGCGCGACCAGATTTCGGCGAGCGTGCGCTGGCCGAGCGGTTGCTCGAAGGGCGCGGCTACGAGATTGACCCGAAGGCCAAGGCTGTTGACCAGCTTGGTCGCCGCCGCGTCCTCGGCGATCTCGGCGGCCAAAGCCTGGATGCCGCCATTTGCATCCAGCATCGGCTTGTTCCACAGCATGCTCTTGCCCTGGGCGAAGCCAAGGCCGAGCGCTTCGCCGGCATATTGCCAGCGCGCCTGCAGCGTGTTGAGGAAGGCGCATTCGACCTCGGCCCAGAAACCGTCCGGCCGCGAGCCGATCGGCGTCGAGCAGACGAGGCCGGTGTCCGGCCGCCAGGCCGCCATCAGATGCTGGACATAGTCCTTGGGCATCAGGACGTTGGAGTCGGCCAGGATCACCCAGTCGTGCCGCGCCGCCCGCCAGCCCTTGATGCAGTTGTTTAGCTTGGGATTGGCGCTGATCCTGTCATCGCCGACGAGGAGCCGCGCCGGAACATTCGGAAATCTCGCGATGGCGGCGTTGATCAGCTTGACCACGGGATCTTCGCCGTGCGCGACGCAGAAGATCAGTTCGTAGCGCGGCCAATCGAGCGAGAAGGCGCGGTCGAGCGTCTCCTGCGTGAACGGCTCCACACCGCGCGACGGCACGACGATCGAGACAGGCGGCTGTTTGCTGGAAGGCGGAGGAATGATCCGCCTGGGCTTCAGCCGCGACGATGCGAGCAGGATGCTGGCAAGGTTGCAAAAAAGAAGGGCCGAGGAGGCAAAGACGGCTGCGAGGGTCAGTTCCATCGAGATCTGGTCACTCCGGAAAGGCCGCCCGCGGCCGTTTCATCACTCGACAGAGCGCCCGAGTCGCCCGCACGGTTTGTGCACACCAACATTGTCATGTGTCACTTAAATGACATTGTTTGTCGGCAGGTGCGGTGGAAAAGCCGGCAGGCTGGCGACGCCGCGGAGGTAGAACCGCGAAGCGCGACAAAATGTTCCCTGCGGCACCGGAGTGGCTCATGTATCGCGCCGTGACGCGCAACATCGAAGTGCAGGTCAGGCCGTTCTATCTGGAGGACCGTTCCGATCCGTCCGAAAACCGCTATGTATGGGGCTACCAGGTGACGATCGACAACCGGTCGGACGAGTTCGTGCAGCTTCTGTCGCGCTACTGGCACATCACCGACGGGCGTGGCCGAGTCGAAGAGGTGCGCGGCGAGGGCGTGGTCGGCGACCAGCCGGAGCTCAACCCCGGCGACAGCTATCAGTACACGTCGGGATGCCCGCTCTCGACGCCATCCGGCATCATGGTCGGCCACTACACGATGCGCAACGGCCGCGGCGAAACGTTCGACGTCGCCATTCCGGCTTTCTCGCTCGATATGCCGGGGACGAAAAGGACGGTGAATTAAAGAACTCGAGTTCCCCGCCTCCGCAAAGCGGGGGCGAGGAACCGGAGCTTTCTCACTCCGCCGCAAACTCCGCCGGATCGAAGTCGTACTGCGTCGAGCAGAACTCGCAAGCGACATGGATGCCGCCGTCCTCGGTCGAGTCCTTGATCTCCTCGGCCGAGAAGCCTTCGAGAATGCCTCGGATTTTGTCGCGCGAGCAGGAGCACTGGTCGGCAACCGGCACACCGCGGAAGACGCGCACGCCGTGCTCGTGAAACAGCCGGTAGAGCAGCCGCTCGGCGCCCACCGTCGGATCGATGAGCTCGGTCGGCTCGATGGTGCCGAGCAGCGCCAAGAGTTCCCGCCAGGAATTGTCGGCCGGTTCGTGCGCCACGTCTCGCGGATCGCCATCCCCGCCCGAAATGTCGGGCACGCGCATGCGTTCGGGCGCCTGCGGCAGGAACTGCGCCAGGATGCCGCCGGCGCGCCATTGCTCGCGAGCCCCGCCCGGGCCCGGGGTCACGAGCTTTGCAACCGACATCCTCAGATCGGTCGGGATCTGCTCCGACTGGCGGAAATAGATGCGCGCGGCTTCTTCCAGCGATGTGCCGTCGAGCTGGACGATGCCCTGATAGCGCTGCGTGTGCGCGCCCTGATCGATGGTCAGGGCCAGGACCCCGGTGCCGAGCAGCTTCTCCTGCGAGATCCCGCCCGAGGCAATCAGCGCCTGCAGCCGGTCGGCGTCGAAGCGCGCATAGGCGCGCAACGAATGCGGCGTGGTGAAGTCCGCCACCAGCATGTCGACCGGTCCGTCGGTGCGGGTCTGCAGGATGAACTTGCCCTCGAATTTCAGCGACGTGCCGAGCAGCACGGTGAGCACGCAGGCCTCCGCCAGCAGGCGCGCGACCGGCTCGGGATAATCGTGGCGGCTGAGAATGGCGTCGAGCATCGGCCCGAGCTGCACCGTGCGGCCGCGCACATCCAAGGGCGCTACTTCGTAAGGCACGACATGGTCGTCGCCGGCGAAGCCGAATTCGCCGAGTTTGGGTTGATGCTCAGCCAAGGAAAGCGTTTCCAGCATGACAAAACTCCGGGGCGCGTCCATCCCGCTTTCCAGGCGGCATGGGTCGAAGCGCGTTCGATTTCAGTGATGGCCCGCAAATAGGCATCACATATCCCCGGATCAAGTTGGCGCGGATCAAGTCGACCCCGGTCAAGCGCCCAGGCACCAGGCCAGCACCGCCTTCTGGGCGTGCAGCCGGTTCTCGGCCTCGTCGAAGACCACCGAATGCGGTCCGTCGATCACCTCGTCGGTGACCTCCTCGCCGCGATGCGCAGGCAGGCAGTGCATGAAAAGCGCGTCGGACTTCGCCCTGGCCATCAGCGCGGCGTTGACCTGGTAGGGCAGGAAGACGTTATGGCCGCGGGCGCGATGCTCCTGGCCCATCGACACCCAGCTGTCGGTGACGACGCAATCGGCCTGGTCGACGGCCTCTTCGGCCGAGCCGGCAAACCTCACCTTGCCGCCATTGGCCTTCGCCCAGTCGACATATTTCTCGAACGGCTCGCTGCCCTCCGGCACGGCGACATTGAGATTGAAGCGGAACCGCGCCGAGGCTTCCAGAAGCGAGTGCAACACATTGTTGCCGTCACCTGTCCAGGCAAAAGTCTTGCCTGCCACCGGACCGCGATGCTCCTCATAGGTCATGATGTCGGCCATCAGCTGGCAGGGATGGGTATCGTCGGTCAGCCCATTGATCACGGGCACGGTCGCGTTTTCGGTGAGTTCCAGCAACCGGTCATGCGAGGTGGTGCGGATCATAATGGCATCGACATAGCGCGACAGCACCTTGGCGGTGTCGGCGATGGTTTCTGAACGGCCGAGCTGCATCTCGGTGCCGGTCAGCATGATGGTCTCGCCGCCGAGCTGGCGCATGCCGACGTCGAAGGAAACGCGCGTGCGCGTCGAAGGCTTGTCGAAGATCATCGCCAGCACCTTGCCGTCGAGCGGCTTCGAACGCTCGCCGGCCTTGAGCCTGGTCTTTCGCGCCATCGCGTCGTCCAGCATGATGCGCAGATCGCCTGCGGATACGGCGGACAGATCGGTGAAGTGACGAACGCTCATCGGCAGATTCCAAAACTACTTCGCGGCTTCGGCCGCGACCGCGTCGGTCAGGCCCTTGGCGCCCGACCGAATGCGCTTCAGCGCCTCGCCGATCTCCTCGTCGCTGACGGTGAGCGGCGGCAAAAGCCGGATGACGTTGTCGCCCGCCGGCACCGCAAGCAAGTGCTGGTCGCGCAGCGCCATGTTAACCTTGGCGTTGGGCATGGCGCATTTCAGCCCAAGCATCAGGCCGGTGCCCCGGGTGCCTTCGATGACCTCGGGAAATTCGTCGGCGACCGCCGCCAGTCCCTGCTTCAGCAGCAATGCCTTGCGCTGAACGTCCTCGAGGAAGCCGTCGGCCAGCACGACGTCGAGCACGGCATTGCCCACCGCCATCGCCAGCGGATTGCCGCCGAAAGTGGTGCCGTGCACGCCGGCCGTCATGCCGGCCGCCGCTTCGTCGGTCGCGAGGCAGGCACCCATCGGAAACCCGCCGCCGATGCCCTTGGCGATCGCCATCAGGTCAGGCGTGACGCCCGCCCACTCATGCGCGAACAGCTTGCCGGTGCGCCCGATGCCGCACTGGACCTCGTCGAAGATCAGAAGCAGGCCGTGCCGGTCACAGAGCTGCCGAAGCCGCTTCAACGACTGCGTCGGCACCGGGCGGATGCCGCCCTCGCCCTGCACCGGTTCGATCAGGATCGCCGCGGTTTCCGGTGTGATCGTCTTCTCGGCGGCGTCGATATCGTCGAACGCGACCTGGTCGAAGCCCTCGACCTTCGGACCGAAACCCTCGAGATATTTGTACTGACCGCCGGCTGCGATCGTCGCCAGCGTGCGGCCGTGAAAGGCGCCCTCGAAAGTGATGATGCGGAAACGCTCCGGATGGCCTTTGACGAACTGATAGCGCCTGGCCGACTTGATGGCGCATTCCAGCGCCTCGGCGCCCGAATTGGTGAAGAACACCTTGTCGGCGAAGGTTGCATCGACCAGCCTTTCGCCCAGCCGGCGCTGCTCAGGGATCTCGTAGAGATTGGAGACGTGCCACAGCTTGGCCGCCTGACCGGTGAGCGCCGCGACCAGATGCGGATGGCTGTGGCCCAGCGAGTTCACGGCGATGCCGCCGGCGAAGTCGAGATATCGCTCGCCCTTGTCGGTGACCAGCCAGGTCCCCTCCCCGCGGTCGAAGGCCAGGGGTGCGCGAGCAAAAGTCTCGTAAAGCGCCGAACCGCTCATTATATGCGTCTCCGGAACCGGAAATCAAAAAAGCCGCCAATGCGGCGGCCTTTGCGGCTTATCATGTTTTTCGGCCATGAAGTCAACGAAAAGGTCGCGCAGAAGCGCGCGGCAAGGCTCCAGCACCACGCCGGCCCATCAGCGGTTGGGCAAGTTGGGGAAAACCGTAAAAACCGAATCGGTGTTGCCCTGGGGACTCTTGTCACCGAGTCAGCGCATAAGGTAATTGTAGTCGAGAAATAACTAGATTTCGTGCGGCGGATCTAATCACCCGGTACATGTGGTGTCGTTTGCCCGGCGAGAGCCGGCTCGGGAAAGGATTCTGGCCGCCGCACGCCTCAGCAGGAGCGCGGTCTCATGAACTGGACTGACGAGCGGGTCGAACTTCTCAGGAAATTGTGGTCGGAGGGTCTCAGCGCCAGCCAGATTGCCGCGCAGCTCGGCGGTGTGAGCCGCAATGCCGTCATCGGCAAGGTGCATCGCCTGAAACTGTCAGGCCGCGGCCGCGCGACTGCGGCGCCGGCACGGCAGAAGAAGGCCACGCAGGGCGCCTCGATGCAGAAGTCCGTGGCTCGTGCCGCCAGCGCAGCCCGTCATGTGACGGCCTCCATCGGCGCCACCGCTCTGCAGGTGCAGTTCGAGGCGGAGCCGGTGGCGCGCCACTATATCCGCCCGGTCGAGAACGTTGTCGTGCCAATCTCGCGCAACCTGCAGCTCGTCGAGCTGACCGAGCGCACCTGCAAATGGCCCAACGGCGATCCGCTGTCGGAAGACTTCAGCTTCTGCGGCAACGACGCTGGCGAAACCGGGCCGTACTGCAAATACCATGCAAGGGTGGCGTTCCAGCCGGCGGCGGAAAGGCGCAGAAGCCGCTAAGCGAATAGCGAATAGCGAATAGCGAATAGCGAATAGCGAATAGCGAATAGCGAATAGCGAATAGCGAATAGCGAACGAGATAGGAATAACATCGGTATTCGAGTCCGGCACAAGCTTCTTTATCGCTATTCGCTATTCGCTATTTCACAGCCACCCATTCTTCCTGAAACGCCAATACAGAAACGCGCAGATCAGCGCGATGGCGGCCAGCACGGTCGGGTAGCCGTATTCCATCTTCAGTTCAGGCATGTCGTCGAAATTCATGCCGTAAATGCCGGCGAAGGCCGTCGGCACCGCCAGGATGGCCGCCCATGAGGCCAGCTTCTTGGAGATCGCCGTTTCCTGGCTCTGTCCGACCAGAAGGCTTGCCTCGAAGGCGAAGGCGAGCACCTCGCGCAGGCTGTCGATCTTTTCCTGCACGGTGCGGATGTGGTCCGTCACGTCGCGGAACAGCGGATGCATGGCCGCATGGATCTGCGGCAGCTCGGCGCTGGTCAGCCGGCGGCAGACCTCGACCAGCGGCAGCGCCGCGTTGCGCAGCCTGAGCAGATCGCGGCGCAGCATGTAGAGCCGCTCTATGTCGCCACCGCTCATCGGCTTCAGCAGCACCTTGTCCTCGATCTGCTCGACCTCGTCCTCGATCTGCTCGAGCACAGGCATGTAGTTGTCGACGATGAAGTCGAGAATGGCATAGAGGACGAAATCCTCGCCCTTGGCGAGCGAGGACGGGCAGCTTTCCCAGTGCTGGCGCACCGCGGCGTAAGAGGTGGACGGGCCATGCCTGACGCTGACGATATAGCCGGTGCCGACGAAGAGATGCGTCTCGCCGAAGGTGACGCGGCCATCGATCAGTTGCGCTGTGCGGGCGACGATGAACAAGGCATCGCCATACTGTTCGATTTTCGGCCGCTGATGCGGATGCTCGGCGTCTTCGATCGCCAGATCGTGCAGGTGGAACTGCGCCTGCACCCTAAGCAGCAGGTTGCGGTCCGGCTCGAGCAGGCCGATCCAGACGACATGGCCGGGCTTTGCCGCCCATAGGCCGGCCTCTTCGATCGTAATGTCAGCGACGCGCTTGCCGGCGGAATAGACGCTGGACGCAACAATGCCGGAAGTCGGCTGCAGGGCCGGGGTCAGGTTTCGAACTTGCTCCATCGCAAACCTCCCGAGACGGCGACTGACAAAATCGCTGCACCTGGAGGAGCTTAGCCTAAATTGGGAAGCCATTCGAGTGGCCGCCCTTCACTTGCTCGATCTTGGGTCGCCGATACCGCGTCACCCGGCCGATAGTGGGCCAGGCAACACCACCTGGTCGGTCTTGTCGCCCTTCGGCCGCTCGGCCGGCATCTGGTCGCCGGTGACGATGTAATAGATGGTTTCGGCGATGTTGGTGGCGTGGTCGCCGATCCGCTCGATGTTCTTGGCGCAGAACAGCAAGTGGGTGCAGGGCGTGATGTTGCGCGGATCTTCCATCATATAGGTCAGAAGTTCGCGGAACAGCGAAGTGTACATGGCGTCGATCTGGTCGTCGCGGTCGCGCACGAAGCCGATCTTCTCGACCGAGCGCGAGGCATAGACGTCGAGCACTTCCTTAAGCTGCGTCAGCGCCAGATCGGCTAGCGCCTTCAAGCCGCGGAAGAGGCTGCTCGGCTGGCGGCCGTCAATGACCGCCGCGACGCGCTTGGCGACGTTCTTGCCGAGATCGCCGACGCGCTCGATGTCGGCCGAGATGCGGATGGCGCCGACGATCTCGCGCAGGTCCGTCGCCATCGGCTGACGCCTGGCGATGATGACGATCGCCTTGTCGTCGATCTCGCGCTGCCCCTCGTCGAGGACGAGATCGTCCTGGATGACTTTCTGTGCCAAGCCCGGATCGGCGTTCACGAGGGCGGCGACAGCCTGCTCGACCATGCGCTCGGCATGCCCGCCCATGGCGGCGATACGCTTCGACAGGAATTTCAGTTCTTCGTCATAGGCACTGACAATGTGGACGGACTGCATCGATATGCCTTCCCGGTTTCTGCCGGCTGGTGCGTTCCCTCAATCTGCCGCTGATACGCGAGCCGGATGACAGAAAAAAGAAAATGCCGGTTGCCAACCAATATAGGATCATTGAGCCGGCAAATGAACCGTGAACGCCGCGCCCTTGCCGACTTCCGACTTGATCGACAGCCTTGCGTTATGACGTGTCAATATATGCTTGACGATCGAAAGGCCAAGGCCGGTGCCTTTCTGGGTCCGGCTGTTTTCCACGTCGACGCGGTAGAAGCGCTCCGTGATGCGGGGGATGTGTTCCTCGGCAATGCCTGGACCATAGTCCCTTATGGTCACGTCGATGCCTGGGTCGTGGCCGTCCTCGGCGTGTGCTATCGACACGGTGACACGCCCGCCCGACTGGCCGTATTTGCAGGCATTCTCCAGCAGGTTCTCTAAAACCTGGAAGAGCTCGTCGCGGTCGCCCGGCACGGAAATCGGCCCATCGATGAAGTCCCGCTCGATGGCGATGCCGTTCTCGTTGGCCAGCGGCGCGAGCGAGTCGATGACGCTGTCGATGGTCTGTCGAAGGTCGACTTCGGTTCCCGGCCGCAGATAGGGCTTCATCTCCAGCCGCGACAGCGACAACAGGTCGTCGATCAGGCGCGCCATGCGGCCCGTCTGGTTCTGCATGATCTGCAGGAACTGGTCGCGCGCCGCCGCGTCGTTGCGGGCAGGCCCGCGCAACGTCTCGATGAAGCCGGCGATCGAGGCGAGCGGGGTGCGCAGCTCATGGCTGGCATTGGCGATGAAGTCGGCGCGCATGCGGTCGATGCGGCGCGCCTCGCTCTGATCCTTGAACACCAGCACGTAAAGATCGGTGCCATGGCCGACCGAGGACGCGCTCACCCGGTATGTGCGCTCGACCGGCAGCTTTTCCGTGTAGTCGACGACATCGGACGCCATAGTTCCCGAGACGATCCCGTCAAGCAAAGCCTGCATTTCCGGCGCGCGGAATTTGAGCGACAGCGACATGCCGGGGGCCAGCCCACCGAAGGCGGCAAAGGCGGCCGCGTTGGCGTGGACGATAGTGGCGGTCCGGTCGAAGATGATCAGCGGATCGGCAACGGCGGCGGCCAGATATTCGCCGGACAGCCGCTGCAACCCGCCGACTTCGATGGCGGCAGTCCCGCCGGCTGACTGGCGCTCGGCGGCGGTCGGCAGCATTGCGGCCGCGACCAGCAACGCCACGGCCAGCAGAGGCACAAAGATCGAAAGGCCGCCGAAACCATAGACGCCGAGGACCGCGACCAGGGCCGCGGCCAGCGACCAGCGGCTGCGCCGCAGCCGGGCTATGGCTGCCTGCGTTGCGCCTTTCTGGTCTGCGCCCTTATCGACCATGCGCTGCCTCGTATCTCCCGTCGGTGAAAGATCAGCCGACTGGACCCGCGCATGACCCCCAAAAATCGGAATCGATTTTCTCGAACGTTCATGCGCAAAATCAAAGTGCTACCGCGCGTCCAGACGGACGCAACGCCTCAGAGGCTCCCATAGCACGAGTCCGCAAGCTGAAAAGGTTCGTCCCGATGAAAAAAGCCGAGGGAAATGCCGACGCGGCGCCTGCCGCAGGACCGATCAAGATGAGGATAGGGGGTAAGGAACGCGAGTTCGACATCGACAACCCGGTGCTGCCGGACTGGATCGAGGACAACAAGCTGACCGCCGGCGGCTATCCCTACGACAAGAAGATGAAGGGTGAAGAGTACGACGAGGAACTCGAGCGGCTGCAGATCGAGCTGGTCAAGGCGCAGGCCTGGCTGCAGGCGACCGGCAAACGGGTGTTGGCGCTGTTCGAGGGGCGCGACGCGGCCGGCAAGGGCGGCACGATCTTCGTGCTGCGGCAGTACATGAACCCGCGCACGGCACGCAACGTGGCGCTGACCAAGCCGACGCCGACGGAGCATGGCCAATGGTACTATCAGCGCTATGTCGACCATTTCCCGACCTCCGGCGAGTTCGTCACCTTCGACCGCTCCTGGTATAACCGCGCCGGCGTCGAGCCGGTGATAGGATTCTGCACCCCCGACCAGCACGCGACATTCCTCGACGAGACGCCGCATTTCGAGCGCATGATCTGCAACGAGGGCATCCACTTCTTCAAATTCTGGCTGAACATCGGCCGCGAGACGCAGCTCGAACGGTTCCATGACCGCCGCTGGTCGCCATTGAAGAACTGGAAATTCTCGCCGATCGACATCGCCGGCATCAGCAAATGGGACGACTACACCAAGGCGCGCGACCTGATGTTCGAGCGCACTCACAAGGAGTTCGCGCCCTGGATCATCGTGCGCGCCAACGACAAGCGCCGTGCGCGGCTTGCGGTGATCCAGCGTATCCTTCTGTCCTTACCTTATGACGGCCGCGACCTCGACGCCGTCGGCAAGCCCGACAAGAAGATCATCGGCGAAGGCCCGTCGTTCCTGGAGAAATAGCTTGCACCGTGCCCGCGGCCGGCGGCCAACATTACAGCGCCGCGCACCTTCGCGGGTACGCGGCGCTGAGACTTTCCACCAAGGTGTCACGCCGCGAGGCGGGCGATCCGCTGCAAACGCTTCAGCGTGGCGTCGTCCTGCAGCGCTTGCTGGAACAGCGATATCTCATGGTCGATGCGGTCGCACAGAACGTCCGTATCCCCCTTGAGCAGGCCGCGGGTCTGCAACAGCGCGGCAACCGGCTTCTTGGCGAGCTGCCTTGCCCGCGCCAAGGCCATTTCCTCGGCGCTGCCTTCCACGATCTCGCCGACAAGGCCGAGCGCCTTGGCGTCGTCGACGCCCAGCGTGTCGCCCAGGCAGAAGAAGCGGAAGGCGCCGGCATAGCCGAGCTTCTGGGGCGCGAGGATGCTGGTCGCCGCGTCCGGCACCAGGCCGAAATCGACGAACGGCACCCTGAACGTGCTGCCCCTGGAGGCGATCACCATGTCGCAGTGGAACAGGATGGTGCAGCCGACGCCGACGGCGTCCCCGTCCACGCAGGCAAGGACCGGCTTGGGAAAGGTCGCAAGCCTGCGAAACATATCGGTGACGGCGGCAATCAGCTGCTGGTGCTTGGCGGCGTCGAGGAACTCCGAGAAGTCGCCGCCGAGGCAGAAGCAGCCGGCAAGGCCGCGCAGCAAGACCACGCGAACCTCGTCATTGACGGCGGCCTCGTGGAAGGTCCTGGCGAGGCTCGCATAGGCGTGCCTGTCCAGCACCGGCCGGCCGTCATGCGAGGACACGGTGACGACCAGCGTGTGGCCGCGCAGCTCAGGTTCGGGGTGGAAGCTCATGACAACCTCCTCACGAAGCCTGTCTGAGGCCGAGCTGGCCGGGATAGCCTCTCATCAGCACCGGCGGGAAGTGGTTGCGGCGCTGGCGCACCACCTCCAGCGTATGCTCGGAAAAGGTGAGCAGCGTCGCCACCACCTGCTGGTTGCCATAGGTGCGCTGGTAACCGAGCGGCGTCGCCAGGAAGTGCAGCTGCAGCGCGCGCAGCACCCACATCGGTTCGAACTCGATGATGACCTGGTTGACGTTGCGCTTGAGGCCCCATTCGACGAAACCGGCGATCAGCTCGGTGCCGACCGTCGAGACGCCGCGCTTGCCATCACGGAAGCCCGGCGCCACCGCATAGCGGGTCAGCTCCCAGACTCGCGGCCCCGAGGGGGGCGTCCCCTCATAGAGGTCCGTCAGCACATCGGTCAGTAGATGCGGCCGCGTCGTCGGCAGCATGCGCTGATAGCCGGCTAGCTCGCCGTTGCGGATGACGAGGTGATGCTCGGCCTCGTCATGATCGAATTGGTCGATCTCGAGGCCGTCCGGGCGGTCGAGATCGGTCCAGCCCATCTCCTCGACGAAGATCTTGTAGCGCAGGCGGTGAACCGCTTCCCACAGATCGGGGCGCTCCATCAATTCCTGAGTTGTGAGGGAAAAAAGCATTAGCCGTCTCCTGGGCTTGAGAGGAAGATACGGCCGGGCTCTCCGGAAAATATTACGCGATCGCGTAGGCAAGAATTTTTAGGTCGGCACCGACCGACCCCGCCAATATAGCCGCGCCTAACTGCCTCCGCGACCGCCTGCACGCGGTTGGCGACGCCCAGTTTGCTTTGGCGTTAAGAAAGTATTAGCCCTCTCTTAAGACAAGGACACCGCTCGCCCTTGCTTAAGATATTACGCGAATGCGCATGGGACTGTTTCTGGGCCAGCACCGGCCGATTTAGCTAATATAGCCACGCCTGATCGCCTCGGCGACTGCCTGCACACGGTTGGCGGCGCCCAGTTTGCTCTTCGCGTTGAGAAGGTGCTTCTCGGAGGTATGCTCCGAAATGCCGAGAATCTGCGAAATCTCCCACTCGGACTTTCCGACAGCTGCCCATTGCAGGCATTCGCGCTCACGCGGTGTGAGTTCGATGTGGTCGACGACCTTGCCGGCCATCGTGTGAAGCTGCATGGCGCGGCCGATGGCGTAGGTGGACACCAGCGAGACCATTCCGAATTCGACGTCCGACAGTTCAACGGACTCGCCACCCAGCGAGACCATGACGATCTGGCCGTCGAGCGTGACCAGCGGGAAGGCGAGGCCGTCGCGCAGCTTGAACTCGCGGGCGTCGCCCATGACCTCGTCGCTGCTCTTGTCGATGACGATGGCCTGGGAAGCCTCCCGCCACTGGAACGGGGCCTGCAATTGCTTCATGTGGCTGACGACCGGATCATGGTCGACATAGTTGCGCGCCACATAGCGCTCCAGCCACTCGCCCGGCCAGTCGCAGAGCAGCACATGGTCCTTCTGCTGGCCGCGCGGCGTGCCGGGTTGCGGGACCGTTCCGGCCATCAGCGCCGTCAGCCCGAAACTCGAGGTGACGCCGAGCAGCCGCTCGCACACTGCCGCAGCAGTGTTGGCGTGCTGTAATTGGTCGATGTATTCCAGAGTTCTATCGAACATGCTCATCGCAACATCTACCCCATGTTGCTTCTGCTTTTCGTACCGATCGTAGATGCCCGAACCACCCTTCGCCATCAACCCCGGACCACAAGTTTCTTCGCGACACCTGCGACTCCCCCGTTGCGGGCGCGCGCTGAACTTGCAAACGCACTAAACCATACGCCGAATTCACCCGTTTGAAATCAAAAACAATTGTGCCTGCACTGTTTTCGTACGAAAAGCCAAGGACATGATTGGGCGGAGCGTTATCGTGCCATTCCGATGGATATTTCTGGCCCTGCTGTCGGCGCTGATCGGAGCGTTGCCATTTGCCGGCGCGACTCGCGCGGCGGAGCCGCAGGTTCCGGTGCTGTGGGATGCCAAGGAGCGGCTGCCGAAGCCTGATCTTTCGGCGTTGCCGAGGCTGAGGTTCCTCACCACCACCGATTTTCCGCCTTTCAACTTCCTCGACGGCTCCGGCCGGCTGTCGGGTTTCCACATCGACCTGGCGCGGGCGATCTGCGCCGAACTCGGCATCGTCGAGAAATGCCAGATCCAGGCGCTGCCCTGGAACGATCTCGACGACGCGCTGCGGAAAGGCGAAGGCGAGGCGATCATCGCCGGCATCGCGGCGACGCCGGAAAGCCGCGAGAAATACGCCTTCTCGCGTTCCTATCTGCAGTTCCCGGCGCGCTTCATCATGCCGAAGGCCAAGGCGTTTACCGAGCCGATCCTCGACAAGCTGCGCAGCAAGCGGGTGGGCGTCATCGCCGGCTCGGCGCATGAGAAGATGCTGCGCGACTATTTCAGCACGGTGCAGGTCGTGCCTTTCGACAAGCCCGAGGACCTCTACGCGGACCTCAAGGCCGGCAGGATCGACGCCGCCTTCGGCGACGGCATGCGATTCGCCTTCTGGCTCGGCGGCTCGGAAGCCTCCGGCTGCTGCCGCTTCGCCGGCGGCCCTTATCTGGCGCCCGAATATCTGGGCTTCGGCATGGCGATCGCCACCAGGGCGGGCGACCCGGCGCTGGCCTCCGCCTTCGACTACGCGCTGCAGGAAATCTCGATCAAGGGAACCTTCGCCGAGTTCTACCTGCGCTATTTTCCGGTGAGCTTTTTCTAAGTCAGTGTGCGCAGGCGGGCCTTCGCCGCCCGTGCGATCGCCGCTACGGTGAGCGTGTCGAGATCGAGCTCCCGTCGGATGAGCTGCAGCACCCTCAACTCCTCCATGCGCATTTCGAGATCGACTGCCGCGACCTCGAAAGCGGCGGCATAGGCGGTGTCACGCAACCGCTCCGGCAGCGCATCGGCGACGCGCGCGAGGACGCCTTCCAGCCCGTCCTTATCGTGCAAGGCCTGCTGGCACGCTTGAGCCACGCCGACCAGGCTGTCGCTGTTGAAATCGACAAACACAGGCCAAGAACGGACGACGTCTCCGATCCGCGCCAGTTCGACATCGGTCATGTCGCGGTCGGATGCCGAAGTGATGACCATGAGATAGATCAGGGCTTCGTGCGGCGTCAAAGGCATTCAAAACTCCTTGATGGTGAGGCTTCAACGTAGGATTGCCATTGAGGCGCCGCAAGGAAAAGCGCCGCAAATCGTTGACGCTCCGGCCCGTCGCGCCTAGAGACCGGGTGAAAATCTTTGCGCGCCAAGCCGACACATCTGGCCGGCCCATGACCCTGGAAAGTGACATGACGGGATCAAACATCATCGATCTCAATGCCGAGATGCTTGCGGCCGCCGCCGAAAGCAAGGCATGGCCGTTCGAAGAAGCCAAGAAGATCATTGCCCGCTACAAGAACAAGGACTTTCCCGATACCGTCCTGTTCGAGACCGGCTACGGCCCGTCCGGCCTGCCGCATATCGGCACCTTCGGCGAGGTGGCGCGCACCACGATGGTGAGGCACGCCTTCCGCGTGCTGACGCAGGACAAGGTCAAGACCAAGCTTTTGTGCTTCTCCGACGATATGGATGGCATGCGCAGGATTCCCGACAACGTGCCGGATCGCGCAGCGCTCGAGCCCTACCTGCACAAGCCGCTCACATCGGTGCCCAATCCGTTCGGCGGCGGCTATGCGAGCTTCGCCGACCACAACAACGCGATGCTCTGCCGCTTCCTCGACACGTTCGGGTTCGACTATGAGTTCGCCAGCGCGACCCAATACTACAAGTCCGGGCGCTTCGACGAAGTGCTGTTGCGCGCCGCCGAGCGCTATGACGAGATCATGGCGGTGATGCTGCCGACGCTCGGCGAAGAACGCCAGGCGACCTACAGCCCATTCCTGCCGATCTCGCCGAAAAGCGGCCGCGTGCTCTACGTGCCGATGAAGCATGTCGACGCCAAGGCCGGCACCATCACCTTCGACGACGAAGGCAGCGAGACCACGCTGCCGGTCACCGGCGGCCATGTGAAGCTGCAGTGGAAGCCGGATTTCGGCATGCGCTGGGCAGCGCTCGGCGTCGATTTCGAAATGTTCGGCAAGGACCACCAGACCAACGCGGCGATCTACGACCGCATCTGCAACATCCTCGGCGGCCGCGCGCCGGAGCATTTCGTCTACGAGCTGTTCCTCGACGAGAACGGCCAGAAGATCTCGAAGTCGAAGGGTAATGGGCTCACCATCGACGAATGGCTGACCTATGCGCCCACCGAGAGCCTCGGCCTCTACATGTACCAGCGGCCGCGGCAGGCCAAGAAGCTCTATTTCGACGTTATCCCGAAGGCGGTCGACGAATATTACGCCTTCCTGTCCGCCTATCCGCGCCAGGAATGGAAGGAGCGGCTCGGCAACCCGGTCTGGCACATGCATGACGGCAATCCGCCGGCCATCGACCTGCCGGTCCCCTTCGCGCTGCTGCTCAATCTGGTCAGCGCCTCCAACGCGCATGACAAGGCGGTGCTGTGGGGTTTCATCTCGCGCCATGCGTCCGGGGTGACGCCGCAGACGCACCCCGAGCTCGACCGGCTGACAGGCTATGCCATCCGCTATTTCGACGACTTCGTGAAGCCGACCAAGGTCTATCGCGCCGCCGACGAGGTTGAGCGCGAGGCGCTGGCGAAGCTTTCGGAAGCGCTCGGCGCGCTGCCGCAGGGCGCGGACGGCGAGGCGATCCAGAACGCGGCGCTCAACGTCGCGCGGCGGATCGAGCGCTATCAGGACCATTCCAAGCAGAGCCCGGAAGGCGGACCCGGCGTGTCGGTCGCCTTCTTCCAGATGATCTATCAGGTGCTGATCGGACAGGAACGGGGGCCGCGTTTCGGTTCTTTCGCGGCGCTTTACGGCATTACGGAGACGCGCGCGCTCATTGAGCGGGCCCTGGCTGGTCAGTTGGCGGCGTAACGTCGCCATCTTCCGCCGGCAGGATGGAGCTCGGCGCGGCGGGCGCCGGGCCGGTGGCGGCCGGCAATGCCGGCAGGCCGCCGAGGTTCGGAGCGGCGCCGAAAATGCCTTTCCTCGCCGCGCGCGCCTTGTCGCCCGCCTCGACATAGTGACCGCCTCGCGCCGCGCGGGCCCAGCCGTTTTCCACCAGCCACAGACCGACATCCTTGTTGCCGACCCAGCACTTGACCGCTATGGCCTTCTGCCCGCCTTGCGGCGGCACGGAGCAGACCAGGGTCCGGCCACGCAGGAAAGCGCGGAATGCCGTCCTGGCGCGAACCCCGCAGTCCCATGACTTGCCTTCGTCGCTGCAGGTCTCGTCCTCTTTGACGATGTCGATGCCCGACACGGCGATGGAGTAATCCTTGGCCTTGATCAGGCCGGCGGCGGTGGCGACGGGCTGGAGCAACTTGGTGCCCTCCTCGCCATCCGGCAGTTTCGTTTTCCGCGGCCTGGGCGGACCGGCCAGCGCCAGATCGCTGAGCGGCGCGCGCGGCTCGACCCGTTCCAGTTCCTCGGCAGGCACTTCGGGTGGCGCCACCACGTCGGGATCGATTGCCCGCGAATGCGCCACCGGCTTCGGCGGCTGCGGCGCGGCAGGCGCCAGAATGGCGGACGTCGCCGGTTCCGCAGTTATCGGTTCCCGAGGCGCCACATCGGCGTCTTGCCCCGGAAGTGCATTGGCCGGATCGATTTGGTCGACCGCGACGACGCTTTCGCTGCCCTTCAGCGAGCGGCCTCCGGCGGCGACCAGCGCCGCCATTGCCGGAACCGCCGCAAGCGCCAGGGCAAGATGGAGGACCCGCACCAGCCCGGACCTACTGGCTTGCCCAGACGATCCGCGCCACCCACTCGACCTCGCTCATCGGGATGTCGCGGTCCGGGTGAGCGGGGTTAAGCGAGACCAGCACGACCGACTTCGCGGTCTGCCGGTCGAGCACCTTGGCCATCACCTCGCCGGCGGTGGTCTTGACGACGACGCGGTCGCCCTTGCGCGTCGGCGCGCCCGGCTCGACGATCAGCACGTCGCCATTGCGGTAGAGCGGCAGCATGGAATCGCCCTGGACCTTCAGCGCATAGGAGGTTTCCGCCGCCCGCGCCGGAAGCTCGACCAGATCCCAGCCCTGCCCCGAGGGATAGCCGGCATCGTCGAAGAAACCGCCGGCACCGGCCTGGGCGAAGCCAAGCAGCGGCACGGCCATACGCGGCGGCGGCACGGCGGAGGGACCGTGACCCTCAACCAGCACGGTGAATTCTTCCAGCGAGGCGCCGGTGGCCTCGATGATCTTGGCCAGCGATTCGGTCGAAGGCCAGCGCGGCCGGCCGTCGGAGGACAGGCGCTTGGATTTGTTGAAGGCGGTCGAATCGAGGCCCGCGCGGCGGGCGAGACCGGAAGCCGAGAGCGAATAGCGCTCGGCAAGAGCATCGATTGCGGCCCAGACGCGATCGTGTGAGAGCAAGTCCGCTCTCCTTCGAAAAACAGGAAAAAATGCCTCACTGCTGTCTAGCGCGCGACCATTCAATTGTCCACCGGCGCGAACAGCGGATTCGAGAGAAAGTCGCCCGCTTCCGCAGGATTGATGGGACTCGATCCTGTGCCGGGCGCCGGCACCGACATGTCGCCGCGTGCGCAATGCATCGTTCGACCCCGGCCGAAACGTCTCGGTGCGCAAGCTTGGTAGGGTACGGTTCTCGAATTGCGAAGGACTGCTCATGTTGCCGAACCACCAATGCATCGCCCCATCCGTTCTTTATTTTGGGACGCCTGTCGTCCTGATGGTTACCCGAAACCATGACGGCGCCGCCAACATTACACCCATGTCGTCCGCG
The DNA here is from genome assembly GCF_002294955.1 of Mesorhizobium sp. WSM3864. NCBI lineage: Bacteria > Pseudomonadati > Pseudomonadota > Alphaproteobacteria > Hyphomicrobiales > Phyllobacteriaceae > Mesorhizobium > Mesorhizobium sp. WSM3864. The sequence continues at coordinate 148,141 of NZ_NSGD01000012.1, forward strand.
TGGGCCTTGGGTTCATGCGTGGTCCTCGGCTTGAGTTCGGCGACCCAGGGCGCCATCAATCTTCTGCAGGATGGCGAATGCACCCTCAATTTTCCCGCGGCCAGCCTCTGGGCGAATGTCGAACGGATCGCGCGCACCACGGGTGCGAATCCAGTTCCACCCCATAAGGCCGAATTGGGGTTCGTTCATGAGGCCGACAAGTTCGCTTTAGGCGGCTTTGCGATCCAGCGCAGCGAATTGATCCGGACGCCGCGCATCGCAGAATGCCCCCTGCAGTTCGAAACACGCCTGTTGACCTGCCATCGCAGCGCGAAGCAGCAAGGCGCATCCTCGACGCACCTCATCATGGAGGTAGACGTGCAGCGGGTTCATGCGCACCGCAGCATCGTCTTGCCGGGAACGAACCACATCGACACTGCGCGATGGAATCCGCTGTTCTATGTGTTCCGGCACTATTTTGGCGACGCGGTCGATCTGGGCAAAACCTTCCGGGCCGAACATTGAACGCTTGCTCGATCAGGCCCGCTTGGCCTGCTCGCGGAGGTTCCGGTGCGAGATCATGAATGCTTGCTCGGGCTCGGTCGGCGGGCGCGGTTGCGCCGAATGGCCGAGCGCCGCGACGACTGCCTCAATCTCGAGAAAGCGGCGGCCGCGCCGGTCATAGACGCCGCCGGTGGTCAGGATCAGCGCCGCTGTCTCCCCATTGTCGAGGACGAAGCGGTGCTTGCCGATCACCGAAGTGCCTTCCCAGGTCTCGATCGACGACACCACCTCGAAGCGGCGCCACAGCCTGATCTCGCGCACATAGGCCGATTGCAGCCCACCGATCATCGGCGCCCAGCCGTTCCGCCGCGCGAGCGCGACAAGACCGGCGCGAAGAAAAACGTCGATACGGCCAAGATCGGCCAGCATCATGTAACGGGCATTGTTGAGATGGCTGTTGAAATCGATGTCGGTCGGCAGGCAGCGAAAGGCCAGCCGGCTCTGATCGCCGATTTGATAAGGGCCACGGCTACGCGCCGTGGCCATCATGCGCGCGAGGCGCCCCCAGACATACATCGGAGTTCGTCAGGCGGCCTTCTTGACCTCGCCCTTCTGGTAAGGGTCGAAGCGCTGGTAGAAAGTCTCGCCCTTCTCGGCCATGTCGAGCAAAAGCTTGGGCGCCTTGAACTCGGCCCCGTATTTCTTCTGCAGGCCCTTGGCGATCTTGACGAAACGCTTGGCGCCGATGCCGTCGATGTAGGAGAGCGCGCCGCCGGTGAACGGCGCGAAGCCGAAGGCGAGGATCGAGCCGACGTCCGCCTCGCGCGGATCGGTGACGATGCCCTCCTCCATGACGCGCACCGCCTCCAGGGCGATGGTGACCAGCAGGCGCTCTTTGAGCTCCTCGTAGTCGACCTTCTCGGGCTTCAGCTGCGGATAGAGATCCTTGAGACCCGGCCACAGCTTCTTCTTCGCCGGCTTGGCAGGATAGTCGTAGAAGCCCTTGCCGTTCTTGCGGCCGAAGCGGCCATGCGTGTCGACCATGGTGTTGATCAGCGCCATCTGCTTCGGGTCGACGGCTTTCTCGCCTAGATCGTTGATGGTCTGCTTCATGATCTTCTGGGCAAGGTCGATCGCCGTCTCGTCGGTCAGCGCCAGCGGGCCGACCGGCATGCCGGCGGCCTTGGCGGCGTTCTCGATCATCGCCGCAGGGACGCCTTCGATAAGCATCTTGTAGGCTTCCGACATATAGCGCAGCACGCAGCGATTGACGTAGAAGCCGCGCGTGTCGTTGACGACGATCGGCGTCTTCTTGATGGCGCGTACGAAGTCGATCGCGACCGCGAGCGCCTTGTCGCCGGTCTTCTTGCCGAGGATGATCTCGACCAGCATCATCTTGTCGACGGGCGAGAAGAAGTGGATGCCGATGAAGTTTTTCGGCCGCGCCGAGTTCTTCGCCAGCGAGGTGATCGGAATGGTGGAAGTGTTCGAGGCAAAGATCGCCGAGGACTTCAGCGCCGCTTCCGCTTTCTCGGTGGCGAGCTTCTTCACGCCTGAATCCTCGAACACCGCCTCGACGACAAGGTCGCAGCCGGCAAGGTCGGCATAGTCGGCCGTCGGCGTGATCAGCGACAGCAACTTGTCTTTCTCTTCGGGCTTGGCGCGGCCCTTCTTCACCTGGTCCGAAATCAGGCTGTCGGAATGCGCCTTGCCCTTCTCGGCCGACTCCATGTCGCGGTCGAGCAGCACGACCGGAATGCCGGCCTTGGCCGTGACATAGGCGATGCCGGCGCCCATGAAGCCGGCGCCGAGGATGCCGATCTTCTTGAACTTGCTATCCGGCACGCCGGCCGGGCGGCGCGCGCCCTTGTTCAGTTCCTGCAGCGACACGAAAAGCGAGCGGATCATCGCCGCCGCTTCCTTGGTCTGCAAGATCTCGGTGAAGTAGCGCTGCTCGATCCGGAGCCCGGTGTCGAAGGGCACCAGCAGGCCCTCATAGACGCATTTCAGGATCGAGGCGGCCGCCGGATAATTGCCGTAGGTCTCGCGGCGCAGGATGGCGATGGCCGGCGGCCAAAGATTGGCGCCGGCCGCCGAATAGATCGGACCGCCGGGCAGCTTGAAACCCTTTTCGTCCCACGGCGCCACCGACTTCAGGCCGTTTTTGATCATCGCCTTGGCGGTCTCGACAAGCTTCTTCGGCTCGGCGATCTCGTGGATCAGGCCCATCGACTTCGCCTTTTGCGGCGTCAGGTTCTGGCCGCTGGTCAGCATCTGCAGCGCCTGCTGCTGATCGGTCAGCCGCGGCACGCGCTGGGTGCCGCCGGCGCCCGGGAAGATGCCGATCTTCACCTCGGGGAGTGCCATCTTCACCTTGTCGGAATCGGCCGCGACGCGGCCATGGCAGGCGAGCGACATCTCGAAGGCGCCGCCCATGCAGGTGCCGTTGATCGCCGACACCCAAGGCTTGCCGCAGGTCTCGATCTTGCGGAACAGGCCGGTCATATAGCCGGCATTGTCGAACAGCGCCTTGGTCGCCTTTTCGAGGTCCTTTTCCTTTTCGACGGCGAAGGTGGCGAGCATCTTCTGCAGCATGGTGATGTCGGCACCGCCGGAGAAGGTGTCCTTGCCGGAGGTGATGACCGCGCCTTTGATGGCGGCGTCGCCCGCCACACGATCGACGATGGCGTTGAGCTCGCGCATCGCCTCTTCGGTGAAGACGTTCATCGAGCGGCCCGGCATGTCCCAGGTGACCAGCGCGATCCCGTCGGCGTCCACGTCGAGGGTGAAATTGGTGTAGCTCATCTTTTCTCTCCCCGTCAGACGCGTTCGATGATGGTGGCGGTGCCCATGCCGGCGCCGATGCAGAGCGTGACCAGCGCGGTGTTCAGGTCGCGGCGCTCCAGCTCGTCCAGCACCGTGCCGAAGATCATCGCGCCGGTGGCGCCGAGCGGATGGCCCATGGCGATCGCGCCGCCATTGACGTTGATCTGGTCATGCGGGATGTCGAAGGCCTGCATATAGCGCAGCACAACGGAAGCGAAGGCCTCGTTGAGCTCGAACAGGTCGATGTCCGACAGCTTCATCTTGGCACGCTTCAAGAGCTTTTCGGTGACGTCGACCGGGCCGGTCAGCATCAGCACCGGCTCGGAACCGATATTGGCGAACGAGCGGATGCGCGCGCGGGGCTTCAGGCCCATGGCCTTGCCGGCCTTCTTGGAGCCGAGCAGTACAGCAGCGGCGCCGTCGACGATGCCGGACGAGTTGCCGGCATGGTGGACGTGGTTCACTTCCTCGACCTCCGGATGCTTCTGCACGGCCACCGCATCGAAGCCGCCCATTTCGCCCGGCATGACGAAGGACGGATTGAGCGAGGCCAGCGACTGCATGTCGGTCGACGGCCGCATGTGCTCGTCACGGTCGAGGATGGTGAGGCCGTTCTGGTCCTTGATCGGGACCACCGAATTCTTGAAGCGGCCGTCGTCCCACGCCTTGGCGGCGCGCTTCTGGCTCTCGACGGCGTAAGCGTCGACGTCGTCGCGGCTGAACCCGTATTTCGTCGCGATCAGGTCGGCCGAGATGCCCTGCGGCACGAACCAGCCGGGAAGCCCGACGGAGGGGTCCATGAACCAGGCGCCGCCGGACATGCCCATGCCGACACGCGACATGGATTCTACGCCCCCGGCAATGACGATCTCGTCCGCGCCTTGCGCGATCTTGGCGGCGCCGAAATTGATGGCATCGAGTCCGGAAGCGCAGAAGCGCGATATCTGCATGCCGGGCGCCTTGGTGTCGTAGCCGGCCTCGAAGGCGGCGGCGCGCGGAATGACCGAGCCCGCTTCGCCGACCGGATCGACGCAGCCGAAGATGATGTCGTCGACAGTGCCGGTGTCGAGCGCGTTGCGGTCACGCAGCGCCTCAAGCGTCTTTGCCGCGAGCCGCACCGCCGGCACCTCGTGCAGCGAGCCATCCTTCTTGCCTCTGCCGCGCGGCGTGCGCACGGCGTCATAGACGTAAGCTTCGGCCATTTTCGTGCTCCTTGGGTTTGCCGGTCGCTGCGCTCACAGAGAGCGCCCGATCAGCAATTTCATGATCTCGTTGGTGCCGCCGTAGATGCGCTGGACGCGGGCGTCGCGGAACATGCGGGCGATCGGATATTCGTTCATGTAGCCATAGCCGCCATGCAGTTGAAGGCATTCGTCGACGACTTTGCCCTGCAGGTCGGACAGCCAGTATTTGGCCATAGAGGCGGTGACCGGGTCGAGGCCGCCGTCGATGTGGCGGGCGACGCAGTCGTTGTAGAAGACGCGGCCGATCGTGGCCTCGGTCTTCAGCTCGGCCAGCTTGAACTGGGTGTTCTGGAAATCGATGATCGCCTTGCCAAAGGCCTTGCGCTCCTTGACGTAGTCGATGGTCAGCGCCAGCGCCCGCTCGATCATGGCGATCGCGCCGGTGCCGATCTGCAGCCGCTCCTGCGGCAATTGCTGCATCAGCTGGACGAAGCCCTTGCCTTCCTCATGGCCGAGCAGGTTGGAGGTCGGCACGCGCACGTCGTTGAAGAACAGCTCGGAGGTGTCGTTGGCCTTGAGCCCTATTTTGTCGAGGTTGCGACCGCGTTCGAAGCCCTCGACCTCGTCGGTCTCGACGACGATCAGCGAGGTGCCCTTGGCGCCCTTGTCCGGATCGGTCTTGGTGACGACGATGATAAGGTTGGCAAGCTGGCCGTTGGTGATGAAGGTCTTGGAGCCGTTGATCTTGTAGTGATTGCCGTCCTTCTCGGCACGGGTCTTGACGCCCTGAAGGTCGGAGCCGGCGCCGGGCTCGGTCATGGCGATGGCGCCGATCAGCTCGCCGGTCGCCAGTTTCGGCAGCCATTTTTCTTTCTGCTCCTCGGAGCCGTAATGCAGGATGTATGGCGCGACGATCGAGTTGTGCAGGCCGATGCCGAAGCCGTCGACCCCGACGTGGCCGATAGCCTCGATGATGGCACTCTCATGCGCGAAGGTGCCGCCGGAGCCGCCATATTTCTCCGGCATAGAGGCGCAGAGCAGGCCGGCGGCGCCCGCCTTCAGCCAGCTCTCGCGGTCGAAAATCTCGTTCTTCTCGAACTCTTCGTAGCGCGGCGCGATCTCCTCCGACATGAAGCGGCTCGCCATATCGTAGAGCATGCCGACTTCGTCCGCCGCCCAGGCGGGCTTCGGCAGGCCAAGAACTTCGGCTGGATTTGTCATGCTGTTTCCTCCACTGCGCCGGCGTCCCCCTCCCCCTTGAGGGGTGGGTGGCCGCGAAGCGGCCGGGAGGGGTCGCCGATGAGGTGCTCGGCCTTGTCCTTAACAAACTGCGCCACATGCCATGCACTGTTAATGACATCAGGCTCATCAATCCTGACAACGACGTACCCGAGTGACCGCAAATAGGCGTCGCGGTTCACATCATGACGTCTGCCAGCTTCGGTTTCGTGCAGGTCGCCGTCGACCTCGACGATCAGTTTGACCTTCGGGCAGACGAAATCGACAATGTACGGGCCGATCGGCGATTGCCGCCTGAACTTCAGGCCATCAGCCGTCAGCTCGCGCAATTCGTACCACAGCAGGGACTCGGCCTTCGTCGTGTGCAGACGAAGCGAGCGCGCTTTCTGTCGCATCTCGAAACTGACCCGCGTGCGGGGCATTGTGTTAGTCCTTCTCCCAGGGCGTCGCCAGAATTGGCGTCGAGTTCGTCGCGGGCGACCCCTCCCGGCCCTTCGGGCCACCCTCCCCTCAAGGGGGAGGGGACGCCGAGCATTTCTAGAACGCTTCCGCCGGCAGTGCCATTAGCGTATCCGCGCCACTGGAAATGCGGGCGAGGCGCGTCGCGGTCTCCGGCATGATCCGCTCCATGAAGAAGCGCGCCGTCACGAGCTTGTTGTCGTAGAACGACGAGGCCCCATTGGCACCTTCGGCGAGCTTCGTTTGGGCGGCCTTGGCCATCTGGCCCCACATGTAGCCCAACGCGACAAGCCCGAAGAGATGCATGTAGTCGGTCGAGGCGGCGCCCGCATTGTCGGGCTTGGCCATGGCATTCTGCACCAGCCACATGGTCGCCGCCTGCAGGTCGTTGAGGCCCTTCTTCAGCGCCTTGGTGAAGGGCGCCATTTTGTCGTCGGCGCGGTTTTCCTCGCAGAATTCGCCGACCTCCTTGAAGAAGGCCTGCACGGCGCGGCCGCCATTCTGCGCCAGCTTGCGGCCGACCAGATCAAGCGCCTGAATGCCGTTGGCGCCTTCATAGATCATGGCGATGCGGGCATCGCGGACGAACTGGCTCATGCCGTGTTCTTCGATGTAGCCGTGGCCGCCGAACACCTGCTGCGCCATCACGGCGTGATCGAAGCCCTTGTCAGTCAGCACGCCCTTGACCACCGGCGTCAGCAGACCGGTGTAGTCGTCGGCCGACTGGCGGTCCCTGTCGTCACCGGAGCGGTGCGCGACGTCCGACTTGATCGCCGTCCACAGCGCCAGCGCTCGGCCGCCCTCGTTGAACGCCTTCATGGTCATCAGCGAGCGGCGGATATCGGGATGGACGATGATCGGGTCGGCCTTCTTGTCCGCCGCCTTGATGCCCGACAGCGACCGCCCCTGGAGGCGGTCCTTGGCGTAAGCCACCGCGTTCTGATAGGCGATCTCCGAGACCGAGAGCCCTTGCAGGCCAACGCCCAGGCGGGCCTCGTTCATCATCGTGAACATGGCTTTCAGGCCGCCGTTCAACTCGCCGAGCAAAGTGCCTTCGGCCTCGTCATAGTTCATGACGCAGGTCGAGTTGCCGTGGATGCCCATCTTCTCCTCGATCGAGCCGCAGGAGAGCGCGTTGCGCGCGCTGACATTGCCCGAGCCGTCGAGCCTGAACTTCGGCACGATGAACAGCGAGATGCCTTTGACGCCTTCCGGCGCCCCCTCGACGCGGGCCAGCACCAGATGGACGATGTTGTCGGCCATGTCGTGCTCGCCGGCGGAGATGAATATCTTCTGGCCGGAAATCCTGTAGGTGCCGTCGCCATTGGGCACCGCCTTGGTGCGCAGCAGGCCGAGATCGGTGCCGCAGTGCGGCTCGGTGAGATTCATGGTGCCGGTCCAGACGCCCTCGATCAGCCTGGGCAACCAGGTGGCCTTCTGCTCGTCCGTGCCATGGGTGACAATGGCCGCGATCGCGCCCTGCGTGAGGCCGGGATACATCATCAGCGCCATATTGGCGGACACCATGTATTCGGAGACCGCGGTGTGGACCGTATAGGGCAGACCCTGGCCGCCGAACTCGGCGGGTGCCGCTAGGCCCATCCAGCCGCCCTCGCGATACTGGCTGAAAGCGTCCTCGAAGCCCTTGGGCGTGGTCACCGTACCGTCGTCATGGCGCACGCATCCTTCCATGTCGCCGACCCGGTTCAGCGGATGCATGACGTTTTCGGCGAGCTTGGCGCCTTCGGCAAGGATCGCCTCGACGACGTCCGGCGTGGCGTCCGAGAAGCCCGGAAGATTAGAATAGCGCTGGTAGCCGAGCACGTCGTTGAGCACGAACAGCGTGTCCTGGACGGGCGCCCTGTAGATCGTCATGCCTTCCTCCACCCTTGCGGTCCGGCCGGTCCAGCAAGCTCCCGATCCGGATGCGGATGGGAGGCCGAGCCAATGTCGATGCCCCCGATAGCAAATATTGACGTTTGCGTAAACGTCAACTTCGTCGCAGCCCGAAATTTTTGATGAGCGCTGGCTCAGGGCAACAAAAAAGCCGCGCGGCTGCAGCCACGCGGCTTTCTCTATCCTGGGCTATGCCGTTCGCGTGAGATCAGCCGGCGGCGCTTGCCTGCGGCGCAGCCCGCTCGGCCAGCATCTGGCGAACGATCGCCATCGAATTGCTCAAGTCGCTGATAGCCTCATCGATCAGCGCGCGCTGCTTCTGCAACCGGGCAAGCTGCTTCTCGGACTTGTCGAGCGCCAGCCGCAACTGCTTGGTGTTGGATCCGGTCGGATCGTAAAGATCCATCATCTGCTTGACGTCCCGCAGCGAGAACCCGACCTTGCGGCCGAGCAGGATCAGCTTCAGCCGGGCCTTGTCGCGGCGCGTGTAGAGACGGGTCGAGCCGTCGCGCTTCGGATTGAGCAGGCCCTTGTCCTCGTAGAATCGCAGCGTGCGCAAGGTCACGCCGTACTTCTTGGCCATCTCGCCGATGCGGACGAATTCTTCGTCGGTCTCGACCGATATGTGATTGCTATTGGCCGCGGCTTCGCCGGGCGAAACAAGTTTCATGGTCACTGGCTTTCCCCTGATGGCGTCGCGGTCACGGACCAAACGTCGCCTGAGTGGAAGCGGGGGCGTGCTTCCAATCGTGGTTTCGACACTTCAATCGCAAGAGGCACGGCTTCGCACCTTTTACGTTTACGTCAATTCTATACCGACAGCCGGCACCTGACGCAAGGGCGTTGTCGGAAACACAGCTTTATGCCGCACTCGGAAGCCATCGGGCCGGCGGGTCAGGATTATGCGCCATTTCTTAAGGTTGGTTAACGCCTTGTTTACCACGTTGGGCGAAATGTGCGCATGTCGGTCACCCGTGTTTATCCTGTAGCGAATTTTTCACGGTTTTCGAAGCGTGGGTGAGAAACCCGGGAAGCCCGTCTTCCTCCGCAGCAAAACCGCGCGGACGCCTTCGTTCCCGGCAGACTCTGGGAAACCGGTCTCAGCCGGTCATTCTGAACACGGGCGCATCGATGAACAGCAAGCGGTCCTATCTCGATACACTCAACGCCGGTAGGCAGCGCCGGTCGCAGACCTCGCTGGAGGATCTGAGCCGCTCGCTCGAAACGCTGGAGCAGCGGCTGGAGCGGACGCGCAGCGACACGCCTGAGCGCCCCGATCCGCGGCGGCCGGCCCCCGAGCCGCGCTATGCGGCCGCGCAACCTTATGGTTCGCCCCGCTGGTACGAGGAACCCTACACGACGCAGAGGGACCAAAATCGAGGACCGCAAAACCGCGGGCCGCAGAACCCGGCGGCCGCAGCTTCCGACTTCGGCCCCAATTATCAGGCCATTGCCCGCGACATCGACCGGGTGCGCGGACAGGAAGACGGCGTCGCGATGGTTGGCAAGATCGCGGTCGAATTGCGCGGACTGCGCGAGGAGTTGCGCCATCAGATGACCGCCGGCCTGCAGCGCGAATTCGACGCGCTGCGTCAGGATATCGATCGCGCCATGCAGGCGGCGAGCCAGCATGGTGCCCCCGCCGACAAGAACAGCGCCGAGCTCAGCCTCGAGTTCGAACGGCTTTCCGGCGCCATCCACACGCTTGCCGAAAAAAGCGACGATCGCAGCGTCAACCTGCTGCGGCTGGAGTTGGAGCAGGTCAAGGCGGCGCTCGACACGCTGGCGCGCGAGGAAAGCGTGCGGGCCGTCGACCAAAGCGTGCAGGCCGTCGACCGCCGCTGGGACGATTTCGATCGCCGCTGGAGCGCCTTCGAGGATCGCGTCGACGCCGACCAGCGCCAGCGCGCCGAGGGTCCCAATCTTTCGGCGCTGACCGACCGCCTCGAACAGATCAGCAGCGCGGTCAACAACCTGCCGCAATCGCTGTCGCTCGCCTCGCTGGAGGAAAAGGTGCGCACCCTCGCCGGCGCGGTCGACCGTTTCGCCAGCCAGCAGACGATGCGCGGCGGCGAGACGCTTGCCATGATCGACGAGCGGCTGGACGAGATCTCGCGCGCCATCGTCGCCTCGACCGTGGCCGCGCAGGCCAATGCCTTCGATCCGGAAACCTTCGGGCGAATCGAGAAACGGATCGCCTCGCTGGCGGAGCAGATCGAGGAGGTCGCGCAGTCACGTCCCGGCGCCGAGGTCATCGACCGCCTCAACCTTCTGTCCAGCCGTGTGGACGAGCTCGCCGGGCGCGCCAACCTGCCGGAGCAGGCGATGGAGCGTCTCGGCAAGCAAATTGCTTTGATCACCGACAAGATAGACCGCGCGCCGGCGATGCCCGACGCCGACCACATCTTCCAGGGCCTGGAGCAGCGCTTCGACGCGCTGTCCACGCTGCTCGAGCGCCGCCAGGGCGATGCCATCGAGCAGAGCAACCTGCTGTTCCGCGACCTCGAGCGGCGGCTGGACGAAGTCGCCGACAGGCTCGACCAGCGCATGCGACAGGACGACGCCACCGGTATCATGGAGGCGATCGACGCCCGCTTCACCGCGCTTGCCAAGCGCATCGAGACGCGCGCGCCCGATCCCGCCAACGAGATGGCGATCCGTGGCCTGGAAAGCCGGCTCGAGGACATTTCCAGCCGGCTGGAATCCTCCGCCGCGCAGGTCGCCGGCATTGATCCGGCACTGATCCGCAGCCTTGAGTCGCAGGTGACCGCCCTTTCGGCGCATCTTTCGAAGCCGAGCGCACCGCTGCCCGACTTCGAGGACATCAGCCCGCGCCTCGACGAGATCGAGAAGTCGCTGGCCGGCACGCGCGATTCCATCCTCACCGTCGCGCGCGAGGCTGCGGAGAACGCTGTGCGGTCGCTGGGCGAATCGAGTTCCGGCACGGCTGCTTCCAACGCAGCCGCCGTGAGCGGGCTCGCGCAGGACCTGAAGACGCTCGAAGCGCTCACCCGCCGTTCCGACGAGCGCAATTCGCGCACGTTCGAGGCGATCCACGACACGCTGCTCAAGATCGTCGACCGGCTCGGCTCGCTGGAGGCCGAAGGTCCCAGTGAAGCGGTCAGCGAACTGATCGACCCGCAGCCGGGCGGCAAGCGGGCCGCCCGCACCGGCAAGATCGCCGTCCAGGACGCGCCGTCGATGGATATCGACCAGCCGCTGCCACTGACCGGAGACATCGCCGATCTCGATGCGCGCGCCGCCTCCATCCTGCGCCACGATCCGGTTTCGCGAAACGAGCCGGCTGCACCGGGCGAACCTGTTACGCGTGGCGAACCTGTTACGCGTAGCGAACCTGTTACGCGTGGCGAATCTGTTACGCGTGGCGAACCTGTAATGCGCGGCGAAGCTGCCGCTCGCACGCCCGCCGAGGCCGCGGCCGCCGCCGCAATGGCTGCGCTCGGATCGGACGAAATCGGCGAGAGGGCCGAGACGACCGGCCGCAAGAAGTCGATGTTCAGCGGACTGGCGCGCGCCTTCAGGGGCAAGAAGAACGAGGACACGCCGCCGCTTGCCGGCTCGGCACCGGCCGGCGACGTTCCGACCGTCGACATCGACGAACCGCTCGATCCCAGAGCCGCCAACCGGCCGCTCGAACCTGGATCCGGCGCGCCGGACCTCAACGCCATCATGAAGCGCGTGCGCGACGAGCGCGGCGGTCAGCCGGCCAAGCGCAGCGAGACAGATGCCGCCAAATCCGATTTCATCGCGGCCGCCCGCCGCGCGGCGCAGGCCGCCGCCGCGGAAGCCGACGCGCTGAAGCGGCAGTCGACGATGACCGGCCCGGTGAAGGCGCTCAGAATCGGCGATCTGCTCAAGGCGCGGCGCAAGCCGATCCTGATGGCGGCGGCCGCGATCATGATGGCACTGGCCGGCCTGCAGCTCGGCAAGGCGTTCTTCTCCGACCCCGCGCCGGTCGCCAGCAACGACGTCGCGCCGATGGTCTCCACCCAATCGGTCGAAACCGCCTCGCTCGATGTCAGCACGCCCAAGCCCGACACGGGCACTGCGAAGCCCGAGAGCGCGCCCGCGCGTGCCGTCAGGCAGGCCGAGCCGTCGAAGGACGATCCAACGCCACAGGCCGCCTTTCAGCCATCCGCACTCGAAATGCCCGCGGCCGCGGCGCCAGCCGAACCGGCGCCTGCTCCGGCGACTCCGTCCGCGCCAGCCCGGCCCGCGCCGATGGCTTCGGCGACACCGTCGGAGCCAGTCTCTCCGGCTGCGAACGGGCCTGCCATGGACACGGACGGCGACGCGCAGCCCACCATCGGCCCGCCGCCGGCGAGCACAGCAGTGCCCGGTGCCGCCGCAGCCGGCGCTTCCTCGGCCGGCACGCCGGCAAGCACGTCCGCCGACACCACGGGCACCGTCCCGCCGGGCGGCGGCCAGACGGCAGTATCGGCCGCCAAGATCGATGTCCCGGCCGATATCGGTCCGGTGGCGCTGCACGACGCGGCCGCAGGCGGTGACGCCAAGGCGCTGTTCGAGATCGGCTCGCGCTACGCGGAATCGCGCGGCGTCAAGGAAGACATGGCGGCGGCCGCCAAATGGTATGAGAAATCCGCCGAACTGGGCTTCGCACCGGCCGAATACCGCATCGGCAATTTTTACGAGAAGGGCATCGGCGTCGCGCGCGACATCAAGAAGGCCAAGACCTATTACCAACTCGCGGCGGAACAGGGCAACGCCAGCGCCATGCACAATCTGGCGGTTCTGTTCGCCATGGCGGCGGACGGCGTGACCGACAATGAGTCGGCGGCGCACTGGTTCCAGGAGGCGGCCGACCTCGGCGTCAAGGACAGCCAGTTCAATCTCGGCATCCTTTCGGCCAAGGGCGTCGGCATGAAGCAGAACCTGGAGGAATCCTACAAATGGTTCGCTCTCGTCGCCAAGACCGGCGACAAGGACGCTGCGGCCAAACGCGACGAGATCGCCAATGCGCTGAGGCCCGAGCAGCTCGAGCGGGCGCGCGCCGCCACGGACCTGTGGAAGGCAAAGCCGCTCAACGCGGCCAGCAACTCGGCCGACATTCCGGAATCCTGGCAGGACAGCACGCCGCAGACCACCGCCGGCATCGACATGAAGAAGGCGGTGAAGAACATCCAGCTGATCCTCAATAAGAATGGCTATGATGCCGGCGGCGCCGACGGCGTGATGGGCGACAAGACCAAGAACGCGATCATGGCCTTTCAGACCGACAACAAGATGAAGCCCACCGGCGAGATCGATGCGCCGCTCGTCAAGGCGCTGCTTGCGCACAAATAACGGCAGGCGCGTCGCTTCCGCGACGGCTTGCCACAGATTTGCCTGTTAACTGATTGAGACGGTTTTCGTTTCGGCGCGGGGGGGGGGGGGTGGCCCCCCGCCGCCCCCCGGGAAAAAAAAATTGTGTGTTTTGTGGGGGCATGGGGGGGGGGGCGGCGTAGCGCGCCCGGGCCGCCGTCTGGGGCCCCCCGGGGGG
>NZ_NSGD01000013.1:0-147613 GCF_002294955.1 Mesorhizobium sp. WSM3864
CGGCACGTCGTCGACGACGTCGATCTTGACGGTACCGGTCACGGTGTTGCCGTTGGCGTCGGTGGCCGTGTAGGTGAAGCTTTCCGCGCCGGTCAGTGTGTTGGCGCCCTGCGTTGCGCCGCTGTCGAAGGGCGAGGTCAGCGTGTAGGTCCAGGCGCCGTTCGCCTGCAGCTGGAATATGCCATGCGCCGTCGTCGTGCTGATCGCGGTGTAAGTGACGCCGTCGCCCGCCACATTGAGCTGGCCGGCCACCGTCTCGGCCGTGCTCGGCGGGTTGGAACCGGTCACCGTGCCGTGTCCGAGGTCGCCCGGATTGGTCACCGTGTCCAGCGCCGCCTCGTTGACCTGGCCGGTCTGGTTGACCGGGGTCAGCGTCACATTTGCGACATTGATGGCCAGCGTCGTCGTCGAGAGGTCGCCGTCGCCGTCCTTGATGGTGTAGACGAACGTGTCGGTCGCGTTCGCCGAGATCGCGTTCGCCGTCGCCTGGTAGGTGTAGGAACCGTCCGCGTGCAGCGTCAGCGTGCCGTACTGGCCGACGATCTGCGTGTTGACGCCCGTGGCCACCGCCGTCGTGGTGTCGCCGTTCGCCGCGCGCACGCCGACCACGGCGCCGGTTGCGGCATAGCCGTCCGCGCCGGACACGTCGTTCGACAGCACGCCGTTGGCGGCAGTCACCGTGAGCAGCGCGCCTTCCGTCACATTGCCGATGTCGGCACTGGCATGCGGCACGTCGTCGACGACGTCGATCTTGACGGTACCGGTCACGGTGTTGCCGTTGGCGTCGGTGGCCGTGTAGGTGAAGCTTTCCGCGCCGGTCAGTGTGTTGGCGCCCTGCGTTGCGCCGCTGTCGAAGGGCGAGGTCAGCGTGTAGGTCCAGGCGCCGTTCGCCTGCAGCTGGAATATGCCATGCGCCGTCGTCGTGCTGATCGCGGTGTAAGTGACGCCGTCGCCCGCCACATTGAGCTGGCCGGCCACCGTCTCGGCCGTGCTCGGCGGGTTGGAACCGGTCACCGTGCCGTGTCCGAGGTCGCCCGGATTGGTCACCGTGTCCAGCGCCGCCTCGTTGACCTGGCCGGTCTGGTTGACCGGGGTCAGCGTCACATTTGCGACATTGATGGCCAGCGTCGTCGTCGAGAGGTCGCCGTCGCCGTCCTTGATGGTGTAGACGAACGTGTCGGTCGCGTTCGCCGAGATCGCGTTCGCCGTCGCCTGGTAGGTGTAGGAACCGTCCGCGTGCAGCGTCAGCGTGCCGTACTGGCCGACGATCTGCGTGTTGACGCCCGTGGCCACCGCCGTCGTGGTGTCGCCGTTCGCCGCGCGCACGCCGACCACGGCGCCGGTTGCGGCATAGCCGTCCGCGCCGGACACGTCCGGCGTCCCGTCGGTCAGTACATTGCCCGATACCTGCGCGCCTTCTGTGACGCTGTTGGTATCGGCATGCGCCGTCGGCACATCGTCGACTATGTTGATGACCAGGTTGCCGGCCGGTGCGCCGTCCCCGTCGGCGTCGGTGACGACCACTGCGAAGGAGGCATGGGTGTTGTCGCCCGCCGTGTTGTCGAGCAGCGTGTAGGTGTAGCTAATCGAGCCGACGCCGGTTGCAGCGTTGTAAATATAGCTGGCCGTCAGCGAGCCGGTGGCGTCGGTGAAGGTCTGCGGCGCGCCGGTCAGCACGTGGCCGCCGAGCGAGACGGTCTGGATGCCGTCGGGCGAGGTGAAGCCGATGGTGCCGGAGGTGGTCTCCGAGCTGGCGGCCGCGTCCGAGCCGGGGGATTCCCCGCCGCGCGCCGGCAGGCCCGCTTCATAGACGGTGGTGGTCGGACCGCCGGGCGTCGGGATGGTGTCGGTCGGCGTGGAGTCGCCGATCGAGATCGTCAGAGTGGTGCGTGACAGGTCGCCGTCGCCATCCTTGATGGTGTAGGTGAAGACGTCGTCATGGCCGCCGGGCGTGCCGGCGTTACGGACGTAGCTGTACTCGCCATTGGCGCCGAGCGTCAGGTCGCCATAGGTGCCGTGGATGACTGTGCCGACGGTCGTCGTGCTATCCAGTGACTCGCCGGTGTCGCCGGCCGCGACGCCAACCACGGTCACATCGTCAGCACCCTTGACGTCAGCACCCGCCGGATTGCCGTCGCTACCCGTACCGGTGATGACGTTGCCGTCGATCGGCGCGTGTGAGCCCGAAGGCACAGCATCCGTATCCGCAACAGCAGTCGGCGCATCGTCGATGATGTTGATCACGAGGGTGCCGGGAGGCGCGGCATCGCCGTCGGAGTCGGTCACGCCGACCGCGAAGCTCACACTCGTGCCGTCGCCCGAAGTGTTGGTGTTCAGCGTGTAGCTGTAATTGATCGTGCCGGTGCCAGTAGCCGCGTCGAAAGAATAGCTTGCGGTCAGCGAGCCTGTGGCGTCGGTGAAGGTCTGCGCCGCGGAGGTCAGCACATGGCCGCCGAGCGTGACTTGCGACACGCCGTCCGGCGAGGTGAAGCCAATGGTGCCGGAAGTGGTCTCGGAGGTGTTGGAGTTGTTGCCGGAATCGCCGTCGGCGATCTCGCCGGAACCGGCCGGCAATCCGCCGTGTGGCGGCAGGCCGGCTTCGTTGACGCTCGCTTCGCCAATGGTCCCGATCGACGGCGTGGAGTCCGGCTTAAGCAGGGACGGGAACAGGTCACGGTTCTCCGGCTGTCCGAACGCCAATGCCGTTGGCGGCAAAAGTGCCGACAGACCGAAGCCGTCGCCGATCCCGCCAGGCGGCACCGAGAAGTCTCCGCCGGCGCTGCTTGGCGAGCCATTTCCGCCGGCCGAGATCGAGCCGTCGGCGCCGAAGGCGACATCGACATGGCTGGCTTCGAGCGCGGCGATCAGGGCAACGCGCGGCACCTCGACATCGCCGATGATGAAGGTCGGTACGTTGAGCGCGCCGTCCTTGATGACGATCTCGGCGCCGTCCGGCTGCACCAGCACCAGATTGTGCCCGTCGACCTTGATGTCGTCGATCGAGACATTGGCCGGAAGCTTCACGACATTGCCGGCCTCGACGTGATATTCATGCGCAACGTTCGAGGCTGCCGTGTTCGGTGCTGGCGCGTTTCCGGCAGGGGCGTTGGCGGCAGGAGCGTTGCCGTCCGCCGCCGGCTTGGCTGTGCTTTGTGCGTTCTGGGCGTTGCCGTCGCCCTTTGCCGGCGCGCCGCTTCCCGCATCGACCGGCACAGGTTCGCCTGCCGCTGGTGCCGTCTGGCCGCCGGAGGCCTGGGCGACTTGGACGCCCGAAATGACACCCGAAATCGGCTGTTCGCCGACAGTCGCGTGCTCGTCCGAGAAATTTGAAACGGCGTCGAATTCGATACTGGTCGTCATAGCTCAAGCCCCCTTCGGCATTTCCCGGCAAGAGACATGCGGGGCTCGAACTTTGCAACACACCTCCAATCTTTTTGATATACTTGAATATGTAGGGATTTGCATTTTTTACACTTGGTAAATCGCAACGATATATCCAATTATATATCTTCAGGTGCGCCGCCGAACCGGCTGGGGAGCGCGGCGGCAGTTCGACAAATTCAAGTATAAATTTGAATAAAATTTGAGACAAAGCAGAATAGATTGATTCGCGGAAACTTACCCACCTTCCTTTCCGATAATTTGAGACAAGATCGGTAGCGTCCACAGTCAAAGGTGGGCGTCATGAAAATACAAAAAGCTGCCTCGTCAGTGTCGAGGGTCAAGGTTCTGCTGCTGGCAATCGGCTTCGCCGGTCTGCCGAATGCGTCGTCCGCCAGCGCGGTCTCCGTCGCAAATCCCGCCGCTCAAACGCTGCCTGCGCCGGCCGATCTCGGCGGCGTTTCGCTGGCCAGATTGCAGCCCTGGCAGCCTGTTGCCGCCTACCGGGTCGGCGGTGTTGCCAGTGCCTATGCGCCTCTCGAAGTCCACCCGGCGTCAGGTTCTGCGAGTGGAGAGGCCGCCCCCGGCGTCGATCCGATCCAGATTGGCCCAATCCAGGTTGACCCGATCCAGACTGGGGCGATCATTCCCGGCGTGTTCGGGTCGGTCGCATTGTCCATGCACAACTTCCCGGTCGCCGCGCGCTGGGCGCCTGTGTACAAGGCGATCATCGACTGCACGGCCGGAAGTGCCTGCGATCGTGAGAACGCTGCGTTTGGCGAGATCGTCGGCATTGCAGCCAATAAGGCTTTTCGCGACAAGCTGGACTTCGTCAACAGCAGCATCAACCGGCTGATCGCCTATCGCAAGGACAGCGTCGTCTACGGCAAGCTCGACTACTGGGCGAAGCCGTCGGAGATCCTCGAGCATCGCGCCGGCGATTGCGAGGATTTCGCGATCCTGAAGATGGCGGCGCTGTTGCGCGCCGGGATCCCGGCGCAGAGCATGTCGCTCGTCGTGCTGCAGGATCGCCGCCGGAAATTCTTCCACGCGGTGCTGTCGGTGAGCACCGGAAGCGGCACCTTCATCCTGGACAGCCTCAGCAACGTTGTGGCGATGGACCGCGATCTTCCCGATTATGTCCCGCTCTATTCATTCAGCACCGACCGAGCCTGGATCCACGGCACGAAAGCCGGCGCACAGATCGCCGACATCGCCGGTGGTTTCGCGACAGTGGCGCCCGGCGAAGGCGCTTCGCCCGATGTGACGGTCACGTCGGCAGGCTCCGGTTTCGCAGCGAAGTAGGCGGCTCGCCTCTTCAACCGTTGAAGACGAACGCCATCAACAGCTCCGGCTCTGTGACCGGCGCGCGCACCGCGCTGAGCTGGCCCCTGTAGCGGCGCTCGCCGGCGCCGATGACGAAGCCGGTGGTGACGGGTGTCTCGCCATTGGCGTCGAGCCGGGCAAAAACGTCGACGACGTTGAGGTCCAGCGCCAGCTTGAGGTCCTGCCTGCCATCGTCGCCCGGCGCGTTCGGCAGCTGGCGCCTGACCAATTGCTGGAACGGGGCATTGAAGGTCAGGATCTTCTTCGACGAGGACAGCGCGAAGGCGGGCGAGGGGCAGGCGACCAGGATCGCGTTGATGGTCCGGATCGAGGCGAGCTTGCGCAGTTCCATGCTTTCCTCGGCAAGGCCGCGCATGCATGCGACCCGGATCGCCGATGTGAGATTGCCCTGGTCGGGATGATTTTCGGCGATCTCCTCGACCAGCATGCCGATCGTGCATTTGCGGCTTTCGGCCATCTGCTTCAGCGACACCCAGAAGGCTCGCTCCAGCCGGATGCCGCGGCGCACGCCGCCACGCGCCACGACGCGGAACTCCGGGCCGAAATCCTCGGCTGCGAGCGGCGGCAGCAGCCGGTCGCGCGGAGTGTCGGGGCGTGCGGCGCTATCGTTCACTCATCGCCTCCTGGCGCGCCTTGTTGATGGGCTTCAAAAGATAGTTGAGGATCGTCTTGCGCCCGGTCTTGATATCGACCGAGCAGATCATGCCGGGGATAATCGAATAAGTCTTGCCGTTCCTTTGCAGCGTGGATTTCTCGGTCGCGACGCGCACTTGATAGTAGGGCTCGCCCGTCTTCTGGTCGACCAGGCTGTCGGCGGTGATGTTGGAGACCTTGCCTTCGATGCCGCCGAAGATCGAGAAGTCGTAGGCCGTGACCTTGATCAGCGCGTCCTGGTCCGGCTGGATGAAGGCGACGTCGCGCGGCGAGACCCGCGCCTCGACCAGCAGCGTCTCCGAGGTCGGCACGATGCCGGCCACGACCGCGCCCGGCTGGACGAAAGCGCCGAGCGTGTTGACATCGAGCGTGTTGACGATGCCGTCGACAGGCGAACGGATATCGGTCCGCGCCACCTTGTCGGTGGCGCCGCGAATGGTTTCGTCCACCACAGAGAGGTCCGCCAGCGCCTGCGTCAAGTCGCTCAATGCTTCCTGCTGCAATTGCAGGCCGAGCTCGTCGACTTGAAGCTGCGCCTCGGTGATGGCCGCCTTGCTCTTCTTGATGGTCTCTCCGGCAAGGTTGAGCTGACCGCGGAGATCGGTCTGCTCCCGCTCGACGCGTATCTGTTCGGTCCTGGCCATCAGGCCTTTCTTGACCATCGATTCGACCAGCGCCGTTTCCTGGTCGCTGACGGCGAGGCTCTTGGAAAGGCGGTCTGAATTGGCGGTTGCCTCGTCCAGTTCCTTCTCGCGCTGATCGAGACGCGACTTCAGCACGGAAAGCTTGACTTGGAAGTTGTCCCGGCGCGCAACGAGCAGCTTCTGCTCGTTGTCGCAGATCTCCGGGGCAGACTTCTGGATGTCGGACGGACAGGGGAACGCGCCCTCGAGATTGCCGCTCTGCTCGAATTTGAGCCTGGCAATGCGCGCCTGCAACGCCCGCGCCTTGGCCTGCTCTTCACCCAGGCTCGAGGTGTTGCCTGTGTTGTCGAGGCGGATGATCAGATCGTTCTTCCTGACGGTCTGGCCGATCTTGACAGCGATTTCCTGGACGACGCCGGCTTCGCTCGCCTGGATGATCTGCGTCTTGGAAGCGGGAATGACCTTGCCGTCGCCGCGCGCGATCTCATCGACCTCGGCAAAGGATGCCCAGGCGGTGAAGGCCACGAACAGTGCCCCTATGATGTATACCGACGCCGATGCGAAAAGCGGCGGCCGGTCGTCTTTTGCTAACATTCCCCAACGTCCCGGTCAGGCATTCGCCTTCTGCAATGCCTGGATGACTTGTTCCTTTGCTCCGTCCGCGACCACGCGCCCCTGCTCGATGACGATGAGGCGGTCGACCAGCTCCAGCATGCTGTAGCGATGGGTCGATACGATCAGCGTCGTGTTGCGGTCGAACGCCACCTTGAGCTGCCTGATCAACTGCCGTTCCGAGGCCAGGTCCATCGAACCCGACGGCTCGTCCAGGAACACGATTTTCGGCTTGGTCAGCAGCAGCCGCGCGATCGCCACGGCCTGCCTCTGGCCTCCCGACAGATTGGTGCCACGCTCGCCGACATTCATGTCGTAGCCGCGCGGATGGCGAGAGACGAAGTCGTCGACGCCCGCGGCCTTCGCCGCATCGATGATTTCCTCGTCGGTCGCGTCCGGCGCGGCCATCAGAAGGTTTTCCTTGATCGTGCCCGAAAACAGGTCGCCGGCCTGCGCGACGATACCGACCGCGGCACGAACTTCGGACGGGTGGTATTGGCGGATGTCGATGCCGTCGAGCAGCAGTTCTCCGGACGTCGGCAGGAACAGCCGGCCGATC
Organism: Mesorhizobium sp. WSM3864; assembly: GCF_002294955.1. Taxonomy (NCBI): domain Bacteria; kingdom Pseudomonadati; phylum Pseudomonadota; class Alphaproteobacteria; order Hyphomicrobiales; family Phyllobacteriaceae; genus Mesorhizobium; species Mesorhizobium sp. WSM3864. Next base: position 7,198 of record NZ_NSGD01000013.1, read on the forward strand.
AGGCGGCCCATCGTGGTCTTGCCGGAGCCGATGCGGCCGATGATGCCTATGCGCTCGCCGGGGCGGATTGCAATGTTGAGCCCGTTCAGAACCTCGTTTTCGGTGCCTGGATAGGCGAAGCCGACATTCTTGAACAGCATCGCGCCGCTGCGGATCGGCCGGTTGACGAAGCCGACCGTGTCGGGCCGGTCCTCCGGCTGCGACATGATCGTATTGACGATCCTGAGCGACAGCACGGCTTGCCGGAAGCGGGAGAGCGTGATGGCGATCTGGCCGAGCGGCGCGACCGCGCGGCCCGCCAGCATGACCGTGCCGATAATCGCGCCCGTCGAGACCTGGCCTTCCGAGAAGGCATAGGCGCCGGCAACCACCAGGGCGACGGTGACGAATTGCTGGATGGCGCCGGTGATGTTGCCGGCAGCGGCGGAAAGCTCCTTGATCTTCTCCGAGGTGTTGGCGGCGTTCTTCGAGTGCTCGCCCCATTTGCGCAGCAGATAGGCCTCGGCGCGCAGCGACTTGATCGTCTCCAGCGTGGAAATGGACTCGACCAGGAGCGCCTGGCGCTGGGCAGATTCGTTCATCGAGGCGGCGACCCGCCTGCCGATGCGCCTCTGTGTCACCAGACCGACAATGACGGCGATGACGAAGGCGAGCGCCGGTATGATCACCAGCCAGCCGCCAATAGCGTAGATGACCAGCAGGAAGACGAAGACGAAAACCGTGTCGATGAAGACGCTTATGGTATTCGAGGTGAAGAACTCGCGCACGAACTCATATTGTGTGACACGATTCGCGTATTCGCCGGTCGATCCCGGCCGCGCCGAAAGCGACGAGTTGAGCACTTTCTCGAACAGCAGATAGGAAATCCTGAGATCCGCCTTGCGCCCGGCATAGTCGATAAGCGAGGCACGGGCCGTCTTCAGCAACAGGTCGAACAGGATGGCCGCGCCGATCCCGAGCGCCAGCACCCAGAGCGTCGAGATCGCCTTGTTCGGCAGGATGCGGTCGTAGACGTTCATGGTGAAGATCGGCGAGGCGATCGCCAAGAGGTTGATGAAGACCGCCGACAGCACGACCTTCGAGTAGGTGCGCCAGAACGTCCCCATCGTTCCGGTCAGCCAATGACGTCTTTCGATCCTCGGCGCCGTGCCGACCGTCATCTCCTCGGCGGTGTTGGCATAGGTGATCGAGAATGAGGCGCCACCGCTGATGTAGCTCTCGGCAAGCTCCGATTTGCCGATCGAGGTGCGGCCGTTTTCCTGCGGCGCCGTTAGAAATTGCCCAGTTTCCGTTTCGGCGAGCAACGCAACCGGCAGTTGGCTGGCGCGGAAGACGATGGCCGGAAGATCGACCCGGCCGCGCACGAAATCGCGATGGTTGAACGCCTGGACCTCGAGACCGATCCGTTCGGCCAGATGCCTGATGTCGTCCGGCTCGATCAGCGTGTCCGAAATCGGCACCCCGGCAAACAGCACGGTCTCGGCGCTCGGCCGCCCAAGATAGGCTGCAATCGCCGAGAAGCAGGCTTTGAAAGCCTCCTTGGGCGAGACGATATTAGGTTGCTGGTTCACGATCGCCCCGAAGGACCAGAGATCGATGCTTACATCGGCTGCTTCTTCCTGACCGGCGCGAGGATGTCGAACGGCAGATCGTTCTTCTGCTCCGATGGTGTGCGCGCATAGGTTTCGGTATCGGCTGTCGCCGGCACGCCGAATTCGCTGCGCGCGTAGGCGGCTGCCTGCTTGGCCGGCTGGATGTTCAGCGTCTTCAGCAACTCCCCGGTCGCGGCCAGCAGCCGGTATTGGGCAAACAGCGACGCGTAGGACGAGGTGTCGGCCAGCGTCGCGGTGTTGAAGCGCGTGTTCTGCGCATCGAGCACGTCGAGCAGCGAGCGCTGTCCGACCTTGAACTGCTCCCGGTAGGAAGCAACCAGCCTTTCGTTGGTTGCTGCCTGCAGCCGCAGCGTCTGCGCAAGTTCCGCCTGGCGGAAGCGGCGGTCCCAAGATGTGCGGACGGCTTCCTCGATCTCGCGCAGCACCTGATGCAGCGCGAGGCGCTGCTCGCTGGTGCGGCGGATCTGCTCCTGCTCGTTGGCTTTGTCGATGCCGCCGCGATAGAGATTCCAGCGCAGCACCACCCGAGCCTGCAGGTCGCTGGTGTCGCCGTCGTCGCCATCGATGTCATAGCCGCCCCGCGCGACACCCTCGGCGGTGATGGTGGGGCCGTATTTCGCCCGCGCGGCGTCGACGAGGGACGCGGCCGCATCGATGTCGCTGTTGGCCATGTGGACGCGCGGATTGTTCTGTCTGGCAAGCCCGATCGCGTCATCGAGCGAGCGCGGCAGCGCGCCGGCCACATCGGCCGGCCGCGACGGATTGGTCAGCGGCTTGCCGACATTCTTGAAGAAGCGGATCTTGGCCGCTTCCAGTTCCTCGGTCGCCTCCTGCATCCGCGCCTTGGCGGCGTAAAGCCGCTCCTCGGCTTGCTGCCGGTCGGCATCGTTGAGCGCGCCGCCCGCGATGCCTTGCTTGATGTCGCCGAGTATAGACTGATGGAAGCCGAGGTTCTTCTTCGCTTCGGCGACGATCGACGCCTGCAGCATGTATTCGAGATAGTCCTGGACGACGGCAAGCCCGATGAATTCGGACCGTTCCAGCACCCTGAAGGAAGCTCCGTCGACGCGCGAGGCCTGGCGGTTCAATTCGGCCCGTCTCGCGCCACTGTCATAGAGCGTCTGTGAGACGGTGAGGTCCGCTTCGTTTGGATAAAGCGCGTCATGGTCCTCGTCGAGCGCTCGCCGGGAGTCGTTATCCAGACGGCGGACGCCGGTCGACGCTTCGAGATCGACGCTGGGAAGATAGAGCCCTTTCGCCTGGCGCAGCTCGAATTCGATGGCTTCGCGGTTTTCGATCGCCTGCCCAATCTCCGGATTGGATTCGACCGCGACTGCTACAGCTTCCTTGAGCGTGAGTGCGCTGGCGCTTCCGCAAGCCAGCATCGACACCGTCATGGCAAGCGCAAGGCGCCAGCCGACGGTCACTTTACCCGTCCTGGTCATTTCTACCCCGTGACTATCCCCGCGCCTTTTTGTTTTTGTCAGCGCTTATTTCGCCCAAGCCTGCCACCGGAGCTTGCAACGAGTATCTAGCAGATTTTTCGCGGATGGGAGGACTTATTGATTTAGAGCGCTCCAAAAGCACGGATTCCAGCCATTAGTCCCGGCGGATGTAGCAAAAATGGCACAGAAAACGATCCTCGCGGAGGGCGCCGTTCAGTTGAAACCGACCGCGAACACTATTTTCCCTAAATAAACAGTAAGTCCGCACAAAGGAATCGACCGAGGCGTCGCTCACCGTGCCAACTTTGGCGGTCAGATCGGCACTTGGCATGAACCGCGGCATCTGCCCTTCCTCCGGACATGGCCAAGGCTTTGAAACACCTGAAGGTTGCGGATTGCTGCGGGAAATCTGCGCCGGTCCTGCAAGACGTGCGCACGAAATTGCCATGGGTGGCTGGTTTTGTTGGCAAACGGGGATCGTTCCCTGTATTGCGGGCTGAAGCAAAGCATGGACGTTCTTCTATGACAAATGTCGCCCTGACCGGGCTTGCCCGCGATCTCGCCCGGCGCGCCGCCGACGGCCGCCCCGTGCGCATCGGCGTCATCGGTTCCGGCGAGATGGGCACCGATCTGGTGACCCAAGGCATGCTGATGCCGGGCATTTCGATTGCGGCCATTTCCACGCGCCGCCCGCACACGGCTCGCGACGCGATCCGCATCGCCTATGGCGACGATGCAATGGCTGCCGAAGCCGAGACCGCCTCCAAGGTAAGCCAGGCGATAGAAAGCGGTAGGATCGCCATCACCTCGAACGAGATGCTGGTCACCAATCCGCTGATCGACGTCGTCATCGATGCCACCGGTAAACCCGGCGTCGCCGCCGATTTCGACCTGATGGCCATGCAGCATGGCAAGCATCTGGTGATGATGAATGTCGAGGCCGACGTGACCATCGGCTGCTACCTCAAGCAGCAGGCGGATCGGCTCGGCGTCGTCTATTCGGTCGGCGCCGGCGATGAGCCGTCGAGCTGCATGGAGCTGATCGAGTTCGCCTCGGCGCTCGGTTATACCATCGTCTCGGCCGGCAAGGGCAAGAACAACCCGCTCAACCACGACGCCGTTCCCGACGATTATCGGGATGAAGCGCTGCGCCGGAACATGAACCCGCGCATGTTGGTCGAGTTCGTCGACGGCTCCAAGACCATGGTCGAGATGTGCGCCATCGCCAACGCCACCGGCCTGGTGCCCGATGTTCCGGGCATGCACGGCCCGAAAGCCGACCGTGATCAGCTGGCCAAGGTGCTCATCCCGCGCGAGGACGGCGGCATCCTGTCGAAGAAGGGTATCGTCGACTACACGATCGGCAAGGGCGTGGCGCCTGGCGTCTTCGTCATCGTTGAGGCGACGCATCCGCGCGTCGTCGAGCGCATGGACGATCTCCATGTCGGCCACGGCCCTTATTACAGCTTCTTCAGGCCGTACCACCTGACCTCGCTGGAGGTGCCGCTGACCGCAGCCCGCATCATGCTCTACGGCAAACCCGACATGGTGCCGCTGCCTAAACCGGTGGCCGAGGTCTGCGCGGTCGCCAAGCGCGACCTCGCCGCAGGCGAGATCTTCGACGCCATCGGCGAGACCTGCTACCGCTCCTGGACCATGACGGTCGCCGAGGCGCGCGCCAGCCGTGCCGTGCCGGTCGGACTGCTCGAAGGCGGCAAGGTCTTGAAGCCGGTCAGGAAGGGCGAACTCCTGACCGCCGACAACGCCACGCCCGACCAGACGACCAAGCTATTTGCCCTGCGCCAACTGCAGGACGAGATGCTGTATGGGGTGAGGACTACTTCCCCAGCTCTATCGATCTGAGCCGCGCCGCTTCCACCGCGTCGGTCAAAAGCTTCGTCAGCCGGTCTTCGCCCATCAGCACGGCAAGCGCGGCGGCGGTCGTGCCGTTGGGGCTGGTGACCTGCTGGCGCAGCACGCCCGGCTCCTCATCGCTTTCAGCGGCAAGCGAGGCCGCACCATAGACGGTCTGCAGGGCGAGCAGCTTGGCTGTCTCGGCCGGCAGGCCAGCCTTCTCGGCGGCGACCGTCAGCGCCTCGATGAAATGGAAAATATAGGCCGGGCCGGAACCGGAGACCGCGGTCACGGCGTCCATCAGGCTCTCGTCGTCGATCGTCGTCACGACACCGCTCGCCGAGAGCAGCTCGGCGACGAAACGCCTGACGTTGTCGGGAACGAGCGGGTTGGAAAACACCACCATCATGCCCTTGCCGATCGCCGCCGGCGTGTTCGGCATGCAGCGCACGATCGGCGCGAGCCGGCCCAGGATCTCCTCGAAGGTCGCGACCGGCGTGCCCGCGGCGATGCTGACGAAGGTGGTCCTGCCGTCGCCGAAGCGCTTGTAGCTTGCCGTCACATCGCGGATGACCTGCGGTTTCACGGCGATGACGACGAGATCGGGCATGGCATCGGCGGGAATTGCGGACGCGTCGGCCGCGGCGCCGCAACCAAGATGCTCGGCTCGCCTGCGCAACTCGGCATTGGGCTCGACCACGAACACCGCCGACGGCTCGAGCTTGCCGGATTTCAGCCAGCCCGAGAGCATCGCGTAACCCATATTGCCGCAACCGGCGAGAACAAGCCTGATGGTCATCGAAACCTCCGCAAAGAGGGCTCTCCTTAGCCGCTCGCGCGGTTGCGGAAAAGTCCAGTCTCCAAGGTCGGTGCATGGCTTGGAGACGCCGTCCGCTCAAAGCCGTACCTATTTCATAGTTCGGACCACCCGCAGCATCCGGAACTACCCGACGACACATACGCTCCGTCGGCGCCTTCCCATTCGCAATCGCCGACAGCCGAGGCGCGCCAGTCGCCAGACGATCGGCAGGACCAGGTCGACGAGATCAGGGCCCGCCTGCGAGAATTCCGCGAGGCGGTGCGCGTTCTGACCGAAAGCCGCTCGCGCCGCCGCTATTTCTAAAACACCCCGTCTTCGCTAAAAGCGGCCTTCGATAAAAGCAGCCGGTTTCGGGTTTACGGCATCCGACGACGTTTTGACGGGATTGCCCTGTCGAATTTTCGTGAAAATGCCGCGCGGCATTTGACCGCTTGCGCGCCGCGTTCGCGTGCCGACTGCTGGATTGAGGATCAGGGCTGCGTGCGAGGCGTGGCCGCGCAACAGTGTTGAAGGTGAATGATGGCCGAAGTGATCGACGGGAAGAGTGTCGCCGCAGACGTGGTATCGAAGGTCAAGGCGCTGACCGCCGAGCTTTCGGCCAAGGGCGCGACCAGGCCCGGTCTGGCGGTGGTGATCGTGGGCGAGGATCCGGCAAGCCAGGTCTACGTCGCCTCGAAGTCGCGCACGGCCAAGGAGTGCGGCTTCCATTCGCTCCAGCACACGCTGCCGGCTGAGACGAGCGAAGAGCAGCTGTTGAAGACCATCGGCGATCTCAACGCCGACCCGTCGATCCACGGCATCCTCGTGCAACTGCCGCTGCCCGGCCATATCGATGCCGGCAAGGTCATCCAGACGATCGCGCCGGAAAAGGATGTCGACGGCTTCCACTTCATCAATGTCGGCAAGCTCGGTACCGGCGAGCTCGAGACGGCGTTCGTGCCCTGCACGCCCGCCGGCTCGATGCTGTTGATCCAGCGCGTGCGCGGCAAGGACCTTTCCGGCCTCAATGCCGTCGTCGTCGGCCGCTCCAACATCGTCGGAAAGCCGATGGCCAATCTGCTGCTCGCCGCCAACTGTACCGTCACCATTGCCCATAGCCGTACCAAGGACCTGCCGGCGCTGGCGCGCACCGCCGATATCCTGGTCGCCGCCGTCGGCCGTCCCGAAATGATCAAGGGTGATTGGGTGAAGCCCGGCGCCACCGTTATCGATGTCGGCATCAACCGCATCCCGGCGCCAGAGAAGGGCGAAGGCAAGTCGCGGCTGGTCGGCGACGTCGTCTATGCCGAAGCGGCCGCGGTCGCCGGCGCCATCACGCCGGTCCCCGGCGGCGTCGGACCGATGACCATTGCCATGCTGATGGCCAACACTGTAGCTTCCGCCTACCTCGCGGCCGGATTGAAGCGGCCGTCCTTCTGATCGGAAAGCAGCATCCTTGCCGAATCTTACTGCTCCTGTTGAACGGCCGGTCATGGGCGATCCCGTTCAGGGCGGTCGGCAGTTCGGCTTCCTGCTGGTCGACAAGTTTTCGATGTTCTCGCTGGCGGCGGCGATCGATTGCTTCCGCTCGGCCAACCGTCTGCTCGGCCGCGATTATTACGGCTGGACGACGATATCGGCAGATGGCGACGCAGTCATGGCGTCCAACGGCCTGCCGCTCAAGATCGACTATTCAGTCGCCGACATGCCGCCGGTCGATATCCTGTTCGTCTCGGTCGGGCTCACCACCGAATTCCCCGGCAAGAGCAAGGTGCTGGCGGCGCTGCGCAGCTGGGGCCGGCGCGGCAACGCGCTCGGCGCGCTCTCGGTCGGCTCCTATCTGCTCGCCGAGGCCGGCCAGCTCGACGGCTACCGCTGCACCATCCACTGGGAAAACCGCGCCGGCTTCATGGAGCGCTTTCCGGACATCAACTGCACCGGCAACGTCTTCGAGATCGACCGCAAGCGCTACACCTGCGCCGGCGGCACCACCTCGATCGATCTGATGCTGGAGATCGTGCGCGGCGATTTCGGCTCCAATCTCGCCAATGGCGTCGCCAACCAGTTCCAGCACGAGCGCATTCGCTCGGCCGGTGACCGCCAGCGCGTCGGACCTGAGCGCGACCTCACCGGCAAGTCGGAGAAGCTGAGACGTATCGTCGAGCTGATGGCCGACCATCTCGATGAGCCTTTGTCGGCGGTGCAGCTTGCCAAGTCGGCGGGCCTGTCGGTGCGCCAGGTCGAGCGCCTGTTCCTGCGCCATCTCAACGTGACGCCGGGGCGCTACTACATGCGGCTCAGGCTCGAGCGGGCGCGCGAATTGCTGCGCCAGACCAACATGCCGATCCTCGACGTCGCGATCGCCACCGGCTTCACCTCCCACTCCTATTTCGCGCAAAGCTACCGGCTGCAGTTCGGCCGTCCGCCATCGGAAGAGCGCAGAACAACCTATTGAGCGACTTGCCGGCCATCGGACTTGTCTGCAGAGCCCGGCTCAAATAGCTTTCCCGGCGCGGACGGGGGTTCACTCAGGAGATTTTCATGGCGGGACTGGCACGGAGCGTCGCTGCGGCGATCCTCCTTTTGTCGATGACCACCTTTGGCTTTGCCGCCAACAAGGTCATCATCATTCTCGATGCATCCGGCTCCATGTGGGCCCAGATAGACGGCAAGCCGAAGCTCGAGATCGCGCGCGAATCGCTGCGCACGGTGCTGCAGTCGGTGCCGGGCGACGACGAGATCGGCTTCATGGCCTACGGGCATCGCCAGAAAGGCAGCTGCGCGGACATCGAGCTGATCGTGCCGCCGCAGGCGGGTTCGGCGAGCGCGATCTCGGCGGCCGCCGACAGCATGAAATTCCTTGGCAAGACGCCGCTGACGGCGGCCGTCAAGCAGGCCGCCGAAGCGCTGAAATACACCGAGGACAAGGCCACGGTCGTTCTCATCACCGACGGTCTTGAGACCTGCGGTGGCGATCCGTGCGCGCTCGGCAAGGAGCTGAAGGAGACCGGCGTCGACTTCACCGCCGACGTGGTCGGCTTCGGCCTGACCGCCGACGAAGGCAGGCAGATCGCCTGCCTCGCCGAGAACACCGGCGGAAAATACATCCAGGCCTCCGACGAGAAGGCATTGCAGCAAGCGCTGGTCGAGACCGTCGCGGCGCCGGCGCCTGCGCCAGAGCCTGCTCCGGCCCCGGCGCCGGCGCCTGCACCCGAACGCGCCAAACCTGAATTCAACTTCACGCCGAGCGTCGTCATGGCTGAAGGCGGCGATCCCATCACCGACGGCAATGCCTGGGAGATCTACAAGGCCAAGTCCGACGGCTCGCGCGGCGATCAGGTCATGACCGAGTATGGCGAGCTCAAGACCAATCTCGAGCCGGGCGATTACATTGTCGTCGGTCGCGCCGACGAGGCAAGGAGCGAGCAGAAGATCAAGATCGAAGCCGGCCAGACCTACAGCCCGTTGTTCACTCTGAACGCCGGAACCTTGGTTATCCACCCGCATGCGAGCCAGGGCTCGGAGATCAGCGGCGAGGCGCGTGTCGACTTCGCCTATCCGGGCGGCAGCACGACCCACTATGGCGACGCAAAGGCCACCGTGCCGGCGGGCGAGCAGAAGGTGACGGTGCAGGTCGGCGCCGGCACGGTGACCGAAACCATCCAGCTTGCCGCCGGACAGACCGTCGAGAAGGATATCGTGATCGGCGTCGGCCATGCCGTGCTCAACGCCTACTACACGGCCGGCGGCGAAAAGGCCGACAATTCCGGCATCGGCTTCGAGATCGTCAAGGCGAAGAAGAAGATCGACGGTTCGCGTGAAAGCGTGGAGCACTCCTACGGTCCGGACAGCAAATTCTGGCTGCCGCCGGACGACTATGTCGCGCTAACCACGCTCGATCTCGCCGTTGTCGAACAGCCCTTCAGCATCAAGGCCGGCGACAACCAGGATGTGAAGGTGGCTCTCGGCGCCGGCGTGCTGGCAATGTCGGCGCCCGGCGCCTATTCGATCGAGGTGTTCTCGTCAAAGAAGGATATTGAGGGTAAGCGCAAATCGCTCGGCCTGACCTATGGCGACAGCTGGCAACAGACGATCCCCGCCGGCGACTATGTCGTCGTGCGGCACATGTCCGATCAGGGCCAGGACAAGGAAATGCCGGTGACGATCAAGGCCGGTGAGCGGAGCGAGATCACCGTTCAGTAGGCATCGCCGTCCGCAAACGAACGAAAAAGGGTAACCGCTGTTTTGCCCCCAACGTTGTCCGCTGACGCCTGATCTGCGATCAAGGTTCCATGGATGAGCGAGAAGCAGTTTCTCCATGGACACGACATTGGAGGTTCTCACGACACGGCGGGGCCGACGTGAGGCGCATCGCCAATGGCCGGATGAGGTCAAGGCACAGATCGTTTCGGAGGGCTTGCGTCCGGGCGTGACGGTGAACGAAGTAGCGGAGCGCCACGGGCTGGAGGCCAACCATCTGTCGTCCTGGCGAACGCTGGCCCGGCAGGGCAAGCTAGTTTTGCCTGCGCCAGAGGAGATCTGCGAACTCAATGCTGTTGATCCGCAGGTCTACTTGACCACCACGCTTGCCGCCGTCGTCAACGGCCACAAGCGGAGGCGGATCGATGAGCTGCTGCCTTGGAACGATCCGCTTGAGTAACGCGTGCACAAAAAATAGCAGTCTGGCCGAAGCGGACAAACCCTCGTTAGAGCATCATAGCTTGACCAGTTGCTTGCCGAAGTTCTCTCCCTTCAACATCCGAACGAAAGCGTGGGGCACGGTCTCGATCCCTTCCGCAACATCTTCCCGTGTCTGAAGCAGTCCCTGTTTGTACCATGACAGCAGATCGGCAATCGCGGTCTCGTATTCTCCTTCGTGGTCGTCGAGCAAGAACCCTTCTATCCGCGCACGGGTGATTAGTGTCCTTCTGAGATGCCTGAGACCGACATCAGGCTGGTCAAACCGGTCGGCCAAGGCAATAGTGCCGACAACCACCACTCTGCCAAAGATGTTGAGATTTAGCATGGCTGCATCGTGAATCGGCCCGGCGGTGTTGTCGATAAAGACATCGACGCCGCTAGGGCATGCGGTGGCGACATCTGCCACGAGATCAGCGGAGCGTCGATGATTGACGCCAGTCCGATATCCAAGCTCCCTGCACCATTCCAGCTTCTCATCCGAGCCCGCAACAGCGACTGGGTCGAACCCTTTGATCCGCGCGATCTGTCCCGCAATCTGCCCCACAGCTCCTGAAGCGGCAGAGATCAACACCGTTTCCCCCACCTTCGGAGTTGCGGTTTTGAGGAGGGCAAAGTAGGCGGTGAGACCGGGCATGCCGAGATAGCTCAGTACGGCCTGAATCGGAGCGTCGGTTGTCGTCACTGGCTTGGCTGACGCGGCCGGGATCACGCTGAACGGCTGCCAACCAAAATGATCGCTCATCACGAGGTCGCCTGGCTTGAAGTCCGGAGACTCAGACGTAATTACCTCGCCAATTCCGCCGCCACACATCAGGTCGCCAATTCTAAAACCAGCAGCATAATTCTTCGCGGGGCTGATCCGACCGCGCATATAGGGATCGACGGAGAGCCACAGAGTTTTCACCAGCAGCTCACCATCCGCGGCATCGGGAATTGAACGCTCCTCCAGGCTCCAGTTCTCGACGGAGGGCATTGCGGAAGGGTAGCTGCGAAGTATCCAGCTAGGATTTTTGGACATGTCCATCTCCTCAATTTGAGCGTTCGCCCCATTGATGCATGATTTCGGCTTCCGTGTTAAAGAGCGCACGGTGAGAGACATTATTTTGAATTTCGGAAGAATGGCGGATGGATATGATCGAGGCCATGAAGGTGGCCGTGGCAGTCGCCAGGCATAACAGCTTCTCTTCTGCGAGCCGGGATTTGCGCCTTTCCGCTGCCTCGGTAAGCCGCATTGTGGCGGACTTGGAGACCGATCTCGGCGTACGTCTCTTTAACCGCACCACCAGGCAGATCAATCTGACGGATGCCGGGATGGAGTTCGTGCAAAAGAGCACCGGCCTCCTGGAGGAGCTTGATCAGATGCGGAGCGCAGTACGCGAACGCCACGAAACTCCTCGCGGCCAACTCCACGTCTCCTGCGTAACGGCCTTTGGTAATGAGTGCCTGGCACCAGTGGTTCCTGAGTTCGTGCGACGGTTCCCGCAGCTCGATGTCTCAATCGACCTTGGCAATCGTTTGGTTGATCTCATTGGCGAGCACTTCGATGTCGCCATCCGGGTAGGACCGTTGAACGATTCATCCCTGATTGCGCAGAGGATTTTCACGCAGAGGATCGTATTCGTCGCGACACCCCAGTTTTGCCAGCAATATGGGACACCCAGGACCTTGGACGAGATCAGGGCTCGCCCATCCGTTACTCAGGTCAGCGGGGAATGGGGGCGCGTTCATAAGTTTTCGCATCAAGGAAAGGTCATTGACTTCGAAGTGCCGCAGCGACTGACAATGAACTCAGCGCGAGCGGTGAGAAACGCCTGCCTAGCGGGAGGGGGGTACTCCCTCTTGGGCGATTTCATGGTCGCCCAGGATATAGCGGAGAACCGCCTCGTGCGGCTGCTGCCGGATCATGAACCCATGGAGCAACCGATCTTCGCCTTCTACGCTCAGCGACGTCACACCCCACGTAAAGTCAGGGTGTTTATTGACTATTTGGCGGAGGTCTTCAGTGGCAAGAATACCTCGTGAGACCTCTTGTCTAGGTGCCGATGGCACACCGCTTACGACAAAGGGCGGCTCCGAGCGGCGGCTCCGAGCCGCTCTTTTTTAGCAGATTGACGTTAGGCATTTGCGAAGGCGGCGGCGCCGTGGTCGGCGCGGCCAACCAGTTGGCGAAAGCCGGCGAACAGCTCGCGGCCGAAGCCGAACTCGTTGCCGATCAGGTCGGCATCCGCCGTGCGGCGCAGCGCGAACTCCGTTCCCGGCACCAGCACCTCCAGCGTGCCGGCATCGGCGTCGAGGCGAATGATGTCGCCGTCATGGATCCTGGCGATCGGCCCGTCCTCGACCGCTTCCGGCGTCACATGGATCGCCGCCGGCACCTTGCCGGAAGCACCCGACATGCGCCCGTCGGTCACCAGCGCGACGCGCTGGCCGCGATCCTGCAGCACGCCGAGCACGGTGGTCAGCTTGTGCAGTTCCGGCATGCCGTTGGCCTTCGGCCCCTGGAAGCGGATCACGGCGACGAAGTCGCCGGTCAGCGTGCCCGACTTGAAAGCTTCGTTCAGCCCCTGCTGGCTGTCGAACACCTTGGCCGGCGCCTCGATGACGCGCCGTTCGGGCTTGACCGCAGAGGTCTTGATCACGGCATGGCCGAGGTTGCCGGCAAGCACCTTCAGTCCGCCGGTCGGCTGGAACGCCTTCTTGAACGGGGCCAGCACCTTCTCGTCGCCGCTCTCGAGCGGCGCCGCTTCACGCACGACGCTGCCGTCGGCGCCGAGCTTTGCCTCGACAGCATAGGGCCGCAGGCCTTCGCCCCAGACCGTCTGCACGTCCTCGTGCAGCAAGCCTTCGTCGAGCAACTCGCGGATCAGGAAGCCGAGCCCGCCGGCGGCGTGGAAATGGTTCACGTCGGCGAGTCCGTTCGGGTAGACGCGGGCGAGCAGCGGCACGGCCTCCGACAGGTCGGAGATGTCCTGCCAGGTAAGCGAAATTCCGGCTGCCGCGGCCATGGCGATGAGGTGGATGGTGTGGTTGGTCGAGCCGCCGGTCGCGTGCAGGCCGACCACGCCGTTGACGATCGAGCGCTCGTCGATCATGCGCCCGACCGGCGTATAGGCATTGCCGAGCGTGGTGATCGCCAGCGCGCGCTTCGCCGCCTCCCTGGTCAGCGCGTCGCGCAGCGGCGTACCCGGGTTGACGAAGGAGGCGCCGGGCGTGTGCAGGCCCATGATCTCCATCAGCATCTGGTTGGAATTGGCGGTGCCGTAGAAGGTGCAGGTGCCCGGCCCGTGATAGGATTTGGACTCCGCCTCGAGCAGCTCGGCGCGGCCCGCCTTGCCCTCGGCATAGAGCTGCCGGACCTTGGCCTTCTCGTCGTTCGGCAGGCCCGACGTCATCGGCCCGGCGGGGATGAAGACAGCCGGCAGGTGCCCGAAGGTGAGCGCCGCGATCACCAGCCCTGGCACGATCTTGTCGCAGACGCCGAGGAAGACGGCGGCGTCGAACATGTTGTGCGAAAGGCCGATCGCCGCTGCCATGGCGATCACGTCGCGCGAGAACAGCGACAGTTCCATGCCTGGCTGGCCTTGCGTCACGCCGTCGCACATCGCCGGCACGCCGCCGGCGACCTGGGCGATGCCGCCTGCTTCGCGTGCCGCGTCCTTGATAAGCGCCGGGAAGGTCTCGAACGGCTGATGCGCCGACAGCATGTCGTTGTAGGAGGTGATGATGCCGAGGTTGGGCACGCGATCGCCGCCGAGTGCCACCTTCTCCGATGGGCTGCAGACGGCAAAGCCGTGGGCGAGGTTGCCGCAGGAGAGCACCGCGCGGTTGGCGGCGCGTCCCGACGCCTCCGCGATGCGGCCGAGATAGGCTTCGCGGTCGGCTTTCGAACGTTGGCGGATGCGTTCCGTGATGGCTTCGATGTCGCGTCTGGCTGTCATGGCTGGTCCTTTCGGGCCCCGGAAACGTCCTCCCACAGCCTCCGGGGCTGTTCCTTTGGTGAAATCAGGGTGCCCAGAACACCTCTACCGGTATCGGCGCCGCCTCGAGCACGTTGCGGACGGGCTTTTTCATGCCCGCTCCCATCGCGCCGTCGAAGGCGATGCGCTTATCCTCTCCCTCGATGTGGAGCGCGATGAAACCGGCGGCAACGATCCGCGCCATCGACAGTGTCAGCCGCGGCTCGCCGGCGCTTTGCGCATGCACGGCCAGCACGATGCGCGGTGAGGATGGGTCGATGAGCTCGGCGAGATTGCCGGCATCGGGAAAGAAGGAGGCCGTGTGTCCGTCGGCACCCATGCCAAGCACCACCACATCCAGCGGCCAGGGCAATGATTGCAGGGCCTCGCTATCTGACGCCGCTGCGTCCTCGATGCTCGCCGCCTCATGGTAGAGCGGCACGAAGCGCGCTGCCGCTGCCTTGTTCTGGAGCAGGTTGGCCGCTACCAGCCCGGCATTCGAGCGCGGCGAGGAGGGCGGCACGAAACGTTCGTCGACCAGCGTCACGGTGACCTTGTCCCAGGCGATCGGGATTAAAGAGAGCGCGGCGAAGAATTTTGCCGGCGTCGTGCCGCCGGATACGGCGAGCAATGCGGTGCCGCGGTCGGTGATCGCCTTGGTCAGGCGGGCGGCGACGTGGCCGGCAAGGGCCGCCGCCAGCTGCTGGCGGTCGGCAAAGCCGTTCCAGGCGTAAGCGGCCCCGCTCAATTGCTCTCGTGCCATGTCCGTCCGTCACGTTCGATGAGCGCGATGGAGGCCGACGGACCCCAGGTGCCGGCCGTATAGCCCTGCGCTTCCTGCCTAGCGCTTTCCCAGGCGTTCTGGATCGGATCGATCCACTTCCAGGCCGCCTCGACCTCGTCGCGACGCATGAACAGCGTCTGGTTGCCGCGCACCACATCCATGATCAGCCGCTCATAAGCGTCCGGCGCGCGGCTGTGGAAGGATTGCGCGAAGCTCATGTCGAGCGAGATCTGGCGTAGCCGCATCCCGCCCGGCCCCGGATCCTTGATCATGATGTACTGCTTGACGCCTTCGTCCGGCTGCAGCCTGATCACCAGCTGGTTGGCGAAGATCGGCCCGGCGCTATCGCCGAAGATGGAATAGGGGATCGGCTTGAATTCGATGACGATTTCCGAAACGCGGGTCGCCAGCCGCTTGCCGGTCCTGAGATAGAAAGGCACGCCGGCCCAGCGCCAGTTGCCGATCTCGGCTTTGAGGGCGACGAAGGTCTCGGTGTTGCTGTCCTTGCCGAGCTCCTCGACATAGCCCTTGACCGGCCCGCCGGCGGAGGCGCCGGCGCGATACTGGCCGCGCACCGTGTGCTTCGGCGCCTCGTTGCCGTTGATGCGCTTCAGCGCCCGCAGCACCTTCAGCTTCTCGTCGCGCACGGCGTCCGCGTCCATCGAGGACGGTGTTTCCATGGCAACCAGGCAAAGCAGCTGCAGGATGTGGTTCTGCACCATGTCGCGTAGCGCGCCGGCTTTGTCGTAGTAGGTGACGCGGTCCTCGAGACCCACCGTCTCGGCCACGGTGATCTGCACATGATCGATATGGGCGGAGTTCCACAGCGGCTCATAAAGCGCGTTGGCAAAGCGCAGCGCCATCAGGTTCTGCACCGTTTCCTTGCCGAGATAGTGATCGATGCGGAAGATCTGGCTTTCGTGGAAATCGTCACCCACGGCGTCGTTGAGCGTCCGCGCCGAGGCGAGGTCACGGCCGATCGGCTTCTCCAGCACGATGCGCGAGTTCGGGGTGATCAGCTTGTGTTCCTTGAGCTGATGCGAGATGTCGCCGAACAGCGCCGGCGCCACCGCGAGGTAGAAGGCGCGGATGCGGTCGCTGTCGCCGATCGCCTTCTTGAGCTTGTCGAAGCCGACGCCCGAGGTGGCGTCCGCCGAGACATAGGAAAGCCGAGCAAGAAATGTGTCCAGTTCCTTCGGCTCGATGTCGGCCGGATTCACATGGTCCGATATCGCTTTCTTGGCGAAGCTCTGGAACTCGGCATCGCTCATCTTCGCGCGCGACGTGCCGATGATGCGCGTCGGCTCCGAAAATTGGTGGCCGCGCTGGCGGTGGTAGAGCGAGGGCAGAAGCTTGCGCTCCGACAGGTCGCCGGTCCCGCCGAAAATGATGAAGTCGAAAGGTTCGACAGGGATGATCTGGCTGGTCATGGTCAGTCCGGTTTGATGCCGCTAGCCGGGAGCGGGGCTGATATATTCTAATCGATTTAAATCGTCCAGTGTCATGGTGTCACATCCAGGACCAATCGCTGGACAATCGATTGGGCCCATATGTGGCCTTGACACTGGCGCCACCGGGAGGCTTGTCGGCAAGCAACAGCTTTCCGGAAGCGTTCGCGCCTGCAACATAGAACCTGAATGTGACGAAAGCTAAGGGAGAATGGCGAACGCCGGCCCTTCAATGATGGGGAAAACCATGCGTCTGCAAAACAAGGTTGCCATCATCACCGGCGCGGCGTCGGGCTTCGGCGAGGGCATGGCGAAGCGCTTCGCCGAGGAAGGCGCGCGCGTCGTGGTTGCCGACCTCAACGCCAAGGGCGCAGCGCGCGTGGCGAAGGAAATCGGCGACAACGCGATCTGGACCCAGACCGACGTCTCGCAACGCTCCGAATTCGACGAGATGGTTTATGCCGCCAAAAGCGCCTTCGGCCGCGTCGACATCATGGTCAACAATGCCGGCTACACCCATCGCAACGGCGACATGCTCGGCGTCGACGAGCAAACCTTCGACCTGATCACCGCTGTCAACATGAAGGCGATCTATCATGCCGCGCTTGCCGTGGTGCCGATCATGGAACGGCAGGGCGGCGGCGTCATACTGACCACGGCTTCGACAGCCGGCATCAGGCCGCGGCCGGGCCTCACCTGGTACAACGCCTCCAAGGGATGGGCGATCACCGCCACCAAGTCGATGGCGGTCGAACTCGCCCCGAAGAACATTCGCGTCAATTGCCTCTGCCCGGTCGCCGGCGAGACCGGCATGCTGGAGAAGTTCATGGGCGCCGACACGCCGGAGATCCGTGAAAAATTCCGCGCCTCTATCCCGCTCGGCCGGTTGTCGACGCCGCTCGACATCGCCAACGCGGCGCTCTGGCTGGCTTCGGACGAGGCGGCCTTGATCACCGGCGTGGCGCTGGAGGTCGACGGCGGGCGCTGCATCTGAACCGACGTCGCGGCGGCGTCAGGCCGCCAAGAGCGTCCAGATCAGGCGCCGGTCTTGACGAAGCTCTTGTAGATCCAGCCGCGTTTGCCGTTATAGACGATCTCGCACCATTTTTTGCAGCTCATCACCTGGACAGCTGACTTGGCAGGCACAGTGACGATCGCGGCGGCGCCGTTCTTCGGGCCGGAACGCATGGTGACAGCCCTCAGGACGCGTCCATTGGTGCCAGTGCCGGCGTTTTCAGGCTTCGGCTCGTCCTGGGCCGCATCCTGGGGTGCCGCCGGCTGGGCCTCGGCAACTTGGGGCTTCGCGTCTGGGATGGCGGCGGTCTGGGCCGCATCCATTTTGTCGTCAGGCTTTTTTGCGTCTGCCGCTTGGGCAGCCGCCGGCGCTGGCGACGCGACCTCAGCCAGGGCGGCCGAAGCATCGTTTCCGGACGCGGATTCGGCGAAGGCGGCAACGGCCGGTTTGTCGTTCTGCGTCGCCGGCTTCTCCGCTGCCTGAGCGGATGAGGCCGGCGGAGCATCCGCCGCGGGCGCAGGCTCACCAACCGTGCCGTTCCAGCGGGGATTGTTGGAAGCCAGTGCCGGGATGGCGGCTTCTCGGGATGCAGTCATGGGCGAAACCGCATCGGCCTTGCGCGCGGCTTGCGGCGCGGCGGCGACACTGACAGCGCTCGATACGGCCGGAGTGATTTTCTTCGTCTTGACCGGGATCGCGGGGACGGTCTGCTCCGTTTTCGCGATCGCCTGCCGCTCATTGGCCGGCAAGGCCAGCCAAAGCGCCACCGCCGCCACGCCAAGCAGCGCCGCGGTGCCGACAGCCGCGATCACCAGATGCGCGTTCGACTGCAGGCCCTGCCAGAACGAGGGCCGCATGTCATAGCCGAACCGCACGGCAAAGTGCCGTCGTTCCGGCGCACCGAAACTGAAGGGCTCGTTCACCTAAACCACCTCCAACAACCGGGCCGACGTTCTTTCGATCTTGCCGCAAACCGTTCGCGGCTGATCGGCATCGGTCCCGAAATTTCCAGCGGGCAGGCCCGCGCAAATCCCCGTCTTATCGCCCAGAACCGGCATCTTTTACCGCCGATTATGGCATCACTGCGCCTTTTTGCGAAATTCTGCGCGTTTGTTAAGGATTCCGCAACGTGCCGTTGGGGAAGCGGACTTGTCGAATTAACAGCTTCTGCACATGTTCCGGCTTCAGATCCTGTCGCGCAGCGCGAACCAGTTGAGCGCCAGAAACAGCAGCGGTGCGCGCAAACGACGGCTGCCCGGGAAGGCGGGAATCTTCAGATACTCGATCAGCTTCAGCGGTCGCGATTGCCCGCGACCGTCTCGGCGTAGAGCTTGCCGAAGAAGTTGGACAGCATGATACCGTGGCCGGAATACCCGCCCATCGAGGCATGCGGAAACGCAGGTGAATGGTGAATAGTGAATGCTTTGCTAGAGCGCTCTGGCTGCGTTCACCCATCCAATATGAAACTACTCACCATTCACT
This sequence comes from Mesorhizobium sp. WSM3864, assembly GCF_002294955.1. Taxonomy (NCBI): domain Bacteria; kingdom Pseudomonadati; phylum Pseudomonadota; class Alphaproteobacteria; order Hyphomicrobiales; family Phyllobacteriaceae; genus Mesorhizobium; species Mesorhizobium sp. WSM3864. Next base: position 26,295 of record NZ_NSGD01000013.1, read on the forward strand.
ATTCACCCCATTCACTCGACGAAGTGGCCGCTCACACATTCAGCAACAGATACTCCCGCTCCCAAGGGCTGATCACTTCCATGAATGTCTCGAACTCGGCTCGCTTGATGGCCGCATACGTGGCTGCGAAGGATTTGCCGACGATGGCGCCAAGCTCCTCGTCGGCTTCGAAGAGGTCCACGGCCTCGAGCAAGCTGCGCGGCAGGTCGATCTCGTCCTCGTTGGCGGTCGTCAGCACCGGCGGCTCGGCCTGGACCTTGTTGTTCATGCCGATCAACCCGCAGGCAAGCGAGGCGGCAAGCGCCAGATAGGGATTGGCGTCCGAGGACGGAATCCGGTTTTCGACGCGCCGCGCCGCGGGATCGGAACGCGGCACGCGGAAAGCCGTCGTGCGGTTGTCGTAGCCCCACTTGTTGTTGACCGGCGCCGACGCTGCCTGCGTGAGCCGCCGATAGGAATTGACGTAAGGCGCAAGCATCACCAGCGCGTTCGGCACGTGTTTCTGCATGCCGCCGATGAAATGGAAGAACGCATCCGTCTCGGCGCCGTCTTCGGCCGAGAAGATGTTTTTTCCGGTCTTCTTGTCGACCACCGACTGGTGGATATGCATGGCCGAGCCAGGTTGCCCCTGGATCGGCTTGGCCATGAAGGTGGCGTAGATTTCGTGCTTCAGCGCCGCCTCGCGGATCGTGCGCTTGAACATGAAGACCTGGTCGGCAAGCTCGATCGGATTGCCGTGACGCAGGTTGATCTCAAGCTGACCGGCGCCCTCCTCGTGGATCAGCGTATCGATCTCCAGGCCTTGCCGCTCCGAGAAATGGTAGATGTCGTCTATCAGTTCGTCGAACTCGTTGACGCCCGCGATCGAATAGCCGGCGCCGCCGCCGATCGGCCGCCCTGAGCGCCCGACGGGCGGCGTCAGCGGGTAGTCCGGATCGGGGTTCTTGCGTACCAGATAGAATTCGATCTCGGGCGCCACCACCGGCTTCAGCCCACGGTCGTCATAGGCGGCCAGCACGCGCTTCAGAACGTTGCGCGGCGTGAATTCGACGGAGCGGCCATCCTGGTGGACTAGGTCGCAGATCACCGCGGCGGTCGGATCTTCCTCCCAGGGCACGACGGTCAGTGTCGAGAGATCGGGCAAGAGCTTCAGGTCGCCGTCGTCCTCCGGATAGTGGAAGCCATTGCCGTCTTCCGGATAGCCCCCGGATATCGTCGTCATGAACACGGCTGAAGGCAACGCGAGCGATGTGTTGGAGGTGAATTTCTTCGACGGCATCATCTTGCCGCGGGCGACGCCGGCCTGGTCCGGCGTGATGCACTCGATGTCCTCGATGCCCCGCCATTCCAGCCAGGCGCTGGCTTCCTTCCAATTCTTCACACCCCGTTCGTTTTTCAAGAAGGCAGGCGTGCGGGCGCGTCCCCCCCGGCTCGACGGACGGACTTCCTTTTTTTCAGGCGGCATCATTCACCAGATTGTGTTGCGGATTTCAAAGTATAGACGGGCGCCGTGGCGGAAGGAAAGGGGAGGCGCCCGCGTCGCCACAGGCAAGCCGAGACGCAGCCCAAAGGAACCGGCGCGCCTGTCTTCTTGCTGGCGGCGCAGCGCCACAGGGTCTAATGAGCCTGTAAGCAAAGGGTCGCACATGTCCGCTCCACGTTTGACCACCATCGGCTTCGATGCCGACGACACGCTGTGGCAGAACGAGCAGTTCTTCCGCCTGACCGAGAAGCGTTTTGCCGCCTTGCTGGCCGAGCACGGCGACCATGAGCACATCGCGGCACGGCTGCTCGAAGCGGAAAGGCGCAACCTCGCCCTCTATGGCTTCGGCATTAAGGGCTTTACGCTGTCGATGATCGAGACGGCCGTCGCGATCACAAACGGCGAGGTGCCCGGTTCGGTCATCGGCGAAATCCTGGCTGCCGGCCGCGAGATGCTCAGCCATCCGATCGAGCCGCTGCCGCATGCCCGCGAGACGGTCGAAAAGCTGGCGGGCTCCTACCATCTGGTGCTGATCACCAAGGGCGACCTCTTCGATCAAGAGCGCAAGCTCGCGCAGTCGGGAATGGGTGATCTCTTCGATGCCGTCGAGATCGTCAGCGACAAGAGCGCAGCCACCTATGCCCGCATCTTCAGCCGCCATGGCGACGGTCCGCAGAACAGCATGATGGTTGGTAACTCGCTCAAGTCCGACGTTGTTCCCGCCATCGAGGCCGGTGGCTGGGGCATCCATGTGCCGCACGAATTGACCTGGGCGATCGAACACGCCGAGGCGCCTGTCGCGGCGCCGCGTTTTCGCGAGATCGCAGATCTCGGCGAGTTGCCGGCACTGGTCGAGGCAATAGCGAAGCCCGGCTGAGCGTCGCCTCTGCCTAGCCGCGGCCGACCAGGCGATCGATTACTGGTTGCAGCCTTTCGGGCGTGATCGGCTTGGCGACCACGGCGTCGACCACGCTCGACAGGCCGAGGCTGTCCGGCGTGCCATTCCTGGTTGAAAGCAGGATCACGGCGGGCCGCGCCTTGCCGGAAGCGCGCCGCAGCGCGTCGATGCCGGACAGCAACCTGTCGCAATCCCTGTCGTCGGGTCCGCCGTCGAGTATGATTGCGCCGGGAACCAGGCCGGCCAAAGCTTTTTCGGCCGCCTCCGGTGGCTCCGAAATCGGCTTCAGCCCGGACTTTTCCACGATTTTCGATACGACGACCCGGTTGATCGACGATTTGCCAACCACCAGCACCTTGGAGAAATCCGCCGGCAACCGGCCCGCCGCGCCGCGGTCCGTCGGTTTCATTGGTTTTTCAGAGTCGTCACGATTGGCGGGACACATGTCTGGCGGAGCTCTGGCTCAATGCAGGGTTGAAACCTTAAGCGCGCAATTGGCGCGAGATCGCCAGCGGTGTCAAGCAAAAATAGTGGAAAATGATAATATAGCAAGAATTGCTAAAATCCGGCGCAAGTTCTCCCCGGCGCTCCGGCCGCAATCTGAAAAAACGAAAGTCTCCCGGCACGTATAGCGCACGGGAGACACTCGCGAGTGACTGTTGACGCTACGTCAGCCCTGGTTCTGATGGGTGACGATCACTGGAATCAAAAGATCACCCCAGTTGCCGTCTCCGCCATGGTGCCTGGCCGAGCGCACCAGCTCGACGGACACACCTGCTTCGACCGCCTTCATCACAGACTGGTTGAGCCTGTGCAGGTCGTTGGCAAGCATGCGGATCGTCGCCTGCTGATCGACGCTCATCGCGCTCGACTGTTCTTCGGCCCGTTCCTTGACCCGGCTTATCGATGCCATTGCTGTTCTCCTCGACGTAAGTGCCCTTCGGGCGTTTCCTCTGGTGTTGTCATTACTCGGCTGCCGGCCTGAACTGGGCGTGCTCGGTCGACTCATGCATGGCGGTGGTCGAAGACTGGCCGCCGGAGATCGCCATCGAAACGGCATCGAAATAGCCGGTGCCGACTTCGCGCTGATGCTTGGTCGCGGTATAGCCATGGACCTCCGCCGCGAATTCCGCCTCCTGCAGTTCCGAATAGGCCGCCATCTGGCGCTCCTTGTAGCCGCGGGCCAGTTCGAACATGCCGAAGTTCAGCTGGTGGAACCCGGCCAGTGTGATGAACTGGAATTTGTAGCCCATTGCGCCGAGTTCCTTCTGGAACTTCGCGATGGTCGCGTCGTCCAGGTTCTTCTTCCAATTGAACGACGGCGAGCAATTATAGGCGAGCAGCTTGCCGGGGTGGTGCTTGTGCACCCCTTCAGCGAACTTCCTTGCCTGCTGAAGATCCGGCTTCGAGGTTTCGCACCAGATCAGGTCCGCATGCGGCGCGTAGGCGACGGCGCGCGCGATGCAGGGCTCGATGCCGTTCCTGACGTGATAGAAGCCCTCGACCGTGCGGCCGGCGTCATACTCGACGAAAGGCCGGTCGCGCTCGTCGATGTCGGAGGTGAGCAGCTTGGCGGCTTCCGCGTCGGTGCGCGCCACCACCAGCGTCGGCGTGCCCATCACGTCCGCTGCAAGCCGGGCCGCATTGAGGTTGCGGATATGCGCTGCGGTCGGGATCAGCACCTTGCCGCCGAGATGGCCGCACTTCTTCTCCGACGCCAACTGGTCCTCATAGTGGACGCCAGCGGCACCGGCCTCGATGAAAGCCTTCATGATCTCGAACGCGTTGAGCGGCCCGCCAAAGCCGGCTTCGGCGTCGGCGACGATGGGCGCGAACCAGGTCTCGACCGAAAGACCCTTGCCTTCGGATGTCTCGATCTGGTCGGCGCGCTGCAGCGTGCGGTTGATGCGCTCGACCAGCTCCGGCGCCGCATTCGCCGGATAGAGCGACTGGTCCGGATACATGGCCGACGCGGTGTTGGCGTCGGCCGCGACCTGCCAGCCCGACAGATAGATCGCCTTCAAGCCCGCCCTGACCTGCTGCATGGCCTGGTTGCCCGACATGGCGCCGAGCGCATTGACGAAATCTTCCTCGTGGATCAGCTTCCACAGCCTGCTCGCGCCCATCTCGGCAAGCGTATGGCGAATCTGGACCGAGCCGCGCAGCCGCTTCACGTCCTCCGGCGAGTAGGGCCGTTCGATGCCGTCGAAACGGCCTTCCGGCGCGGACGGGACGAGGTTGTAAAAATCAGTCATCGATTGCTCCAGGACAGTCTTGCTTGTTTAGATGGCCCGTTTGAGGGACGTATCTGTGCGCCGTTCACGTGTTACATTGTTTACATTGCGCCGCAAAATTCGCCAGAAAAACCGGAGCTTGCCCGCTAAAATACGAGAAAACTGGTGTTGCGTTTGACAGGTCGGGGCTGTAAATCTGTCATGATTGTAAAAAGTTGGATGAGCCCGCGACGGCGCGCCGTTATGTAAAACTCTTGTCAAGGTAGCCGATTGGCCGAGCAGAAGATTTTCGCCGGGCCGCGCATCCGCCGGCTTCGCAACGCCAAGGGCCTGACCCAGACGGCGATGGCCGAAGGCCTGGGCATCTCGCCGTCCTACCTCAATCTAATCGAGCGCAACCAGCGGCCGCTGACGGTGCAGCTGATCCTCAAGCTGGCCTCAGTCTACAAGATCGACCCGCACGAATTGCAGGGCGAGACCAAAGGATCGATCGCGGCGCTGAAGGAAGTGTTCGGCGATCCGCTGCTGGCCGGCGAACTGCCGGGCGACCAGGAACTGATCGACCTCGCCGAGATCGCGCCGAACGCTTCCGCCGCGATGGTGAAATTGTTTCGCGCCTATCGCGAGCAGGCCGATCGGCTGTCGGATCTCAATGAACTCCTGGCGCGGGAGGGCAGGGCGACCGCATTGTCCGGCAAGCGCCTGCCTGTCGACGAAGTGCACGAGACTTTCGAGCGCAGGCCGAACCATTTCGCCGCGCTGGAGGAGGAAGCCGAGGCCTTCATTTCGCTGCTCGATCCGGGCGACGACCTGTTCGGCACGCTGAAGGCGTGGCTCAGGCGCGAGCACGGCATCGTGGTCAAGGTGCTGCCGGTGGCCACCATGCCGAACTGGCGCAGGCGCTACGATCGCCATTCGCAACGCCTGTTCCTGTCAGAGCGGCTCTCCCCCTTCGATCAGCTGCGCGAGGTCGCCATGGAGGCGAGCCTGATGCGCATGACGGTGGCGGTGGCGAGCGAGATCCAGACGTTGAAGCTCGGCACGGACGAAGCGCGTCGCTTAGCCCGTTTCGAGCTCGGCCGCTATGCGGCGCACGCGCTGATGATGCCCTATCACGCCTTTCATGCAGCGGCCGTCCGCGCCCGCTACGACATCGACGTCTTGCGTTCGCGCTTCGGCGTCTCCTTCGAGCAGGCGGCAAACCGCCTGACCATGCTGCAGCGGCCGAGCGCCTCCGGCGTACCGTTCTTCATGCTGGAGGTCGACAGTGCCGGCAACCGCTTCCGCAAGGCGGGCAGCCTGGGCTATCCGCAAAGCCGTTTCGGCGGCGCCTGTCCGAAGCTTCCTGTCCATGCGGCCTTTTCGCAGCCGGGCCGGATCCTGGTCGAGGCGGTGGAAATGCCGGACGGGGCCGAGTTCCTCTGCATCGCCCGCACGCTCGAAGGGCCGCAAGGCGCCTTTTCCGAGCGGCCGCGGCGCACGGCGCTTCTGCTGGGCTGCGACATCGGCTTTCGCGACGAGATCGTCTACAGCGCGGCGCTGCCCGGACCGTCCGCCGCCAAGGCCGCGCAGAGCACGGCATTCGCAACGCCGGTCGGCCCGGCCTGCAGGCTCTGCGAGCGCGTCGGCTGCCTGGCGCGCGCCGAGCCGCCGGTGACCCGGCCGCTCGGCCTCGACGAGATGGTGACGGGTCTCAGCGCCTTCGATTTCCAGGGGTAGCGCGCCCCCTCTAGCCGCAACGGTTCGGCGTGGCGAAAGCCGGCTTTGTCCTACATTTCAGCGGATGCTGGATCACGCCTGGCTCGAGCATTTGCGCTACGCGAATGGGGTATGGTGTGGTCGTCCGTGGTGGATCGTGCCGCCGGCAATTAGCTGACAGTCTCGCCTATGACCGATACCGCCTCGTCTCGCGTTGCCTTGGCTGCCGTCTCGCCGCGCGAGGAGCGGATCGGCATGCTACTGGTCTTCCTGTCGGCGCTGATGTGGAGTTTTGGCGGCACCATAGCTCGCTTCATCCATGTCGGCGACAGCTGGACCGTGGTGTTCTGGCGCTCGATCTGGGCGGTGGGCTTCCTCGTCGCCTTCATGCTATGGCGCGGCGGCTGGCGCGGCACCTGGAGATTGTTCCGCGACATGGGCCTGCCTGGGCTCGGCGTCGCCCTCTGCTTCGCCACCGCCTCCACGAGCTTCATCGTCGCGCTCGCCTACACGACGGTCGCCAACATCTTGTTGATGCAGGCCGGTGTCCCGCTTCTGGCGGCCATGCTCGCCTGGGTGCTGTTTCGCGAACGCGTGAGTCCAGGAACCTGGGTCGCCATTGCTGCCGTCATCACCGGCGTGGCCATCATGGTCTCGGAATCGCTTGACGGCGCCGTCTCGCCGATCGGCGATGGTCTGGCGCTGCTGATCGCGGTGATGTTGTCGCTCGCGACCGTGATCACCCGGCGCTTTGCCCATGTGCGCATGGTGCCGGCCACTTGCCTCGGCGCATTGCTCGCCGGTGCTTTTGCTGCCTCGCAAGCCACGGAATTCACCGTCTCCGGGCGCGACATGGGCTTTCTCTTCGCCTTCGGCGTCATCAATCTCGGCGTCGGTCTTGCTTTTTTCGCCATGGGCGCCCGCCTGGTGCCCGCGGCCGTCGCGGCGCTGCTCGGCACTTTCGAGCCGATCCTCGGTCCGATCTGGGTGTGGCTCGTCCATTTCGAGGTGCCGTCGGGGCGCACCATCATCGGCGGTGCGGTCGTCATCGCCGCGCTGCTTGTTCATATTGCGTTTGAGTTCAAGCGGCAGACCCGGCCCGAGCGGCCGGGCATCACCGGGCTGCCGTCTCCCAATTGATGCTTGCGTGTCTTCCCCATTGACAACTCCGCTGCGGGCCGGGCAGGCTGCAATTACGGCAACAACAAGACAGGCGTATCTTGCCAAGTGACTCCGCCGGCCTCATCGAGGCCGGACCGCATCGTTACATCTCTGCTTACGCCGCGGCCAACGCCGCTGAGGCCGTCCGAACAGCTTCCTGGAAAGGAGGCAAGGACGGCGCCCGTCACTCAACGATCCGGCGCACCGCCAGGCGCGTGCGCTTGTCGCTCCCCGGAAAGCTCCATAGTCTGAAACAAACGCCGTCCCGCGCCATGTCGCGACGGGCCGGCACGGGAACACTCACCAAAGGAGAATATCATGATCCGCAAAGCGCTTTTGCTTTCGGCGACTTCGGCCTTTCTGACGCTCTTCGCCGCGAGCGGCCATGCCGACGACCGCGTCGTCAACGTCTATAACTGGTCGGACTATATCGACAGCTCAATCATCGAGGACTTCACCAAGAAGACCGGCATCAAGGTCGTCTATGATACCTTCGATTCCAACGAGATCCTGGAGACGAAGCTGCTGGCCGGGGGCAGCGGCTATGATGTCGTGGTGCCCAGCGCCAATTTCCTGGCGCGCCAGATCCAGGCCGGCGTCTTCCAGAAGCTCGACAAGTCCAAGCTGCCGAACATCTCCAACATGTGGGATGTCATTTCGGAGCGCACCGCAAAGTATGACCCGAACAATGAGTATTCGGTCAACTACATGTGGGGCACGGTCGGCCTCGGCTACAACGTCAAGAAGGTGCAGGCGGCACTCGGCACCGACAAGATCGACAGCTGGGATGTGTTCTTCAATCCGGAGAGCCTCGCCAAGCTCAAGGATTGCGGCGTCTATGTGCTGGATTCCCCCTCCGACATCATTCCGGCCACGTTGAAACATCTCGGCCTCGATCCAAACAGCACCTCGCCCGACGATATCGCCAAGGCCGAGGAAGCCCTGCTCAAGGTCCGGCCGTATATTCGCAAGTTCCATTCCTCGGAATACATCAACGCGCTGGCGAACGGCGACATCTGCCTGGCGATCGGCTGGTCCGGCGATGTGTTCCAGGCGCGCAACCGCGCCGAGGAGGCCAAGCAGGGCGTCGAGATCGGCTATTCGGTGCCCAAGGAAGGCGCCCAGATGTGGTTCGATCAGATGGCGATCCCCGCCGACGCGCCGCATGTCGCGGAAGCGCATGAGTTCATCAACTACATGATGACGCCGGAAGTCATCGCCAAATCCTCGAATTATGTGCTCTACGCCAACGGCAACAAGGCCTCGCAGCAGTTCGTCGACAAGGCCCTGCTGGAGGACACCTCGGTCTATCCGGACGAGGAGACGACCAAGAAGCTTTACACCGTGCAGCCCTACGATCCCAAGACACAGCGCATCATCACGCGCACCTGGACCAAGATCGTCACCGGCCAATAAGCATCGAGACGCGACCCCGGCAGAAACTGCCGGGGTCGCTTTCTTTGAAAGCAATTCCAGCAACAGTGTGGGACGGTTTTCCGCCCGGAATTGCGTCAAAAACAAAAAGCTGGAGCGGTTCGGCGTTTTCTCGAAACCATGAACCGTTCCAGCGGAACGAAACAGACCCGGAGTGGGACATGAAATCGCTTGGCAGCATCCGCAGGGATTTCGCGCCATGGAATGATCCGAGCGCCAAGCCGTATATCCAGTTCGACAAGGTGACCAAGAAGTTTGGCGACTTCACCGCTGTCAGCAATCTGTCGCTGACCATCTTCGAACGTGAGTTCTTCGCCCTGCTCGGCGCCTCGGGCTGCGGCAAGTCGACCCTGCTCAGGATGCTCGCCGGCTTCGAGGAGCCGACCGCGGGGCGCATTCTGCTCGACGGCCAGGACCTGCGCGGCATTCCGCCCTATAAGCGGCCGGTGAACATGATGTTCCAGTCCTATGCGCTGTTTCCGCATATGACGGTGGAAAGGAACATCGCCTTCGGCCTCAAGCAGGAAGGCATGCCCGCTCCCGATATCGAAAAGCGCGTCGCCGAGATGCTGAGGCTGGTCAAGCTCGAGCAGTTCGCCAAGCGCAAGCCGCACCAGCTTTCCGGCGGTCAGCGCCAGCGTGTGGCGCTTGCCCGCTCGGTCGCCAAGCGGCCGAAGGTGCTTTTGCTGGACGAGCCGCTCGGCGCGCTCGACAAGAAGCTGCGCGAGGAGACGCAGTTCGAACTGATGGACCTGCAGCAGGAGCTTGGCCTTACCTTTGTCGTCGTGACCCACGACCAGGAGGAAGCCATGACCATGGCCGACCGCATCGCCATCATGGACAGGGGCGAGGTGATGCAGGTGGCGACGCCGGCGGAAATCTACGAGGCCCCGACATCGCGCTTCGTCGCGCACTTCGTCGGCAATGTGAACATGTTCGAGGGTAAGGTTGCCGAGCGGGCAGCGAATACGACGCGCATCACCGGCGCGACCGGTGCGCAGATCGTCGTCGAGAACGCCGCCGACACCACCAAGGGCGCCGACATCGTCTTCGCGATCCGGCCGGAGAAGATCAAGGTGTCGTCGAGGAAGCCGGCCGATGCCGTCAATGCGCTGGAAGGCGAAGTCTATGACGTTGCGTATCTTGGCGACATGACCGTCTACCACATCAAGCTCGACGACGGACAGATGGTGCGAGCAAGCGCGTTGAACGCTGCCCGCGTCAGCGAGGACCCGCTGACCTGGAACGATCGCGCCTGGGTCTCCTTCCGGCCGGACGCCGGCGTCGTGCTGACAAGGTAATAGGGCGGCCATGACCAATATCGCCGCCGCCCCTTCCTCGGCCGAAACCGCCGCTCAGTTGCCGACCAAGCTGGCGAAGGGCTTCGTCGACCGTCTCGTTATCATCATTCCCTATCTCTGGCTGCTGTTCTTCTTCCTTGTCCCGTTCATCATCGTCTTCAAGATCTCGCTGTCGCAGACGGCGATCTCGATGCCGCCTTACACCCCGGTGCTCGATTTCGGCGACGGTATTTCCGGATTCTTCGCCGGCTTTCGCGAGCTCAACTTCGACAACTACACCTGGCTGACCCAGGACGCGCTTTACTTCAACGCCTATGTGACCAGCCTGATCATCGCGGGCATCTCGACGGTGCTGACGCTGATCGTCGGCTATCCGATCGCCTATGGCATGGCGCGCGCCCCGGCGACGATCCGGCCGACCTTGCTGATGCTCGTGATCCTGCCGTTCTGGACCTCGTTCCTGATCCGCGTCTATGCCTGGATCGGCATCCTGAAACCCGAAGGGCTGCTCAACCAGGTGCTGCTCGCCACAGGCCTGATCAGCCAGCCGCTGGTCATCCTCAACACCTACACCGCGATCTTCATCGGCATCGTCTATTCCTATCTGCCCTTCATGGTGCTGCCGCTCTACTCATCGCTGGAGAAGATGGACTATTCGCTGATCGAGGCGGCGCAGGATCTCGGCTGCCCGCCGATCGGCGCCTTTTGGAAGATCACCTTCCCGCTGTCGCTGCCGGGCGTGATTGCCGGCTGCCTGCTGGTCTTCATCCCGGCGGTCGGCGAGTTCGTCATACCGGACCTTCTCGGCGGCTCGCAGACGCTGATGATCGGCAAGACGCTGTGGAACGAATTCTTCGCCAACCGCGACTGGCCGGTGTCGTCGGCGGTGGCGGTCATTCTACTCTTGGTGCTGACCGTCCCGATCATGTTCTTCCAGCAGGCTCAAGCGAAAGCCCAGGAGCAAGGCAAATGAACGCCACCTGGAGCCGCTTCAACATCACCTCGATCGTGCTCGGCTTTGCCTTTCTCTATTTGCCGATCGTGCTTCTCATCGTCTTTTCCTTCAACGAATCGAAGCTCGTCACCGTCTGGGGCGGCTTCTCGACCAAATGGTACGTGTCGCTGTTCCACAACCAGGGCCTGATGGACGCCACCTGGGTGACGGCCCGCGTCGGCGTCATCTCGGCGACCGTTGCGACCGTGCTCGGCACGCTGGCGGCGATCACCTTGACCCGCTACACACGCTTCAAGGGGCGGGTGCTATTTTCCGGCATGGTCTTTGCGCCGCTGGTGATGCCGGAAGTCATTACCGGCCTGTCGCTGCTCTTGCTCTTCGTGGCCGTCGGACTTGACCGAGGCTTCTTCACCGTCACGCTCGCCCACATCACCTTCACCATGTGCTTCGTGGCCGTCGTTGTGCAGTCGCGCCTCGTCTCCTTCGACCGCTCGCTGGAAGAAGCCGCGATGGACCTCGGCGCGCCGCCGGTGAAGACCTTTTTCCAGATCACCTTGCCCGTCATCTTGCCGGCGATCGTCTCCGGCTGGATGCTGGCCTTCACGCTCTCGCTCGACGATCTGGTCATCGCCTCCTTCACCTCGGGCCCCGGCGCCACGACGCTGCCGATGAAGATCTACAGCCAGGTGCGCCTCGGCGTGACGCCGGAGATCAATGCCGCCTGCACCATCCTGATCGCCGTCGTCGCGATCGGCGTCATCATTGCCTCGATCGCCAACAAGCGCCGCGAGGTCCAGCGCCAGCGCGATGAGCAGGCGGCGCAACGCGGATAGGGAACAAAGACGGGCGCGACCTGCGCCTTGTTCTATTGGCCTGAAACGCCGCGGCTGATCGGCGAGATGAACGGAGTGCTCCAGTTGCCGCCGACGAAGAACAACGATTGCTTTGGGGGCTGCGGCGCCTGCACCGCTGTCTGACCGGCGGTAGCCGGTTGTTGGGCCGGCTGTTGCTGCGCAGGTTGTCCGTTCGGGATGATGCCGCCCGAGAGCGCCAGCCCGCGCCCGGTATAGGATGCGATGCCCGAAAGCCAGATCTTGTACTTCTGTGCATTGACCTCGGCCTTGTCCAGCCGCGCCACACCTTTCGAGATGCTCGCCTTGATCTCGGCACCGTCGATGGGCAGCGAGCCGTCGGCGACGTCGTCGAGGGCGAAGAATCCGCCCTGTTCGTTGCGCTTGAGAAAGGCAGGCAGATTGAGGCCGTTGAGCGAGCCCGGCCCGAACGTCGCCGAGAAAGACCCGTCGGCGTTCTCGAAGATCGAGTCCCAGGCCTTGCCCGGCCCCTTCAGAATGACCGAGACGGTTCCGGTTCCGGCCGGCACCAGCCGCGTCATCCCCGCCGCGGTGGCGAAGGCGCCGGTGTCGACGTCCGATGCCAAAAGCCGCAACTCGACCTGCGTGCCGTCCGGCTTGCGGTCGAAGCGCAGGCTGCTCTGGATGTTGCCGTTGAAGGCCGACGCGTCGGAGATGTCGAAGACGGCAAGCCCGTTCTTGACCTGCGCGGTCGCGGCGACATCGGCAAGCTGTATCGGGCCGGCGGTGGCGTGCGCTGCCGACAGCCTGAGATCGAGGTTCATCTTGTCGGCGAAGCCGGTGTCGAACTCGCCGGGGGCTGCCTGGCCGGCCGGAGCGATCGGCGTGAAAGCGGAAAGCACCGATCGAAGATCGAGCGTATCGAACGCAAGCGTGCCGGAAATGACGGGCAGGGGCTCGCTGAACGAAAAGTCCAGCGCTCCCATGCCGGGGTTGTTGTCCAGCGCCACCGTCGTGTTCTCGAACTTCGCGCGTCCCGCCGAGGCCGCCACCTTGCTCGCGACCGAGACGGAGCCGATCGCAGCACCAGGCGCCATGCCGGCCTGCGACCATTCAAGCAGGCGTCGCAGCGAAGGGGCGGTGAATTTCGCCTGGCCGTCCAGATAGCCGTTCTCCGACATCGAGGCGACGCCGTCGAAAGAAAGCGTGGCGGGCGCCGCCTTGAAGGCGAGCGTGACGGGGGCGACCCCTCCGGCAAACAGCACCAGCGGCTTCGCCGAGGAAAAATCGATCTGGACGCTTTCGCCGCGCCATATGCCGGTCGCCGTGAGCGCGGCGTCGCTGTTCATCGCCGCCCAGTTCACCTGGCCGCTGAGGCTGCTCAGGATCTCGGTATCCTTGCCGCCAACCGAGGTCACGACGCGGCCGTCGCGGAACTCGACGATGCCGAACGGATCGGAAGGGAGTCTGCCGAGGTCGGGCTTCTGCGGGTTCGCGGTGACCACGCCGCGCGCAGTGTCGATCGAGCGCGTGATGCGGCCGCCGGTCGGCAGCGGCGGCAGATAGAGGCCGCTCGCCTTGCGCTCCACCCTGATCGTCGGCCGCACCAGCCGTGCCGTCGAGAATTGGACCTCGCCCTGCACGGCGGCCATGGCCGAGAGATCGACTTCGACGCGCTCGGCTTCGATCACCGGCGGCGCGTCGGTCTCCGTCCATTGCGACAGCGTCACATCGCTGAGGATGGCTCGGAACTTAGGCCACACCTCGATGCGCGGCGAGCCGTCGATCGTCACGCGAAAACCGCTCCAGGCGCTCAATTCCCAAGCGATGCGGTCGCGTACGATGCGCGTCGAGGCAATCAGCGGCAAGGCGGCGACGGCGAGCGCGATGACCAGCACCGCAACGCCGATTACCCATACCCCGCGCCGGATCAAAGATGATCTCATCTCGCCCCGTGAGTTTCCATTGCCGACAAATCGCCCGACGGGTGTAGCCGAGCGCCGACGCTTTTCAAGTCTTTATGGCCCTCCGATGGCGTTTGCGCCGTGTCCTTGCCGGCCATTTCAACAAAATCTTGCTCTGCTGCGCTGCGGTATGCATAAGCGATAAGCCCGTCCGGTCCGCCAACGCCACGCCGGTTTTGGGACAACGACGCAGGCGACATCAGGCTTAATTGCCGCAATCGCGACGCGCTTTGGGAGGAACGATATGGCTGCCGACACCCCCTTGTGGACGCCGACGCAGGACCGGATCGCCTCCGCGCCCATGACCGCCTTCATGAAAGCTGCGGTTGCGAAGTCTGGCCAGGCTTTCTCCAGCTATGCCGAGCTCCACCGCTGGTCGATCGACGACCGCGAGGCGTTCTGGGACCTCGTCTGGGACTTTTGCGGACTTGTCGGCGACAAGGGCGAGCGGGCTCTGGTCGATGGCGAGAAGATGCCTGGTGCCGCCTTCTTTCCCGATGCGAAACTCAATTTCGCCGAGAACCTTCTGAAAAAAAACGGCGGCAGCCTCGCTATCGTCTTCCGCGGCGAGGACAAGGTCGAGCGCCGGCTGTCCTGGAACGAGCTCCATGCGCTCACTTCGCGCCTGCAGCAGCTCTTCCTGTCGATCGGCGTCAGAGAGGGCGATCGCATCGCCGCCATGATGCCGAACATGCCGGAGACGGTCGCTGCCATGCTGGCTGCCGCCTCGATCGGCGCGGTCTGGTCTTCCTGCTCACCGGATTTCGGCGAACAGGGCGTGCTCGACCGTTTCGGCCAGATCGAGCCGGTCGTCTTCATCGCGCCTGACGGCTATTGGTACAACGGCAAAGCCATTGAGGTCGCCGACAAGATCCGCGCGGTGGCCGAGAAACTCGCGACCGTGCGCAAGGTGCTGATCGTCGACTATCTCGGCACGTCGGCCGATGTCGCCGCCACTATCGACAAGGCCGAGGCGCTGGAAGGAGCGCTCTCGCCCTTTGCCGCCAGGCCGCTCGCCTTCGAGCGGCTGCCTTTTTCGCACCCGCTCTACATTCTGTTCTCCTCCGGCACGACCGGAATCCCGAAATGCATCGTGCACTCGGTCGGCGGCACGCTGATCCAGCATGTCAAGGAACAGCGGCTGCATGCCGGCCTGCTCGACGGCGATCGCTTTTTCTACTTCACCACCTGCGGCTGGATGATGTGGAACTGGCTGGTCTCAGGCCTCGCCTCGGGGGCGACGTTGCTGCTCTATGACGGTTCGCCCTTCTACCCCGACGGCAATGCGCTGTTCGATTTCGCCGATGCCGAGAAGATGACCTATTTCGGTACTTCGGCGAAATTCATCGATTCCGTACGCAAGGCAGGGCTGAAGCCGATCCACAGCCACGACCTTGCAAGCGTGCGGACCATCTCTTCCACCGGCTCGCCGCTGTCGCCGGAGGATTTCCGCTTCGTCTATGACGGCATCAAGAAGGACGTGCATCTCGCCTCGATATCCGGCGGCACCGACATCGTTTCCTGCTTCGTGCTGGGTGTCCCGACCGAGCCGGTCTGGACCGGCGAGATCCAGGGGCCGGGCCTCGGACTGGCGGTGGACGTGTGGGACGACGACGGCAAGCCGGTCCGGCAGGAGAAGGGCGAACTCGTCTGCACCAAGGCATTCCCGTCGATGCCGATCGGCTTCTGGAACGATCCGGATGGCAAGAAGTACCACGCGGCCTATTTCGAGCGCTTCGACAACATCTGGTGCCATGGCGACTTCGCCGAATGGACCGCGCATGGCGGCATGATCATCCATGGCCGCTCCGACGCCACGCTCAATCCCGGTGGGGTCAGGATAGGCACGGCTGAGATCTACAACCAGGTCGAGCAGATGCCGGAAATCCTGGAGGCGCTCTGCATCGGCCAGGATTTCGACAACGACGTGCGCGTCGTGCTGTTCGTGCGGCTGGCCGCCGGCGTGAGCCTCGATGAGGATCTGGAAAAGCGCATCCGCGCCAGAATCCGCTCGGGCGCCAGCCCCCGCCATGTGCCGGCGAAGATCGTTGCCGTCACCGACATCCCGCGCACCAAGTCGGGCAAGATCACCGAGCTTGCCGTGCGCGACGTGGTGCATGGTCGCGCCATCAAGAACAAGGAAGCGCTCGCCAATCCCGAGGCGCTGGAGCTGTTCAGGAACCTGCCGCAGCTTGCTGATTAGGCCTCCCCGGCATGGTTAAGAAATAGTGTCGGTCCAATTTACCTAGATTTCACGAGTGGTACACATTCGTAAATTTTTTTGGCTCCCGGTAAGGACTTGTTAAGGGACGGCGCCGATAGTCGCGTGTAACTTGAGGGAGAAATCCCGTTCCTCGTCCCCTGAGGTTCAGCTCAAGCCCCGTTGTGACAGCATCCCATTTTCCAAGGCGTCCTCCAGGGCGCCTTTTTCTTTGGCCGAAGCTCGGTCTTGCGGATCGTTATTCGGCCAGCACGCGCGTCGATGGGAAGACGACCTCGACCAGCGTGCCTTCGCCAGGTGTCGATGTGATAGTGAAGCGGGCTCGGTTGGCCTCCACCATCGCCTTGGTCAGAGGCAGCCCGAGGCCGGTGCCGTCGCCGCGGCCGCGTTTGAGCGCATTGATCTGCTTGAAGGGCTTCAATGCCTGCTCGATCTCGGCCGGCGTCATGCCGATGCCGGTATCGCGCACGCGCATGACGACGTCGCCGGAGGTCTCGTAGGCGGTGGACACGATAACCTGGCCGCCGGCCTGGGTATAGCGGATGGCGTTCGACAGTATGTTTAACGCAATCTGGCGCACACTCCTCAAATCCGCCACCACTTCCGGCAGCCGCGAGGCGAAGCTCGAGCGGATGATGACGCGCTCGCGGTTGGCCTGCGGCTGCATCATCGCTACCGTTTCGGCCAGCGTGTCGTTGAGCGACACCGCCTCATAGGCCATCTCCTGCTGGCCGGCCTCGATCTTGGAGATGTCGAGCAGGTCGTTGACGAGGTCGAGCACATGGTTGCCCGAACGGTTTATGTCGCGCAGATAGTCTCGGTAGCGGTCGTTGGCCACCGGTCCGAACTTCTCGTCCACCATCAGTTCGGAAAAGCCGATGATGGCGTTGAGCGGCGTGCGGATCTCATGGCTGATGCGGGCCAGGAAATCCGTCTTCTGCGAGGAGGCGCGCTCGGCCACGGCGCGCGCCTGGGTGAGGTCTTCCTCGGCCCGCTTCCACTGCGTGATATCGCGTACGACGGCGCAGAAGCCGCTGTCGTTGGGCAGTCTGCCGATGGTCATGAACAGCGGGATGAAGCGCCCTTGCGCCTCGCGGCCGATCACCTCGCGCCCGTCGTTCAGCAAGCTCGCCACGCCAGGTTCGGAGAGGCCGACGAGATAGTCGCGCGCCGCGCGCTGGCTCTCGATGGCGAACAGCGAGGCAAAGGGCTTGCCGGCGATCTCGTCGCTGTCGAAGCCGAACAGGGCTTCAGCCGGGCGGCTGATCGAGCGGATGTTGCCGTCGCGGCCGATCAGCACCACGCCGTCGGTGGCGGTGTCGATGATGGTGCGCATTTCGGCGATGCGCGACTTCAGTTCGGACACGTCCGGCTGCTGGTTCGGCTCGTCATTGGCCGCGCTGAGATGCGAGGAGGGCGCCTCGTCCTCGCCCGAGCGACGCACCACCAGCATCAGCGCCTTGCCGCCGCGCCACGGCACCGAGCGCAGGAGCGCATTGATCGGGAATTCCTGGCCCTGGCGGGTTGTGAGCTTCAGCGAACGGTCACTTTCGTCAGTCTCGCCATCATCGGCGTAATGGTCGGCGAACAGCGCGCCGAGCCCGCCGGCATCGGCAAGGTCTTCCAGCGCGTCGTAGCCGGTGAGTTCGAGGAACGCCTCATTGGCATAGTGCAGCACGTCGCCGGAATGGATGAGCAGCGGCACAGGCAGCCTGGCGAGGATGGACGTATCAGGAGCCCTGCCTCCTTCCCCGGTTGAGAAAGCCGAGGGCACGAAGCCCTCGAGCTTGAGCGGCGGCACCCTGAGGCGCGGCCTTTCCGGCCGCGCTTTCGCTTCGCCAGGCTGTTCAGGCGCGGGCAGGGCGCCGTCCCGGTCGGAACCGGCCCAGTCCTCGCTGTCTTCCGCGTCGCGAAAATCGTCGGCGGTCATACCGTCGTCGTCGCCAGCGCCTGCCTCTGGGGCAGGCGCTTCGGCTGCCGGCCGCTCGGCCGTCGATTCGGCTGCCCTGTCCGCCGCTGCGGTTTGGCGGGTGTCGGAACCCGCCGCTTCCTGCGCTTCATCGGCGGCTTTCTCGCGCCCGGCATAGTTGAGCAACGAGCCGGAGGCAGCGGGCGTTTCGTCTTTTCCAGCGGCTGTCTCGGGAACATCGAGGCCGTCGAGCCGAGCCAGATCCTTCTGATCTTCCGCCTCGGTCTCCGCTTCGGCCGTACCAATGGCCTCGCTGTCTTCCGGTTTGGCCGGCTCAGGCGAGGTGGCGTCAGTCGCGTTCAGATCGGAGTGGTCGGTCTTCCTCTCACCGGTCGGTTGTTCGGCCGTGGGAGCATTGTCGGCGGTTGCAGCCGCATCTGGTTGCTTTTGAGCACCCGCGGTTACGCCGCTTGGCGGCTCGGCCGGGCCGGAACTGTCCTTCCGCAGCCGCTCGCCGATTTCGCGAAAGGCGCTGCGCTCGAGGATCGACAGCCCTTTCTCACTCGTCGGCCTGTCATTTCCCGGCTGCTTGTCGTTGGCCGGCTGCCTGTGCTCGGCCAGCCGGATCACCTTGTCGGCATAGCGGCGCTCCGGCTTGGGCACGATGGTCAGCGCCGGCACTTCGCCCAGGAACGGGTCGGCAGGTTTCGCCGGCTCGGCCGCGGGTTGCCCGGCGGCAGGTTCGGGTTCTGTCGGAGCGGCGCCATTGGGCACCAGCGCCATGCCGAGCGCTTCCGGGTCGACAACGGCGTCGGCGCTGCGCGCGACGCCGAAGCCGCGGAAACCTTCGAAGGCGCGGCTGCGGCCATAGACCGGCAGCGCCGCAAGATCGACGGGGATCTTCAGGTCCGTGCCCGCCACCGGCCACAGCACCGAGCGTCCCGACCAGGTATCGCGCCGCTCGAGCAGAGTGGCGATCTCGCCCGATGCGTCGAGGCCGAAAGTCGTGGCGACATCCCTGAAGCGGCGACCGATCACATCGGCGGCGGGTTTGCCGACGATATCGGCGAATTCCGGCGACAGCGCGCTGAACTTACCTTCGGCGTCGGTCCGCCAGACGAAACGCAGCGGCGGCGCCGAACGGTCGATGTTGCGCGCTGCGCTCGGCTCAGCCGCCGCCGTTCCGGCCGTGTGCTGCCGGCTTGCGGCCGCGACTTCCGCCGGTCCGATCTGTGGCGGCCTCTCCGGCCCCTTCACGTCGTCGCCGCCGGCATTGAAATACCAATGGTCATGCTGCGCCGGGCCGGCACCGCCTACCAGCGCAGCATCCGGCGCGTGGTCGGCCGTGGTCGCGGTCCTTTGCGTTGGCTGGGCCTCATCCGCGGCCGCCGGCGGGACCGCGTCTGCCTTTTCGCCCGTTGCCGCGGCCGGAGACTGGGTATTGTTCTCTCGGCTCGGCTCGGCGCTGACTGTGGTGTTTTTGTCTTCGGAGACGGTGGGCGCGCCTTCCGGCGCTGCCGACTTACCGGCGTCGGGCTGGTCGTTCCGCTCGCCGTCGAACTGGTCTTCGTCGATCACCACTAGGAGATGGCGCGCGTCGGTCAAGCGCGCAAAGCCGGCCGGGTACGAGGTGCTTGCGCCGGGAACAAGCCGCTTGACGATGCGGTCTCCAACACTTGCCACGTCCGCGACCAGGGCAGCGAGCGTCTCCGGCCTGATGCCGAGCGCGGCAAATCCCTCCGAAGCCGCCTCGACATGGCCTTGGGCATCGACGAAGGCGATGAAATGTCCGGCCTCAGTGAAGCCGCCAATGGCGCGGCTGGCGATTTCGGCGGCGCCGCGCGAGCCGGTCTGCGCCGCGGGCATCGCCAGCATGATCGCCTTTTCGCCGTCCGGCATCGTTACCGCGCTGGCGACCAAGCCGACGGGGCGGCTGACCATGCCGGTCGCCAGCCGCACGGTGACGGCGCGGTCGCTGCCGATATCCGGAAAGCCGCTGGTCGCCATGATCTGCCGCCTGGCAATTAGCGGCAGCCGCGCGGAAGCGCCGATGATCGCTTCGATTTCCGGATAGCCGAATACCGCGGCACCTGGCCCGTTGGCCCAGATCACCTGCTCGAGGTCGGCCGACAGTATGGCAAGCGCGTCGCCGGCGGCGAAGCGCTGGCGCACCGCGTCGAGCACGGCGACGTCGAGGAAGGAGTAGTTTTCAGGCGGCACTGGCGGACCTTCCAGGCGGGCTTTTTGAGTTAACGCTTTGTTAATAAAAGCGTACGGGACCAAGGTCCACAAGCCATGCCGTGTATCGGCCGAAATCTCTGGGCTCTTGGTTAATGGCGGGGCGATTTTTTTATGGTGCAGTGCAACAAAGATATTGCAATGCACAAAACTTGCCTTTATATTGCCATCATACATGAACGAGACGGCTTTCCGTCAAAGCCGCTGCCCTTGAAAGGTTGGAAAATGTCCAAGACTGCCAAGACCGCTGAGACCATCGAGAACGTTGAATTCCCGAGCTTTGACGCTTCCAAGGCCACCGACCAGATCCGCGCCTTCGCCGAGAAAGGCGTCGAGCAGTCGAAAGAGGCCTATACCAAACTGAAGAACGGCGCCGAGGAGACCCAGAAGGTTCTGGAGTCGACCTACGAGACCGCCAAGACCGTTTCCGGCGATGTCTCGCTGAAGACCATCGCCATCCTTCGCGCCAATGCCGAGGCCAGCTTCTCGCACCTTGAAGCCCTGGTCGGCGCCAAGACGCTGTCGGAAGTCGTCGAGCTGCAGACTGCCTTCCTGCGCAAGCGCGCCGAGATGGCCGTCGAGCAGGCCAAGGACTTTCAGGCCGTCGCCTCCAAGGCTGTCGAGGACGTCTCGAAGCCGGTGAAGACCGCTTTCGAGAAGGCGTTCAAGGACATCAAGGCGGCCTGATTTCAGGCGTAACTCAACGATGCATCAAAACGTCGCATTTCGTCAGACAAATAGATGTGCGATGAATTGATGAGATGAATACCCGGAGTGTGAAACCTCCTCCCTTTGCTCTCCGGGGTGACCAGCCAGCTCCTCCTCCCGCTGGCTCGTAACAGGAAAAGGCCGGCACCTCCTCCCGCCGGCCTTTTCTTTTGCCCAATCGGGACTGCGCGGGTTCGTTCATCGGATCTTTGCCTCATCAAAGGCCTTGAATTAGACTCCGATAATCCGTATTGGACGCATCGCCGACGACGGAGCGGACGCGGGGAATGATTTCTCCTCGGATTGCGCTCAGGCGGATGTGCCGTTGTAGCTCAGTTGGTTAGAGCACCAGATTGTGGATCTGGGGGTCGCTGGTTCGAGCCCAGCCAACGGTACCATCGATTTCCTGGCGGTCACGTCGCTTTTCCGGCCGCCGCGTCCCATTCCTCTATTGGGTGACGAAGCATCGCCGGGCGACGAAGGGCAGCTCAGGCTGAGCAGCCCGCGCACCTCGCAGAAGGCCAGGCTCAGCTCATAGCCGGTCTGATGGCCGACGGCCTCGTTCTGCGCCATCGTGAAAAGACCGCGCAGGACGCTGACAACCAGCAGTATCAGAGCCGTGTTCCGAAGCGCCTGTTCGGCAGCCGTCCCGCCGCCCGCAACCATCACGCCCTGCGCCTGGTCGATGGCGCGCCGCAACGAATGTGGAATGAGAAGCTGCAGCGTCGCGGCAACGAAAGTCGAGGCGATGGTGATCGCCACCTGCCAAGTATGGCGCAGCGTCATGCCCAGATGCGCAGCAGGGTGCCGAGACCTTCCCCGAAAGGCTGTCCGCCGCCCGCCTGACGCGGCGGAAAGAAGCAGGCACGACGATCAGAGTCGACATTGTATGGGGATATCACTATATAGCGGCGGCTTTCGGTTTGTCGCACCTTGGCTGCGCCTGCGAGATCGCCGTAAATGCGTGGTGTTGTGACGGAAATCGGTCTGAAAAACCGGAAGAAAGCAAGTAAAAACAACAGAGCGGATCTTTGACGGTCCTGGCCAAAGCATCATCCTCAACAATCTGAACGTGTCCCTCGAACCTTTCCAGTCCTTCGGCTCCGCGGACCCTGAGCAAGGCATCTTGTCCCATTGGCAAGACGTCTTGCCGGCAGAGGCCGACTCGGCTCGAATGGGCCTGCGTCCCGTGGCGGGACGCGAGCGTTCATGACTACCAACCGGCATTGCCGCTAGGGAAAAGCAGTATGAGTGAACATGCGATCGAGTTCTTGCGCGGATGGATTGGCGAAAAGGTCCAATGCCAGCATTCGCCGGTGAAGATCGACGAGCAGGCCGAAACTCTCGCCAAGGAGTGCTGCGCCAAGGCCGCCGAGGAAGGCATCCTTCTGGAAGACATCCAGGAAGAGGTCGGCGACATCCAGGAACTGATCGCTTCGCGCCTTGAGGAAGTCGCCGAAGAGAGCGAGCAACAGACGACGTCGGACAAGCCGTCCGAATAAGATACCGTGCGCGCGGTTTGTCTGACCTCAGCCGAGCGTCCGACTTAGCCGAAATTGTCCTTCAGCCACGCCTTTGGCAGCGCCGGCACGAAATTGCCGTCGCGCCCGGTCATGTCCTCATTGGCGACGAGCGCGTTGAGGATCGCCTCCTCCACCCCTTGCACCACAGCATCGAAGAACGGGTCGATATCGACATCGGGAATGAACTCCGCGCGGGCGACGCGGCCTGAAGCCGCCAGCGCGGCCTCGCGATTGGCGGTCGAGAAGGCAAGAAAGATATCGCCCGAGCTGTGGTAGCCGTAGCCGCCGGTCAGGGCGATGCCGAGCGGCACGCGCCTGGCGAGGCGCTTCATCTGGTGCGGCAGGAATGGCGCATCGGTGGCGACGACGGCGATGATCGAGCCCTTTTCGGCGCGCGGCGTGCCTTCGCGGATCGCCGGCTCGGCGAGTTCCGGCCCGACATGCCGGCCGCGAATGGTGAAGTTGCGCCGCTTGCCGAAATTCGCCTGCACGAACACGCCGAGCGTGTAGCTTCTGTCCTGCCATTCGACGATGCGCGAGGCGGTACCTGACCCGGCCTTGAAGCCGAACGAGATCATGCCGGTGCCGCCGCCGACGCTTCCTTCCTCGATCGCGCCGTCCGTCGCGCCGTCGAGCGCCGAGGCGACATGCTCGAAGCTCACATGGTGGCCGTTGATGTCGTTGAGGAAGCCGTCATAGGTCTCCGCCGCCACCGGAAGGCCCCAGGCGCTGTCGAGCGCAGCCGGCAGCATCCGGCTCATCCAGCGTAGCGCTCCGTCGCGGGTAAGGCCGCAGGAATGGGTGTTGGTGATGGTAACCGGCAGGTTGAAGGCGCCGGTCTCCTCGATGATATGCGTGCCGGTCAGCTCGCCATTGCCGTTCTGGCTGAACACGCCGGCAAACACCGGCGTCGCCAGTTGGCCGACAGGTCTCGGCAGGATCGCAGTCACGCCGGTGCGCACCGGTCCTATCCCGACTTGCAGCGGGCCCCCGCCGGCAATCAGCGTCGTATAGCCGACCGCGACGCCCGGCACGTCGGTGATGGCGTTGAAGCGGCCGGGCGTGCCGTCCAGTGCGACGTTGAACGAGCGCAGGCGCGGCTTGCCCGACGGCGTGCGCAGATGCGGGTCGCTCCTGCTCATTTCAGAACAACGAGCCCTGGTTGCCCGGCTCCTTGGCCTTGCCCGAGGGCTTGGCGGCCAACTTCGGCCGCGCGCCGCCGCTGGTGGCGATGGCCTCTGCATTGCCGTCGGCGAACTCCAGCTGCAGCGCCGCACCCGGCGCCAGCTCCGCGACGCGCTTGACGACGGTCCCATCGGCGTCCTTGACCAGCGCGAAGCCGCGCGCCAGCACGGCCTTGTGCGAGAGCGTGGTGAGCAGCCGGTCGGCCTGGGTAAGAGCGGCACGCAGGCGGTCAAGCCGCCGCGCCGTCGCCTGCTCCTGGCGGCGGGTCAGTCCGGCCAGCGTGTCGGCCTGCAGCTTCTGGCGCCTGACGACCGGCGCCGGCGACAGCCTTGCCGAGTTGCGCTGAAAGCGCGCCCGGCTTTGCCGCACGATTGCGAAGAACGCGGCCCGCGCGCGGGCGATGTCGCGGCCTGTCAGCCTGCGCGTCTCATTGAGGCGACGCGACAAGGTGGCCGGCGCCAGCCGCTGCCGCTCCAGCCTTGCGCGCTTGCGTTCGATGCTCACCGTCAGCCCGCGGCCGAGCCGGCTCGTTGCCTCGTCGAAGCGCCTGCGCGGCAACGCCAGCAGCTGGTCGGGTGAGGGGAGCGCCCGCGCCGCGGCGCGCACCGCCTGGCGCTTGCGATCCAGGTGCCGCGAGGTGCAGGCACTAAGCCGCGCGCCGAGATTTGCCAGTGTCGCTTCGAGCTCCGCCTTGACCGGCACTGCCATCTCGGCGGCGCCCGTCGGCGTCGGCGCCCGCATGTCGGCGACGAAATCTACCAACGTCCAATCGGTCTCGTGTCCGACGGCCGAGATGATCGGAATGCGTGAGGCGGCGACGGCGCGCGCCAGCCCTTCGTCGTTGAAACCCCAAAGGTCCTCGAGGCTGCCGCCGCCGCGCGCCACGATCAGGAGATCGGGCTGGCGGATTGCGCCGTCCCAGGTCAGTGCGTTGAAGCCGTTGACGGCTGCGGTCACTTCCTTTGCGGTCGTGTCGCCCTGGACCCGGACCGGCCACACCAGCACAGTGAGCGGAAAACGGTCCTTGATGCGATGGATGATGTCGCGGATCACCGAGCCCGTGGGCGAGGTGATGACGCCGATGACGCGCGGCATGAATGGTAACCGCCGCTTGCGGCCGGCATCGAACAGGCCTTCGGCCTGCAGCCGCCGCTTGCGCTCTTCCAGCAGGGCCATCAGCGCGCCGGCGCCGGCCGGCTCCAGATTGTCGATAACGATCTGGTAGTTGGATTTTCCGGGATAGGTCGTCAGCCTGCCGCTGGCGATCACTTCCATCCCTTCCTCGGGGCGGAATTTCAGCCGCGCCATCGTGGTCTTCCAGACCACGGCCTCGATCCGCGCACGGTCGTCCTTCAGCGCGAAATAGGCGTGTCCGGAGGAATGCGGGCCGCGGTAGCCGGAAATCTCGCCGCGCACCCGCACATTGCCGAAAGCATCCTCGACCGTGCGCTTCAACGCGCCGGAAATCTCGCTCACCGTATATTCGGTGGCATTGCTGCGTGATTCGGTTGCTGCTTCGCTCATGCTCTGATTGGGGAACGCTTATCGGGCGGCGTCAAGGCAGAGCTGAAATCTCGCTAATATTATAACGCGATCTTAAGCCCGATTTGCTTTGACTGGCGGTAGCAAGAGCCAGCCGGAAACACATGAGCGCAACCGCCAACACCAGACCTTTGACGCATCAGGTGACGCTGACCGTGCTGACGTTGGCGGTCTTCGCGCTGGCCATGGTCGTCGGCTTCGGCTTCTACGCGGCGGCCCAGGCTGACAACGCCTCGCTCGAACGGCAGAAGATATTCATCGACGAGGGTTTGAAGGACCAGATTGCGTCTGTTCAGCGTGAACAGGAAAGCGTTGCGGTCTGGGATGACGCGGTCGACAATGTCAGGGCCGGCAATTGGACCTGGATCGAGGAGAACCTCAGCGTCTGGATGTATACCTATTACGGTCACAACCGGGTCTACATTCTCGATGCCGCCAATCGTCCGGTCCATGCCATGCAGGAAGGTAAGGTGGTCGATGCGTCCGCCTATGGCGATGACGAGCCTGCCTTGCAGCCATCCATCGAGAAGCTGCGCCGCATGCTGGCTGAGCCACAGAAGGCGGACGCTTCCGGCCAGCCGGCCAAGATGGTCGCGGAGGACCTTGTGTCGCTCCAGGGAAAACCGGCGATCCTGAGCGTCATGGCGCTGGTGCCGAGTACGGACCGGGTCACGCAGGCGCCCGGCACCGAATATCTGCATGTTTCGGTGGAGTTCATCAACGAGGCGGTCATCGGCAAGATCGCCAAAAAATATCTGCTCGACGGCGCGCGTCTCGTGCCGCTGTCGCAATCGGTCGGAGCCGCTGCGGTGCCTCTGGTCGATTCCCGCGGTATAATGCTCGGTTATGTCGGCTGGGACCAGGAACGGCCAGGTCTCACGCTGGTGCGCAAGATGGCCCCGGCGCTGGCCTTGGCGCTGCTTGTCGCGGCCGGCGTTCTGGCGTTTCTGCTGCGCAGGCTCCGCCGCGCCTCGTCCGCGCTGCAGACAAGCCAGGACGAGGCGCAATATCTCGCTTTCCACGACACGCTCACCGGCCTGCCAAACCGGGCTTTGTTCGAGGACCGCTTGCGTCGGGCCCTGCTCAGGGCCAGCCAGGATATGGCGGTTCACGAGATGGGAAGGGTGGCGTTGCTTTATCTCGATCTCGACCGTTTCAAGCACATCAATGACACGCTCGGCCATCCGGCGGGCGATGAGCTTGTGCGTCAGACGGCGGCCAGGCTCCAGCACACCGTTCGCGAGGTGGACACCGTGGCGCGGCTGGGCGGCGACGAGTTCGCGCTGATCCTCGTCGACATCCGCGATATCCGTGCCGCCGAGGATATCGCCGAGCGGCTGCTGCAGAAGTTGCAGGAACCGTTCAAGCTCATGGAAGATCAGGTCTTCGTCAGCGCCTCGATCGGCATCGCGCTATCGGACGGCGGCGAAACGGATGCCGACGATCTGCTGCGCAAGGCCGACATCGCGCTTTACGAAGCCAAGAAGAACGGCCGGGGCCGGCACCAGGTCTTCGCCGGTGACATGGACGACCTGCTCTTGCGCAAGCGCACAGTCGAGACCGAGCTTCGCAAGGCTCTCGACGGCGGCTCCGGCATCAGGCTCGCCTACCAGCCGGTGTTCGCGGCGAACGGCAAGACGATCCTCGGCGCGGAGGCGCTGATCCGCTGGGGGCATGACGTGCATGGCGCATTGCCGGCGGCGCAATTCATCGCCATCGCCGAGGAGCGCGGCATGATCGGCCAACTCGGCGCGTGGGTGCTGCAGGAGGCCTGCCGTTTCGCCGTGCGAACCGACCTGCCGTGGCTCGCCGTCAACGTATCGCCGCTGCAGTTGCGCGACGCCGGCTTTCCCGAACAGGTCGCGTCGATCCTTGCCGACACCGGGCTGGCGCCGCAGCGCCTGCAGTTCGAGATCACCGAAAGCGTGCTTCTGGACAACAGCGATGCTTCGAGGGCGGCTCTGACCACCTTGCGGCAGTTGGGCGTCGGCATCGTTCTGGACGATTTCGGGACCGGCTATTCATCGCTCAGCTACTTGCGTCGCCACGCCATCGACAAGCTCAAGATAGACCGCTCCTTCGTGCGGCTTCTCGATGGCGACGGCAACTCGGCCGCGATCGTCAAGGCCCTGATCGATCTTGCCATGGCGCTCGGGGTCGACGTCACCGCCGAGGGCGTGGAGACCGAGGCGCAGAAGATGCTGCTGGTCGCAATGGGCTGCCGGCAACTCCAGGGCTATTTCTTGTCGCCGCCGCTTGAGCCGGTCCAACTGCTCGGCCTTTCTGGTCTAGCTTCGCCGGACGAGATTCAGCCCGCCGCCGCTCGCGCCTGAACCCCTACCATCCAGGCAGGATCTGGTTTGCCTTGGTCCGCTTCATCTTGGCGAAGGCGAGTGCCGCGAAGTCGAAGCTTCCCGTCTCTTCGCTGACCGGCACGGAAATATTGTCCAGGCTTTCCGCAATATGGCGGGCCAGAGCATCGACGATCTCCGGCTGCGAGGTCTGGCCGCGCATGATGCCGATGCGGCAATCCGGCAGCGCGTCGAACCCGTCGGCCTCGCCGAGCACGCGCATGCCGGGCCTGAGGGCGCATTCCGGCAGCACCGAAATGGCGAGGCCGGAAAGCACCGCGGCGGTGATCACGGTCGCCGAGAAGCTGGAGAAGAGGACGCGGTATTCCCGGTTCTGCCGGTCGAGCACGTCGACCGCCGCGCGCCGCCAGATGCAGTTCGGCCGGCCGAACGCCATCGGCAGGATTTCCTGCTCATGCGTGGCGTGGTTGGCCGAGGTGACCCACAGAAGCGGCTCGCGCCGCACCACCTCCGACTGGCCGCGCGTGTCGTTGTGCGTCACCAGCGCGAGGTCGAGATTGCCGCGCTTGATGTGCTCGACCAGGCCCGGCGTCGGCTCGCAGATGACGGTGAGCTCCACACGCGGGTTGGAGCGCGAGAAGCGCGCCATGATCTCGGGCAGGAAGCGGTCGGCATAGTCATCCGGCGTGCCGATGCGTATCGTGCCTTCGAGCCGCTGGTCGTCGAAGGCCGCCAAAGTCTCGCGGTTGAGGTAGATCAGCCGCCTTGCATATGAAAGCAGCCTGTCGCCCTCCTCAGTCAGTTTGTTGGTGCGACCATCCTTTTCGAACAGCGGCTTGCCGATCCGCTCCTCAAGACGGCGCATCTGCATCGACACCGCAGACTGTGTCCGGTGCACCTCCTCGGCAGCCCGCGTGAAGCTGCCGGTGTCGGCAATCGAGATGAAGGTCTGCAACTGATCGAGATCGAGCGGCGCTTTCATCGGTCCAATCCATCATTCGTGTTGATGCTAAAGATTAGAAACATTCGTTGGATTAATCAATCGCGGCGTGGCAAATTGCCATTGTCCACATGAAGGCACAGCATGTCGCCCAAAAGTGGCCTCCGGTGTTGGGGGGCAACGACATGCGTCACGTTAACTGTATCGAGACCGCAACGGCGCTCCTCCCAGGCGCCGATTGCATGGTTTCGTCCGCTCGACTCCGAAGGAGAGACTGACATGACCACGATCGAATTCGCCTCCGAGACCCCGCGCATCACCACGCGTCCGGCCGTTGCGACCCGCGTGCTCAATGCGGTCGCCGATGCGTTTCGCGCCTGGAAAAACCGCCGCGCCTTTTATCGCCTTGGCGAGATGTCCGATGCCGAGCTTGCCGATATCGGACTGACCCGCGCAGACCTCCACGTCGCCGCCAGCGTGCCTTTCGGCCGCGATCCGACGGTGAAGCTGCGCGCAATCGCAGAAGAGCGCGCCGATATGATCGAGGATCTTGCCCGCAAGGTCGCCTGAGCGGCTTCGCCGGCTGCGTTTGCGCTCGCGCTGAACCTTTCGAGGGCTCGGCGCGACCAAGTTTCATGCAGGCTCCCACACTCCCTGCCGGTTCCCGCCGGCCTGCCTGCACATTGCCCGGTTCCCCTCCAGGACCGGGCATTTTTCTTTTGAGTGGAGCGCCCTACCGTCGGTCCATCCCGCGCTTGAACTGGTCGAAGATCGTCTCCATGCCCTTCTGATATTCCTCGCGCTGCTGCGCGCCGGTCTCGAACATCCTGCCGAAGATGTCGTCGAATGGATTTCTCGGCCGGCCGCTCGGATTGGCTTGCGGCTGCGGCTGGGATTGCTGCGGCGCCTGCTGTCCCGCTGGCGTGCCGAAACCGCCGCCTTGCCGCAGCATTTCCTCGAACATCTTGCCCAGCGGATTGTCGCCGTAAGGGTTCGGCGCCTGCTGCGGTTGGCTTTGCGGCTGTTGGGCGCCGCCGCCGAACATGTCTTGCAGCACCTTGCCGAGCGGATTGTCGCCATAGGGATTTGGCGCCGGCTGCGGGGCCTGTGCGCTGCCTCCCGCCTGCCGCATCATCTCCTCGATGATCTCGCCGAAAGGATTGCCGCCGCCACCGAAGCCGCCGGCGGCCTGCATCTGGCTGTTGGTCTGCTTGAACAATCCGCCCATCATCATCGACGCCATCGCCGGCAGCATCTGCTGCAGCACCTGCTGGCTCAGGCCGGTCGCCTGCGCGGCCTGGGCCGCGACAGCGCGTGACAGGTCCTTCGAGCCGAACAGATGGCCGAGAATACCGTTGCCTTCATCGATGCCTTGCGGCGTGAAGGCCCGGGTCGCGTCCTCGAAATACTTGGCGTGCTGGCCGCTCGCCATCGCGGTCATGAAAGCGCCCATTCCATAGGGATCGGCGGTGCTGCGCTGAAGCCCCTGTGAGAAGGCCGGCAGCAGCGCCTGCACCGCGGCCTGCACCTGCTGCATCGACAGGCCAAACTGCTGGGCCAGCGCCTGCATGCCGGCGCCGTTCTGGGCTTGCAAAAAAATATCGAACAGGGAAGGCATGAGATCTCCTCCGCAATATCCTCACGGAAGAGCCTAGTTCGTTTCCTTCACCGAATGAAGCAGCTTTTGCCGAGCCACAGCTCAGGTGGCCGGCGAACGGTCAGTAGGCATATTCCATGAACACCGGCTCGATCGAGCCGCCCCAGCGCGTGTGATATGCCGAAAGCATCTCCTCGGCGCTGGTGGTGCCGCGCGCCACGACCTCGTCGAGCGTGTTGAGGAACGACGTCTCGTCATAGCCGTCGCGGTTCTTCTTGGCGCGGTTCTTCAGACCCGTGCGGGCGATGGCCAGCACGTCGCGGGCAACCTCGCGCAAGGTGGCATTGCGGAACGGCGCCGAAATGCCGTGCTCCGGCACGGCGTTGCGCATCGCCAGCGATTCTTCGTAGGTCCAGCTCGAGGTCAGCGTCTCCGCGGCGTCGAGTGCCTGCTCGTCATAGAGCAGGCCGACCCAGAAAGCCGGCAGCGCGCAGATGCGCCGCCACGGTCCGCCGTCGGCGCCCCGCATCTCGAGGAAGCGCTTCAGCCGCACATCGGGGAAGAGGGTGGAGAGGTGGTTCGCCCAGTCGCCCATTGTCGGCAGGCCGTCGGGCACTTGCGAGCGCGCGGCACCCGCCATGAACTGGCGGAAGGTGTAGCGCGTCATATCGTGATACCGCCCGTCGCGGATGACGAAATACATCGGCACGTCGAGCGCCCATTCGACATAGTCGGCAAAGCCGAAATCCGGCGCGAAGCAGAATTCGAGCATGCCGGAGCGCTGGTCGTCGGTGTCGCGCCAGATGTCGCCGCGCCAGCTCTGCAGCCCGTTCGGCCGGCTCTCGGTGAAGGGCGAATTGGCGAACAGCGCCGTCGACAGCGGCTGCAGCTTCAGCGACACCTGCATCTTGCGGCGCATGTCGAATTCGCTTTCGAAGTCGAGATTCACCTGGATCGTGCAGGTGCGATACATCATGTCGAGGCCCTTGGAGCCGACCTTCGGCATGTAGCGAGTCATGATCTCGTAGCGCGACTTCGGCATTTTCGGCGTTTCGGCAAGCGACCATTTTGGGCTGCCGCCGAGGCCGAGGAAGCGGATGCCGAGCGGCTCGGCGATCTCGCGCACCTGCGCCAGATGCGCGTTGCCCTCGCGGCAGGTCTGGTGGATCGTCTCCAGCGGCGCGCCGGAGAGCTCGAACTGCCCGCCCGGCTCCAGCGAGATCGCGCCCTGGCCTGTCGGCTCGACCAGGCCGATGATGCGGCCGGCATCCATGATCGGATCCCAGCCGAGCTTTTCCTGCATGCCTTCCAGGATGGCGCGGATGCCGCGCTCGCCGCCATAGGGCACCGGCGCGTTGCCATCGACATAGAAGGGGAACTTCTCGTGCTCGGTGCCGATCCGCCATTTGTCGCGCGGCTTGTTGCCGGCCGCCAGATAGCCGACGAGTTCTTCGATGCCTTCGATGGGCTGGATATCGGTTGTGTCGCGCGCCATAAGAAAGCCCTCCGCAGCCGTCAGCTAGCCGCCGGGCGCTAGATGGACGAAATGCCAGTAGCCGATCAAGCGAAAAATCCTGAGCCACGCCTCAACTGGATTTGATCACCAGTCGCCGATCGTCGCCTGGATCGCCGCGAGCGCCGCGACCGCCGCGGTGTCGGCGCGCAGGATGCGCGGCCCGAGCGGAATGGCGCTGACGAAGGGCAGCGCCCGCAGCATCCTGCGCTCGTCATCGGAAAAGCCGCCCTCCGGCCCCACCAGCAGCGCGAGTTTCTTCTCGCTTACCTTCTGCAAGGCTGGCAGTGGATTGTTGGTCGAGGCATCCTCGTCGCAGAAGATCAGCCGCCGTTCCTTGTCCCAGCCGCCGAGCAGCCGCTCCAGCTTCTCTGCTTCGCACACCTTTGGCACCGCCAGGATGCCACATTGCTCGGCCGCTTCGACGACATTGGCGCGCAGCCGATCAATGCCAGGCTTGGCCACTTGTGTGTGCTGAGTGATGACCGGTTGCAGGATGCCGGCGCCCATTTCGACCGCTTTCTGCACCAGATAGTCGAGCCGGCCCTGCTTCAGCGGGGCGAAGCAATAGACAAGATCGGGCAGCGGCGGCTGCGGCCGCTGCAGGGTAAGCACCTTGAGCCGCACGGCTTTCTTGGTCTTGCCGGCGATCGAAGCCGACCACTCGCCGTCGCGGCCGTTGAAGAGCAGGACCTCCGCGCCTTCGCCGAGCCGCATCACATGCGCGAGATAGTGGCTCTGCTGCTGTCCAGCATCGAATTCGAAGCCCGGTCCGAGATCGTCCGGCACGAACAGCCGCTGCATTTTGTAGTTGGCGCGCATGGCCGAGCAATGGGCGAGGCGCGGGTTGTCGTCAAGTATCGGCGGACGGATGCCAGACCGGCGCGTAACCATGTCTCAGCACCGAAACACTTGTGGCAGGCGTGAGCAGTCGCAGCGATCGCCCGGCGAGGCGATTGAACAAGACGGGCTCGGCATAGCCTGCGAAGGACCATTCGAGCGCCTTGCCGGCGCGGAGCGCATAGGCGGTCTCCCCCTCGGCCACGACTGCTCCATCCGGCAAACCGGCGAGTTCGTCCGATGAGACGGCCGGCGGACGCCCGCCGGAGGCCAGCCGCTCCTTGTGCAGCCGCTTGTCGACCATCGGCGCGCGCGGTTCGGCAATGCCGAAGACCTTTCCGAAGCGCCGCACGAAATCTCTCGCTTGGTCGCGCCGGCAGTAGAAGCAGGGCCGGTGACCGGCCGCGAGCGCCGTCACCTCGTCGAGAAAGAACAGCTCGGTCCAGCCGGCCTTTCCTCCAGGCCGATTGCGGCCCATCGGCTCGCGTCGCACGCCGCGGAATTGGCAGACGCAGATGATCCAGGCCGGCAGCGCCCAACGCTTCGTCAGAAGCGTTTTAGTCTCGGGGTCATGGATGATACCGCGATTGCCGGTGAAGAGGCCGCGCTCGGGCACGGCATGGATGACGCCGAACGGATCGACCCGGTTCTGCAGTGGCATAGCTTTCTCTCCGGCGCGCGGCTTGGCTGAAACCGAGGCGGCATGATATCGCTCCCACCGTCATTTTCATGTCAGCAGGGATTCGCGGATGCGGGTGCTGGTGGTCCAGAACTACGACAATACCGGCCTCGGCCAAGTCGGCGCCGCTCTCGCGGAGGCTGGCGCCGAGCTTGACTTGCGCCGCCCCTACCAAGGCGATCCGCTGCCCCGGGACGCGAACGGTCACGATGCCATGGTGGTTCTGGGCGGGGGGCAGAATGCGCTGGCCGACGACGACTATCCCTATTTTCCCGCCTTGCTCGAATTGACACGCGATTTCGCCGGCAAGGACCGATCGGTGCTTGGCATCTGCCTCGGCGGCCAGCTCGTCGCCCGCGCCTTTGGCGCCGACAACCACATCGGCGGTGCGGTTGAATTCGGCTGGTGCGGGGTGTCGCTGACGGCCGAAGCCAAGCACGACCCTGTTCTCGGCGCCTTGCCGGAAAAGTTCCCGACTTTCCAATGGCACGACGATACGTTCGACCTGCCCGAGAAGGCCGTGCGGCTTGCGGGCAATGATGTCGCGGCGAACCAGGCTTTTCGTATTGGCCGCGCCGTCTATGGCTTCCAGTTCCATTTGGAGGCGGATCGCCCGCTGGTGCGCGACTGGAGCACCTCCTTCGCGGCGCTGATCGCCGAGCGCCATCCCGACTGGACCGGCAGGCTCGACTACGAGATGGCTAGCAACGGACCGCACGCCGACGCCGCAGGGCTCGCGATCGCGCGT
The DNA here is from genome assembly GCF_002294955.1 of Mesorhizobium sp. WSM3864. Classification (NCBI taxonomy): domain Bacteria; kingdom Pseudomonadati; phylum Pseudomonadota; class Alphaproteobacteria; order Hyphomicrobiales; family Phyllobacteriaceae; genus Mesorhizobium; species Mesorhizobium sp. WSM3864. Next base: position 60,190 of record NZ_NSGD01000013.1, read on the forward strand.
GCATGGGTGGCGACGATCTGACCGTCGCACCGCCGCGGAGCGTGACATAATTGGCACGCGGCGGCAGTTCCGCCTGGGGAAAACGCACTTCATTCTTGGTTTGTGTCCGGCCGCCCGCCTAAGAGGGCGCCCTCTGTATCGTCCGTGCAACCGCGATGAATCTGTTGTGTGATCCAAGCGACACACCGGCGATACAGAATCTGCTTAGAAGCGCGAAATCGTCGAAACATTGAGACGCATTTTATCGTTTCAACGCATTGGTAACCGCCTCGTGCACAGATGCAGAAAGCTCAACCAGAGATGACGTCCGTGAAAGCAGCGCTTTTGTCCTTTGTAATGCTGTCTGCCATCGTCGTGTGCGGCCTCGGCATTTATTCTGCCGACGCTGCAAACAATCACCAGGCCGTCGACGGCTACGGCGTCACCGCCGCGCTTCGCTAGAGCCTGATCCTTCCCGACAAACGGAAAGCTGATCCCACACTTGGGGTCATGGCCAGAACGCCATTCCCTCGACCGTCAGAATGCGCTTTTCAGCGCCGTCAACGGCAAGTGCGCTGAGCGTTCCCGCCTGCCAGGCGAGCGTGTCGAGATTGACGCGGTTGGCCATCACCTCGACGTCCGGCACCGGCGTATGCCCGTGCACGATCACTTTGGGATACAGCCCCGGGTAATCGTGGAAGACGTCGCGGATCCAGATCAGGTCCTGCTCGTTCTGGCTTTCGAGCGGCACCCCCGGCCGGATGCCGGCATGGCAGAAGAAGAAGTCGCCGAAGGACGCTGAAAAGGACAGCGAGCGCAGGAAGTCGACATGGGCTTGCGGCACTGCTTCGACCAGGGCCGCGTGTCCGTGCGCCAGCGCCTCGTCCGACCTGCCGAACCAACTGCTGCCGGTCGAGAGTTTCACCCCGTATGACGCCGCGGTCTGGACGCCGCCATAGCGCATGAACAGACCCTCCGGATCGGGTTTGGCAAGGAATTCGAGCATGCCGATGTCATGGTTGCCGGCAAGCATGATGTTGCGGCGATCACGGCTCCGCGCCTCGATGAGGAATTCGATGACGTTCCTCGAATGCGGTCCGCGGTCGACATAATCGCCGAGATGGATGATGCGCCAATCGGACTTTGGTCCGTACTCCAGATCGCTTGCTATCCGGCTGTGCATGGCGGCGAGCAGGTCATGACGGCCATGCACGTCGCCGATGGCATAGATGCGTATGCCTTTCGGCCCGCGCGCGTCGAGATAGTGGATGCCGGCTTCAGTCAAGGCGACGTCTTCCCGTGTCTGTCATCACGGGAAACTAGGGCGGATCGGTGAATAAGCCCCTAGCGCCGCAGCTGGTCCTTGCCCATGTCGGTTACCAGACGCTTACCGCACAGCGCCAGCGTGATGTCCATCTCCTTGCGGATGATCTCTAGCGCCTTGGTGACGCCCGCCTTGCCCATCGCGCCGAGTCCGTAAAGGAACGGCCGGCCGATATAGGTACCCCTGGCGCCGAGGCAGAGCGCCTTGAGCACGTCCTGACCCGAGCGAATGCCGCCATCCATATGCACCTCGATCCGGTCGCCGACAGCGTCGGCGATCTCTTCCAGCACCGAGATCGAGGAGGCGGCGCCGTCGAGCTGCCGCCCGCCATGGTTGGACACGATGATCGCGTCGGCTCCCGTCTCGGCCGCCATCAACGCATCCTCCTTGTCGAGGATGCCCTTCAGGATCAGCTTGCCGCCCCAGCGCTCCTTGATCCAGGCGACATCCTTCCAGGACAGCTGCGGGTCGAACTGCTCCGTCGTCCAGGACGACAGCGAAGAAACGTCGCCGACACCCTTGGCGTGGCCGACGATGTTGCGGAAGGTGCGGCGCGGCGTGCCCGCTATCCCCAGGCACCAGCGCGGCTTGAGGGCGAGATCGATAATGTTGGCGAGCGTCATCTTGGGCGGTGCCGACAGCCCGTTGCGCACGTCCTTGTGACGCTGACCCAGGATCTGCAGGTCAAGCGTCAGCACCAGCGCCGAGCATTTCGCCGCCTTAGCGCGGTCGATGAGATTGACGACGAAATCCTTGTCGCGCAGCACGTAGAGCTGGAACCAGAACGGCGTCTTGGTCACCGAGGCGACATCCTCGATCGAACAGATGCTCATGGTCGAGAGCGTGAACGGCACGCCGAATTCCTCAGCCGCCTGCGCCGCGAGCATCTCGCCGTCGGCATGCTGCATGCCGGTCAGCCCGGTCGGTGCCAACGCCACCGGCATCGCCACCTTCTCACCGATCATGGTCGATTCCAGCGAGCGGTTGCTCATGTCGACCAGCACGCGCTGGCGGAATTTTATCTTGCCGAAGTCCTCCTCGTTGGCGCGGTAGGTGCTCTCCGTCCAGGCGCCGGAATCGGCGTAGTCGAAGAACATCTTCGGCACCTTGCGGCGCGCCATGTCCTTGAGGTCGGCGATGGTGAGGATGTCGCTCATAATAGTCCCCGCGTGATCAGTGCTTAGGAGCGTTTGCGTGTCGGTTCGATGTCGCCGGCTTCCGAGCGCTGCCTGAGCCTCAGCCGTGACACGCGCTGCCAGTCGCCGCTGCGCTCGGCCTCAGCCATGGAGCGCTCGACATAGGTAATGTGGTCCATCGCCGCCTTGCGGGCGGCGGCAGGATCCGCCGCCTTGATCGCGGCGTGGATCGCCCGGTGCTGCTCAAGCAACGCCTCGCGCGCGCCGGGCACGGTGAAGACAAGCAACCGGTTCTGGAACACGCCTTCGGAGAGCAGCCGGTAGCAGGAGCGCAGCGTGTGCAGGAGGATGATGTTGTGCGCGCATTCGCAGACCGCGTGGTGGAATTCGACGTCGATTTCCGCCTCGTCGTCGAAGTCGCCGGTACGGTGCGCCTCGTCCATGCGCGCCATGATGCGGTCGAGCAGCGCCAGATCCTCGGGCGTCGCTCGCCGCGCCGCGTATTCGGCCGCGATTGCCTCGACCTCGCGCCGGTATTCCAGATAGTCGGTCACCGCCTTGCGGTGCATCGAGATCAGATCGGTCACCGGCTTGGTGAAAAGCTGGCCGATGACGTCGGCGACATGCGTGCCGCCGCCCGGTCTGGTGGTCAGCAGCCCGCGTCCTTCCAGCGCCTTCAGCGCGTCGCGCAGGATCGGCCGCGACACGTCGAACTGACGCGCCAGCTCGCGCTCGCCCGGCAGCCGGTCGCCGGTGCGCAGCACGCCCTCGAGGATCAGGCTCTCGATCTGCTGCACCACCTCGTCGGCGGTTCGCGAATGCTCGATCCTGGAGAAGATATCGCTCAATGGAAGCGCGCCTGGGAACGGAATGGATGTCGCGCAGATCTAAGCCTCTGTCGCCAACTGGTCAAATTATTTATCCAATTCGCCGGATCGGGTCGACTCCCCGTCGGCTCTGTGAATCGGCTGCAGCTGAAATTTGCTGTTTACGGCCCCTGCCGATTGCCGCAAGACAACGCGATTGCACGAAGGGTCGAAACCAGGGGGACCAGCCGTGTCGGACGCCAATCTCGAATTCCAGCCGCGTGCCCAGGGCAGCGTCATGGGCTTTCCGGCCCATGAGGGTCGCCCCGGCGCGCTAGGCGAGGTCCATGCTCGTCCGCACCCGCTGGTCGAGAAGCCGCGCGTGCTCATCCAACTCTCCTTCATGACCGAGGGCGGCTCGGCCGTCGACCTTGCCGTGCTGTCGGACCTGTCGCGGCGCTTGGGCATCGCAGCGCCCGAACGCCATGCCCGCCACCATGCCATGAAATGGGGCAAGGGCACCTTGCGCTGGGAACGGCACACGGAGTTCTCGACCTATCTCTGGGAAGGGCCGCTGGCCGAAAGCAGCCGGGGCCAGGAGGACTCGCCCTTCGGCAACGGCTTCTCGCCGCCGGGAACGGTGATCTCCGGCATCCGGCTCGAAATCCGCAAATGGACGCAGGCGAGCGAGAAGCTGATCGCCGGCTTTGACCCGACCAGCCTCTGCTATTCGCTGGTCGAGCGCGGTGCGGCGGCCATCGTCACGGACTTTCGCCAGGATGGCGACGGGCTGACCCGCATGCTGGTGCTCGACCGCGGCCTGACGCCGGCCAGCACCGGCGCCTTGTCACAACGGCTGATCGACATTGAGACCTACCGGACGCTTGCCATGCTTGGCCTGCCGCTGGCGCTGACGCTGTCTGGCCGCGCCCGCCGCATCGAGGACCGGCTGGCGCAGACGACGCTTGAAATGAAGGCGGCCGAGACCCGCGACAGCCAGACCTTGCTCGCCGACCTCACCGAACTTGCAGCCGAATTGGAGGCCGATGCGGCATCCAGCCTCTACCGTTTCGGCGCCAGCCGCGCCTATGACGGCATCGTCAGCGAGCGGTTGGAGGCGCTCGATGAGGAGTCGGTACAGGGCTACGACACCTGGGCAGGCTTCCTGCAACGGCGCATGGCGCCGGCGATGCGAACCTGCCGCTCGGTGGAGGAGCGCCAAGCGAACCTCTCGCGAAAACTCACCCGCGCCACCACGTTGCTGCGCACCTGGGTCGATGTCGACGTCGAGAAGCAGAACCGCGACCTGCTGGCCTCGATGAACAATCGCGCCAGGCTGCAGTTGCGCCTGCAGCAGACGGTCGAAGGTCTCTCCGTCGCTGCCGTCTCTTATTATGTCGTCGGCCTCATCGGCTATGTCGCCAAAGGCGCGTCGAGCTTCGGCCATGCCTTCGCGCCGGAAGTCGTCACCGCGGCTTCGGTGCCGGTCGCCATCCTGCTCGTCTGGTGGGGCGTGCGCCGCGTGCGCAAGATGCACTCCGAGCCGGCCAAGCATCCGGGCGAGTAAACTTCCCCTCGACCGGGAGATTTCCCGAAGACAACAGAGGGCCGCGGCGCGAGAAGCTCCAGGATCTTCCTCGACGCCAGACGAGCCGGCGGTTACGTGAGGCGAACCCCTGACCGCTTCGCGGCCATCTCCCCTCGAGGGTCCCTCAAGCGGGCAGAAGCCAGCGGCAGATTGCCGCTGCGAAAGCTCGGCCGTCGTTCGCCATCCGATTTCGACCAAAGCAGCGTTTGCAAGGAATGCTCCCGGCTGGTAAAGGATTTTGACCAGTCGAGTAGAGGAGGCTTCGATGCCCGGCCTTGCCATGCCCAAGCCAGATGCCGGGACGCTGCGCAAGCGCGCCGAGATCGTCGCCGACATGCGCATCATCGTGCCGGGCGAGGGCGTTGTCGACACGGCCACCGAGATGCGCGCCTTCGAGAGCGACGGCCTGACCGCCTACCGCCAACTGCCGCTCGTCGTCGTGCTGCCCGAGACGGTGGCGCAGGTCTCCCGCGTGCTGAAATATTGCAACGAGCGCAACATCCGCGTCGTGCCGCGCGGTTCCGGCACGTCGCTGTCGGGCGGCGCGCTGCCGCTCGAAGATGCCGTGCTTCTGGTGATGAGCCGCTTCAACCGCATCCTCGCGATCGACTATCCGAACCGTGTCGTCGTCGCCCAGCCGGGCGTCACCAATCTCGGCATCACCACCGCCGTCGAGCAGGAGGGCTTTTACTACGCCCCCGATCCATCCTCCCAGATCGCCTGCTCGATCGGCGGCAATGTCGCGGAAAATTCCGGCGGCGTGCATTGCCTGAAATACGGGCTTACCGCCAACAATGTGCTGGGCATCCAGATGGTGCTGATGAATGGCGAGGTGGTGCGGCTCGGCGGCAGCCATCTCGATCAGGAAGGCTATGACCTGCTCGGCGTCATGACCGGTTCGGAAGGCCTGCTCGGCGTCGTCACCGAGGTGACGGTGCGCATCCTGAAGAAGCCGGAGACGGCACGCGCGCTGTTGATCGGCTTTCCGACCAGCGAGCAGGGCGGCCAATGCGTCGCCGACATTATCGGCGCCGGCATCATCCCGGGCGGCATGGAGATGATGGATCGCCCGGCGATCCACGCGGCCGAGGATTTCGTCCATGCCGGCTATCCGCTCGATGTCGAGGCGCTGCTGATCGTCGAGCTCGACGGGCCGAGCGTCGAGGTCGATCATCTGATCGGTCTCGTAGAGGCGATCGCTTACCGCAATGGCTCGACCACCTGCCGGATATCGCAGTCGGAGCAGGAGCGGCTGAGCTTCTGGGCCGGACGCAAGGCGGCCTTCCCGGCCGTCGGCCGCATCTCGCCCGACTATTACTGCATGGACGGCACCATCCCGCGCAAGGAGCTGCCGAGGGTGCTCGCCGGCATGCGCGATCTCTCCGAAAAATACGGGTTGGGGGTCGCCAATGTCTTCCACGCCGGCGACGGCAACCTGCACCCGCTGATCCTCTACGACGCCAACGTGCCGGGCGAGCTCGACAAGGCCGAGAGTTTCGGCGCCGACATATTGCGGCTGTGTGTCGAGGTCGGCGGCGTGCTCACCGGCGAGCATGGCGTCGGCGTCGAGAAGCGCGATCTGATGCCCGAAATGTTCAACCAGACCGATCTCGAGCAGCAAATGCGCGTCAAATGCGCCTTCGATCCCAGCCATCTGCTCAACCCCGGCAAGGTCTTCCCGCAGCTCCGCCGCTGCGCCGAGCTCGGCCGCATGCACGTGCATCGGGGCCAGGTGGCGTTTCCGGACATTCCGAGGTTTTGATGGGAACGTCTCAGAACCTGGGTTCCTCGCCCCCGCTTCGCGGGGGGAGGAACCGGAGATTGCAATGACCACCTTCACCCCATCCAGCCCCGCCGAAGTCCTCTCCACCATCCAATGGGCCGCCGCGGAGGAAAGCCCGCTCGAAATCCTCGGCCATGGCTCCAAGCGCGGCATTGGCCGGCCGCTGCAGACCGAGCATACGCTCGACCTGTCGACGCTCACCGGCGTCACGCTCTACGAGCCGGCCGAGCTGGTGCTTTCGGCACGCGCCGGCACGCCACTCGCCGAAGTCGAAAAACTGCTTGCCGAGAACGGCCAGCAATTCGCCTTCGAGCCGATGGATTACGGGCCGCTGCTCGGCGGCGAGCCGGGTAAGGGAACGCTGGGCGGCGTGCTGGCTTCGAACCTATCCGGTCCGCGCCGGCTCAAGGCGGGTGCGGCACGCGACCACATTCTCGGCATATCGGCGGTTTCCGGCCGCGGCGAAGCCTTCAAGTCGGGCGGCCGGGTCGTCAAGAACGTCACCGGCTACGACCTTTCCAAGCTGATGGCGGGGAGCTGGGGCACGCTTGCCGTGCTGACCGACGTCACCTTCAAGGTCCTGCCGGCGGCGGAAACCGAGGTGACTTTGGCCATTCGAGGCCTGCTCGACGATGCTGCCGTTGCGGCCATGGCGCTGGCGCTGGGCTCCAGCGCCGAGGTCTCGAGCGCCGCGCACCTGCCCGAGCGGATCGCCGCGCGCGTCGCCGCCGGCCATCTCGGCAGCGATGCCGCGACGCTGCTGCGCGTCGAAGGCTTTGGCCCCTCGGTCGTCTACCGTGCCGAGGCATTGCGAAACCTGCTCAGCAAGGCCGGCCCGCTGCAGGAAATTGCCGGCGAAGCGTCGAAGGCGATCTGGCACGACATCCGCGACTGCGCGCCCTTCGCCGATGGCGGCGCAGGGCCGGTCTGGCGCGTCTCGATGCCGCCGTCTGAGGCCCATCACATGGTGATGGCGCTGCGCATGCAGGCGGCGGTCGACGCCTTCTACGATTGGCAGGGCGGGCTGGTGTGGCTTTCGATGCGCGAGGATGATCCGGAGGCGGAACTGCTGCGCGCATTGATCCGCCAATATGGCGGCGGTCACGCGACGCTGGTGCGGGCGTCTGCCTCGCATCGCGCGGCGCTCCCCGTTTTCGAACCGCAACCGCCGCATTTGGCGGCGCTTTCCGCGCGGCTCAAGGCCGAGTTCGACCCGAAGCACATTCTCAACCCCGGCCGCATGGCGCGTACTTCCAGCTCTGCTACTCTTCCTCAGTCAACGGAGGGAGCAGCACCATGAGCAATGCCAATCCAGGCCCGGGCAGCAGCGCGCGCCAGACCGATCGCTGGCTTGAGCCGGGCCAGACCAACGCGCTGGTCATCTACATTCTCTATCTCGCCAGCCTTGTCATCGGCGTCACCGGCATTATCGGAATCGTGCTTGCCTACATCAATCGCGGCAAGGCGGGCGGCTATGTCGAAAGCCACTACACATTCCTGATCAGGACGTTCTGGATCGGCCTTCTCTACGCGCTGATCTCGGTGGTCCTGATGATGCTCGCGATCGGTTTCCTGCTGATGTTTGCGGTTGCCGTCTGGTTCATCGTCCGCTGCATTCTGGGCCTGCAGGCGCTGCAGCGTGGCGAGCCGATTAGGGACCCGCAAAGCTGGCTTCTCGGGCAATGAGAGCATGATCCCGCAAAGTGGAAACCGGTTCGCGGAAAAGATCATGCTTAGACGATAAGGACATTTTTCGTGCAGACCAATTTTTCAGCAGCGCAGCTCGCTGACCCGCATGTCGCGGAATCGGAGAAGATCCTGCGCAAATGCGTGCATTGCGGCTTCTGCACCGCTACCTGCCCGACCTATGTAACGCTCGGCAACGAGCTGGATTCGCCGCGCGGCCGCATCTATCTCATCAAGGATATGCTGGAGAACGGCCGGCCGGCGGACAAGGAGATCGTCACCCATATCGACCGCTGCCTCTCCTGCCTTGCCTGCATGACGACATGCCCGTCAGGCGTGAATTACATGCATCTGGTCGATCATGCCCGCGCCCACATCGAGCAGACCTACAGACGGCCGCTGCTCGACCGGCTGACCCGCGCCATGCTGGCTTTCGTGCTGCCTTATCCGGGCCGCTTCCGCGCCGCGCTGAAGCTCGCCCGATTCGGCCGGCCGTTGATCGGCCTGTTGGAAAAGCTGCCGACCCTGAAGCCGGTCGCCGCCATGCTGAAGCTTGCGCCGTCGTCGATCCCGCCGGCATCGCCGATCGCCTCGCCCGCCGTGCATGCCGGGCAGGGCACGAAACGTGGCCGCGTCGCCATCCTCACCGGTTGCGCCCAGTCGGTGCTCGATCCCGCCATCAACGAGGCGACCGTCTCTTTGCTGACGCGGCTCGGCGTTGAGGTCGTGGTGCCGGAAGGCGAGGGCTGCTGCGGCGCGCTTGTGCATCACATGGGCCGTGAGGATCAGGCATTGGCTTCGGCCAGGCAAAATGTCGACGCCTGGATGCGCGCAGTCGACCAGGGCGGGCTCGACGCCATCATCATCACCGCGTCCGGTTGCGGCACCACGATCAAGGATTACGGCTTCATGCTGCGTGTCGATCCGGCCTATGCGGAAAAGGCGGCTCGTGTCTCGGCGCTGGCTAAGGACATGACCGAATATCTCGCTGCCCTCGACCTGCCCGAGCCGGTGCGCAAGCCGGGCACGATCGTCGCCTATCATTCCGCCTGCTCGATGCAGCATGGCCAGAAGATCACCCGTCAGCCGAAGGAGCTTTTGGCCAAGGCGGGCTTCATGGTGCGCGAGCCGCGCGAGGGGCATCTCTGCTGCGGCTCGGCCGGCACCTACAACATCCTGCAGCCCGACATTTCGGCCAAGCTGCGCAACCGCAAGGTGAAAAATATCGAGGCGACCGGCGCCGAAATCGTTGCCACCGGCAATATAGGCTGCATCACACAGATCGCGTCCGCGGCCAAGCTGCCGGTGGTGCACACGATAAAATTGCTCGACTGGGCCTATGGGGGCCCGAAGCCCGATGGCGTTTCCGAGAGCAGCCTGGGTGGCGCGGAATAGCTACTCAGCCGCCAGCTGGTCCGCCACACCGTAGGTCGCGCGGTAGAGCGCGCGCTGACGGCTGAGCGCCACCATGGTGTTGCGCAGCAGGATCGCCACCGTCAGCGGGCCGACGCCGCCCGGCACCGGCGTGATCCAGGAGGCGACTTCCTTGACGCTCTCGGTGTCGACATCGCCGACGATGCGGCTCTCGCCGTCCGGGCCGATTTCCGAATTGATGCCGATGTCGATGACGCAGGCGCCGGGCTTCACCATCTCGGCCTTGATCAGCCGCGGCCTGCCGACGGCGACGAACAGCGCATCCGCGCGCCGCGCATGCGCCGCCACCGAGCGCGTCATGTGATGGCACACCGTCACCGTCGCCCCCTCGCTCATCAGCAGAAAGGCGATCGGCTTGCCGACGATCTCGGAATGGCCGACCACCACCACCTCGAGCCCCTTGAGGTCCAGGCCGGTCTCCTTGAGAAGCTCGACCGATGCGGCCGCCGTGCAGGGCGCGAGATCGAGCTGGTTGTAGACGATGTTGCCGATCGAGGCCGGATGCATACCCTCGACGTCCTTCAGCGGGTGCACCGCCGCCTGCAGCGTCTTGATCGGGATATGCGCCGGCACCGGCCGCTGGATGATGATACCGGTGACGCGCGGATCGGCGTTGAGGCCGTGAATGGCGGCTTCCAGCTCGCCCGCGGTGATGTCGGCGGCAAAGCGCCGTTCCTCGAAGCCGATGCCGGCAAGCCCGGCCTTGGCGCGCTGGTTGCGCACATAAACGTCGACCGCGTCGGTGTCGCCGACGGTGATCGAGACCAGCTTCGGCGGGAAGCCTTCCGCTGTGGCGATGGCCGCTTCCTCGCGTACCGAAGCGATGATGCGCTGGGCGACCGGACCGCCCCTGAGATAGCGGCTGTCGTCGGACCGGGTCATAGGTGGAACCTCTGCCTTCTGGAGCAACTCCAGAAGGGCGGTTTTCCGTCCGGAATTGCGTAAAACCAAGATTGTGCGCTGCAATAGCAGAGGTGCGCCGGGAAATCAGCCCCGAATGCGAAACATGCTGCTTCCGGGGCGACCCGTTGACGGGCTTGAAACGAAAAGGGCAGCGCGGTCTCCCGTGCTGCCCTTTCGTGACTGACCGTATCCCCACACGGCCCGTCCCCCGTTAACTCGATGCCAGTCTAAGCATGTCTCGCCAAATCGCGCTATGGCTTGAGGGCAACAGCAAGCGCCAAAACTGCTCGGCGCCGCCTAACCGGCTGATTCGCAGTTACTATATCACCTCGACGGTTGTTCCGACATTGACGCGCTCATAGAGGTCGACAACATCCTCGTTGCGCATGCGGATGCAGCCGGAGGACACCGCGCCCCCGATCGTCCAGGGCTGGTTGGTGCCGTGGATGCGGTATTCCGTGGTGCCGAGATAGAGCGCGCGCGCGCCGAGCGGGTTCTCGATGCCGCCGGCAAGGTAGGTCGGCAGGTAGCGGCCCTTGGCCGCCTCGCGGGCGATCATCGCCGCCGGTGGGCGCCAGTCCGGCCACACTTTTTTGTCGGTGATCTTGTGCGTGCCCGACCATTCGAAACCGGGCTTGCCGGTGCCGACGCCGTAACGGCGCGCCTTGCCGTCCTTCTCGACCAGATAAAGGAAGTTCTGGTGGGTATCGATGACGATCGTGCCCGGCTTCTGCGGCCCGCCATAGGCGACTTCCTGAGGCAGGTAGATCGAGTTGATCTGTGGCCTCATCACCATGCGCTTGGCAGGCTGCCGCACGGCTGCGGTGCGCTGCTGGTCGGGCTGCGCCTGGAAAAGCCGCCGCAGCGGCTGCTGGGTCGCCTGGCGGCTCGGGCGCACGATCCCTGGCGCATGGCCGAGCTGCAGCACCCAAGGCGCTGAAAGGTCGGGGCTCACCATCACGGGCGGCCTGTCGGCATAACGGTCATTGGCGAAAGAGGTCGTCGCGCCGGCGGCAAGCACCGCGGCTGCGCCGAGCACGAAAGTGAACGCTGTCTTCATCGGAACGCACCTTGATCGTCGAACTCGTCCGAGGGCAGGGAAGAGGCCTCGGCGTGGCGATCCTTGGCGCTGAGCGGCAAGCAAAACATGAATCGAAATGCGTAAAATGCCGACTTGTCAGTAAACTTTGCGGTGTGGTTACCGGCCGGTTCAGGAATCTGGTAAAGCCACGGTAAAACCGACGCTTTGGCGCATTAACGGACGGATTTCCGACAATGGAACAAGAACATGCCGGCCTGCTCGACGGCCCCGACGGTATCACGCGCTGCTTCTGGCACGGCAATCTGCCGGACTATCTGCACTATCACGACCATGAATGGGGCCGGCCCGTGGCGGACGATCGCCGGCTCTTCGAAAAGATCTGCCTCGAAGGCTTCCAGTCCGGTCTCTCCTGGCTGACCATCCTGCGCAAGCGCGAGAATTTCCGCGAGGCTTTCGCCAATTTCGACTTCGACAGGGTGGCGGCGTTCATCGACAAGGATGTCGAGCGTCTGCTCGGCAATGTCGGCATCATCCGCCATCGCGGCAAGATCGTCTCGACCATCAACAACGCTAGGCGCGCCCGTGAAATGGCAGATGAATTCGGCTCGCTGGCCGCCTGGTTCTGGAAGTTCGAGCCGGGGCCTGACGAGCGGCCGACGGTTGTCGACCTTGCGCATCTGCGCGCCAATCCGACGACGGCGGTCTCGGTCCGGATCTCGAAGGAACTGAAGAAGCGCGGCTGGAGCTTCGTCGGCCCGACGACCGTCTACGCCTTTATGCAAGCGATGGGCTTGGTCAACGACCATCTCGAAGGCTGTGTCTGCCGGGCAGAGGTGGAGGCCGAGCGGCAGAGGTTCAGGAGACCGAAATAGCGTCACCTCTACCCGCCCCTTATGGCCCCTTGTGGGCAGGTCGCGCCGAAGGCGCGGGTCGGGTCGCAAAACCGAGCTCATCGCCTCCGACGCTACGCGTCCGCACATTGTGAGGTGGGGGAAGATCAGAGGCTGCCGGCGCTTGTCAGAAACAGCCCGGCGATGATGGCCGCCACGGCCGCAAAGGCCGGGTAGATCACCAGCAGTCCGGTCACCAGCGCGTCGCGCACCGTCGGCTTGTGGGCTTCCGCCACGACCTCGAACGGCCCTGCAGGCTGCTGCGCCGGCTTGGGGGTGGCGCTGCCGGCCGGCCGGAGCTTGGCAACCGGCTTGCTCTCGATGATGTCTTCCGTGGTCGTCATGGCCCGAACCCTTATTTCGGCGCGCTTATATGGTCCTCGATTGTGTCGGCAGCATGCCGCGCCGGTGACGCGATTGTTTCGTTCTTGGCGCCGTTTTGTTTCGAAGGCGCGGCCTTTCCTTCTCGCACAAGGAGAAGGGAAGGCGCCAACCCTTGCCGCCCAAGGCGGTATCGTCTAGGACACGCCCGCTCGAAATAAGTCAGCGTTCACATAGCGAAAAGACCCATCCATGGCCGACAAATCGGAAAAGACGAAAGCGCGCCTGCCGCGCGGTTTTGCCGACCGCAGCGCAGAAGACATTCGCGCCGTCGAGAAGATGATGGCGACTATACGCTCGGTCTATGAGCTTTACGGTTTCGAGCCGGTCGACCAGCCGATGATCGAATACACCGACGCGCTGGGCAAATTCCTGCCCGACCAGGACCGGCCGAACGAAGGCGTCTTCTCGTTCCAAGACGATGACGACCAGTGGCTGTCGCTGCGCTACGACCTGACGGCGCCGACGGCGCGCTTCGTCGCCGAGAATTACGACCGCCTGCCGAAACCCTATCGCAGCTACCGGTCCGGCTGGGTGTTCCGCAACGAGAAGCCGGGCCCTGGCCGCTTCCGCCAGTTCATGCAGTTCGACGCCGATACGATCGGCACGCCGGGCGTCGCCGCCGACGCCGAGATGGCGATGATGATGGCCGACGTGATGGAGGCGCTTGGCATCAAGCGCGGCGACTACGTCATCCGCGTCAACAACCGCAAGGTGCTGGACGGTGTGCTGGAGGCGATTGGGCTTGGCGGTGAGGAGAATGCTGGGCGCAGGCTGACGGTGCTGCGCGCCATCGACAAGCTGGACAAGCTCGGCCCGGAAGGCGTGAGGCTGCTGCTTGGCCCGGGACGATGGGATGGCGGCAAGGAAGGCGAAGGCGATTTCGCAAAGGGCGTGGGGCTGAATGACGCGCAGGCCGAAGCGGTTCTTCTCGCAACGGCAAGGAACGGACAGGCTGGCCAGGATTCCACCGTCGGTGCCAACGCTGTGTATCAGGAAGGCGTCGGCGAACTTGCAACGATTGAAGCTCTGGTCAGGGCTGCAGGATATGGCGAGGACCGCGTTGCGATGGACCGCTCCGTCGTGCGCGGCCTCGAATATTACACCGGCCCGGTCTTCGAGGCCGAGCTGCTGGCCGAGATCCCCAACGAGGACGGCCAGATCGTGCGCTTCGGCTCGGTCGGCGGCGGCGGCCGCTATGACGGGCTGGTCTCGCGTTTCCGCGGCGAGCCGGTACCGGCGACCGGCTTCTCGATCGGCGTCTCGCGGCTAATGACGGCGCTGAAGAACCTCGGCAAGCTCGACACTTCCGACGTCATTGCTCCGGTCGTCGTTCTGGTCATGGACAAGGATACGGAAAGCCTCGGCCGCTACCAGAAGATGGTCGCCGATCTGCGCGCCGCCGGCATTCGCTCGGAGATGTATCTCGGCGGCGCCGGCATGAAGGCGCAGCTGAAATATGCCGACCGCCGCGGCAGCCCGATCGCCGTCATCCAGGGCGGCGACGAGCGCGTCAAGGGAGAGGTGCAGATCAAGGACCTCATCGAAGGCGCGCGCCTGTCGGCCGAGATCACCGATAACGCCGAATGGCGCGCCGCGCGCCCGGCGCAGGTGACGGTGGCGGAGAGCGAGCTGGTCGCCGAGGTGAAGAAGATCCTGGCAGCGCAGGCCGAGGAGCGGGCACGTGGCAAGTAGGGCGCCAACCTCTCCTTCTCCCCTTGTGGGAGAAGGTGGCCGAGCGAAGCTCGGTCGGATGAGGGGTGTTCCAGGGAGCGCCAGCGTCTCATTCCGCCCAGCACCCCTCATCCGTCTCGGCGCTGCGCGCCAATCCACCTTCTCCCACAAGGGGAGAAGGGGAGGTGGCGCTTTATGACTTCCCGCTATCCCGCCATCGCCGCCGACGTCGCAAAACTCTTCGCCGCGCGCGACACCCACGCGGTCGAGGTGGCGGTGCTGCAGCCGGCCGATCCGTTCCTCGATATGGCGGGCGAGGATCTGCGCCGCCGCATCTTTCTGACCGAGAGCGAGACCGGCAAGACGCTGTGCCTCAGACCCGAATTCACCATCCCGGTCTGCCTCGACCACATCGCCAGCCAGGCGGGCACGCCGCGGCGCTATTCCTATCTCGGCGAAGTGTTCCGACAGCGCCGCGAGGGCGGCAACGAGTTCTTCCAGGCCGGTATCGAGGATCTCGGCGATCGTGATACCGCCGCCGCTGACGCGCGCTCGCTGGCCGACGCGCACGCGCTGCTCTCGCTGGTGCTGCCCAGCGTGCCGCTCGCCATCACGCTCGGCGACCAGACCTTGTTCGAGGCGGTGCTGGCCGCGCTCGGCCTGCCGCGTGGCTGGCGCATGCGCCTCGCCCGCGCCTTCGGCTCGGCGTCGATGCTGGAAGCGGCCCTTGCCGACCTCGCCAATCCGCCGCGCAACAGCCAGCTGTCGGGTCCGGTGGCCTTGCTGGTGCTCGACAGCGATACCGACGGCCTCGCCGCTTATATCGCCGCCGGCATGGAAGAGGCCGGGCTGTCGGCCTCCTCGGGCCGCGCCCCGGCCGACATCGCGCGGCGGTTGATCGAGAAGGCGCAACTGCGCAGCGTGCGGCTGTCCGACGAGGCGTTCTCGGCGTTGAAAGGATTTCTCGAGATCGACGTCGCGCTGGGCGGAGCAACTGAGGCGCTGGAAAAATTCGCCGCCGCTGCCGGCCTGTCCCTTGGCGCGGCGCTCGAAAATTTCGCCGCCCGCGCCGAGGCGATCGCGGCGCATGGCCTGCCGGTCGAAAAGATCCGCTACGACGCCGCCTTCGGTCGTCCGCTCGATTACTATACCGGTCTCGTCTTCGAGATTGCTGCCCAGGGCGGCGACCGTCCGCTGGTGGGCGGCGGTCGTTACGATCGGCTGCTGACGCTGCTCGGCGCGCAGAAGCCTATCCCCGGCGTCGGTTTCTCGGTCTGGCTCGACCGCATCGAAGCATTGCGGGAGCCCGCGCGATGATCACGCTGGCGATCCCATCCAAGGGCCGTCTCAAGGAGCAATCGCTTGAAGTCCTGGCCAAGGCCGGACTGGCGGTCACCCTGCCCGAGGACGACCGCAAATACCGCGCCCGGATCGAGGGCTTCGACAATGTCGAGGTGGCCTTCCTCTCCGCGTCCGAGATCGCCGGCGAGATCGGCCAGGGCGCGGTCGATCTCGGCATCACCGGCGAGGATCTGCTGCGCGAGAACCTCGCCGACTGGGAAGCGCGCGCCGAGATCGTTGCCCGTCTCGGCTTCGGTCATGCCGATGTCGTCGTGGCGGTGCCGGATATCTGGCTCGACGTCGATACCATGGCCGATCTCGACGACGTCGCCGCCGATTTCCGCCAGCGTCATGGCCGGCGGCTCAGGATCGCCACCAAGTACTGGCGGCTGACCCAGCAGTTCTTTTCGCTGAAGCACGGCATCCAGGTCTACCGCATCGTCGAAAGCCTCGGCGCCACTGAAGGCGCACCGGCGGCCGGCCTTGCCGACGTCATCGTCGACATCACCACCACCGGCTCGACGCTGCGCGCCAACCATCTCAAGGTGCTGGGCGATGGAATAATCCTGAAGTCGCAGGCCTGTCTCGTTGCTTCCAGGAAGGTCCGCGACGCGGCCGATGAGGCACAGTTGCGTGGCATCGCAGCGAAGATGGCTGCGCTGGTCGCTTAACCGGTACCTTCGGCGGGTTTCCACCGTCCCGGCAGGCTGATAGGCTGGCTCATCCCGGGAGGAGACGGCGATGGCGATCAAACTCGACGAGCTCATGAACGCCACCAATCTGCGCGGGCGCGGAACGCATGGCACCTTCATTGCTCCGATGGACGGCAGGGCGCATGTCTCGGGCGACCGTTCGGCGCCGTTGCTCGACAAAACCATTCCGGAACTCTTCTCCGATACGGTGAGCAGATACGCCACGCTCGATGCCGCCGTCTTCGTCGGGCAAGACAAGCGCTTCACCTGGAGCGAGCTGTCGGATGCGGTCGACGCGCTGGCCGCCGGCTTCCTGGCGCTCGGCCTGGAGAAGGGCGATCGCGTCGGCATCTGGTCGCCCAACCGCTGGGAATGGCTGGTGACGCAGTTCGCCACCGCGCGCATCGGCCTGATCCTGGTCAACATCAACCCGGCCTACCGGCTGAGCGAGCTGGAATATGCGCTCAACAAGATCGGTTGCAAGGCGCTGGTCACGGCGGTCAGCTTCAAGACCTCCGACTATCTCGGCATGATCGAGACGCTGGCGCCGGAGATCGCCAAGGCCGAGCCCGGCAAGCTCGAGGCAAAGAAGCTGCCGTCGCTGAAGATCGTCATCCGCATGGGCGAGGACAACTCGCCCGGCATGTTCAATTTCGGCGATGTGCTGGCAATGGCCGGACGCGACGAGCATGACAGCCTCGATCGCATCTCCGAAAGCCTGAAGCCCGGCGACGCCATCAACATTCAGTTCACCAGCGGAACGACGGGCGCGCCGAAGGGCGCGACCCTCACCCATTTGAACATCGTCAACAACGGCAGCTTCGTCACCTCGGCGATCGAGCTCACCGTCGACGACCGGCTCTGCATCCCTGTGCCGCTCTATCATTGCTTCGGCATGTCGATGGGCACGATGGGCTGCGTCACCAAGGGCGCCACGATGGTCTTCCCGGGCGAAGGTTTTGACGCGGGCGCGACGCTCAGAGCCGTCGCGCAGGAACGTTGCACCGGCCTTTATGGCGTGCCGACCATGTTCGTCGCCATGCTCGATCATGCCGATTTCTCTAGCTTCGACCTCTCCAGCCTGCGCACCGGCATCATGGCCGGCTCGCCATGCCCGATAGAGGTGATGAAGAAGGTGGTGTCGCTGATGCATATGGCGCAAGTGACCATTGCCTATGGCATGACCGAGACCAGTCCGGTTTCTTTCCAGAGCAGCGTCGACGACCCGCTGGAAAAACGCGTCTCCACGGTCGGCCGCATCCATCCGCATGTCGAGGTCAAGGCGATCGGCGCCGATGGCGCCACCGTCCCGGTCGGCGAGCCGGGCGAGCTCTGCACACGCGGCTATTCGGTGATGAAGGGCTATTGGGACGACGCGGAAAAGACCCGCGAGGCGATCGACGCGGACGGCTGGATGCACACCGGCGACCTCGCGACGATCGACGCCGAGGGCTATTGCAACATTGTCGGCCGGGTGAAGGACATGGTCATCCGCGGCGGCGAGAACGTCTATCCGCGCGAGGTCGAGGAATTCCTCTACCGCCACCCCAAGATCAAGGAAGTGCAGGTCTTCGGCATTCCCGATGACAAATATGGCGAGGAGATCTGCGCCTGGATCGTGCTGAAGCCCGGCCAGATCGCCACCGCTGAGGAGATCAAGGCCTTCTGCGACGGCCAGATCGCGCATTACAAGGTGCCGCGCTACATCCGTTTCCGCACCGAGCTGCCGATGACGGTGACCGGCAAGCCGCAGAAATTCCTGATGCGCGAGGCGATGGTCGAGGAACTGGGGCTGGTGGCGCAGAAGACGGCGTGAGGCAGGATTGATCCGGAGATATTCAGCCCTCGCAAAACGCGCTCGAAGCACGAACTGCCGACCACGCGTTTGGATGGGATTATGGACAACGAGTTCCCAAATTTCGCGGCGCTGAAGGCCGCCAAAATTGAAAACGTGGACTATCGCATCGTCGTGCGGCGTGGCGCTCGAACCGGCAATGCGATCGTCCTCGCCCCGCACGGTGGGAAAATCGAGCCCCGCACTTCCCTGATTGCCGAGACGATAGCAGGGAGCGATCTGGATCTGTATTGCTTTGAAGGACTGATGCCGCAAAACAATCGCGAGTTGCACATAACGTCAAATAACTTTGACGAGGTATCCGCGCTCGACTTGGTGCGGGCGAAGTCGATTGTCGTTGCTATCCATGGTCGCCAGGATCGGGACGATCCCTCGACAATCTATATGGGCGGCAAGGACGCCGCGCTGATTACAGAGATAGTTCGGCGCCTCCAGGAAGCCGGCTTCAACACCAAAAGGGACAACCATATTTTTCCAGGCATCGGCGATTTGAACATCGTCAATCGTGGATTGACCGGCAAAGGAGCGCAACTGGAGATACCCTTCTCCCTGCGCCAGCGGCTGGGCAACGAGCCGGAACTTTTGCGAAAATTCTGCACGGCGGTTCGCAAGGCGATTGACACCGTCGATGCCAGAAGCCGTTCGATCGTGTCCTAAAGCCGCCTCACCCTAGACCGGCAAGGGGAGCACGTCACGCACGCGTGAATTCCTGGCGCGGATGCTTTGAGGTCGGTCATTGCCGGGGCGTAGACCACGGCATCTCGACGTTTCGGTGCGCTGGAACAGCCGGCGCCGCAACTCCTCGAGCATCCTCGGCAGCAGCGGATCGGCTTCCCGGAAGAAGTCGAACGCCGGGTGATCGGTCCGTCCGCTTCGCAATGATGTCGGCTGGGGTGCTTCCCACAGGCTTTTCCGCTAAATTCGCCGAAACGCAGGGGCTTCAATGACTGGTTTCGCGCGGTCGGTGACTTCCTACACAATGCCATTGGCCGCCCTGGTGATGGCTGTCGCGGTCAGAGCCAGCGGCCTTTCGGTGGACGAAGGTTCGCTGAGCATCAGGATTGTCGTTGGAGCGCTTTCGAGTGCGATCATGTTCATCACCATTTTCGTGGTGCTCGACCACGCCGAGGCCGTGGCCCGGCGCGTGGGGGAGCCGTACGGGACGTTGGTGCTGACCTTTGCCGTGACGGCAATCGAAGTGTCGATCATCGTTTCCATGATGCTGCATGGAGAGAACAACCCGACATTGGCGCGCGAATCGGTTTTCTCGACAGTGATGATTATCTCCACCGGCGTCGTCGGTACGTGTCTCACGCTTGGCGGCTGGCGTCATCGCAAGCAGGCAATCGTTCGGCAAGGGACCAGCGCGTATCTCGCGGTTCTGATCGCGCTGACTGTCATGACGCTTGTCCTGCCGACCTACACTCAAACCACGGATCCAGGCACGTTTTCGGCAGGCCAGCTTGGTTTTGTGAGCGTCCTTTCAGTGCTGCTCTATGCAAGCTTCGTGTTCGCCCAGACCGTTCGGCACCGGGACGACTTCGTCCAGGAACAGGCGCACGACGTTTCGATGCGAACTGCCCTTCCCGAAAGCCTTTCTGTCGGCGTTCTGCTGCTGCTGAGCGGGCTGATCGGCATCGTCATGCTGGCCGAGCAGGTCGCCGCCGGTGTCGAGGATACGCTCGTTGCCTACCAGGTGACCCAGGCCGACAGTATCGTGGGAGCGATGATCGCCGGGCTGGTTTTGATGCCGGAGGCCATTTCGGCGGTTCGCGCCTCGCTCAACAATGAGCTGCAGCGCGGCCTCAACGTTGCGATGGGTTCGGCCTGCGCCACCATCGGTCTGACGATACCGGCGGTCGCGGCCGCCAGCCTGCTGACAGGCCGAGGGTTAACCCTTGGGCTTCCGGCGGCTGATGCGGTACTTTTGGCCCTGGCTCTTTTCATTTGCAGCGTAAGCTTTAGCACCGAAAGAACGACATTCCTGACCGGAATGGTTCATATTGTGGTGTTCTTTACCTACGTATTTCTCATATTTGTGCCGTAAAGGCTGGCAATCGAACGCAGGGTAGAGAACACGAGGTTGGGAACCGCACTATCGGATTTTCGAAGCGGGCAGCGTTAGCTCGGGTAAGCAGCAGAAGCTTCCGATACCAGGCGTTGGCTGAGAACTGAGATTGGGAAAGTTCAGAATCCAGGGTCAGCTCGCCAGCACCGCCTGATCCAATCCCCGTATGATCTTTGCCAGTTCCACGCATTCGTCCTGGCGCACTTTGTTGCGCCGCCATGCGAGGCAGATCATGCGCTGCGGCATCGGCTCCTGGAACGGCACGATCTTCAGGTCCGGCATGACGCCCGCGGCGTTTGCCGCCATTTCCGGAACCAGCGTCACGCCCAGCCCATGCGCCACCATCTGCAAGAGGGTGGTGAGACTGGTGGCGCCATAGCTTGCCATCGCCACCGGTCGAACATTGCCACAGACGGCCAGAGCCTGTTCGCGCAGGCAATGGCCTTCCTCGAGCAGCATCAGCCGTTCCAGCGCCGGGCTTTCCGGCGGCACGGGCGGCGAGGCGAAAGCCGGATCGCCGGCGGGCACCGCAAGGAAGAAGCGGTCCGGGAAGAGCTCCTCCGTGACAAGCCCCGGATGGTCGAGCGGCAGCGCGGCGATGAAAGCGTCGAGCTTGCCCGAGACATTGTCCTCGACCAGCGATGACGTCACCGCCTCGCGCAGTTCGAGCTGCAGGCCCGGGAAATGCTTCTTTAATTCCGGCAGGACCCGCGGCAGGAGATAGGGCGCTACGGTCGGGATGATGCCCAGCCGGAAGCGGCCTTCCATCGCGGGGCGGCCGCGCCGGGCGGTCGTCTCGACGTCACGTATATCGGCAAGAATGCGCTCGATGCGCGGCTGCAGCACAAGCGCTTCGTCCGTCATCCGCACCGTCTTGCCGCCGCGCTCGAACAGAAGACAGTTCAGCCGCTCTTCCATTTCGGCGATCTGGCCGGAGAGCGCCGGCTGGCTGACGCCGGCAAGCTTCGCGGCGCGGCCGAAATGCAGCGTCTGCGCCAGCGCGTCGAAATAAAGCATCTGTCGCACGGTGAGGCCGATCATAAGGAAAGCTTATCAAAACGAACGGGAAAGGCAATTTGTCTTTATCGCCAAGCCGGCCTAGGCTGGAATCATTCCAGATTGGCGCGGCCGCTGGTCGGCCCCGAAATCTGCGCAGAATCAATCTCGGAAAATCAAAACCCTGGAGAGTAAGATGGACGCGAAAACCGACGACAACAGCGCTGGCAAATGCCCCGTGGCGCATGGATCCGCCGGCAGGACCAATCGGGATTGGTGGCCGAATCTACTCGACCTCGGCGTTCTTCATCAGCAGTCGAGCCTCTCGGACCCGATGGGCGAGGATTTCGACTATGCCACGGAATTCCGGAGCCTCGATCTCGATGCCGTGATCAAGGACCTGCACCATGTGATGACCGACTCGCAGGACTGGTGGCCGGCCGATTTCGGCCATTACGGACCGCTCTTCATCCGCATGGCCTGGCACAGTGCCGGCACCTATCGCATCGGCGACGGGCGTGGCGGCGCCGGTGCCGGCCAGCAGCGGTTCGCGCCGCTGAACAGCTGGCCGGACAATGCCAATCTCGACAAGGCACGCCGGCTGCTGTGGCCGGTCAAGCAGAAATACGGCCGCAGTATCTCCTGGGCCGACCTGATGATCCTGGCCGGCAACGTCGCGCTGGAATCGATGGGTTTCAAGACCTTCGGCTTCGCCGGCGGCCGTGCCGACGTGTGGGAGCCGGAGCAGGACGTGGATTGGGGCTCCGAAACGAAGTGGCTGGACGACCAGCGCTATTCCGGCGACCGTGAACTGCAGGGCCATCTCGGCGCCGTTCAGATGGGCCTGATCTACGTGAACCCGGAAGGCCCGAACGGCAAGCCGGATCCGGTCGCCGCGGCCCGCGACATCCGCGAGACCTTCCGCCGTATGGCCATGAACGACGAAGAGACCGTGGCGCTGATCGCCGGCGGCCACACCTTCGGCAAGACCCATGGCGCCGGCGATGCCTCGCTGGTGGGCGTGGAGCCGGAAGGTGCCGGCATCGAAGCGCAGGGCCTCGGCTGGTCGAGCAAACATGCCACCGGCATTGCCGGCGACGCCATCACCTCGGGCCTGGAAGTCACCTGGACCACGACGCCGACCAGATGGAGCAACAATTTCTTCGACAACCTGTTCAACTTCGAATGGGAGCTGACGAAGAGCCCGGCCGGTGCCAATCAGTGGACGCCGAAGGGCGGCGCCGGCGCCGGCACGGTTCCGGACGCGCACAATCCCTCCAGGCGTCATGCTCCGGCCATGCTCACCACCGATCTCGCGCTGCGCTTCGATCCGGCCTATGAGAAGATCTCGCGTCGCTTCCACCAGTATCCGGACCAGTTCGCCGACGCTTTCGCCCGCGCCTGGTTCAAGCTCACCCATCGCGACATGGGCCCGGTGGTTCGTTATCTCGGCCCGCTCGTGCCGAAGGAAGAGCTGATCTGGCAGGATCCGATTCCGGCGATCGACCACGAACTGGTCAGCGAAGAGGATATCGCCGCGTTGAAGGCGAAGATCCTGGCCTCCGGCCTCACGGTTCCTGAACTGGTCTCAACTGCCTGGGCCTCGGCCTCGACCTTCCGCGGCTCGGACAAGCGCGGCGGCGCCAATGGCGGCCGCATCCGTCTCAGCCCGCAGAAGGACTGGGAAGTCAACCAGCCGGCCCAGCTTTCGAAGGTGCTGGCGAAGCTCGAAGCCATCCAGCAGGAGTTCAACTCAGTGCAGGCTGGCGAGAAGAAGATCTCGCTCGCCGACCTGATCGTGCTCGGCGGCGCCGCCGCGATCGAGAAGGCCGCGAAGGACGGCGGCAATGAGGTGAACGTGCCCTTCACGCCAGGCCGCATGGACGCTTCGCAGGAGCAGACCGATGTCGAATCCTTCGCGGCACTCGAGCCGAGGGCCGACGGCTTCCGCAACTATGTCCGCGGCAGGCTGCCCATGTCGGTCGAAGCGATGCTGGTCGACCGTGCGCAGCTCCTCACGCTGACGGCGCCGGAAATGACGGTGCTGGTCGGCGGCCTGCGCGTGCTCGGCGCCAATCATGGCGGCTCAAAGCACGGCGTGTTCACCGACAGGCCGGGCACGCTGACCAACGACTTCTTCATCAACCTGCTCAGCATGGCGACCATCTGGGATCCGGCGGCCGGCTCCGAGCCAGACTCGGATGAGGTCTATGAGGCGCGCGACCGCAAGACCAAGCAAGTCAAGTGGACCGGCACCCGCGCCGACCTGATCTTCGGCTCGCACTCGCAATTGCGTGCGCTGGCCGAGGTCTACGGCTCGGCGGATGCCAAGCAGAAGTTCGTCAAAGACTTCGTGAAGGCGTGGACGAAGGTGATGAATCTCGACCGGTTCGAACTGGTCGCGAAGTAAAGCAGGTCTCCCGAGAGTGGGAACCGGTTTCGGGACAAAGGCAACTAAAGCGCACGGAGCGAAACTGAAAGATCGCAATGCGCTTTAGGTCTCATCCTCCCCAGAAGGCGCGCGTTCATGCCCGCGCCTTTTGCATTAGGTATCAGTCTTTTTCGAAGATGCCAGTCTTGGCAACGATGCCGGCGATCGCCCCGCCGATCAGTGGCGCGACGATGAACAGCCAGAGCTGGCCGAGCGCCGCCCCGCCCGAAAACAGCGCCGGGCCGATCGAGCGCGCCGGATTGACCGAAGTGCCCGTCACCGGGATCATGGCAAAGTGGAGCCCTGCCAGCGTTAGGCCTATCACCAGGCCGGCAAAGGCCGTCATGTGCTTGGCGTTGGTGACGCCGAGAATGACGGTGACGAAGGTGAAGGTGCCGATCAGCTCCCACAGGAAGGCCGAGCTGATGCCCCATTTCGCCTCGTCCCAGCCATTGGCGCCGAAGCCCCCGGTGTGGCCGCCGGCCTGACCGGTGACGACGATCCACAGCGCCAGCGAAGCGATGATGGCGCCGATGATCTGCGCGATCCAGTAAGGCACGACTTCCCTCGCCGGCATCCGCCCCGCAAGGAACACCCCGAGCGTCACCGCCGGATTGAGATGCGCGCCCGAGATCGGGCCGATCGCATAGGCCGCGGCGATCAGGCCGATGCCGAACGCCAGGCCGATGCCTTCCTGTCCGAGCGGCAGCGCGCCGCCGAAGCCGCCCGTGACCACGGAGGCCGTGCCGATGAACACCAACAGAAACGTGCCTAGAACTTCTGCCAGATAAGTCTTCATTGCCCTCTCCTCATAGGGATTTGCCAAAACGCGTTTTCCGCGTCGCGAATCACAGACGAAAGAGTATTCCTGCCGGAAAAACTTGGAAAGCTGAGTGTTGAGGCAGCGGTCTTGCTTTGCATTCGCCAGTCAAGACATTAGAGAAGTTTCATGTGCGAGGCGCTTTTCTTGTTATCCGCTGACTGCCGACTGCCGCGAAAGAACCTTCCGTCCGTTGCATGGACGCGATGGTATGGGACAGGTCGTTTGGCCTCAGCGAAACAGAAGGGTTTCAATCGGAGCCGGAAAGGCTCTAAGAGCAGGGATGGAAGCAACGATAGACGGAAGCAGGAATGAGACTGGGCGGAAGGCTGGCGGCGGCCATCGAAGTGCTTGAAGACATCGGCCGGCGGCATCGGCCGGTGGCCGACGCCTTGCGCGACTGGGGCTTGTCGCACCGCTTTGCCGGTGGCGGCGACCGCGCGGCGATCGGCAACATCGTCTACGACGCGCTACGCCGCAAGCGCTCGGCCGGCTGGCTCTTCGGCGAGGAGACGCCGCGCGCCATCGGCTTCGGCGCGTTGCTGCTGGAATGGGGCCAGACGGCGCGGTCGCTGAATGACGCTCTCGACGGCGACAAATTCGCGCCGCCGCTGCTCAGCGCCGCCGAACTGAAAGCGGCAGCCTCCGGCAGGCTCGCCGATGCGCCGGATGCCGTGCGGGCCGATGTTCCGGACTGGTGCGCGCCGCTTCTCGAACACGCCTTTGGCGATGCCTGGGTCGAAGAGGGCGCGGCTCTCGCGATGCGCCCGCCGCTGGACCTCAGGGTCAATGCGCTGCAGGCAGACCGCGGCAAGGTGCTGACGGAACTCCAGGGCACCGGTGCAGCAGCTGCCGCAATCGCGCCGCACGGCATTCGCATCCCGCCGATCAATGGCGACGGCAGGCATCCGAACGTCCAGGCCGAGCCCGCCTTCCAGAAAGGCTGGTTCGAGGTGCAGGACGAGGGCTCGCAGCTTGCGGCAGCGCTCGCCGGCGCCGAGCCGGGCATGCAGGTGCTCGACTATTGCGCGGGCGCCGGGGGCAAGACCCTGGCGCTTTCGGCAGAGATGGACAATCGCGGCCAGGTCTTCGCCCATGATGCGGAAAAGGTGCGGCTGGCGCCGATCTTCGAGCGCATCCGCCGCGCGCACAGCCGCAACATCCAGGTCGTCAGCAAGCCCGCGGAACTCGCGCCGCTCACCGGTTATATGGACCTCGTGCTGATCGATGCGCCCTGCACCGGCAGCGGCACCTGGCGGCGGCGCCCGGACGCCAAGTGGCGGCTGACGGACAGACAGCTCGATGCCCGCAAAGGTGAGCAGCAGGCGATCCTCGACATGGCGCAGGCTTTCGTGAAGCCCGGCGGGCTGCTCGTCTACATCACCTGCTCGGTGTTCGATGCCGAAAACGGCGAGCAGGTCGCCGCCTTCCGAGAGCGCCACGGCGATTTTGCGCCGGTCGACCACCGCCAACTCTGGGACGGCCGTTTCCCCGGCCACGAGGGCGCTGCGCGTATTGGCGAAGCCGGTGGCATCTCGCTGTCGCCGGCGCTCAGTGGCACTGACGGGTTCTATTTCCACGCCCTGCGCAGGGCCGCATGAGGGCAGCCGGCATTTGCTGCGCTGCAACATAAGCGATTGCCTGTCCTGCCTGCCTCTGCAATAAGCTTCGCCAGCAAAAATGAGGCGAAGGCCATGGCAGCCAAAATCGTACCCGCTCCCGATTATGAGGATCGCGTCAGGACTTCCTTTGCCCGCCAGAAGGCCATGGCCACCATCGGTGCGGAGCTGACGCTGGTCACGCCCGGCATCATCGAGATCGAGATGCCCTATGCCCCTTCGCTCACCCAGCAGCACGGCTTCCTGCATGCCGGCGTCATCTCGACCGCGCTGGACTCGGCCTGCGGCTATGCCGCCTTCTCGTTGATGCCGCAGAATTCCAGCGTGCTGACCATCGAATTCAAGGTCAACCTCTTGGCCCCGGGGAAGGGCGAGCGCTTCCTGTTCCGCGGCTCGGTGACCAAGCCAGGCCGCACCATCATTGTTGCCGACGGCCAGGCCTATGCTTTCGCCGCCGATGGCGAGGCCAAGCTGATCGCCACCATGACCGGCACAATGATGACGGTGGTCGGCCGCGACGGCATCGAGGGGTGATCCATGGCGAGCGTTGCGCGGATAGGGGAAAAATCCGTCCTCTTCGTCATGGCGGCCGAGGCCGAATACGGTCCGCATCTCAAAAAGCTGTTCACGCCGCTGATGACCGGCGTCGGCCCGGTCGAGGCCGGCGTGCGCCTCGGCGCCGAGCTCGCCACGTTGAAGGCCGAGGATGCGCTGCCGGATCTCGTCGTCTCGCTGGGCTCCGCGGGGAGCCGAACGCTCGAACAGACCGAAATCTACCAGGCCGTGTCGGTGAGTTACCGCGACATCGACGCTTCGCCGCTCGGCTTCGCGAAGGGCGCGACGCCGTTCCTCGACCTGCCCGTGACGGTGCCGCTGCCCTTCGTCATTCCCGGCATCAGGACCGCGACGCTGTCGACCGGAGGCGCCGTCGTCACCGGGGCCGCCTATGACGCGATCGACGCCGACATGGTCGACATGGAGACCTTCGCCTGCCTGCGCGCCTGCCAGCTGTTCGGCGTGCCGCTGCTCGGCCTGCGCGGTATTTCCGACGGCGCGGTCGATCTCAGGCATGTCGGCGACTGGACCGAGTATCTGCACGTCATCGACGAGAAGCTGGCGGCGGCGATAGGTCTGCTAGAGCAGGCGATTGCGTCCGGCGCGATCGGCCTTACTTAATGCATGTCGCCCAAAAGTGCGCAGCGGTTTTGGGAGAACGACATGTATCAAGACGAAACTTGAAGCTCGTCGCCTGGGCCCGTTCGACGCGACGCGCTTTAGGCGTTTTGGCAAGACCGAACGTCGCAACGCGCACCATTGCGCCGAATCGGTTCTTTCTTTAAAGGCTCGCCATGACGACACATCCCGACACCGTTCTCATCATCGACTTCGGCAGCCAGGTCACGCAGCTGATCGCGCGGCGCGTGCGCGAGGCCGGGGTCTACTGCGAGATCGTTCCGTTCCAGTCAGCCGCAGAGGGCTTCCGCCGCATCCGGCCGAAGGCCGTCATCCTGTCGGGCAGCCCGCACTCGACTGTCGACATCGGCTCGCCCCGCGCGCCCGACGAGGTCTTTTCGTCCGGCATTCCGGTGCTCGGCATCTGCTATGGCGAGCAGACGATGTGCGCTCAGCTCGGCGGCAAGGTCGAGGCCGGCCATCACCGCGAGTTCGGCCGGGCTTTCCTGGAGATCGAGGACGACTGCGCGCTGTTCGACGGTGTCTGGGCCAGGGGCACGCGTCATCAGGTCTGGATGAGCCACGGCGACCGCGTCACCGCCATTCCGGAAGGATTCAAGATCGTCGGCACCTCCACCGGCGCGCCCTTCGCAGCGATTGCCGACGAGGCACGGAAGTTTTACGCGGTGCAGTTCCATCCCGAGGTCGTCCATACCCCGGACGGCGCCAAGCTGCTGAGCAACTTCGTCCACCATATCGCCGGCCTCAGCACGGGCTGGACCATGGCTGCCTATCGCGAGCAGGCGGTCGAGGCGATCCGCAAGCAGGTCGGCAAGGGCAAGGTGATCTGCGCGCTGTCGGGCGGCGTCGATTCCTCGGTCGCTGCGCTCCTGATCCACGAGGCGGTCGGCGATCAGTTGACCTGCATCCTCGTCGACCACGGCCTGATGCGGAAGGACGAGGCGAAAAGCGTGGTGGAGATGTTCCGCCAGCATTACAACCTGCCGCTGATCCTGGTCGACGCTTCCGACCGCTTCATTTCGGCGCTGGAAGGCGAGAGCGATCCGGAAAAGAAGCGCAAGACCATCGGCCGCCTGTTCATCGAGGTGTTCGAGGAAGAGGCGAAGAAACTCGGCGGCGCCGACTTCCTGGCGCAGGGCACGCTCTATCCCGACGTCATCGAAAGCGTCTCCTTCTCCGGCGGCCCGTCGGTGACGATCAAGTCGCATCACAATGTCGGCGGCCTGCCCGAGCGCATGAACATGAAGCTGGTCGAGCCGCTGCGCGAGTTGTTCAAGGACGAGGTGAGGGCGCTGGGCCGAGAGCTCGGCCTGCCCGAAAGCTTCATCGGCCGCCATCCGTTCCCGGGTCCTGGCCTCGCCATACGCTGCCCGGGCGGCATCACCCGCGAGAAGCTGGAGATCCTGCGCGAGGCCGACGCCATCTACCTCGACGAGATCCGCAAGGCCGGCCTCTACGATGCCATCTGGCAGGCCTTCGCCGTGCTCTTGCCGGTGCAGACCGTCGGCGTAATGGGCGACGGCCGCACCTACGAATTCGTCTGCGCGCTGCGCGCTGTGACCTCGGTCGACGGCATGACGGCCGATTTCTACCACTACGACATGAACTTCCTGGGCGCCGCCGCCACCCGCATCATCAACGAGGTGAAAGGCATCAATCGCGTCGTTTACGACGTTACGTCGAAGCCCCCGGGCACCATCGAGTGGGAATGATTCAGGCCCATCCGAACACCGCCGAAATTGCGCTAGAGTTCGATCTAAGTCACTGAAATCAAAAATAGTTTTGGCCGGCAACTTTCGCCGGCTATCGGCGTGCGTCGTTTGGATTTGCCGTACCGGTTGCCGGACCTCACCCATATTGCCACGATTATTTTTTGACAGTACCGTCACGTCATAGAGGGTTTCTGACGGTACTTTTTTCACACTAAGTACCTGAAATTTAAGGGAAAAATCCGCCGCCAGCCCTCAAAAACCTGACGACGGTACTTTTTGGAAAGGCAAGTCGGGATGCTGACGGACGCCGCTCTCAAAGCGTTGAAACCAAAAGATAAAATCTACAAAGTGGCGGACCGTGACGGAATGTATGTCCGCGTTATGCCGAGCGGCGCGATCTCGTTCCGGCTGGATTACAGGCTCAATGGCCGTCGGGAGACCGTCTATCTCGGCAAATACGGTCGCGATGGAATCTCTCTCCTCCAGGCCCGAGAAAAATGCCTCGATGCCCGTCGAGCGGTTAGAGAGGGTCGCTCTCCCGCCATCGAGAAGCAACGAGACAAACGGCGGCTGAAAGAAGCCAAAAGCTTTGGCCAGTTCGGAGAGAAGTGGCTGACGGCGGCGCCGATGGCAGACAGCACGCGATCAATGCGTCGATCAATTTTCGAGCGCGAGCTCCTCCCGATTTGGCGCAATCGGCTGCTGACCGAAATCAGACCGGACGATCTCCGCGGCCAATGTGCCAAGATCGTCGAGCGCGGAGCGCCGGCAACCGCGATCCATGTCCGTGATATCCTCAAACAGATCTACGGCTTTGCCATTCTCCATGGCGAGAAAGTATCCAATCCGGCCGATGACGTCGGGCCGGCATCGATCGCGAACTTTGTCCCAAGAGATCGGTCGCTATGTCCAACCGAAATCCGTGTCATGCTCAAGGTGCTGGAGAAGGTCGCCACTTTGCCCACCATTCGTCTCGGCCTTCGCCTTATCCTGTTCACGATGGTGCGAAAGAGCGAGCTTCAGGACGCCACCTGGGATGAGGTTGATTTCGAAAATGCGGTCTGGTCCATCCCAAAGGAACGGATGAAGCGATCGAAGGCCCACAACGTCTACCTGTCGCGCCAAGCAGTCGACATCTTTATTGCGCTCAAGACCTGTTCGGGAAACTCACGTTTCGTGCTGCCGTCGCGCTACGATGCGGATGCGCCAATGTCGCGCGCAACCTTCAATCGCGTGACCTATTCGGTCGTCGAACAAGCAAAGAATGAAGGTCTGCCGCTTGAGCCGTTCACCGTGCACGATCTTCGGCGCACGGGTTCCACGCTTTTGAATGAACTAGGGTTCAACAGCGACTGGATCGAAAAATGCCTCGCCCATGAGGATGGTCGCTCCTCCCGCGGCGTCTACAACAAGGCGGAATACGAAATGCAGCGTCGCCACATGATGCAAGAATGGTCGGATATAGTGGAAGCTTGGGTTGAGGGAAGAAAACGTCCCGTCGTCCTTATGCCCCCGACGATGGCGATCTTCGAGCCCGATCCTGCGCTTTGACTGGACTGGTCTTTCGCAAGCTTACATCGGGAGCTTTGGCGCGCCTGATAGGTACCGCCCGGCGAGCACGCAGCCACGCTTCGACCTCGGCCAGGTCCCAAACGACGCAACGAGGAGTCAGCGCGAAGCGGCGCGGGAACTGCCCCCGTTGTTCCATCTCATAAATCGTACTGTCGGCCAGAGGTATCATTTCACGCAGTTCCCTGCGGCGAATTGTTCGTGTGGTCTCATGTTTCGTGTGAATCGTCATCGCGCGGCTCTCTCCTTATGGCGCTGCGAAGATTGAAACCGAGACTTCGCGAGGATGGAACGACAGAAAGCTGTGCGGGATACTCTGGGCTACGATTTCGCACATATCGGTCGGTAGGACCCCAGGATTCAGTGCGTAGACCGAGGCAAAGGACATCCATGTCAGAAACACTGATTCAAACGGCGCCCTTCGCCGGGGGCTGTCGGTCCCGCATCCCGCCTGACGTCGGCGCTATGCTGATGCTCCTTCGGCCGCCCTGTTGAACCGGTCTCAGGGCCACGAACTTTCTCCAGCCCGAACTGACTTGGTCCCGCTGGCGGGCATTTCGGTGCTTCCGCCTTGTACGCCCTTGTTTGCTTAGGTCGGGAGAGAGGCGCGGCCTTTCTCCCGACGAAAGTCAGAGGAGGAGCGGGTTTTCGATGACGGGTTGAGAGCCAGAGGAGAGTCCTCCGGCGCCCGTCGCGGAGAAACCGCGATGCCTTGTCGAAACGATCCAGTCCGCGCCGTCGCCGATCGCAGCAACCTCTATGAGGGTATCACCAACAAGATCATCGCCGAGCTGGAGGCCGGTCGCTTTCCCTGGGTCCAGCCCTGGGGGACAGCCGCTGCAAAGGCGCCCTTCTTGATGCCGAGAAACGCCTCCACCGGCAGAGCCTATAGCGGGATCAACGTGCTTATCCTCTGGGGCGCCGTCGTCGAACAGGGGTTTCCGACGCAAAGCTGGCTGACCTTTCGGCAGGCCATCTTGCTCGGTGGAAATGTCCGGAAAGGCGAGCGCGGTACCACTGTCGTCTACGCTGATCGCTTTGTTCCCGATGACGAGAAGAAGCGCGCCAGCGAGAATGGCGAGGATGCCCGAGCGATCCCGTTCCTCAAGCGTTTCACGGTCTTCAATGTTCAGCAATGCGAGAATTTGCCTGACGAGACCGCTATTCAACCGCCGCTGCCGGATCAGAGCTTGATCGAGCCGCGGGTCAAGGCCCTAATCGACGCCGCCGGCGTTGAGTTTCGCATCGGCGGAGACAGAGCCTGCTACATGCCAATCCCCGACTATGTTCAGGTGCCG
Organism: Mesorhizobium sp. WSM3864; assembly: GCF_002294955.1. Lineage (NCBI taxonomy): Bacteria > Pseudomonadati > Pseudomonadota > Alphaproteobacteria > Hyphomicrobiales > Phyllobacteriaceae > Mesorhizobium > Mesorhizobium sp. WSM3864. The sequence goes on from NZ_NSGD01000013.1 coordinate 92,411, forward strand.
CCGCCGCAAGCCTTCTTCGATCCAATTAACTGGCATCGTACGGCCCTCCACGAACTTGGTCATGCAACCGGCCATACAACACGGCTTGCTCGTGATCTTTCCGGGTCTTTCGGCACCAAGAAATATGCGTTCGAGGAACTGGTGGCCGAGATCAGCGCCGCTTTCGCCTGCGCGGCGCTTGGTATCTATCCCACGGTACGGCATGCCGACTACATCGGGTCCTGGCTCGAGGTTTTACGAGAGGACAATCGCGCAATCGTGCGCGCCGCCAGCCAAGCCAGCAAAGCAACTGACTGGCTCCTCAGCCATCTGCCTGAGGACGTCGATATACCGATCTCGGCTTATGCCGAGCTGCCTTAGCCGCCAAAGCATCCCGAGGGTGAACGGCTTCTGCGAGCCGCTGCTGACGGACTGCGGCGGCCGTCATGCAGGCGAAGGAGAGGGAGAGATTTGAGTGGGTTTTCGCGACGGGTTCAGGACTGAGAGAGAGGCTCTCGGCGCCCGTCGCGGAGCACCCAGATGACCACAGCCGTTCAGAAGATCACCTTGTCGTCCGCGCGCGACATTCCTTTCAACAAGCTGGTGCTTGCCCAGACCAACGTTCGGCGCATCAAAGCCGGCGTCTCGATCGACGACCTCGCTGCCTCGATCGCACGCCGCGGCCTAATCCAGAGCATCCATGTTCGTCCTGTTCTCGATGCCGACGGCAACGAGACCGGCATGTTCGAGATACCGGCTGGCGGACGCCGCTACCGCGCACTTGAAATGCTGGTGAAGCAGAAGCGGCTTGCCAGGACCACACCGGTTCCCTGCGTCGTCGGCAATGCGTCCAGCTCGGTCCTAGCCGAGGAAGTCTCGCTTGCGGAGAATATCGAGCACGCGCCGCTTCATCCGCTCGATCAGTATCAAGCCTTCAAGGATCTGCGTGAAAAGGGCATGTCGGAGGAGGAGATCGCGTCGGCCTTCTTCATCTCGGTCAACATCGTCAAGCAGCGCCTCAAGCTCACCGCTGTGTCGCCAGCGCTCCTCGACATCTATGCCGACGACGGCATGACCATCGCCCAGCTCGAGGCGTTCTCGGTCAGCAACGACCACGCTCGACAGGAGCAGGTCTGGGAAGCGATCAAGAACAGCTGGTCGAAAGAACCATATCAGATCCGCCGCATGTTGACCGAGAACACCGTGCGCGCTTCCGACAAGCGGGCCGTCTTCGTGGGCCTCGACGCCTACGAGGCGGCGGGCGGCGACGTACTGCGCGACCTCTTCCAGTCGGACGATGGCGGATGGCTGCAGGACGCACCACTGCTCGACCGCCTCGTTACCGAGAAACTTAAGACGATCGCCGACGAAATCGCCAATGAGGGCTGGAAATGGATCGAGGTCGCGGTGAGTTTCCCCTATGGCGCGACGAATGGCTTGCGTGAACTCGAAGGCACGCCGGTCGACCTGTCCAAGGACGAGCAGGCAACGCTCGATGCGCTGCGGAATGAGTTCGATAAGCTGCAAGCTGAATATGAGGAAGCCGACGAGTTGCCAGACGCGGTCGATCAGCGGTTCGGCGAACTTGAAACGGCCATCAAAACGCTGCAGGCGCGTCCCGTACGCTTCGAACCAGCAGACATGGCGCGCGCCGGCGTGTTCATCAGCGTGGATGCGGACGGGTCGCTTCTCGTCGAACGTGGCTATGTGAAACCCGAAGACGACGTTCCGGTTGCGCCAGAGACCGACAGCGAGCCTGACGTCGTTGGATCCCACGATCCAGCAACGACGAGCTCGATACAGCGGTCAATAATCACCCTCGGTGCCCAGTCGACCGAGCCGGAGGACGATGACGAGGATGCCATCAAGCCATTGCCCGATCGGTTGATCATGGAGCTGACCGCCGAGCGCACCTTGGCGCTGCGGGATAAACTCGCGAATGAGCCGGCGACGGCGTTCCTTACCGTGCTTCACAAGCTCGTCCGGGACGCGTTCTTCCGCCACAGCTCGCAAGGCGTCGCGATGGAAGTCTCGGTACGCAACACTGTCTTTTCGGCGCAGTCTGCCGATCTTCGCGATACGCCCTATGCGCGGTCAATCGAAGCCCGCCACAAGGCGTGGGAGGCACGTCTTGCGGGTGATGTGGCCGACCTTTGGGACGTGCTCACAGGTCTCACCGACACTGAACGCGCTGAACTGTTCGCCCATTGCGCATCCTTCGGCGTGAATGCCCTTTATGAACGGGCCGATCGCTATGGCAATGGCGCCATCTCCGCGCACGGCGTCCAGCAGCGCCTTGCGGAAGCCGACCATCTTGCCCGCGTGCTCGGATTGGACATGGCACAGGCTGGTTGGCGGCCAACAGTTGGCAATTATCTCGGTCGCGTCACCAAAGCCCGTATCCTTGAGGCCGTCCGGGAAGGCGAGGGGGAGCGCGCGGCCCAGCTGATCGATCACCTCAAGAAAGGCGACATGGCCAAGGAAGCGGAACGACTGCTTGCGGACAGCGGGTGGCTTCCTGAACCACTGCGGCTTGCCGACATCGATGCGCAGTCAGCCGCCTCCGACTCGCACAATGAGGGCGAGCCGCTGCCCGAATTCCTCGCGGGCGACGAGGAAGATGAATTGGCCGACGCCCAAGAGGAACAGCAGCTCGACGCCGCCGAATAGGTATCCCTCCACGCAGGTCCTGGCCGTCCGGCGCGCGCAAGCGCGCCGGACATTTCCTTGCTGGACAGACCCAGAGTGAAAGTTCGGCCGAGGCGGGTTGAGCCCGTGCGGTCAGAGAGAGCTGGCGGGCTTTCCCACTGTCGCTCTCCGAGGTCTTCCCGATGAACGTTTTGCTTCCTACCGCCACCGCCAATCCCGTCTTATCTGCGTCGACACCTCGCAACCCAGCTGCTGCCATCCATGCCGCGGCCTTGCGGCTTGTTCCCCATCTTGAACGCGGCCAACGTATCGAGGCAGCGGTATTGCGCAGCGCGATGGAGGCGTCATTTGGCGCGTCCGACACCAACGGCGCCTGGGACTGGAAGATGGCCTACGATGCCTGTGAGGCGGCGACCGTACTATTCCTGCGCAAATACGGAAAACCACTTTTCCGCAAAGCCGCTTCCCCGGCCGCACGGCTCTCTGCATTGGCCAAGATCGCCGGGTTGCTTCCGACCCATACACGCCGATCCGAGGAGGCCCAGGCGTTCCAGCAGTTCTCGACGCCGATTCCGCTGGCCTTGGCCAGCATGACCGCGGCGTCGCTCTCGCCAGCCGACCGGGTTCTGGAGCCCTCCGCGGGAACCGGATTGCTTGCGGTTCTCGCCGAGGCCGCCGGTTCCGGTCTCATCCTAAACGAGCTCGCCGAAACCCGCGCCGAACTGCTCGCGTTCCTCTTTCCGGCGATCTCCGTCACGCGCTTCGACGCTGCCCAGGATCATCTCAATTGCGCTGCCGTTCCCAGCGTGGTCATCATGAATCCGCCATTCTCGGTCATGGCGAACGTCTCCCGACGCATGAGAGACGCCGTCTATCGCCACATCGCCTCGGCACTGGCGCGACTTGCCCCGGGCGGCCGGCTGGTCGCGATCACCGGGGCGAACTTCTCGCCCGAGCTGCCTGTCTGGCGCGACTGCTTCGTCCGGCTGCAAGAGCGCGGCCGCGTCGTATTCACCTCTGCCATCGCGGGCGCGGTCTATGCCAAGCACGGAACAACCATCGAGACGCGGCTGACCGTCATCGACAAGGCGCCGGCCGAGATCGCGGCCCCTTTCCCCGAATCGGCCGGTATCGCGCCGGACGTAGCGACGCTACTCGCCTGGATACAGCGCGATGTCCCGCCGCGGATGCCAGTCACGCTGCCGAAGGTCTCGCCCGACCAGGCGCCGCGCATGACGGGGGGTTATGTCGCCCGGGCCTCGTCCGCCGCATACGCCCGCCGCATCTCTGAGATCGAGGGAGTGCCACTCGACTATGAGACGGTGGACTGGACGCCGCCCGCGGGCGGCCGGCTGTCGGACTCGATCTACGAGCCATATGCGCTCCAATCGATCCGCATCCCGGGCGCGCAGCCGCATCCTACCAATCTGGTGCAGTCGGCCGCGATGGCATCGGTCGCGCCGCCGAAGCCGAGCTATCGCCCGACGCTTCCGGCCGCGATCATCACCGACGGCATGCTCTCCGACGCGCAGCTCGAGACGGTGATCTATGCCGGCGAGGCCCATAGCGAATATCTCGCTGGCGCCTGGACGGTGGACGAGACCGGGGATTTCGTCAGCGCTGCGGCAGACACCGCGGCGAGTGCCGTCCGATTCCGCCGGGGCTTCATGCTCGGCGACGGCACCGGCGCTGGCAAGGGTCGCCAGTCGGCCGGCATCATCCTCGACAACTGGCTCCAGGGCCGGCGCAAGGCGGTCTGGATCTCCAAATCCGACAAGCTGCTCGAGGATGCGCAGCGCGACTGGTCAGCGCTCGGCATGGAGCGCCTGCTGGTCACACCGCTCTCGCGCTTCGCGCAAGGGACGTCGATCCGGTTGGACGAAGGCGTCCTTTTCACCACCTACGCTACTCTACGGTCTGACGACCGCGGGGAGAAGCTTTCGCGTGTCAAGCAGATCGTCGAATGGTTGGGGTCCGATTTCGACGGAGTGATCATTTTCGACGAGTCCCACGCGATGCAGAACGCCGGCGGCGGCAAGGGAGAACGGGGCGACGTAGCCCCGTCGCAGCAAGGCCGTGCGGGGCTCCGTCTCCAGCATGCCCTGCCGAGTGCTCGCGTGGTCTATGTCTCGGCGACCGGCGCGACCACCGTCCATAATCTCGCCTACGCCCAGCGGCTCGGTCTGTGGGGCGGCGAGGATTTCCCGTTCGCCAACCGCGCCGAATTCATCGAGGCGGTCGAGAATGGCGGCGTCGCGGCCATGGAGGTGCTCGCCCGCGACCTGCGCGCGCTCGGCCTCTACATCGCGCGGTCGCTCTCCTTTGACGGCGTCGCATACGAGCTGGTCGAGCATAAGCTCACAGCCGAGCAGACCCGGATCTACGATGCCTATGCCGGCGCTTTTGCGATCATCCACAATCATCTCGACGCGGCGATGCAGGCCGCTAACATCACCGGAGAGAGCGGCACGCTGAACCGGCAGGCGAAGTCGGCCGCACGCTCGGCCTTCGAGAGCGCCAAGCAGCGCTTCTTCGGCCATCTGCTGACCAGCATGAAGACACCAACGCTGGTGCGCTCGATCGAGCGGGACCTGGCGGACGGCCATTCCGCCGTCATTCAGATCGTCTCGACCGGCGAAGCCCTGATGGAGCGCCGCCTGGCCGAGATCCCGACCGAGGAATGGAACGACATCCGCGTCGACATCACACCGCGCGAGTATGTCCTCGACTATCTCGCCCATTCCTTCCCGGTTCAGCTCTACGAGCCGTTCTCGGACAGCGAGGGCAATCTGTCGTCGCGACCCGTCTACCGCGATGGCCAGCCCGTCGAGAGCCGGGAAGCCGTCGCGCGTCGCGACGAGCTGATCGAACGGCTTGCATCACTGCCGCCGGTCCCCGGCGCGCTCGACCAGATTGTCCAGCGCTTCGGCACCGATGTCGTCGCCGAGGTCACGGGGCGCTCGCGTCGCGTGGTGCGCAAGGGCGAGCGGCTTGTGGTGGAGAACCGGGCCGCTTCCGCCAATCTCGCCGAAGCCGCCGCCTTCATGGATGACGACAAGCGCGTCCTCGTCTTCTCGGACGCCGGCGGCACCGGCCGCAGCTATCACGCCGACCTTGCCGCCAGGAATCAGCGCCTGCGCATCCACTACCTACTGGAGCCGGGCTGGAAGGCCGATGCCGCGATCCAGGGTCTTGGTCGCACCAATCGGACCAACCAGGCGCAGCCGCCGCTTTTCCGGCCGATCGCGACCGACGTGAAGGCCGAGAAGCGGTTTCTCTCGACGATCGCGCGTCGGCTCGACACGCTGGGCGCCATCACGCGAGGCCAGCGCCAGACCGGCGGCCAAGGCCTGTTCCGGCCCGAGGACAACCTCGAATCGCACTATGCGCGTGATGCTCTGCGCCAGCTCTACTCGCTGCTCGTCCGCGGCAAGGTCGACGGATGCTCGCTCGAACGCTTCGAGTCCGCAACCGGCCTGAAGCTGATGGATGACAATGGCATCAAGGACGAGCTGCCGCCGATCACCACCTTCCTCAATCGTCTGCTGGCGCTGACCATCGACTTGCAGGGCGTGTTGTTCACGGCGTTCGAGCAGCTTCTCGCCGCCAAGATCGAGGGCGCCATCAGAAGCGGCGTCTATGACGTCGGGCTCGAAACACTGCAGGCCGAGAGCTTCGTCGTCACCGACAGCCAGGTGATCCACACGCATCCGGGCACCGGCGCGGAGACGCGGCTGCTCACCATCACCCGCCGCGAGCGCAATCGTCCGATGACGGTCGCGGCCGCGCTGGCCTACCTTGCCGATCGGCGCGCGTGCCTGCTGGTCAACGGCCGCTCCGGCCGCGCTGCCGTCCAGGTGCCCGCGCCGTCTATGATGCTCGATCACGGCGAGATCGAGCGCCGCATCTGCCTGATCCGGCCGATGGAGCAGCACTACGCACCGCTGCGCATGATGGAGGAGAGCCATTGGGAGGAAGCCGATCGCGACCGTTTCGCCGCCGCCTGGGAGGCCGAGCTGGCCGGCGTCCCAGAATACTCCGACAGCACGATCCATGTGGTGGCGGGCTTGCTCCTTCCAATCTGGAAGCGCTTGCCCGAGGAATCGACGCGCGTCTATCGCCTGCAGACAGACGCCGGCGAGCGCATCATCGGTCGCCGTGTCTCGCCGGCCTGGGCCGCCAATGCAGCATCGTCCGGCATGAGCAAGCTGGCGCCTGCAGATGCCTTCACTGCTTTGATGGACGGCAAGACGGTACTCGATCTCGCCGAGGGTCTGCAACTCCGGCGCGCCCGCGTCATGAGCGTCTATCGGCTGGAGCTGACCGGCTTCACCGAGGCGATGCGCGACCGGCTGCGGGCCTACGGTCTCTTCAGCGAGATCATCTCATGGAAGCTCCGCTTCTTCGTCCCGGTCGACGCTAGCGGCCCGACCGTGCTCGCCAAACTGCTCGACAGCTATCCGGTCGCGCGCATCTCCGATCGGGAGGCTGCGTAATGGGCCGTCAGGACGCATCCGACCTCGCGCATCGTCTCGGCCAGCAGGCCGAGGCGGTGTGCCGTCATTATCTCTCAAGGGGCCGCCGCGAAGGCCGCTACTGGCTGGTGGGCGATGTGGGCAACACGCCCGGCCGCTCCATGTACGTACGCCTGAAGGACTCGCCGAAAGGCCCGGCCGGAAAATGGACCGACGCCGCAACCGGTGAGCATGGCGATCTCCTCGACGTGATCCGGGAGAGCTGTGGTCTCATCGACTTCAAGGACGTCGCCGACGAAGCGCGGAGGTTCCTCTCCATGCCGCCCGCAGAGCCGGAGGCGCACGCATCCAGGCAGCAAGCGCCTGCACCGCACGGATCGCCAGAGGCGGCCCAACGCCTCATCCGCATGTCGCAGCCGATCATCGGCACGATCGTGCAAGCGTATCTCCGCGAACGTGCAATTACGGATTTGCGCGAAACCGGAAGCCTGCATTTCCACCCGCGCTGCTACTATCGCCCGGACGAGCATTCGCCGACCGAGACCTGGCCGGCGATGATCGCGGCCATCACCGATCTCGGCGGCAGGATCACCGGAGCGCATCGCACCTGGCTCGACCCGCGGCGCCGGGACAAGGCGCCTCTCGACACACCGCGCCGGGCGATGGGCGATCTTCTCGGCAATGCGGTCCGCTTTGGCATCGGCGGCGAAGTGATCGCGGCCGGCGAAGGCATCGAGACCGTGCTGTCCGCACGACAGGTCTTGCCCGACATGCCGATGATGGCAGCGCTCTCGGCAGCGCATCTCGCTGCCATCCTGTTCCCGGACACACTGCGCCGGCTCTACATCCTGCGCGACGACGATCCTGCCGGTGACGGCGCCCGCGATACCTTGGTCGAACGGGCGAATGCGGTCGGCATCGAGGCGATCGTCATCTCTCCCCAGCTCGGAGACTTCAACGAGGATCTCCGCACCTTCGGCGTTGATACGCTCCGCACCCAGACGCGGATGCAGATCGGTGCGCAGGACGTCGCACGCTTCATGACGCTGACGGCCTGACCGGCACGAGGGCACGTTGGGCGGTGCTGCCGTGCCCCTCCGGATGCGTCATTCCGTCGGAGAGGACCGCGCCTCGGCCTTCGATAGGGCGATCGACCCACAAGCCGGCCAGCCCGGCAATGACGGCGCCCGACTATTTTCCGGCGGCCCAAGTCCACCCCACGCGGGCAGGCCGCGTGGGGACCCCGGCTCGAGCCTTTCCATCGCGAGACAAAATAGTCGGCCTTAGCCATCGAGCCCTGCGCTGCGCTCCGGGTGCCGGGCCGTCCGGCCCGTGGGCTTCGTCGCCATGAAGGCCGCGACGGTCGCGGTCCAACCGACGGAGCATCCCATGAGCGAGCACGACGACTTCGAACCGCATCACGAATCCTCACCGACCGACCATGTCCTCAACGAACTGCAGCTTCATGGCTATCGGCCCTTCGCCGACGAACCCGATCAGCGGCTCCTGCCGGACGGCAACGCGGTCGCGGGGGCCATCGCCGATATCTTCGACGCCTTGATCGTGACCCTGGAGGACACGCGCCTCGAACCTGACCTCGACGATCTGCTCTGGTCGACTGTCAACGTCTTTCACCGAGCCGCCGCGCGGATCGGGCACGAGCTGGACGACAACGAGCAGGCCCAGAAGCGCTCCCAGCGTGAACAGGACGGCAGCGAGGTGAAGTCGGTTGAGCTTGAACGACTCATTGCCGAGGGCAAGACACTGATCGAACGTCAGAACGCCTTCGAGCTGATGCGCGACCAAGCTGCCGAGCACTACGAGCGCCAGGTCGGCAAACCTTGGCTCCCGCGCAGCGGATCGAAGCTCAACCATCGCAATCTCACCTCAGCGCTGATCGACAGCCGCGACTTTCTCATGGCGAAGAGGCGCGCCGAGCAAGAGATCCTTCTGCCTCCAGGCCCCAAGATCGTCGTCACCGGCGGGCTCGACTACGACGATCACCGCCTCATTTGGGCGAAGCTCGACCAGGTGCATGAGAAGCACCCGGACATGGTGCTGGTGCACGGCAGGTCGCCGAAAGGCGCCGAGAAGATCGCCTCGCTCTGGGCGAAGAACCGCAACGTGCCGCAGATTGGCTTCGCGCCCGACTGGACCAAGCACGGCCGGGCCGCACCGTTCAAGCGAAACGACGAGATTTTGGGGATCGTGCCGAAGGGCGTGATGCACTTTCCGGGCACGGGCATCCACGACAATCTCGCCGACAAGGCGAAGAAGCTCGGCATCCCGGTCTGGAAGTTCGGCGGCGCGTGAGCGCCGTCAGACTTCAGCCTTCGCCGCTCCCGTAGCGAGAGGTGCCGATCAGTTTCCAAGTGTGTGCTGCGCCATCACGAACTTTGACTTCCAAACCGCACAAAGTCTGGACATCGGCCAAGCGCAGATTCACCCCGTTCGCTGGCTCAAGTCAGTCTGACGACCCACCGAATGATGATGCGTGAAGCAGCCGCACATCCGGCAGTGATACCAGCGGAGTTTCGCTTCTCCCCACAGACAGCTCTCAAACGTGCCGTTGGGAGCAGTGATGCTTACCGTCCGCGCGACGTAGTAGGCGAAGGGGGCTGCACCCTGATGCACATCGAGCAATGCATGCGGTAAGCGCGCGCGGACGACGCGGAAGCCTGATCGCAATGGCACTGCAGCGGGATGATACTTCAAGCATTGCCCTCGTCGCACGTCATCCGGGAATGCGGCAGTCTTACACGTCATCGAAGCCTTTAGCCGCTTTGCTGCGAACGACTGACTACTCGAAGGGCGATCTGCATCTGGCTGTTCAGAGCGAGTGCGTGCCGATGGGTCGCATCTGGCACCGTCGCACGGCACCATGCCTCCGCTTCATTGCGCTGATCCTAGGTCAGACTGATCGCTTGTCGCCATCAACCCGTAAAGGGTCGGCTATGCGAGCATGCCGCCGCTGCGGCTGCGCCTGCGCGGTGATTGCAGCGCTCAGTCCGACACATCGGGCGCCTGTCAGCGGGGAATGGTCCTCCGCTCGAAACAGGAGCCGGATCGATGTCCCTCAATGACGCTCACGCCTTCGCCTTCAGCCTCGCCACCACCCTGATGGCCACCATCATCATCTTCCGGGCCGGCGACGGCACGCTGTCGGTTACCCTCGCCAGCGAATATGACGGCGACACCGCCGCCATCGTCCATGAAATCGATCCCTTCGCCCCCTGAACGGACGGCAGGGGCGCCGGGAGCGGAAATCGTCGGCTATTTCCGCGCCCGGCGCTCGCGCTCTTACGCTATACTTCAACCGAGCCGTGGTGGTGGAAAGCGCGACGTCAGACCTTGTCCTGACGGAGACCACCACGATGATCGTCGTCGCAATGCTTGCATCTCTCGTAGCGATCGGTCTGCTGCTGTTCACGCTGGCCGTCTTCGCGTGCCTGGGTTTGTCGGAGTGACCGCGGGCGCGTGGGCGTATGGCACGGGCGCCGGCATTTCCGGTGCCATTGTTGTCGGCGCGGTCGCGGCAGCCATAACGCTCGCGGCGGGGCATCTGCTCATCAGCCTCGTTCATCTAATGTGGCTGAAGCTGATCGTGGCGGCAGCCTTCGCCGCGCCGGCGGCGATCGCCGGCTTCCATGCCATCCACGGCATCGTGAAGCATCTCATGCTGTCCGACGCGTGGCAGATCATGTTCTCCGTCATCGGCGCGGTCGCAGTCGGCATCACCGCCTCCGTACGGGCCGCTGGATTTGCGGCGGCACCGGCCCCGTCCCGCCGGGATCTTGCGCAGGCCTGATCTGCGTCATCGCCGTCAGCACGACCAGGGCAGCAATGGCGTGGTCGCCCCACGTCTCGTGCCTTTGCGATGGGCGTGTGCGGCGCGAAGCGACGCTGGCCCGGAAAAGCGGTCTTCGCTGGAGCGCTGCAGGAGCAGAGCCTTGTGTCGGCGGGGCACCCGACAGCCGGCATGGCGATCGCCGTGGTGACGCTGGGAGGCGAGCATGCAGCAGCATCGGCCTGGGGGAGAAGACGAAGCCGGCGAGACTACGCCGGCACCTTGCCGATGTCGGACGGGCGCCATCCTATCCGTTATCTGGCCGTGACGCGACCGCTCCAAACGGCCTCTTCAATGGCCTGATCTGGCCGAAGGCCGGCTGCGCCTCGATCGCCTATGACGCAACAGCCGCGTCAAACTTTCTTCCCCTGCCGGACCCACCCCACGCGACAGGCCGCGTGGGGACCCCGAGGCGCCGCCATTCCTCGCGAGACAAGAAAGCCCTCCTTGGCTGTCGGGCCCCTTCGCGGTGCGCCGTCGATCGCCTCCGGCCTGCCGATCGCCATCGAGGCCGCAATGGTGCGGGCTCGGAAACACCAAAACGGAGACATAAAATGGCTACCATCGGCTCTTTCAAGAAGACCGGCTCGAACGAGTTCACCGGCGAGATCGTCACCCTTAGCGTCCAGGCCAAGAACGTGCGCATCGTCCCCGACCAGCGCGCCACGGGCGAGAACGCTCCCAGCCACCGGGTCCTGGTCGGCCGCGCCGAGATCGGCGCCGCCTGGACGAAGCGCTCGGGCGAAGGTCGCGACTATTTGGGCCTCAAGCTCGACGATCCGAGCTTCAACGCCCCGATCTACGCCAACCTCTTCGACGACGAAGAGGGAGAAGGCTTCTCGCTCATCTGGTCGCGGCCGAGTGCGCGGCGCGACTAAGAGCCCAAGAAGGCCCCGGCCGGAGCGCCGGGGCCTTCTCCCGCGAGCAACTGGCTGAGTTGCTTCCGCAAGAGGAAAGGCGATGCCGGGATCGCATCGCCTGATGCTATCGAGCGGGCCTCCGCTCAGAAGGCTGCTTCTGTAAAATGCAACCTTCACTCTGTTGATGCGATGGCCAGCGATGATTGAGCCGTTTGACGAGGCCGCGCCGACGGCCGATGAACTTACCGAGTATGATCGCGAACACATCAAGCTCTATGCGCGCCTGCTGGACGCCGCCGATGACGGCGCGGACTGGCGCGAGGTGGTGGAAATACTCTTCGGCATTGATTTGACGAAAGAGCCGCAGCGCGCCCGGCGCATTCATGACAGCCATCTGGCGCGAGCGCGCTGGATGGCACGCGCCGGCTACCGCCATCTCCTTCGTAAAACCGGCAGGTAGCGCCACCGTCGCTACCGGTCGCAGATGATGCCGAAAGGGCATCACCTGATGCCCAGTGACGGGCTTCCGTCACTCGCCGCGAGTCGAAATGTTTGAGACGGGGGCTGCGCTGTATTGCGAGGAGCTCTTCAGATGAGGCCGGATACGTCGCAATGGCGAGACCATGACAGCTACGACTATTTCGATGCTTTACCAATCGAAGGGCTCGCCTGGGAGTGCCTGCGGCGTCACGAGCCCTATCAACGGCACTATCGGGCGCTCCTGAGAACAAGCTCGCAAAAAGCGCCAATGCCGCCCGAGGAGCAGCGGATATGGGGGCTGCGATTTCCCGGCCAGGCCTGACTTATCCGCATTGGCGCAAGAGGTCCTCTGGTCGCCTGACGTCGATCCAGCGGTAGTTCCTCTTGTCCGCGTGCCGGATTTCCTTTCATCGGCAGCGCTTGCGCCGTTGACGGCTCTGGGTGAGGAACACGATAGTCCGGAAGGACGCCACACAATTCACAAAGCCGGTGCGGTGACCCAGCTTCTTCTCCTGCCTGGCAGCGACACGCACGGTCAGCTGGCGGCGTTGGTTCCGCTGGACGCGCAGACCTTGGGCCGGATCGAGGCGCTTACCCGCTTCTGGCGTTCCTGGCAGGGCCGCCCGGCACCGCCTGACACGCGAATGACCCCGCAGCAGCGACGCCGATTTCGCCTGATGATGCGGGCCGCCGACGGCCGTTCAAACGGCGCCAGCTATCGCGACATCGCAATCGCTCTCTACGGGCTTACCCGCATCGCCGCCGATCCCTGGAAAACCTCCGCGCTTCGCGACGCGGTGATCGGCCTGGTCGAGGGCGCCACCTCCCTGATCGCCGGCGGCTATCTGCAGATATTGCGCCATCGACGCCGGGCGTAGCCCTCCGGTTCAGCCACGGGGTGGGATTTTTGGCACCCCGCAACTTCCCCATCCCTTCCGCAGCCCATCCTCCGCCACCGTGGTCACCGTCCGCCGCTGGTCGTCAGCGGCCGCTCGAAACCCCACGGAGCTGCGATCCAATGCGACCCGATACCGCCGTGTTGCCGCCGCGCTTTCTGCGCACCAAGGAAGCTGCTGATTTCCTCAGCCTGTCCGCCCGGACTCTCGAAAAGCACCGTACTTACGGCACAGGCCCTGCTTACAAAAAGCTCGGCGGCCGCGTCGTCTATGCTGTCGACGATCTCCAAGCCTGGGCCGAGCGCGGCGCCGTCACCTCGACGTCAGATCCTCGCGGCTCGGTCTTGCCGGCCAAGCGACATACGCCCGCGCCAGCCGCGCATGACAGGCGATACTCGCGCTGACTGTGCGCGGATGACGCGCGGCCACGCACGGCATCGCCGGTGTCCGGCGCGGCTTCGCCATCCCTCGATCCAGCGCCAGATGCGCGCGAATCCCTCGCAAAACCAGGAGCATGTTCATGACGGGTATTGCCGCCACTAGCCTGCGCCGTGCGCTCCCAGAAGGGCCCCAGCTCTCTGACAATCTCGTGCATGTCGAACTGATTTGGAGGGAAAGGATACAGGAGAACTGGATACGGTTCGGCACGCACACCCAAGAGCAGATCGTCGATCGCCGCCGGCGCATCCTGTCCTACCGGCCCGGCGCGGTCTTCGCCTTCGCGCGCTGGGCAGCAAACGACTTCGGAACGGTCACCTCTCGAATCGAGATCGTCCGAGCCGTGGCACCCGGCGAGCACTATCAGACGCTTCCCTTCGTGCGCCCAGGTGGCGAAATCCTGCTGAAGGTCGAGAGCTGGCCCCGGGTTGAACGCGTTCTGCAGGCGATCGACGCGATCGAGCGCCTCGGGATAGAACCTGCGTCGGTATCGCCGGATCATTGGCGCAATATCCACCACCGCATAACAGCCGGGCAGGCGCCGCGCGCCTATACGCTCGACCAGCATCGCGCAGCCTTGCTGCGCAGGAGGGTGGGGTTGTGACACGTGCCGCCATCATCCTGGCCGGTGCTGCCGCAAGCATGGCCATCGGCTTTCCGGCCTTCGTTCCGACGCCAGTCAGATTGGTCTGGAACGCGTCGGCCAGCGCGCCGCGCGGCCTTTACCTGATCGACTCCGACGGACCACCCGCGGTCGGCGATCTAGTCGCCGTGAACGCGCCCGAGCCGCTCGCCGCCTTCCTCGCCGATCGCGGCTATCTGCCGAAGGGCGTGCCACTTCTGAAGCACATCCTTGCGACATCCGGGCAAAGCGTCTGCCGCTCGGGCCTCACCATAACTGTCGATGGCGCTGTCGCTGGCATGGCGCTGCAGCGCGACCGAGCTGGCCGTGCCTTGCCGGTCTGGACGGGCTGCCGACGCGTCGCGACCGGTGAAGTCTTCCTTATGAACCGTCAGGTCCGCGACAGCCTCGACGGCCGGTACTTCGGTCTCATTCCCACTGATCGGATCATCGGCCGCGCGCTCCCGCTGTGGACCCGCGGGAGCGGCGACGGCCGCTTCGAACGGCGCGCGCCAATGCGGTGAGCGCGCGAGCGGCGGCGCTCCCGTCGCCAACCTCATCACCGCACCGTCACAAGGACAGGAGCCTGACATGCTGCAGATCGGAGAGTTCACGCGCCAGAAGACTGGCTATTGCGGGCGCATCCATACGCTCAGCCTCAACCTCGACATCGCCATCGTGGCGGCAGAGGCAAACGACACTGAAAATGCGCCTGACTACCGTGTCCATGCCGGCAATGAGGACGGCCCCGAGATCGGCGCCGGCTGGAAACGCTCAAGCGAGAAGGCCGGCGACTTTGTCTCGATCCAGCTCGACGACCCCATCCTGGCGCAGCCGATACGCGCGAGCCTCTTTCGCAACGACAACGACAAAACGTCGTGGTCGCTACACTGGTCGCGCCCGCGCGAGCGTGGCGAGAAGGAGTGAACGATGCGCGCTCGCCGTCAATCGACGAGCCGTCACAATGCGCCCGGGCCGCTTCAGGCTGCCCGGCGTATGGCTTGCTCCCTGCTTTGTGGGCTGTCCGTCGCAACGGCCTTGCCGACAACGGCGGTGGCGCAGGACCCGGCCTTCGCACGACCGTCCCAACGCGACCCGTTTGCCGCGCACATCAGCGAAGCCTCGCATCGCTTCGGCGTTCCGACCGCGCTGATCCGCGCCGTCATGCGCCAGGAGAGCGCGGGCGACGCGCGCGCCGTGTCCAGCGCAGGCGCCCGCGGCCTGATGCAGATCATGCCTGGCACATGGGACGATCTGCGCGCCCGCTGGTCCCTCGGTGCCGACCCCTTCGACCCTCGCGACAACATTCTGGCTGGCGCGGCATATTTGCGCGAGTTGCATGACCGCTTCGGCTCACCGGGGTTTTTGGCCGCCTACAACGCGGGACCCGCGCGCTACGAAGCCTATCTCGCCGGGCGTCCGCTGCCGGCCGAGACTCGAGCCTATGTCGCAGCGCTTGCTCCGCTCGCGCGAGGTCTGGCGACCGCTCGCCCTTTCGCCTTCGCCTCCGCCACGGCAATACCCTGGAAGCATGCCGCGCTCTTTGTGCGCCGGCCGGATCGCGCGCCACCGGTCGGCTTCGCGGCCGCCGGCCGGCCGCTGAACAACCCTGTCTCTGCAACAATCGTGCGCGATGGATCCGGGATCGCGCCGCCGTGGGCGGGCCTCTTCGTGGCGCGGACGGGCGAAGGGATCAAGCCATGACCACGCGCCATCCTTTTCGCGCAATCGCGGGTTCCAGCGCACCATGGCGTGCATGCAGGCGGGAGGCACCCAGACCAACCGGGAGATGGCTAGATAAAAGCGCGCACATTGCGCGTTGGCCGGTCGCTAGGTTTTTTCGGGTTCCGAGGCGCGATGCGCACATTGCCGCCGTTGGTCGCAATGTACGTCGCACATTCAAGGCTTTGTATCCGCACCGACTTTTCCACATTGCGGGGCAGCGACATGGCTGGTGAGCGCGAGTTCCGCATTCGACCCGGCCGGATTCGCTCCAACCGCGCTCAAGCTGCGCGGCCGTTTATTGCACAGGCGTTGGCGGCGGCGAGGAAGGCGGGCGGCAGCATCTCTCGTTCCGGTCGAATCAGCCCTGGCAACGGATCGCGCTTCGGCCGGGGTCGGGTCGCCAACGTCCAGGCCAACCGTCTGCTGACAGGCCGTTCCCGCGTCACGGTAATTAAGACCCGCGTCGTCCGCCATTCCACGCGCGCCGTGCCGCTGGCTGTCCACCTCAGTTACCTGCGGCGCGAGGGCGTCACCCGTGACGGAGAACATGCACGCATGTTCAGCTCCGGAACCGACGATGCGGATGTCAAGGATTTCGCTGAGCGCTGCGGTGACGACCGTCATCATTTCCGCTTCATCGTCTCGCCCGAGGACGCCATCGACATGACTGATCTCAGATCCTTCACCCGCGAGCTGATGAGGCAAATGGAGAAGGATCTGGGCACGACGCTCGATTGGATCGCGGCTGACCACTGGAACACCGACAATCCCCACATCCATATCATCCTGCGCGGCCGCGCGGATGACGGGCAGGACCTCGTGATCTCGCGAGACTACATCAAGCAAGGGATGCGCGCGCGTGCCGCCGATCTCGTGACGCAAGAGCTCGGCCCCCGTTCCGATCTCGACATCCGCCATAATCTGGAGCGCCAAGTCGGCGCCGACCGCTGGACACAACTTGACCGGCAGCTGCTACGCGACGTCCCCGACACGGGCGTCATCGATCTTGCTCCGGGTGCTCATGGCCAACCTGACGAATATCACGTGCAGAAGGTCGGCCGCCTGCGCAAGCTACAGGCCCTTGGCCTTGCCAGCCAGGTTGCGCCAGGCCAATGGGTGATCGATGACAAGGCCGAGGCGACCCTGCGCGAACTCGGTGAGCGTGGCGATATCATCAAGCGGATGCACCGTGCGCTCGCCGAGCAGGACATCGAGCGCGGCTCGGCCAGTTACGTTCTGGCAGCCGAAAACATCGACGCTCCCGTCGTGGGCAGGCTGCTCGACCGCGGTCTCGACGACGAGCTGAGCGGGACTGCCTATGCCGTGGTCGACGGCGTCGACGGACGCACGCACCACATCAGACTGGCCGATCTGAACGCAGCGGGAGACAGCGACCCCGGATCGATCGTGGAGCTACGCAAGTTCGATGATGCGCGAGGCCGACAGCGAGTTGCGCTCGCGGTCCGCTCTGATCTTGGCGTGCATGAGCAGGTCACCGCAATGGGAGCAACCTGGCTCGATCGCCAAGCCATCGCTCGCGAGCCCGGCCTCTTGGGCTCGGGTGGCTTCGGCGCCGAAGTGGATCGGGCCATGGAACAGCGGGCCGATCACCTGGTCGGGGAGGGCCTCGCGAAGCGTCAAGGCGGACGCATTGTTTTCAACCGAGACCTGATCGAGACGCTGCGCCGCAGGGAACTCGAACTCGTTGGCGAGAGGCTCGCAGCCGAGACCGGACAGCCCTTCAATCGAGCCGGCTCGGGCGATTTTGTTGCAGGCTGCTATCGCCAGCGCTTGTCGCTCGCCTCCGGACGCTTCGCCATGATCGACGAAGGCCTCGGCTTCCAACTCGTGCCCTGGAGCCCCTCCCTTGAAAAACATCTCGGCCGGCACGTCTCCGGTGTCGCCCGCGGTGACGGCGGCATCGATTGGAGCTTTGGCCGCAAGCGCGGGCTCGGTCTCTGACGGGAGGAAGAACAACAGGAAGAAATGAGCTCGCCATGTCCGCCACGAAAATCCTCTGGGGTCAGATCCTCACCGTCTTCTTGATCGTCCTGTCGACGACCTGGATGGCGACGCAGTGGACCGCCTGGAGGCTCGGCTTCCAGGCCGGGCTCGGCCCGCCGTGGTTCGAGCTCGCCGGCTTGCCGGTCTATTATCCGCCAGCGCTGTTCTGGTGGTGGTACTTTTACGACGCCTATGCCCCGAATCTCTTCGTGGAAGGCGGATTGATCGCCGTTTCCGGCGGCTTTCTCTCCATCGTGGTCGCGATCGGCATGTCGGTGTGGCGCGCTCGCGAGGCCAAAAATATCGTAACCTACGGTTCGGCGCGGTGGGCCGAGAGGAGGGAGGTGGAAGCTGCGGGGCTGCTTGGCGCGGACGGTGTGGTGCTTGGACGCTACGATCGCCACTACCTCCGCCACGACGGGCCCGAGCATGTGCTTTGCTTTGCCCCAACCCGATCGGGCAAGGGCGTCGGGCTGGTGGTGCCTTCGCTGCTGACCTGGCCGGACTCTGCGATCGTCCACGACATCAAGGGCGAAAACTGGCAACTCACCGCCGGATTCCGTGCCCAGCATGGGCGCGTGCTGCTCTTCGATCCGACCAATTCGCAATCGTCCGCCTACAATCCCCTCCTGGAGGTCCGTCGCGGCGAATGGGAGGTTCGCGATGTCCAGAACATCGCCGACATTCTGGTCGATCCGGAAGGAAGCCTGGAAAAACGCAACCACTGGGAAAAGACCAGCCACGCGCTGCTGGTCGGTGCGATCCTTCATGTCCTCTATGCCGAGAACGACAAGACGCTCGCCGGCGTCGCCGCTTTCCTTTCGGATCCGAAGCGCCCGATCGAGGCCACGCTTGCCGCTATGATGAAGACTGCGCATCTGGGAAATGCCGGCCCGCATCCCGTCATCGCGAGTGCCGCGCGCGAGCTTCTCAACAAATCCGAGAACGAGCGGTCGGGCGTACTGTCCACCGCGATGTCGTTCCTCGGCCTCTATCGCGATCCTGTTGTCGCCGAGGTGACCAGGCGCTGCGATTGGCGCATCAGCGACATCGTCGGCGAGAGGCAGCCGGCGACGCTCTATCTCGTCGTGCCACCTTCAGACATCAATCGGACCAAGCCGCTTGTTCGCCTCATCCTCAACCAGATCGGACGTCGATTGACGGAAGACCTGAAGACAGGGACGAGCCGCCGCCGGTTGTTGCTTATGCTGGATGAGTTTCCAGCCCTTGGCCGCCTCGACTTCTTCGAGAGCGCGCTAGCCTTCATGGCGGGTTACGGGCTGAAGAGCTTTCTCATCGCGCAGTCGCTGAACCAGATCGAGAAAGCCTACGGGCCGAACAACTCGATCCTCGACAATTGTCATGTGCGCGTGAGCTTCGCCACCAATGATGAAAGGACCGCCAAACGTGTCTCCGACGCGCTCGGTACGGCGACCGAAATGCGGGCGATGAAGAATTATGCCGGCCATCGGCTCTCGCCATGGCTCGGGCACCTGATGGTGTCGCGACAAGAGACCGCCCGTCAGCTGCTGACCCCTGGCGAGATCATGCAGCTTCCTCCTGCTGACGAGATCGTCATGGTGGCGGGCGTGCCACCGGTCCGGGCGAAGAAGGCGCGCTACTATGAGGATGTTCGTTTCAGGGAACGCATTCTGCCGCCGCCCGAGCTGACCCGGTCCGAAGAGACCCGTCCTGACGACTGGAGCTGCTTGCCGATCCTGGTGCAGCCTGGGATGGCGGAAGGTTCCGGCATGCTGCGGCCGGGCGATGATGATCCGACCGAATCCGAGCGGCGTCGACAACCCGAACTCAACCGGGTGCGGCCGGTTGAGGAAACAGCTCCGATCGAAAATGAGTTCGAGCTCGATCCGGCCGACGACGATGGAGACGATGATGCTGTCCGCAATCGACGCCTGGCCCGCCTCGTCCAGGGTGTGGCGCGGCAGGTTTCGCTCGACCCCGACGATGGCATGGAATTGTAGGCGTCATGATCAGTCGAAAGAAGAAGGCGCAGATCTCCGTCTACCTGGATCAGGCCATTCTGAAGACGCTCTCGGACTATGCGGCGCGGCGCGAACAATCCCAGTCGATGATCGCAGAGGCCGCGATCGCTTCATTCCTGTCGCCGGACGCGGACGAGCGTCGCGAAGCGGCAATCGCCAAACGCCTCGACCAGGTCGACAGGCGGCTCACCCGTCAGGAGCGCGATATCGGCATCGCGGTCGAGACGCTGGCAGTATTTGTCCGCTTCTGGTTGGCGACCACCCCTTCCTTGCCCGAACCGGCCGCGCAGGCCGCGCGCGCCAAGGCGGCCGAACGCTACGAGGCTTTCGTTGCGGCGTTGGGCAGGCGCCTGGCCAAGGGACCGAAACTGCGGCAGGAGATTTCAGAAGATATCGATCCAATGGACGTCGAGAAGAGGCAGTCTTAGCCGCGGCGCACGATACCGGTGTGGCCGCACCGCGGGATTTTGGCGCTGTTGAGGCTAACTTTCGCGTATTAGAGGTGCCAGTCGCTGGTATGGCCACTGCTTCGAGGCTCCGCGAACTGTTTGCCCATGCCCGGTGCATGGCTTGCGCTGATGATGTCGATGTGGAATGCCGATCGGGTAGCCTGAATTTCTGGTCTGAGCGTCTATAGAGCTTGATCAGTGGGTCTCAGAGAGAAGCATCGCGCGCTTGGCTATTGCCGACCTGACCGAGCCGACGAGTTGCGCGGGAAAGTGACGCGGCAGTTTGGAAATCACGACCTCGGCCCGCCTCTCAGCATTTCCGGCGATATCTTCGACGATTTTGCGCATCAGCGATGTCCCCACGCCTGCAACCTGGGCGGTCTGCAGGAAATAGCGGGGCATGATCTCATGCATCGAATAGTGCCGTCTCTTGCCGACGGACATCGCTAGCTTGAATTTCTTGCGAGTGATTTGCCCGGCATCGAGGCTGGGCTGCGCGGTCAGCACGTCGTAGAGCGGCGTCATGCGAAACCGGCCGCCTGGACTTAGAAAAATGCTGAAATTCTTGGCGTGGCCATCGGTCGCGCCGATCAGCCAGAATACGATGCAAGCCCGCAGAAAGACCGCTATGTCGTCTTCGGGCCGGTCGCTGCCTTTCAGAAGCTCGATAATCTCAGCGATGCCGGGGCCGCCCTCTGACTGGTACTTGCGTGTCGGTGGCACTGACAGCGCTTGACAGATGTCCTCTTGCGGCAGGCGCAGGAGGCGGCCGTCGCGGGCCCAAAGCCGGTCGAATCGCTCGACGATCAGCGTGCGGCGCTCGCCGAAATCGGCAATTTCTGCCCGGGCGGCAGGAACGCCGAACGCCTCGAGGAGCATAAGGCACAGAAACTCGTTCTCGACGCTGTTGGAGAGGTCGATGCCGTTGGGCAGACGGCCGATCTGTGGTTTCAGGATGTGGGTGGTTGCCGCCGTGCCGATTGGCTTGAACCAGCGCCCGTCCTTGCGTAACAGCGCCGTCTTTTCCTGGGCGCCTGCGATCGAGATGCGGAAATCCTCGTCCTCACCGACGCCAAGGGGAGCGCTAGCGAGGTTGTCGATTATCCCGGCGATGTCCCTTTTGCTGACCGGCTTGCCATCGCTGCTGCCAGTGTTGCCGGGACTGATGCCGTCGAGCAAGAACTGCAGCGCGCCGACACAGTCATGGCCGACGGCGGCGAGCATGCTGTAGGCGTCGGTGCCATCCGCGCCGACGCGTTCGGCAACGCGCCGGCGGACGGCCTCACTATCGGGAAGCAGGTTGTCGAAGACGTTGATCACTGGAGCGCCGATATAGCGGTCCTCCCGCAAAGGGAGCGAGAGCGAAACCGGGAAGGTGCCGTGCCAGTCCAGCCATTCGCTATCGTACTGGAAGTCTATCGCGCCCGTCGGTTCCCTGCGCAGCACGCCCACCAGGCGCCCGTTCAGGAAGACGTTCAGCGGCGCGTGAACACGGCGCCGCGCCATCAGAACAGGTCCTCGATGTCAGCGGCGCTGCCCTTGCTGCGTGCGCGCACGACGAGTTCGAGATCTAGGGCGGAGAGGGCCGCCATCAGTGTACGCAACTGCACCGCCGGCTCGCCCGCTTCGAGGCGAGATACCGTACCCTGCCGCAGGTGGATCTGATCGCCAAGCGCTCCTTGCGTGAGGCCGGCCTGTCTGCGGGCGCGGCGCAGGATGGCGCCGAGTTGCTTTTCATTGCGGGCAATTGGATCTGTCATAGCGAGCCTCCGGACGGCAAAATACGCGATCGCGTATAATTCGTCAATATACGCGATCGCGTATATATTTTGCTGAATACGCATTCGCGTATAATCCAGAAATATACGCTGTCGCGTATAAATCCACAAACGCCGGCAGATCCGAAAGAGGAGGCGTGAGCGGGCGAAAGCGCAACGGCGCCAGTCGTGGTCAGCCGTACCGAGTCGGCTGGCGAGGCTACTCCAGGGTCCCAAAAAATCGACCCGTAACATTTCTCGAAGCGATGGCAGTTGGCACCAGTATCGCCGTTCACCTGTAATTACACGCCACGCTACGATGCCTCGATATACTTGTTGAAGCGACCCGCAATCCGGCTCTTTTAATCATCCCCGAGCGGGACCCGAGGTGTTCCCGACAGAAAACGGGGACTAGATGGCGGTTTCGCACAACACAGAAGGACACGCGCGCAGCTCGCGCATGCTGCGGACAGCACTCGGAGCAGCCATCACCCGGCTGCTGGACGATCCCGCCATCGTCGAGGTGATGCTCAATCCGGATGGCCGTATATGGGTCGATCAGCTCTCCGCGGGTCTGGCCGATACGGGGAAGGTACTATCGTCGGCCGACGGCGAGCGCATCGTTCGTCTGGTCGCCCACCATGTCGGCGCGGAAGTGCACCCACGCTCACCGCGCGTGTCGGCCGAACTGCCGGACACCGGCGGACGCTTCGAGGGGCTTCTGCCGCCGCTCGTTGCCGCGCCAGCCTTCGCTATACGCAAACCCGCTGTCGCGATCTTCACGCTCGACGACTATGTGGCCGCCGGCATCATGACCCCCAAACAGGCGGTTGCGCTGCGTGCCGCGGTCGCTACTCGGGCAAACATCCTGGTTGCCGGAGGTACATCCACGGGCAAGACGACGCTGACCAATGCCCTGCTTGCCGAGGTGGCGAAAGGAGGCGACCGCGTCGTCATCATCGAAGACACACGCGAGCTGCAATGCGCCGCGCCCAATCTTGTCGCGATGCGGACGAAGGAGGGCATCGCCACGCTCGCTGACCTGGTTCGCTCCTCGCTGCGCCTGCGTCCCGATCGCATCCCCATCGGCGAGGTCCGTGGCGCCGAGGCCCTGGACCTCCTGAAAGCGTGGGGCACCGGTCATCCTGGCGGCATCGGCACCATTCACGCCGGTTCCGGCCTTGGCGCCCTGCGTCGTCTCGAGCAACTCGTCCAGGAAGCCGTCGTCACTGTCCCGCGAGCCCTGATCGCCGAAACCATAGACGTGGTCGCCGTCCTGTCCGGACGCGGTTCGGCGCGGCGGCTGACCGAGCTCACTCGCGTCGAAGGGCTCGCCCCCGACGGCGACTATCGCATCTTCCGATTTGCCCACGACAACCAAGGAGACAATTCATGATCCGCCTCATTTCGCGCGGTTACCGGGACATCGGCGCAAACGCCACGACCCTTTTCGTTAGCCTCACGCTCGCAAACAGCGCGCATGCCGCCGGATCGTCGATGCCGTGGGAGCAGCCGCTCGAGAAGATTCTTCAGTCAATCGAGGGTCCTGTCTCCAAGATCATCGCCGTCATCATCATCATCGTGACAGGGCTCACACTTGCCTTTGGCGATACCTCAGGTGGCTTCAGACGGCTGATCCAGATCGTCTTTGGCCTCTCCATCGCCTTCGCAGCGTCAAGCTTCTTCCTGTCTTTCTTCTCGTTCGGCGGCGGGGCGCTGATCTGATGGCTGCCGCTTTCGAACAAATCGACGCGGTGCCGGGGTTTGTGATCCCAGTCCACAGAGCGCTGACCGAGCACATCCTGCTTGGCGGCGCGCCACGCTCCATCGCAATCCTCAACGGCACGCTTGCCGGTGCTGTCGGTCTTGGCCTGCGCCTATGGCTGATTGGCCTCGCGATCTGGGCGCTCGGGCACTTTGCGGCTGTGTGGGCCGCCAAACGCGATCCGCTTTTCGTCGATGTTGGCCGCCGGCATCTGCGCTTTCCGGCTTTTCTGTCGGTTTGAGGGCGACGTCATGATGAACCTTGCCGAATATCGCCGCAGCGCCAATCGCCTCGCCGACTACCTGCCCTGGGCTGCTCTCGTCGCGCCTGGGGTCGTGCTCAACAAGGATGGGAGCTTCCAGCGCTCCGCCAGATTTCGTGGGCCGGATCTCGATTCCGCCATGGCCGCGGAACTGGTCGCGGTGGCCTCGCGCATCAGCAACGCCTTCCGTCGCCTCGGCTCCGGCTGGACCATCTTTGTCGAGGCCCAGCGAAACGAGGCGGCGACCTACCCGGAAAGCCGGTTTCCCGATCCGGCCTCCGGCCTGGTGGATGCCGAGCGCAAGGCCGACTTCGAGGAAGAGGGCGTTCACTTCATCTCGGCCTACTTTCTCACCTTCCTCTATTTGCCGCCAGCAGAGGAGACGACGCGTGCCGAGACATGGCTCTATGAGGGGCGCGAACGGTCGGGCGTCGATCCGCACGAGATCCTGCGGGCCTTCGTCGATCGTACCGATCGCGTGCTCGCGCTGCTCGATGGCTTCATGCCCGAATGCCGATGGCTCGACGACAGCGAGACACTGACTTATCTCCATTCAACCGTTTCCACGAAGCGCCAACGCGTGCGCTTGCCTGAAACACCGATCTATCTCGATGTGCTGGTGGCCGATCAGCCGCTGACCGGCGGGCTGCAGCCGTGCATAGGCGACCAGCACCTGCGCGTTCTCACGGTCGTTGGCTTTCCGGCCGCGACGACGCCCGGTCTGCTCGATGAACTCAACCGGCTCGCCTTCCAATATCGCTGGTCGACCCGGGCGATCCTGCTCGACAAGCCCGACGCTGCGAAGCTTGTGACGAAGATCCGCCGGCAGTGGTTCGCCAAACGCAAGTCGATCGTGGCGATCCTGAAGGAGGTCATGACCAACGAGGCATCCGTTCTCGTCGATACGGACGCAGCCAATAAGTCGGCCGACGCCGACATGGCCCTGCAGGAACTCGGTGCCGACGTCTCGGGCATGGCCTATGTCACCGCGACGATCGCGGTCTGGGACGCCGACCCGCGTCACGCCGACGAAAAGATGCGCATGGTCGAGAAGGTGATCCAGGGCCGCGACTTCACGGCCATGGTCGAAACCGTCAACGCCGTGGACGCCTGGCTCGGCTCCTTGCCTGGCCATGCCTACGCCAATGTTCGCCAGCCGCCCATCTCGACGCTCAATCTCGCCCACATGATCCCCCTCTCTGCCGTGTGGGCGGGGCCGGAACGGGACGAGCACCTCGGCGGTCCTCCCTTGCTCTACGGCAAGACCGAGGGCTCGACCCCGTTCCGGTTGTCGCTGCATGTCGGCGACGTCGGGCATACGCTCGTCGTCGGGCCGACCGGCGCCGGCAAGTCCGTTCTGCTTGCCCTGATGGCCTTGCAGTTCCGCCGCTATGCGCGCAACCAGGTCTTCGCCTTTGACTTCGGCGGCTCGATACGCGCCGCAGCGCTCGCCATGGGCGGTGACTGGCACGATCTCGGGGGTGGACTTACCGATGGCGCGGAGGCCTCCGTGTCGCTCCAGCCACTCGCCCGCATAAATGATACCTATGAGCGTGCCTGGGCCGCGGACTGGATCGTCGCGATCCTCGCCCGCGAGGGCGTCGCGGTCGGTCCGGATGCCAAGGAGCATATCTGGGCTGCCCTGACATCGCTCGCGTCTGCCCCGGTCGAGGAGCGCACCATTACTGGCCTCTGCGTATTGCTACAGGCCAACGATCTCAAACAGGCTCTCCGACCATATTGCATCGGCGGCCCTTATGGCCGCATGCTTGACGCGGAGGCCGAATACCTTGGCGCCGCATCCGTGCAGGCCTTCGAGATAGAAGGACTTGTTGGCACCGGCGCCGCGCCGGCGGTCCTGTCCTACCTCTTCCATCGCATCGGTGAGCGACTGGATGGACGCCCGACCTTGCTCATCGTGGACGAAGGCTGGCTTGCCCTGGACGACGAAGGCTTCGCGGCTCAACTGCGCGAATGGCTGAAGACGCTGCGCAAGAAGAACGCCAGCGTCGTCTTCGCTACACAGTCGCTGTCCGACATCGACAACTCGAGAATCGCGCCGGCCATCATCGAAAGCTGCCCGACCAGGCTGCTGTTGCCGAACGAGCGCGCGATCGAGCCGCAGATCACGGCCATCTATCGTCGTTTCGGCCTCAACGACCGCCAGATCGAGATCCTGGCGCGCGCGACGCCGAAGCGTGACTACTACTGCCAATCACGACGCGGCAACCGGCTCTTTGAACTTGGCCTGTCGCAGGTCGGTCTTGCGCTCTGCGCGGCATCTTCCAGGAGCGATCAGGCTCTCATCGCAGGGATCGCGGCCGAGCATGGCCGCGATGGCTTCCTCGCTGCCTGGCTGGAGGCGCGAAACGTCGGCTGGGCAGCCGACCTCATTCCCGATGTTCCGACACACTTCCCCCAAGCCGAAAAGGAGATCCACTCATGACTGCCCTTCGCGTCCGTTCGCACGCCCTCCTTCTGGTCGCCGCCTTCCTCGCTCCGCCGCTCGCCGTGTCGCCCATGGTGGTGACACCCGCGCACGCGTTCATCGTTTTCGATCCCTCAAACTACGCACAGAACGTGCTCACGGCCGCACGATCGCTTCAGCAGATCACCAACCAGATCACTTCGCTTCAAAATGAGGCACTGATGCTGATCAACCAGGCTCGGAATCTCGCAAGCTTGCCTTTCTCCTCCCTGCATCAGTTGCAGCAATCGGTGCAGCGAACCCAGCAACTTCTCGGTCAAGCGCAGAACATCGCCTTCGACGTCCAGCAGATCGACCAGGTCTTTCAGCAGAAATACGCAAACGTCTCGCTTTCCGCTTCCGACCAGGAGCTCGTCACGGACGCGCGCTCACGTTGGCAAAACACGGTTGGCAGCCTTCAGGATGCCATGCGCGTTCAGGCGGGCGTCGTTGGAAATATCGAGGCCAATCGCGCCCAGATGTCGGCGCTGGTCGGCGCCAGCCAATCGGCGACGGGCGCGCTCCAGGCGACGCAGGCCGGTAACCAGCTTCTCGCGCTTCAGGCGCAACAGCTCTCCGACCTCACAGCCGTCGTCTCCGCCAACGGCCGCGCCCAGGCGCTGAGCGAAGCAGAACGCGCTGCCGCGGCCGAACAGGGCCGCGAGCAGCGCCGTCGCTTCATAGCGCCAGGCTCCGGCTACCAGGCTGGCGACGCCAAGATGTTCAACCGCTGAGGTGCACTGTCATGGATGGCAAGACGCTTGCGCGCATCGGCGCTGTCATCTTCGTTGCGGTCGCCGTCACGGCGACCGCTGTCGGAATAACCCGAAAAGAGGAAAAGCGGGAGGGTGCGGCATCATTGCCGTCGTCGTCTTCTACGCTGAGCCCGCTCCGCTGGGAGCTTCGGCGTTGTCAGATCCTCGGCGAGGCCGCGTTGCTCGATGGCGGCTGCCTGCGCCTGTGGGCCGAACAGCGCGACCGCTTCGTCGGATCTGCGGCGCCATCGTTTGGCTCAGCCCCTAAGCCTGTCGCCTCTCCACTGCCGAACGCGAACACGCAAGAGGCGCGATAAGAATGGGCAATACCGGCGTCATCGACCAGTTCCTCGCCACCTTCACCCGTTACATCGACAGCGGCTTCGGCCTGCTCGGCGGCGAAGTTGCCTTCGTCGCCACGACTCTGATCGTCATTGACGTCACACTCGCCGCCCTCTTTTGGACTTGGGGCGCGGATGACGACGTCCTGGCGCGGCTCGTGAAGAAGACGCTGTTTGTCGGCGTCTTCGCCTACCTGATTTCCAATTGGAACAGCATTGCCCGGATCGTCTTCGAAAGCTTCTCCGGCCTTGGCCTGAAGGCGAGCGGCACAGGCTTCTCGGTTGAGGACCTGCTTCGACCCGGCAGGATCGCCCAAACCGGCCTCGACGCGGGGCGTCCCTTGCTCGAGGCGATCTCTGGACTGATGGGCTACGTTTCCTTTTTCGAAAACTTCATCCAGATCGCCTGCCTCCTCTTCGCCTGGGCGCTGGTCCTGCTCGCCTTCTTCATCCTGGCTGTACAGCTCTTCGTCACCCTGATCGAATTCAAGCTGTCGACGCTTGCCGGCTTCGTGCTGATCCCGTTCGGTCTTTTTGGCAAGACCGCCTTCATGGCTGAGCGCGTCCTCGGCAATGTCATCTCGTCAGGCATCAAGGTGCTTGTGCTGGCCGTCGTCATCGGCATCGGTTCGACGCTCTTCGGCGAATTCACCCGAGGCTTCGGCAGTGATAACCCAACCATCGATCAGGCCATGGCGATCGTGCTGGCGGCTTTGTCGCTGCTTGGCCTGGGCATATTCGGTCCCGGCATTGCCAATGGTCTCGTCTCCGGCGGACCGCAGCTCGGCGCCGGTGCCGCTGTTGGAACGGGCCTCGCCGCGGGCGGCATGACGCTTGTCGGCGGCGGCGCAGCCGGCCTTGCAATGCGCGGCGGAGCTGCCGCTTTCTCCGCAGCGCCTTCCGCAGCGCGAGGCGGCTCATTCATCGCCGGCGGTGCCACGACTGCCTACGTTCTGGGAGCCGCGGGTCAGACAGGCGCGGCAGGCGTCGTGTCCGGCCTTAGTGGCATTGCGAGCGCGGGTGCGAATGCCGCAGCCTCGCCGCTCAAGCGTGCCGCGGAGCGCGCCAGCCAATCGATGGAATCGAGCTTCGCTGCCGGCGCTGGCTCCGCCTTCCGAGGCACGGGTGGATCGTCAACCCTGGGATCGGTCGGAGGCTTTACCCAGTCCGCCAACGATGCCTCTTTCGGCCCTGCTGGCCAGACGGTTGGCGCGGCTGCAAGCCCGCCCGATTGGGCCAGACGCATGCAGCGCTCCCAACGTCTTTCACATGGCATTCAGACCACCGCCCATGCCGTGCGGGCCGGGGAATCTCACGGCGCAGGAACCTCCATCTCTCTCTCTGAAGGCAAATGACCAATGAACATCTTTCGACGGCCAGCCGTGCACTACGGCAAGACACCGCAACCGGAGACGCCTTACCAGAAGGCGGCGCAGGTCTGGGACGAGCGCATCGGCTCAGCTCGGGTGCAGGCCAGGAATTGGCGCATAATGGCCTTCGGCTCCCTGATCCTGTCGGCAGGTCTCGCGGGCTCGTTTGTCTGGCAGTCTGCTCGTGGCACAGTCGTGCCCTGGGTGGTGGAGGTCGATGCCCTGGGACAGGCGCAGGCGATCGCGCCCGCGGCCGCCGACTACAAGCCCAGCGATCCCCAAGTAGCCTGGCATCTTGCCCGCTTCATCGAGCAGGTCCGTTCGATCCCGGCCGACCCGATCATCGTGCGCCAGGACTGGCTACGAGCCTATGAATGGACCACCGACCAGGGCGCGGCAATGCTCAACGATTATGCCCGCGCCAATGAGCCTTTTTCGAAAGTCGGCAAGCAGCAGGTAGCCGTGGAAGTCTCGTCGGTCATCCGCGCCTCTGCAGACTCTTTTCGCGTCGCCTGGACCGAGCGTCGTTACGAAAACGGCCAGCTGTCCACCACCGAGCACTGGACCGCGATCCTGACGATCGTGGTTCAGCCGCCACGCGACGCTGAGCGGCTCCGGGCCAATCCGCTCGGCATCTACGTCAATGCCATCAACTGGTCGCGGGAGATGAGCCAATGACCCTTGCCTCGCGTATTGTCGCCACCGAGGCCGCCCGTCGACATGCGATCGCCATAGTGTTGCTCTCGGGGTCTTTCCTCACGGGCTGCGCTACCCCGCAAAAGCCGCCGCAGTTTGCCTACGACGCCTATGTGCCTTCACTGCCAGCCGCTCCTGCCATCGCAAAAGAGCGGCCCCCGAAACCGCTGCACATTCCGCCAGGCTGGACACCGGCGCGGGGCGGGGCCGTCGGAAACAGCCCAACGGCTCGCGTCGAGAACGCCAATGCCGCGGCGCGTATCGAGCCGCGGCGCGAGGGGTACTACAACGCTATCCAAGTCTATCCGTGGAGCGAAGGAGCGCTCTACCAGGTCTATGGCGCACCCGGCCAGATAACGGACATCGCGCTAGAGCCGGGTGAGAATCTGACCGGAACAGGTCCGATCGCGGCCGGCGACACAGCCCGCTGGATCATCGGCGACACCGAAAGCGGTTCGGGCCCCACACGGCGCGTCCACGTGCTGGTGAAACCCTCGCGCGCCGACATTACCACAAATCTCATCATCACCACCGACCGGCGCAGCTACATCATCGAGCTGCGCGCTGACCAGAAGCCCTATATGCCGGCCGTGGCGTGGGCGTACCCAGCCCGGCCGGGCGGACAGGAGCAGGCCGTCCCTGCTGTGCCGATGGTCCCCGACCCGGGCGCGCGCAACTACCGTTATGAGTTGACGGGTGACGCGCCGCCCTGGAAGCCCGTCATGGTTTATGACGACGGCAGGCGTGTGTATGTCGAGTTTCCACGCGGGATCGTACAGGGCGAGATGCCGCCGATCTTTGTCATTGGGCCTGACGGCGAACCCCAGATCGTCAACAGCCGGGTCTATCGAAACGTCCTCATTGTCGACCGCCTCTTTGGCGCAGCCGAGTTGCGACTCGGCAGCGGCAAACGGCAACAGACCGTCAGGATTGTCCGCACGAATGGGCCGAAGACAGGTCAAGTAACGTGGACCCCACGTTTCGGTGCGGTTCCGAAAGTCACAAACGCCGCGAGGCAGCGAGGAGGGGACGCGTCATGAGCGAGCACGAAACCGCTGCCGCACCGATGCGGCTTCGCGCCGAGCCGCCGCGCGTCACACGCCTGTCGCGCAAGGTGCTCGCCGGCATAGGCTTCGTTGCATCGCTCGGCATTGGCGGCGCATTGATTTATGCGCTGCAGACCCGCGATACCGGCAGGCATGGCGAAGAGCTCTATTCGACCTCCAACCGGCAGCCCGCAGATGGGCTGGCCAACCTGCCACGTGATTACAGCGGCCCAATACTTGGGCCGCCGCTGCCCGGCGATCTCGGCAGGCCTATCCTTGACGCCCAGAGCAAGGGTCAGCCGATCGTACCGCCAATGATCGCCACACCCTCAGTTGATGAGGTCGAGGAGCGCAGGAAAGCCGAAGAGGAGGCCGCGCGAACCTCGCAGGTCTTTTTCCAGACAGGTGCGCAGTCGGCAGTCCGAGCCCAATCGTCGGGCGATACCGGGGAAGAGATGCCCGCCAGTCTAGATCCCACCAGCCAAATCTCGCAGGATCGTCAATCGGCGTTCCTGAAGACGGCAACAGACCGACGCACAGTAGCCCCCGACCATGTTGTGCCTCCAGCATCACCTTATGTGCTCCAGGCCGGAGCTGTCATATCCGCGGCGCTTATCACAGGCATCCGGTCCGACCTTCCCGGCCAGATCACCGCCCAGGTGACGGAAAATGTTTACGACGGTCCCACCGGCAGGGCGCTTCTGATCCCGCAGGGTACGCGCGTTGTGGGCGAGTATGACAACGGGGTCGGATTCGGGCAGCGCCGCGTTCTGCTTGTCTGGAACAGGCTGATCTTTCCAAACGGCCGATCCATTGTTCTGGAGCGGCAGCCCGGAGCCGATGGGGAGGGCTACGCTGGCCTGGAGGACGGGGTAGACTACCACTGGGGCGAGCTATTCAAGGCAGCCGCGCTCTCGACGGTTCTCAGCGTGGGGGCAGAAGCTGGTTCCTCCGGTCAGGAGAGCGACATTGTTCGCGCGCTTCGGAGCGGCGTTTCCGACAGCGTCAGCCAGGTCGGCCAACAGATCGTCCAGCGCCAACTCCAGATAGCGCCGACATTAACCATTCGGCCCGGATTTCCAGTTCGCGTGATCGTTACCCATGACCTCATGCTCGAACCCTATGGAGGTTGAAATGCCCAAGCTGAAACTCGGGCCAATCGCCGACGACAAACCCGTCAAGATCACGGTGGAGCTGCCGGCGGCATTGCATCGCGATCTGACCGCCTATGCCGAGATCCTGGGCCGCGAGGCGGGACAAGCTCCTGCCGAGCCACCACGCCTCATTGTTGCAATGCTGGAGCGGTTCATTGCCACAGATCGCGGCTTTGCCAGCGCGAGGCGGTCGGCAAGCGGGTGAGCGTCTCAGTGTTTGGTCACGCCTCTTTGGCTGACTTGCGGGTAACCCGTAGTGTGGGTTCCACGCTCCCGTCGATAGTAGACTCGCGCGGTTTTGCCGACGCCATGTTCCGTGCAGTCCCCACGAGGCGCAGCAACGCGCGCTTTGGGTTCGATTCCAGCCACATCGCCCGTATGGATCTGCTGCTGTTGTGGCCTTCCATGGGTCTCCACACGGCAGAGTCTATGGCGACTGCTCTGGCGAAGCCTTCGCCCGCCAGGGTGACGCCATGACCAAGCTGGACCTTGAGGATGACCGTCGCCTCGCTGGCGCGACATATCTGGATCGCAGGCCCTCCATTGGCCGCGATATGCTCCAGCAAATGTGGGTCAAGCTGCGATGGGGCCGAAACCAGGAGACTGGTGCCGGCAAGATCTTGCCATGTCACAGCAGGCCTGTCCGCGAGCGGATGGGCGCGCGGAAGGAGGATGAACAACCGCTCCTGCGAGACGATTTCGCTTCGGCATGAGGCGGCGTTCAGAAGCCCGTGCGCAAAGACGATGTCGAGGCGCCGGCGGCGTATTGCTGCCAGGCAATGTTCATGTGCAACGTCCTCGATGGCCACGCCCACGTCGGGATGAAGATGGTGGAAGCGCTTGACGAGGCGAGCCAGGAAAGCGCGACCGATCTGGGCGCACAATCCGATCCTTATCGTCTTGACGTCCTGATAGCCGCAATCACCACCGGCCAGCGCCTCATGCAAGCCCTGGTAATGAACCCGCACGAGGTCGGTCCAGGCGCGGCCTGCTTCCGTGAGCCGCACGCCATGCACGTTGCGGTCGAACAGCTGCATATTGAGCACCTGCTCCATGGCGACGATGTTTCGGCTGACGGAGGATTCCCGCACCCTGAGAACTCTTGCCGCTTGCCTGAGGCTGCCATGGTCGACAGCTGCGAACACATGGTCCAGGCGGCGCAAAGTGTTACTGCCCTGCTTCAAGGCTCACATGCCTCGGGTTATTTGGGCAAGGCGGCTCGACGCTGCGGCAGCGTCAATCCGGGGAGCCGCCCTGCAGGCTGGTTTCGTACACATATTCGTGTGGAATGGCCGGGGTGGCCATCTGGGAAACATAACGGCTGAGGTTTTCCGCGCTGTTGCTCGCCGCAAGGCTGTAGAAATTTCCGCTGTTCCACGTCAGCACGCAGTGGCTGAAATGTCGGTGTATGGCCTCACCCATGTCCGCCACGGTCACCTCATTGCCGAACATCGTGTTCAGAACGGCGGCCTTCTTCTTCTCGATCTCCTCGGGAGGAAAATAGCGCGCCTTGAAGCCGAAATCCTTCTGGTACTCACGGAGCCTGTAGTCCGTCTCATCGGCTGCCCGGAACTTCTCGACGAAGACGAAGATTCCATCCTGCTTGAGGTGCTGGCTCACGAATTCGATCTGGCCCAACCTGTTCGGTGAGTACATCTGAAAGGTCGTGTCCTCCAGGATGAGATCGAAGCCGGGGGTGAAATCTGCAAGTCGCGGAGTGGAGGCGAGAACGTCCTTGGTCAGCCTATGGAAGGGGCCAATGAAGAAGTCGGCATGCGGCGGCTCGCCATACGCCATGAAGCATTCGTAATTCTCCGGGTTCGGGCTGCACGACAAGGTGCGTATCTGCCCCTGGGATAGCTCGGATAAGGTCCTGGCCATTGTGCCTTCCGCCGTTCCAAGGCTGTACAGCGAGAGCGGTCGGTCGCGATGACGAGCATATTTCAGTACAGCATGAGCCATCCGGCACTCTTCTTCCAATCTGTAAGGAATGCTGCCGTGATAGTGCTGGTCGAAAAAGCCTTGCCGCGCTGCGTGCAGGCTGACCACGTCGCGAAGAAGTTCGTCACGCGGTAGCAGGCGACTATCGGCCGCCGGTTTGCGCATGGGAACCCCATTCTTGCCTGCGGCTGTCGCGGCAAAGAAGCCGGCGAGTTCGTTGATGCGCGGGGCGTGGTCGCATTCAGCCAGGAAGTCATCGAGTCCACGCATCGCAGTATGCCTCTACACCCATCGAGATGGTGAGGTGCCAATGCGCCATGGAGCGGTGCCGACAGATTTAAGAATAATCTAATATTCAGTCGGGTGAAGCATTGACTTAGGCAAGTCGTAGGAAGGTTGGGTACTGAGGGCTTTCCATTGATTGCGATTTTTTCGATAAAGCCACATCTTCAACCAATCCTGAGTTATTTGTGATTTGTTTGGCAACCGAAGGTTCGACAAAACAGAGCTGACGTGACGAAAGTACGGGAACCGCTTCGAGTGGTGCGCTGTCTTGGCTTTGATCCGAACGAAATGCGTCCTTCGCAGCACCGTACGCTTGCTCATCAGTATGGAAGCTGGGGGCAGGTGCGGGTGGACATGGTCAGAAGAACCGGCCTCAAGCGGCAGGAGACAAAAATCTTTTGTCCCGGGCACGTGTTTCTGATGAATTTGCATGGCACGGCGCGCAACGGCGAGGACTTTGTCGACGGGCGCCGGATATCCTTTTCACCACGCCGTGCCGGTTCGATCGTCTTTGTGCCCGCCGGCAACGACTGGACCGGCTGGGACGAGGGCGACGAGACGGCGTCCTTCCTGCTGGTCTCGATTGAACAGCAGTTCGCGCAAGAGATGTTCGGGGAAGCGGCGCGACACCGCCAGACGGTCTTGCCGCCTTCGATCGGATTTCGAGACGGTCTCGTCGAAATGGCGTTGCAGAGGATCGCGATCGAGCTCAGGCAACCTGATCCGATCAGCGCCGCGATGGTTGAGAGCCAGGCCAAGCAACTGCTTGTGCAGATGGTCAGGCTAAGTGGCGCCTATCATGACCGACAGAAAGGTGGTCTGTCTTCATTCGACCTCAAGCGCGCCATCGAGATGATTGGCGCGCTGTCGGGCGAAACCCTTACGCTTACTGCCTTGGCAAAGGAGCTTGGCGTCAGCCGGTTCCACTTCTCCAGGGCGTTCAAACAGTCGACAGGCAAGACGCCGCATGCATTCATCGCTGAGCGTCGCCTGGAGAAGTCGTCCGGCATGTTGCGATCGACCAATCTATCGGCAACCGAAATCGCGTTGGAGTGCGGGTTCGGAAGCTCGAGTCACTTTGCCATTGCCTTCCGCCAGGCCTTCGGCGTGTCACCCACGGAATATCGCCGCATGTGCAAACTCTAGGTCACGATATTTATTGGCAGCAAGTATTCGAAAACTGCAACATGGGCGCAAAGAATGCTTTGGTGTCGGATGATATGCATGTGCGATCGACGTTCACAAGGCGCTGACATCGACCTCCGGGCGATAAGGGCAACGGGGAGAAGAGGGCGGATCGGGAGGTGGACGAGCAGACAGCAGAATTAGAAGCGAAGCGGGCAATCCTGGAGGCGCTAGAATCACTCTATCCTTGGATGAAGCCGTTTCGATCCAGGCCGGTGCGCGAGTATGCATCTCGCCTGTTTGAGGCGCCTGCTTCGGGGTTAGTACCTGCGGTCCGGAGGCAGGCCCTCGACAAATTGTTGGCCGTCATCAGGAAAGCGGCAGCACGTTGGGGGCTCTCCGCCGATACTGCCTCGGAAATCTGCCGCGATCTGGAACGGCGGCGCGTCTTGCAGACAGGGCCACATTTGCTTCTGCTTGTCGACCCGGAAGCATATTACACGCACATCTTCAGCATGCTCGGTCTCGCCGCGCATGGCTGCTCGACCTATGTGTCCTATGCGGTCTCAACGGTGAGCATCGTTGAAAGGTCACGCAAAGGACCGGGTTGGCTCGCTGTAGATGGAAGGCCCATCAACGTCTTCGGCCTTAGCCGAAGCCAGATGGTCGGTTACAATCTTCTGAGCGGGCCTGGATCCTACCGGTTTAGGATGGTGCCTGTAGAGCCAGACGCGCAAAGCGATGCGCTAACGCAACTGCGCGATATGCTGCCGAACATTGAATTTCAGCGGCCTGCGCATGCCGTCAAGGCTGCCAATCAGGTGCTTTGGCCAAAACTCTTCGGAAGCCGTTTCGCATTTCTGCAGATCGACGACGAAGATATTGCCGATTTGGTGGCGGCCCATCTGTCAGACCCAGATTCCTGGCTTCGGGCGTCGCTGCTGGAAGAGCCGACGGTCGCTTCGAATGTCCTTGCGCAACTTGACAGGCTGGCCACCGGCCTCTGGAGTGGGTGGCTCACGCGGGCTACCGATTTCTTCTGGTTCTACCATAATGGGAAGCGTCTCCCGCTGAGACTTGCTGCGGGAGATTTAATCGAACCCTCGAGCGGCATGAAGGTCGCCCGATTCACGGCCTTAGACATTGTGGCGCGGCTGGCAGACCGTACGCTCATTCCAAATTTCCTGACGGCCATGTTGGTAGTGTCCATCCTGCCCGGGGTGCGGGTCCTCGGAGGCAGCCACCAACCAGTCTTCTATCCGTTGATGCGCCATGTGGTTCACAGGGCGCTCGATGTTGCGGGCGTCGCTCCCGACCTTCGGCAAGCTCTCGCGACCGACGGCGTTTCAGGTGCTTGGGGACACCGGGTAATCGAGTGCGACGATGATCCGTTGGAGCGATTTCTGAATGATCCGATCGGTGGTGCGCATGCTGTTGCGCAGCGTCTTGGCGCCACTCCGCTGGCAGAGGCATGTGGCAGTTTGAAAAGCTTTGTCAGCGACGCATCGTGGCTTGAGCTTCATAGACGATTGGGGCGGGGCATGATCACTGCTGCCGATGACGAATGGGCTCTTTCCTGACGGTTTTGCGCGTTGTCAGAAGCTGGCATTCAATAGCTGGCTAGCTTGGCTAAATGATTGATATGGCAACATTATCATTCGTGTTGCGGCGCCGACAAGCTGTGCGTTTTATGCCGAAAATCGTGGCACAAAGCGCACGGCCGCTTTACCCTCCAAACACATGATTCGCCTCGATCCCGCGACCGCCAATCCCGCTCCGCCGCCGACCATCCCGGCCTGGGCGCTCACCGCCCACGGCCCGAGCGACGCAGATGCCGCCTTTCAGGCCGGAGCCGCCCTGGCTGCCCTCGACGGTTTCGCCCAGGCGCAACCTGCCTGGGCCGGCGCGTGGCGCCAGAGGCTTGCGCTCAGATGCGCCGCCGCCAGCATGCGGCTCGCCGGTCGCGCCGAGGACGAAGCCGGCTTGCGCGACGCCTGGCAGCTTTGCCCGGCCGGCGCCGATCCCGGTCCCGCCGGCGCCATTTTTGGGGCCTGGCGCCAGCTGGCGCTGCAGCCGCCGGCGGTCAGCGCCGATCGGCTGGCAAAAGTGGCCGAGATGCTCGGGCTCGCCTGGGACGACGAGGCGCTCGCCGACCTGTGCACGCAGATCGATGACATGGTGGGGTCGCGGCGGCCGGCGCCGTTCGCCGCCGCGGCAATCGTCGCCCGACTCGTCGCCATGCGCGCCGATGCCGAGCTTTTTGGCTGGTGGCTCGCCGACCTGATGCTGGCGCTGGGCCTGCGCTGGCCGCAGCCGCTGCCGCTGTTGATCACGCAGGCTTTTGGCCCGGCCTTCCGCACCGAGGGCGGCGGCGGCAAGCGCATTCGACCGGGCCAAAAAGATTTCGAGCGCGCGGTCTGCGGCGCGCTGGTTCAAGCGGCGGCCGAGGCCTGTCGGCTGGCCAGCGAACTGTCGCGCCGCGCCGAAAGACTGCTGGCGGTGGCGCCAAAACTGCGCGCCAAGGGCGCCGGCGACGTGATTTTTTTGCTGCTGAATGAAGATGCCGTCGCCGGATCGCTGGTGACGAAGAACCTGTCGCGCTTCGCGGCGCGACGGCTGTTCGAACGGCTGCAGCAACTCGAGGCCGTGCGGGAACTCTCCGGCCGCCCCACCTTCCGGCTGTTTGGGCTCTAGCGATGAGCCAAGCCTCCATTCGCCGCAAGCCAGACGATCAGCCGGCGCTGCTGGACACCGAGCTCGAGCACCTGCCGCCAGAGCTACGCTGGCGCGAGTGGATGGGCCGGGTGGAGGCGGTGATCTTTGCGGCGAGCGAGCCTGTGCCGCGCGAGGTGCTCGCGCGGGTGGTGGGAAAAAACTGCAATCTCGACCTGGTCATCGACGACATCCGCGCCGAGCTCGCCGGCCGCCCCTACGAACTGGTGTCAGTCGCCGGCGGCTGGCAGCACCGCACCAAGAAGGTCTTTGGCGACGCCATCCACGCCGCCTTCGGTGCTCCCGCAGGGCAGGGGACAAAAGAACTGTCGCAGTCGGAGGCACTCGTGTTGATGTGCATCGCCTATTTCCAGCCGATCACCCGGGGCGAGCTGTCATCCTTCTTCGGCAAGGAGGTGTCGCGCGATCTGATCGGCGTGTTGCGCGCGCAGGAGCTCATCGCCTCGGGGCCGCGTAGCCCGCGGCCGGGCGCGCCCTACACCTATGTGACGACGAAGACCTTTCTCTCGCAGTTCGGGCTCGACACGCTGCGCCAGCTGCCGGATTTCGAGGCGCTCGAGGATGCTGGCCTGTTGTCGAGGGAAAAGCTGCTGGCGGGAGATATTCCGGTCGGGTTGGCTAGCGGGGAGGGCGAGGAAGATGTCCTTGAGGGCCTGGTGCCATGAGCGGGGCGTTGTCGCGTTGCGACCACAGGGACAATCGAGGACTCAGAACCAGGACGACTGGTCTTCCATAACCCGCGCGCGCTGAAACCTCTTGACTCACGGCTGGTACCGGCGTCGCCCATTTATTGGCTCGAGGAGGATGGGACGCTTCGCTCACAGATACCAACCAATTTCCCATTGGGGTCGTCTACGCAACTTTTTTGTGCCCGAAGGGACAGAGACCTCAGTACTGGGCGCCGAACCGCTCCGCTTGAACGCGAAAGCTGACTGTCTGGTGCTGGCGACCGAAAGCTGCCGTTCCGAGCGACTATCTCCGACTTAGAATGAATCGCGCCGCTTCCGCCTGTGATCGAGACTATAGAGCGGCATCGAGCCAGCCAGCCGGCCGGGCTTCGCAAGTTGCTTCTTCCGTTCTTCGACGCCGATCGCGAAGCATATGTAGAATAGTGCGGATCGCGCCATTTGCATGACGCGGATCGCCTTGGCTTCGAGTTCGTCACTCCCGATGGCGATGCCGAAGCCATTGTTACTCGTTCCGTTGATCACAAATGGCTTGGCCCACCCCTCGCTCACCCGCAGATAGGTGTGCTCCAGCGCATTGCGGACGCCGTGCAGCTCCCGAGCATCGTGCGATGTCGTCTGCTTGACTTGATCGTCAAACAGCTCTTTCGACAACCAGAACAGGCCGCGCAGTGGCAGATTGTCCAGCTTCTCGAACTGTGGCAGCAAGCGCGCCTTGTTCTCGACCATCCACACGTTCTTGAAGCTGATCCTGTCCGGCACCTTGCCTAGACCCCAGTAGCGATCAACGAGAAAGGCGACCTTGTCGAGCAGCGAATATGCGGTGCGGAAGGCCGTGCGGACCCGTTCACTGGCCAATGAATATAGGGGATAGTCAAGCGTGTCGGTGAGCGCGACGCCGCGGTCAGAGAAATGGACTCCCCGGCTACTCATCCCCTCGAATAGCATAAAGCGCGCCGACACATGTTCCTGCTTATTTGACTGAAGAAGCCGACGATCGGAGGAGGTAGATGGCCGTCGGGCCGTTCGCCGAATTTTTCGGTTAGGGGCGGCAGCATCAGATTGTCGGTCGCTGCTGCCAAATGCGGTCCAATATCGTTCAAGGGGCACAGGAAGAGCCGGTGCTTAAGGCACCAGCGACGATAGGCACGCTCGGTCTTCGACCGGCCTTCATCGCCACGATCTAAGTCCTGCATCGCCCGGACAGCGTCGATATTGACAGCCGCCGCGAGTTCCGTCGCTAGGTTGGCGAAATGGGCGATTGCGGGTTGGGGATCGGCTGAATCATACACTGCACCCTCGGCCGCCGTCGAACGAAGGCCGTCAAATGCGTGCAGAGCCAGCATCGCGCGCTCGCGGTTATCGACCACCATGCCAGCATAGCCTTTGAGTCCAGAGCCGCGGTTGCCGCTCGCCATTGCGAAGCTTGGGATGATCTTCAGAGCGGCATCCCAAATGGCGATCGCATCGATCGAGCGACCGAGCTCGTGGAGAAGGTTCGCGTGGTTGGTGAGAATTTGGCACTGCCGCACCTTATCGAGGGCTGCGAAGCCAGGATGGTTTGAGGCTCGCGACAACGCAAGCAATTCTTCCTGACGCTCCGGCGCCTCCCACGACCAGGATCGTCGAATATTCGCTATATCCGATAGTGCCGCCCAAGCATTAGCTTTGAAGTACTCAATCAATGTCCGATCAGTGCAAACGAGTTCACGATTGGACAGTTGGTCGAGCAGAAACAGCGCGCGCTTGGCGCCACGCTCGAAGGACGCATCTAACGCGTCGTCGATCAACTCCCCGATGTGTACGATCGCTTGGGCGTCGCTCATCTTCGCGATGCTGCGCTCGCAACGCTTGCTCAGCTGTTCGAAGCCAGGCTTCGTGATCATCGCCTTCATCGTCTTTCATTGGCGGGCGGGTTGAGCTCACACTTAGGGCGAGAGTGCGACCCGAAACTTCGCTTGGGTGGTCTTGAGCAGATAGAGTTCGGTCGTTGCCAGAAGCCGCAAAGCGTCATCGGTAATGGAGGCAACTGAACCTCCTGGCTGGACAAGGATCATCTCGAACTCAAGTCTCGCGCGGCGCGACTTTTCCTTAAAGTAAGAAAGGCCTTTCATCTCGCCCTTCAGGAAGCGGCTATGGTCCTCGCGAACCCAGGTTTCCTGCCGCCTTTTCGTGATAAAGTGTCGGAAGCCCGGCATGCTTTGCTACGATACTCTTCTGCGCTTGGCCGCAGACGATGTAAAAGTTCCGGATATCCTGCGACACCCGCGCCTGATGGGCGCCCTTGCAGTGGACGAGACATAACTTGATTGTGTTGTCGTCCACGTCTTTCAAGCAAACGAGATCAGCTGCCTCCCCGTGACCGTCATCGTTGAAAATGACGTCGAATTCTCCCTTGATCTGCTCGAACGTCCGGAACTGGATGGTCTTCCGGTCGCCTGCCTTATGCACCGACTCCTTGTTCAGCTCGATGCCGGCCCAGTTCCAGGCTTCTAGCTTGTCACGCTGGTAGAGCCCCACGTCCAGCTTAACCGGAATGTGATAGCAGTTGTAAGAGTATGTCCCGTCTGCATAGCGGACGACAAATGGGTCCTTCTGGAGATACTCTTCCAGCGGGACCGCCGGCAGCGGGCCGTGACGGAATCGGAGCGAGGGGCCGGAGATATGGTCGTGGCGGTAGCCGCCGGGAATCTCCTCGCTGATGACGAGTGCGTATTCGGATGTCGCGCTGTCGCTTTCAATACGGAAAACGATTTCGCCGTTCGATCCGACATCACCGAGATTTAGATCAACGGCAAAAACCGGCACTTCTGACGAACCAAAAATGACGAACTGCCGGTCGTTGAAACGCATTTGCGCCTGCTCACCCCATTGAGCCGATATCGGCCATGCGGAGTACGACTTCGATAGTCTCTCCGGACGAAGGAAGTCGCGGACGACGTTGCTCTCGGTCTCAACCTCGGACGAGACCTTCGCCCATGTTGCCGCGGTCCACTCGATCCAGTCGGCTATTGTGCCGGACTTTTGCTGCCAGACTTTTCCGCGGCGCTGAGTCCCTCCCCACAGGACGCGCTCTCCGTCCTCGTATCCAAGGCAGGCGAGGTTGTTCAGCGAGGATTCAGCTTTCTCGATGCTGGCGAGACCTTCCGTGACGTTTGGCCCAAAGTACGAGGTGAAGCTGATCGCACCGATGCGCGACGAACCGAGGCTCTTCACCAGCGGTCGCTCGACATTGTTGAGAATGT
The DNA here is from genome assembly GCF_002294955.1 of Mesorhizobium sp. WSM3864. Classification (NCBI taxonomy): domain Bacteria; kingdom Pseudomonadati; phylum Pseudomonadota; class Alphaproteobacteria; order Hyphomicrobiales; family Phyllobacteriaceae; genus Mesorhizobium; species Mesorhizobium sp. WSM3864. The sequence continues at coordinate 134,466 of NZ_NSGD01000013.1, forward strand.
TGAAGATTGGCGTACCCGAGACCAGCGTTGTCTCGTCGTTCGTGACTGCCTTGGCGAGCTTCTCGGACCGTAACGCGTCGTAGTCGCTCGCAAAGAGGCAAAGCGCTCCAGCAGCCTTGTCCCACTTGAGGATCAAGAGGTCGTAGATCGTGTCGTAAACATTCTGGTAATTGCCCCAGGTCACATCATTAGAACGGCACACAACGGCGACCAGAACGTTGTCCTGTTCACTAAGCGCGTACCAACTCTGTGAATCTTTCTGAAGCAAGGACTCGAAGGCCAAAGGGTTCCAATCCTCGCATTTCGTCCGGAAGAGCTGTGCTGAAAGTGACGGCCGGAGGTTCCAAAGCGAAAGGTTGGCATGGAGATCGCCAGACTCCTTGAGGGCAAGCACCACGTCCTGCAGCCGCAACTCCTGCGAAATTCTCTCCTCGCTCAAGCGCTTGATGAGCAGATCCCAGTCGGCTCCTTCTGCGTAGAGGTCGGCGAGTTTTGCTTCTGCATTAGGGTCGGCAACATTGGTCACGACGGTGGCCTCGCCGATTTTGTCGGCGGGACCTTTGCGGGTGAAGCGGCCGATGAACTGAAGTGTGACGGCCAGCGACTTGTGTGTGTCGTGAAGGGCCGCGACCTTGAGGTACGGCAGGTCGAATCCTTCGCCCAGCATGTCAACGCAGATGACGATCCGGGCTCCATCGGCTCCCCGATCGAAAAGCCGGGCCATAGCCTCGCGATTGATTAAGCTGCGCCCGGGACCAGAGTAGATGACGACCGGTTTGAGGTCCGGAGCGAGGCGCTGGTAGATGCGGCCCACCGCTTCGGCCCGGTCCTTTGACGATGTCCGCGCCATCAGCAGGTGATCGAGCTTCAGGTCGTCCCGGTCATGGCGCAGCGTCGCAATGGCTTCATTGGCAATTGCGACATCGCGGGCTCGCTCGTCCCCGTATTCTTCAATCGTTTTGAGGTTTATAGGGCGGTAGTAGCCGGCGGTCTGAGCATCACCGAGCTTGTAGTTAAAGATTATTTTGCCATCGACGCGCTTGCCGTCGCGCCGGAACGGCGTTGCGGTAAATTGGAGAATACGCTTTGCTGCGAATTGCTCCCGAACACCGTGCCACGTCTTGGCAGTGATGTGGTGCGCCTCATCGACGATAAGGTCAGAGCATACGTCTACAAGGCGGCGGACCACCGCGACGTCCGACGCCTCAAGGACGTTCGGAAGGGCAACGATGACATTTGCGTTGTGGATGATCGAATCCAGTTCATCCGCCGACCTAATGCCAGTGGTGATGATTGCGACACGAGGCTTGGCGAGGTCGTGCGTGATGACCTGGGCCATGGGCAGGATGCCCAGGCTAATGAACTTGCCGGCGATTTGGCTTCGCAGTGTATCGCTGGGGACGAGGACAAGTGTGCGTCCAAGGCGTCGGTAGACGAGCGTAGCGAGCATGGTTTCTGTTTTGCCGGTGCCGGTCGGAAGGACGACGGTGGCTGGTTCAAAACTGGAGCCGACTGCAAAGTGGGCGGAGATCGCGTGTAGCGCGCCGATCTGCGGGGTTCGCAGACCCGGGAGGTCGTGTTCCTCGTCCTCGGTCCGAAAATCGAATCTATTGATCCATGAATGCAGGACCTTTTCCGGATTGTCGGCGTATGTCGCCAATTCGCCTTGGGAATCCCATTGAATCTCAAAGGTCTCAGGAAGGTGGTCGGCGTCGTCGACGCTTGGTGCCACGACCACGGGCAGCGGCGTGGATACTCGGCGCGCCCCCTTTCGGCGAAAGAGAATCTCGCGGTACGGAGGACTGAGCCCCGTAGTGATGAGATCGTGCCCCTTAATCTGTGACGGCGAGATTTGTGCCTTCGTGGAAGCGCCCCCGAAGACGCGCTGAAAGATACGATTGCCGCCAACCTTCAGGCCTCGATCTGGCAGTGCTGGGAAATTGAGGGTGCCACGCCAAGTAGGGAATAGGCTCATATCACCGTGTCGTAGAGAGTTGAGCGGTACTTCTCATATGCAATCTGCATCTATTAATGACGAGGCTAAAAAGGCGAATCAGCAAGCATGAATTTGATGCCTTTTGAGAGTTATGAACAGAAATATGTGGTTTGCATCGGATATGAAGTCGACTTCAGGCGGCGGCAGTAAATCATGAAATTCGCCAATCCTAGACAACTCTATTTGCACGAGGGTCACACCTTTGCCGGGCTGTCTTGCCGCCGCAGAAATTGGCCGCCCGCTGTTCGCTGACTAGCTAGCACCAAAACCGCAGTCAGCTCCGGCGCCTCGGGAGTGGATTTATGCCGTGTCGCCGGAACCATTCGGTTGGGGGTCGACAGTGGCAATAAGGTAATTGCGGTCGATTGCGAAGTTCTTGGGTCGGGCTCCCAATAGTGGCTGCAAAGAGTGCCTTGGTGTGCCTCGAGGCTTTCCTGGCGGAGGAGTTTGTCGCGATCGGCGTGTATTTTAATAGTTGCTTTTCTTGGAAGTTTATCGCCATCTTGTCTTGCGGAAGGGGGGTGCGCATGCGCAATGTGAAGGGGACGCGACATAGCCTTCGTAGTAGCCGGAAATTGTCAATCATTGCCCAGGATCCATCCGTAAAAGTAGATAATCGAATTGTTAGAGCATCGATTGATGTTCCCGCCGAAGAACTGTTGCCAGGTCCACGCGGCTACAGGGTCGTGGTCGTAGATTATGATGTGACAGCTAATGCCCTGTATCAGCCAGCGAGCCTATCGTCGGGGCTCGAAGGGGAACACACTGACCCGTTTCAGAACGCGCCGGACGAAACGCTCCTTTCGGATCCGCGTTTTCATGCACAGAATGTCTATGCTATCGCGATGCGCATCCTGGCTCGCTTTGAATTCGCTCTTGGCCGCCGAGTACAATGGGGGTGCGAGGGCCATCAACTTAATATCTTGCCTCATGCATTTGCCGAGCCAAACGCCTTTTACTCGCGCGATGATCGGTCGTTGTTCTTTGGGTATTTTGAAAGTTTTCCCGATAAAAAGGATAACACACACACAGTCTTTTCCTGTTTGTCGCACGATGTCATCGCTCACGAGACGACACATGCAATCCTGGATGGACTGCGCTCGCGATATCTAGAACCCTCGTCGCCCGATCAGGGCGCCTTTCATGAGGGTCTAGCAGACGTTGTCGCGCTGCTTTCCATCTTTGCGCTTCCTGATGTCGTTGGTGCGGCACTCGATGGAACAGCCGGCGGAGCATTGATCGACCAAGCTCTGCTCGAAAGAGACATGCTCGCCAACTCAGTCCTCTTCCGCTTGGCAGACGAAATGGGACAAGAACTAAGTGGGGTCCGAGGTTGCGCACTTCGCCATTCGATCACGCTGCCGCCCGGCAGGAATTACATGGACGATCCAGAATATCAGGAGGTTCACAAACGCGGGGAGCTGCTCGTTGCCGCCATGTTGCGGTCGTTTCTCGACATCTGGATCAGTCGCCTGAGCCGCATCGGTACGATCGTCAACGGACAGAAGGATCGGTCACTGGTGATAGAGGAAGGTGCGCGTGCAGCGGACCATCTTCTGACCATGGCCATTCGTGCCATTGACTATTGCCCACCTACCGATCTTTCGTTTTCCGACTATCTCTCTGCTCTTTTGACCGTTGACCGCGAGGTCGTCCCTGATGATCGTTATGGATATCGAGATGCGTTGCTGGCGAACTTCGCGGCCTTCGGCATCTTGCCAAGTGAACGTGCTGCTGCAGACGGCACGTGGCTGCGCTGCGACGACGAAATGGTCTACAGCCGGACACATTTCGATTCGATGCTGCGGGATAGCGAGGAGGTCTTCCGCTTCGTCTGGGAAAACCGAAAGACGCTGAGGATTGGCGACATTGGTTACATCGAGGTGCAATCGGTACGCCCGAGCGTGCGCATCGCGCCCGACGGTTTCGTTTTGCGCGAGACGATCGCTGAATATGTGCAGGTCCTGACGGTCACGGCGCGCGAGCTTCGTCAGGACTTCAAAGTCGAAGTCCCAAATGGCATAGAGTTTTGGCGTCCTCTGCGGCTGCTTGGCGGGGGGACGCTGGTCTTCGACGAATATGGCCAGCTGAAGTATCAGATTGCCAATCACCTTTTGAAGGATCGAGGCGACAGGAAGCGACAAGGGGATCGGCTCGCTTATCTCTGGAAGCAGGGCCTTTTGGACACGAAAAATACCGGGGATTTCTCCGCTCTGCACCTGGCCCGTAGCGGTGTACAAGAGAGGGTCGGATGAAGCCAAGCCGTGTAGTCGTCACCTCTTATCAAGTGGGTTTTGGCGACTGCTTCCTGCTGTCATTCGAATATCCGAGCGAGAAGCGGCATGTCCTTGTCGATTTCGGTTCGACCGGATTGCCTGACGGCGTGCCGAAAAACCAACTCGAACTGATTGCCAACAACATCGCCGAACGGACCAACGGCCAGAGAATGGCGGTGGTCGCCACCCACCGCCACAAGGACCATATTTCCGGCTTTGCGACAAAGAAGCAGAGACCATCATCGGGAAAGACGATCGCGGACCTGAGACCGGAACTTGTTTTACAGCCGTGGACAGAGGATCCGGAATTAGCCGTCGACGCCAAGGGTCCGTTGCCGCCAGGAGTATCGCTCTCGGCTCACCACGTTTCGTCACTGGCCGCCATGCAACAGGTCGCTGGCGCGATCCTCAGTGAGGTCAAGCGCGTCCGCTATCTGTCGGCTTCGCTACGCCAGGAACTTTCCTTTATGGGCGAGAACAATCTCGCCAATCTCGAAGCCGTCGAAAACCTAATGACGATGTCGGCTACCCGCGAATATGCGAAAGCTGGCGACAAGACCTCGCTTGAGGGCCTGCTCCCAGGGGTTAAGATCGACATATTGGGGCCACCCTCAATCGAGCAGTCGGAAAAAATCACCAAGCAGCGCAGCCGCGACCAGGACGAATTCTGGCATCTCATGGCGCATGCCGCTTCATCCCTCGGTCCAACGAAAGCGCAACGGGTCGCTCCACTCTTTCCCGATTTTGCGGTTGACAAGAGCGCTGGCAATTTCCCGATCGATGCGCGTTGGATTATCCGCCAAGCGAAGCGCCTGCGCGCCGACCAGATATTGAGACTGGTGCGCATCCTAGACAATGCGCTGAACAATACGAGCCTGATCCTGCTGTTTCGCTGCGGGTCGAAGAGCCTTCTTTTCCCGGGCGATGCTCAGATCGAGAACTGGTCCTTTGCGCTAAGTCAGTCTGCGGTGCGGGAGAAACTCAAGAAGGTAGATCTCTACAAGGTTGGCCATCACGGAAGCCTTAACGCGACACCGAAATCGCTCTGGGATCTCTTCGAGCAAAAGTCTGCAGAGGACAACCCGGGTCGCCTCCAAACTTTGATGTCGACGATGGCTCACAAGCACGGGAACGAAGAACGGCGCACTGAGGTTCCCCGCCAAACTTTGGTGCAGGCGCTTGACCACCAAAGCGCGCTCTTCACAACGCAAAGTCTGAAGGACAAGGAACTCTTCCACGAAACCTCCCTGGATCTCTCATGAACAAGGTACCCGCCCGTCCTTTGCCAGATACGCTGGCCGGTAGTCGAAATCTTGTCATCTGCTGCGATGGGACCTCCAACCAGTTCAGCGAAGACCGCACCAACGTTGCTAAGCTGTGTCGCATTCTCCGCAAGGACCGTGATCGTCAGCTTGTCTATTATCATCCGGGCGTCGGTACCAAGGCTCCGCCCGGATTTGTAACGGGGCTTGGTACCAAGCTTGCCAAGTTTGCTGGGCTTGCCATCGGTTACGGGCTGAAGCACGACATCGTCGATGCCTATATCTTTGTCATGACGTATTTCCGCCCGGGTGATCAGCTGTTCGTTTTCGGCTTCAGCCGCGGCGCGTACACTGCACGTGCGCTGGTCGCCCTGATCAAGATGTATGGCCTTTTGATGCCTGGTAATGATGCGATGGTTCCCTATTTGGTGGACATGTTCTGGGCAATCGACAAAGCACGCGAGAACAATGACCGTCGCGACGCATACTTCAAGCTTGCGGCCGACTTTAGACAGGAGCTAGCGACCCAAAACTGCCGGCCGCATTTTGTCGGTGTCTGGGACACCGTCAGTTCAGTTGGGTGGATCGGTTCACCTACGGCTCTGCCATATACGCACGACAATCCTGATATTGCAGTCCTCCGTCATGCCGTCGCCTTGGATGAGAAGCGTGCATTCTTTCGAACCAACCTTGCCGCAACGCCTGAGGGGCAAGACGTTCGGCAGATCTGGTTCGCCGGTGCTCATGCTGACGTCGGTGGCGGCTACAGGGAAGTCCAAAGCGGACTGTCGCGCATCGCATTGGGCTGGATGATTGAGGAGGCGGAGAAGCATGGGCTTCTGGTGGAAGACGCGGCTAAAGGCGCCTTGCTTCATCAAATCGCCCTCGACGCTGAAAAGCGTGACCTCCCAATTCACAATTCCATGACCTGGAAATGGTGGGCTGCGGAGTTCGTGCCGAAGCGGCGTTACGACGCCTCGACAGGCCGCAAGGGCTGGCGCATCAATCTCTTCGGCCGGAGAGAGCCAGGAGCCGATCCAATCCTCCACGACAGTGTCTGGACGCTGCCTGGCTATGAGATCCCGCCGGGATCGAGAAAGGCATCCAAAGTCTGGCCGGCGGCTGGCTGACATTATCGACCACCAACAAGTTTTACGAGACGTCCGGATAACTCGCAGCATGCAAGAATTCGAGCCCTTCAACACCCGCTATCCGGCATCAGTCATTTCCTGGGTGAAAGAACGGGACTGGCCACGGTTTCGCGTGATCCAGCAGCGGGCGATTGAGGCTATACCCATCGATCCGCGTGAGCCGATCCCCGACCTTGTGCTGGAGGCTGAAACCTCAAGCGGCAAGACAGAGGCGGCGTTTCTTCCGCTGGTGGCGCGCCTGATCGGGAGAGAACCGTCAAGCCCGGGCTTTTCGGTCCTGTACATCAGCCCATTGCGAGCCCTCATCAATGACCAAGTGCCAAGGATCGGGGATTTGTCGAAGCTGGCCGGCCTTGAAACATTCGGCTGGCATTCGGACGTCTCCCAGGGGAGTAAGAATAGGGCCCGTACCACGCGAGCAGGAATTTTGCTCACAACGCCTGAGTCACTCGAGGCTTTCGCCATAGGCGCGGCGGCAGAAGGCTCGTTGTTTGAGGCGATCAGCCGCGTCGAGTGTGTCGTAATCGATGAACTCCATGCGTTTTTCGATTCCGCGCGAGGAAGACAGCTGCAGTCGTTACTGAACCGTCTGGACAAGCATGCGCACCGTGCCATTCCGCGTATCGGCCTTTCCGCTACTCTCGGCTCCGCCGATGTCAGCGCTGCCGCTGTCTTGCGCCCGGAAAGCCCCTCAGACGTCGCAATTATACGTTCCACAGGCGATGAGGTACGACCGGCTGCAGTGCGAATTCGCGCGTTCGTCGACGAAGATGCCTCCCAGATAGACGGCGAAACACCCAATGCCCGGGTGATCGAGCGGATAGCCAAACAGCTTGTCAGCGATTTCGCCGACGATACCCGCGGCCTAGTGTTCGCCAATTCCCGCAATTCGGTGGAGCAGCTGGTTGAACAATGCCTGCACGCCGCGGGCGCTCGAGACATCCAGTTTTTCGGTCATCACAGTTCGATCAAATCGTCAGATCGCCGGAAGATCGAAGAGTGGATGCGACTTGAAGGTACGGACGCTCCTAAGCAGATGGTCGTCATTGCCACCAACACTCTTGAACTCGGTATCGACATCGGTCGGGTGCAGAGGGTGGTCCAGATCGACCCGACATATACCGTTGCGGCGCTGCGCCAGCGCGTTGGCCGCTCGGGCCGGCGCGATGAAGCCCATCCCGATGGCCTGCTCTATTTGCGTGAGCAGCACATAACGTTCGAATCGCATCCGCTGGATCGGCTACGCTTGCGGACTTTTCAGTCGGCAGCAACGGCCCAATTGTCGATGGAAGGACAGTTCGAGCAGCCCAACCCATCGGATCTGCACCTTTCCACGCTCTACCACCAGGTCATCTCAATCCTGAGGGAAAAGACGTTCTGCACGTCCGACGAGCTCTACGAAATGCTCGTCGAGACCGGTCCATGGACGGCGAGACGAGATGTGATTGACAGAGCCTTCTTCAATCGCCTCCTCGAGACGATGGGCAATGGCGGCGATGCCGCCGTCGAATTGATTGAAGATGTTTCCTGGAGACTGACCGATGCGATGCTCAAGCGCAGGCACGCCTACGCGGTATTCAGCACCCCACCTGACTACACGGTATCTGCCGGCGGTACCGTCATCGGCAAGCTGCCGATGACCGTTGCCTACCGGATTGGCGACACTTTTGTCCTCAATCGTGGTCGCTGGCGCGTCGTCAATGTCAGCGATGAACGCCGTACGCTCAGCGTGACAAGGGCCCCAACGGCGGGTGCGCCGCGGTTCGGCGGATTGGCGCAGGTACCCAGCGGTGTCGTCAGCGTCAGAATGCTCAAGATTTACAAGGGCCATGACGTTGACGCTCTTGCTACCGACGATGACTTTTTGCGGCTGATCGATGAGGGACGGCAGGCCTTCGAGGAATTCGGTCTCGCCAGCACCCGCGTGCTCAAGGTCGGCCGCGACGTCATTGTCTTCCCGTGGCGTGGCTCCCGAGCTCTCCAGACCCTCTTGCTCGCCATCAGGCGGGAAGGTTTGCGCGCATCCGCTTCCAATTTTGCAATTCTCGTCGAAAGCACCACTGTCGCGGATGTCGTTGCGACCCTGACGATACTCAAGCGCCAGCCACTTCCTGAGCCTGACGAACTCGCTCGCGAAGCGCGGCAGCTTCGCTCAGATAGGTTTGACCGAAACCTGATCCCCTATCATCAACGGCTGGCTTTCTCACATCGCCACCTTACCGTGGATCGATTCGCCGAGATGATCGAGGACCTTTTGGAGCACGCAGACGCACACTCTCAGCCGGCGTAGGCTTACCCTTGACCCCGATAACCTCGATTGTCGTACCCAGCTTGCTGAAAGTGCTGCGCGCCGACGACAGCAATCCACTCAACTGGCGCATTCGGCCTACCTGGCCCGCGGTCTTGCCGGCGCGATGATCGCTGACGGCACCGTCCCAGGTCTCCTCGTTGATGCGTGGCTGCAGGATGATCACATGCCGTTCGGCGCTCGGACGGAAACCGTCAAGCAGATCGCAAAAATCCTTTCGGCTGAACTTCGCGCCGTCATGCTTCCACACCAGATCCTTGTTGGCCTCGGTGGTTCGACGTTCGATTTCCTGGTTGAGCAGCCCTTGATCAAAATTGCGGAGGTTCTTAGTTGCCTGGCTGGCGACCTCCGAGAAAGGCGTGACGCTGATCCGAGAAGGGCTCCCTTTGCCGACACCCTTTGCGTGCACAAAAGTTACGAAACGCCTGGTTGGGCTCAAGGCGATGAAGTCGGCGATCTCGCCAGATCCATCGTCGCAAAGCAGGTGCCAGTCTTCGACCAGCTTGCCGTCAGGCGCGACCAGGTTGGCAACATTGTTGCGCACATAGCAAAACAGGGAATCTTTCTTGCCGATCAGATGGGGGGCATACACCTTCTTGCCGCCGCTCAGTTTGGTCGGCTTTTCTTCCTTGATGTTGTAAGTCTTTCCGTCCGCGGCTGGGCTGAACGAGGTCCATCGCCATCTGTCGAAAATCACGTCTTGGAAGCGAAGAGCATACAGCACGCCCTTCTGGACGACATGCCCGGAGCCGTAGCGAAGCGTTAGATTTGTGTTCCTCTTCATGAGCGATCGATCAAGGGCAACCAGCCGCTCATCGTCCTTGCGAACCTTGTAGTCAAAGACCCGGTGCAGGATTTCCACCGAAGTGTCACTTCTCTTGACGGGTTCGAACCTCACTGTTGCAACATGGTCGTCAGCGTAAAAGGCCTTTGCTACGATCTGCGTTTTGCTTGAGGCGCTGGCAGAGGCGGCTTCGTCGACGACGAACGAACCGTTCTTCTGCCATTCATCCAAGGGCGTGGCGTCGACAATCTCGCCGCTCAACAACGTGGCTTCTTGGGACGTCGAGGCCTCGTAGCCGACATCGAAACCGTCATCGAGCTTGGCGAGACTTTCTGTTACCGCCGGCCTGGCGACAACAGGCAGACCGGCGCGCTCAAGCTCCGGTGTGGCGGGCGGGCTTGCGTGGCCTTCTTCTAGGGCATCGACGAGCAGCCGAACCTCATTCGCGAATTCAGCGAACGCCTTCGTCGACCTCGTCCAGAGCGTCTTCTTCGCGTGCGAGACACCAACCCGCACCGTTCCATCTGCTCTGTCGAGTTCGCTAATGGCGGCGGAGTAGGCGAAAGTCTGATCGTCGAAATGATCGAGCGCGTACCGCAGGTTCGGCCCGGAGAGAATCTTGCGATCCGCCTTCAGGTCGGTCGGGACATGCAGCCCCTCAAGCCATGCGCTTTTCGTCTTGCCGCGGACAAAGGCGTTTTCAAGACTGGTGCGGTCAATCGGCAGAGCCGTCTTTGAGATAGCGATGGTTTTGTCGTCCGTTCCGACGCTCCCAAATTCGACGAGATCCATCAAGCGTTGGCGCATCGCCTCTTGGCTCGCGAAAATGCCCATGTAGGACTTGTAGCTCGCTACGACGAGCAGGTGGTTTTGGACGTCCTTAATCATCGTTTCCGGATCGGATTCGACGCTTGCATCGGGATCATCCGCGCCGTCATCAGAATCGAGTTCGGCGATCCTGTGTTCTTGACGAAACCACGAGGGCGGCTTTTCGATACGATACCATCCGCCTTTTGCCGAGAGACCGCTCTCCGAATAGTCATCGAGAAGCCGGACCAGGCTCTCTCCGCCTTCCGCGCTTGGAGTGGTCGGAAGAGACCCGGCGACCGCTTCAAGTTTTCCGATCAGCTGCTTTGCAATCGCTTCAGCATCATCACTTTTGAACAACGAAACTGTCACATGAGGACGCGTATTGAGAAAAGTCAGCATTTGTTTCTGGTGGCTCTGTTTCCGCTAGAGGCGGCGATGGAATTTCGCGCACAACTTTCCTTTATGTATTGCATCGTAAATCACGAAATGTGCAAGTCTGATCAACGGCGGAGTCGCAAACGAAAAGTGGTCATCGCCGCACTTCTTGAGTCGAGCGGGTCGAGATTGTGCACCCTGTGTGGTACTAGCGCGCTAGGAATTAACGTTTCGATCCCCCACGTGATCGTTGAAGCTGTCGAGCTAGCAAGCGACCATCATTGCCGCCGGATCAATTCGATGGAGCGCGAGCGTAATCCTGCCGCTGAACTCGCAGGAACTCGGTGGAAAGCTGCTGTTTTTGGCTAGTTCTGATTGCAAAGTGCCGAAAAAGGCATAATTGTGCGGCATTCAGCAGAATGTGGTAGGATTTGGTCGAATCTAGCGGGTTTTGGCCTGTTCTGCCGAGTGTTTGAGAGTCGCGATGGCGAGGTTGTCTGTGATCAAGAAGTTGCGGCTGGAGGCGGGCGCGTCCCAGAACCAGCTTGCACGAAAGGCGAATTTGGACCGTGGAACGATCGCTTCCGCCGAGAACGGAGGAAGTCCGAGCGAGCTCACGCGCTCCAAGATAGCTAAGGCGCTGTCCGATCTCCTTGGAAGACCAGTGGGTATCGAAGATCTGACGTAGCCAGAGCTGCATTTACGACAGAAAGGGGCACCCTATGACGCGCACCAGCCCAGAAGCCAAGCGAAAGGCGGCAGAGTTGCTTATGGCGCCGGACCGGCCGATTCGGAACATCGCCCATTTGAGAAGGGAGAACAGCGCTCCCGACTATGATATCGAGGCAGTCAAGAAAGTGAGCAAGGAGACGGGTGGAAAGCGAGCCCAACGGTTTGTTCGAGTGCTCAAGGCGCTTTCCTCGTCCGGCGAATAAGCGTCCTTTCAACATCAAGAGAGCCTGTTTATGGACGATAAGAAAGGACACTTTAGGTATACAAAAGAAGAAATGCGGGACCATTTCATTGGTATTTGGGAACTCGCAGAAGATTTCGTAGAATTAATCGTAAGCAATAAGCCCGTAGGCGACGATGTTAAAATCGTTGTTTCGCCAAGGCGTTTGTATCTCGCGGTAGAAAGCACTTATCAGGATATTGCCAGGTATAAAAATTACCACCAGAAGGACCCTTTTCACGAAAAACTAGACTGCACTAAGCGATGTGCTTTTTTGATGAAGTGGATTCCAAGGCTAAAGCCGATACAGATTATTCCAGAATCGCCAAGTTTTGCTGGCGTGGACGATGATGGATTTGCCCATCTGTCTGACAATTCATATGACGACTTAGAGCTTCTGAATGAATTGTTTGCTCTTTATCTTTTTGAGCTGAACTTAAGCGCGGAGGTAAAGCTAGGAGTTGGAATCAGCGAAGAGAAACTGCGACAATTGGCATACGATTTATTGTATCGAGACATCTCTCGGAACGGATGGATCGCCATTTTGCAGCTTTTTAAGGATTGTTGTTATCCGAAGTTCGTCAAAGGTGTGCCGTTTCTAATCAAGATCTAGAGCGTCGGACCATCAGATTGAATCGCGAAGGATTCCGCTGATGTAAGGTTTGTGATTCACTTCCTTGTGGAGGTGATTTGCCATGCCCAAGCCCTATTCGCTCGATTTGCGTGAACGTGTTGTGCGGTTTGTCGAGGCGGGCCATTCTCGGCGTGCGGCGGCGGCACATTTTGAGGTGTCGGTTTCGTTCGTCGTTATCCTGATGAGGAACTATCGAGAGACCGAGAGCCTGGCGCCCAAAGCCAGTGGTGGCCGCCGCCATTCCAAGCTCGATCCGCATCGTGCGTTCCTGCTTGGTTGTGTGGCCGAGAAGGACGACATCACCATGCCGGAGCTTGCCGCCCAACTGGTTATTGCTGCAGGCGTCCAAGTCGCTCCCGCCTCGATCTCACGTTGGCTCATCAGGAACGGCTACCGCTTCAAAAAAAACGCTGCTGGCCAGCGAGCAAGATCGACCCGACATCAGCAAGGCGCGCCAGGAGTGGCGGGCCAAACGCCAGCCGCGGATGCGGCTTGAGCCACATCGGCTGGTGTTTATCGACGATGACCTTGCCCCTCTGATCTAATCCGGTTTGAAGTTCGTTCTGGCCCATCGAGAGGACCAGGACATGAAGCGCAGCC
>NZ_NSGD01000014.1:0-128747 GCF_002294955.1 Mesorhizobium sp. WSM3864
ACCTGTTCGACCCGCTACAGTGCAGAAACTTCTTCAAAGCTGCCGGATATGAGGCCAATTAAACGCGACGTGCTTTAGTTGGCAACACAGAAATGCTGTTCGCCATCGTTGCCGGTGAATGTGCCGGTACGCGAGTTGAAGGTGCGGTAGCGGTCGGAGCAATACTCGTACCATTCGCGGGTCCACGGCTCGGCATAGCGGTCGGCATAGACGACGCGCGGCTGTACATAGTAGCGGCGAACGGGGCGGTCGACATAATAGCCGTCATCATAGGCGGGATCGTAGTATCTCGGCCCAGGGTTGCTGAGAGCACTACCGATCAGGGCGCCCGCCGCCAGGCCGACAACGCCCGCGGCAAGGGCGTCGCCGCCATTGTGATGATGACGACGCCAGCGCCCATCATCAGCATTTGCCGCCGAGAAGGTGGCCAAAGTGGTCGCGGCGACGCCGGCGGTCACAATGGCGGTCTTGAGAATTCGGTTCATTTTCGGTCTCCTTCGCGCCGGCCCGCGTATTGTCAGGGGATGCGGATCGGCTTTAGCAGGGGTTAGTAGAGGACCGTGGCTGAACGGAGGCTGAACGGCACCGCGCGAACGATTTCGCGGCTCGACAAAATTCCGAGCTCTGCGGGAGCGCCCCGCCTGCTCAGTCTCCGTCGGATCTGTCTTGAGCCGGCTAGCCGATAGACAGGTTGACGGCCTTCGGACCCTTGCCTCGCTTGTCGGGCTCGGTGTCGAATGTCACTTTCTGCCCATCCTCAAGACCGGGAAGGCCCGACGCCTGCACGGCCGAAATATGGACGAAGACGTCCTTCGCGCCATCGTCGGGCGTGATGAAGCCGAAGCCCTTGGCATGGTTGAAGAATTTGACGGTGCCGGTCTGCGGCATGGGAAGCTCCTTTGATCCCATCAAGTCAGTCTCGGGCCGGCAAATTGCCCGAGAGGAAATTTGTCCTTTATTTTAGCGCTATCGGCAAGAGAAAGTTTTCGCCTGCCAATACAACTATTTGCCGGACAAAAAAGGGCGCGACGGAACCGTCGCGCCCTCGAAAACTCAAGCTTCCTGCGAAGCCGATTCATGATCCTGCCGCGCCGTTCATCAGCGGAAGGACAGGCAGCGTCGCCCGCTCAGGCGGCGCGGAGGTTGACCGCCTTCGGACCCTTGCCCATGCGGTCAGGCTCGACGTCGAAGGTGACCTTCTGGCCGTCGACGAGCGTGCGCAGGCCGGAGGCCTCGATCGCGGAGATGTGGACGAACACGTCCTTGGCGCCGCCGTCAGGCGTGATGAAGCCGAAGCCTTTGGTGGCGTTGAAGAACTTTACGGTGCCGGTCTGGGCCATGGGGGAAACTCCTTCACCCGTATCAGTCTCGTGGGCTCGCCCGCTGCCTTGGGCTGATCCCGGTGTTGCTTCGGCAGTCATGCATTCGCGCATGGTCAAAGCCCCCGCCGAAAAACGGGGCCGTCAGAGATTCACACTATCGGGGAAAGGTCGTCCAAAACGTGCCGCTCTCCGGGTCGCAAATGCCCGAACACCAAATTTATTACACGGAAATGTGATGGTTGCAAGACAGCACCGCGGGCGGCCCTCGGCGCGCCCAACGCGAGGCCATCGATAGACCCGGCGCCATGACCGGTCATCGGCCAGTGAAAAGCCGGGCATGGGCCAGTGCGAGAAGCCGACCGGCGACAAATTTCGCCCCGGGCAAAGCACAAGCCGGGATTGCGTTCGATCCCAAAATGGCGAGGAATTGCGCGAGCTGGCGCGATAGCGCCTGAGCCAGATAGGAGAGGGACCTATGCGATTTCTTGCGGCAATCGTTTCGCGGCAGGGCCTTGTCGCCCTGCTACTGTCGGCATTGCTGGCGGCCTGTACGGTGGTCGTCGACGAAGGACCGCGTCCGCGCCCGCCAAGGCCGCATCCGCAGCTCTGCACCATGCACTACGAACCGGTCTGCGCAAGACGCGGCGGCGACCGCCAGACCTTCGCCAATGCCTGCCTGGCGGAGCGGGCAGGGTATCGTATCGTGCGTGACGGGCCTTGCCGGGATGGCGGCGGTGGCGGCGAGCAAACCTTCTGCACCCGCGAATACGCGCCGGTCTGCGCCAGACGCTACGGCGAGGTGCGCACTTTCCCGAATGCGTGCGAGGCCCGCGCGGCGGACTATCGCATCATCGGCGACGGGCCTTGCTAGCGGCATTGCGGGCAAGTCCTCGGAGCGCTGCCCACACACTTGCATCTGCCGCCCGCTTGGCTTAGGTCCGGCGGGCGGACAAACACGGCAGGTTTCCCATTAACAGAGATCAGAGAAGAGCGGCAAACGCGGGCGGCAAGCCAGGATCGGCGAGCCCCCTCGATCCCTATGTGCAGCGGGCGCTGCAGCTGCACCAGGCAGGACGCCGGCAGGAGGCGGAGTCGCTTTACCGGCAGGTGCTGGGGCAGCAGCCTAATCATGCCGCCGCGCTGCATTTCCTCGGGCTCCTCCTGCACCAGACCGGTCGCAGCGAGGAAGGGCTGGATCTCATCGAGCAGTCGGTCACGCTGCAGCCCCAAAATGCCGATTTCCTCAACAACATGGGCACGGTGATGCGCGACCTCGGCCGCGTTGCCGCCGCCGTCGATTTCTTCCGCGGCGCGGTGGACATCCGCCCGGACCAACTCGCGGCGCGCGACAATCTCGGCTCGTCGCTGAAGCAGCTCGGCCAGTTCGAGGGCGCTGAGGAGATCTATCGCGGCACGATCGGCCGCAGCCCGTTCCATGTCCGCGCCCGCATCGGCCTTGCCGAGACGCTGCAGGAAGCCGGGCGGCTCGATGAGGCGATCGCGCTCTTCCGCGAGTCGCTGTCGATCCGGCCCAAGGATGCCGAGCTGCTCTACGGGCTGGGCGTCGCCCTGATGGAGAAGGGCAAGCTCGCCGAGGCCGCCGATCTAGCCCGCCAGGCGGTGGCGATCGCTCCGGCGATGGCGAAAGCCTGGCTTCTGCTGACCCAGGTCAAGCGCCAGACCGAGCGCGACGCCGAGCTTGCCGGCATGGAGGCCGAGCACGCCAAGGCGCCGCAGGACAGCCTTGCGCGCATGCAGCTTTCCTTCGGCCTCGGCAAGGCCAATGACGATCTGAAGGATTATGGCCGCGCCTTCGACTATTTCGCCGAGGGCAATGCGATCCGCCGGAAGGGCATCGATTACGACCCGGTGAGAACGCGCGACGAGTTCGAAGCGATGAAGTCGGCCTTCGACAAGGCCTTCTTCGAAAAGCACAGGCCGAGCGACATTTCCGACGACACGCCGATCTTCGTCGTCGGCATGCCGCGTTCCGGCACGACGCTGGTCGAGCAGATCATCGCCAGCCATCCGCAGGTCTTTGGCGCGGGCGAGCTCAGCATCCTGAAGTCGGTCGTCGGCAAGCAGTTTCCGATGAGCATGCCGGGCGGTTTTCCCTCAGGGATAGCCGACATGCCGGACAAGGCCTTTGCCGAGGCCGGGCAGGCCTATATCGACATGCTGCATGCCCGGTATCCGGGCTTCCGCCATGTCACCGACAAGATGCCGGGCAACTTCCTGCTGGTCGGCTTCCTGCACATGATGCTGCCGAAGGCGAAGATCGTGCATTGCGCGCGCGACGCCGCGGCCACGTGCCTGTCGATCTTCAAAGTGCATTTCCGCGGCGACAGCCATCGTTACGGCTACGATCTCGGCGAGCTCGCCGATTTCCATAACCTCTACACCGATATAATGGCGCATTGGCACAAAGTTCTGCCCGGCGTCGTCCACGACGTCCGCTACGAGGATTTCGTCGCCGATCAGGAAGGCCAGACGCGGGCGCTGATGGCGCATCTCGGCCTGCCTTGGGACGACAAGGTGCTGGCGTTCCACGAGACCGACCGGCCGGTGCGCACGGCGTCGGCCGCGCAGGTGCGCCAGCCGATGTATCAGGGCTCGGTCGACCTGTGGAAGCGTTATGGGGAGCGGCTGAAGCCGTTGCTCGTCAAGCTCCAGAACGGATAGGGCCGGGTTGGACTGGTAGGCCGCTTGCTCTCAGCCATCGCAGGCCTGTGAGATTAGCCGCTGCCTCGCAACCTCGTCATTCCAGGGGGAAGCAGGAGCTCCGCTCCTGCCCCGCCCTGGATGAGGACCGAATCGGCTGTGCTCAAACCTCGATAAATGGCTGGAAGCCGCCGAAGATCATGCGCTTCCCGTCGAAGGGCATTGTCGACCAGTCCATCTTGAGACGTTCGTCGGCCATCACTTTCGCCATGACCGCGTCGCGGCTCTGCCTGGATTCGTAAACGACCCAGGCAAAGATGACGACTTCGTCGTCCTTCGCCTGCACGGCGCGCGGGAACGAGGTCAGTTCGCCATAGGGCACGTCGTCGCCGATGCATTCGACATAGGCGAGCGCGCCGTGCTCCTTCCAGACGGCGCCGGCATTCGCAGCCATTTTCTTGTAGTCATCGAGATTTGCCTTCGGCACGGCAAGCACGAAACCATCGACATAGGACATGGGTAAACTCCTTCGCTGAAAACGAGCGCCGGGCCGGCGGGGATACGACCCGGCGCGGGTGAGCGCGTCAGCCCTGCGATTGGCGGGCGACGCTTGCTCGCTGGGAAACCTATTTTACCGGCGCGTTCATCGCCCAGGCGACGCCGAAGGGATCCTTCACCTGGCCCCAGCGGTCGCCCCAGAACATTACCTGGAGGGGCGTGACGACTTCGCAGCCGGCGTCTACCGCGCGCTTCCACCAGGCATCGACGTCGTCACTACCGAGATGGAGCTGGAGCGTATAACCCTGCGCCGCCTGATGCGGATGGCCGTGCTCGGGATAGGCGTCGCCCAGCATGAGCGTCGAGCCGTTGACATAGAGATGGATATGCATGGTGCGGCCCTTGTCGTCCGGCGGATAGGCAAAGACTTCCTCGGCCCCGAAAGCCTTCTTGTAGAACTCGGCCGCCTTGATGGCGCCGTCGACCTGCAGATAGGGGGTCAATCCGCCAAGAACTTTGGCGCGGGGCGGGTTCTGGTCGGTCATTTCACGTGTTCCTCTTCACGGGTTGATTGGGCGTTGCGATCAAAAGACGGACGAGGCGACAGCAATCCTACACGGGCAGCGGAATTTTTTAGCGGGGCCGGGCCCGGACCGGCCGGGCAGCCGGTGAAGCCGATGACCGTCGCATGAACCCGTTGGTCACTTTCAAATGACGTCGGTCGAGAAGGTGGCTGTGCAGCGGCCGTTTCGCGTGTCGAGAATTTCCGGAAAACCGATGTCCTTGCGCAGGTCGGCCGGCAGCGAAAGCAGAATGCGCTCGCTGCAGTAGCGGGCGCGCGCCGCCGCATATTGGCTGGCGATGCGGCTGATGGATGACAAGATGGACATGATAAACTCTCCCTGGTTGGTGCCGTCAGCATCGTGTCGGCATCCCAAGGACGAGGAATGCTGCGGCAATCCGACAGGTCGCCCGAATTTTTCATGCGCGCCCGGAAAGCCGGCCCGTATAGGCCGGCGCCCCGTCTAGGCTGGCCTTGTCGTGGCTATCAGTGCTCCGTCGCGGCCACCGAGCGGAAGAACCCTTCCGGACTGTCGACTTCGGTCAGCCGGCGCTTCTCGATCAGCCAGAACCGATTGCCGATCGCGCGGATGAAGGAGCGGTCGTGCGAGGCGAGCAGGCAGCTTGCCTGATGCTTCAGCAACTCGTCCTCCAGCGCTTCCTGGCCGTCAATGTCGAGGTGATTGGTCGGCTCGTCGAGGAGGTAGAAATTGGGGTTGAGAAGCCGCAGCACCAGCAACATCAGCCTCGACCGCTGTCCGCCCGACAACGCGGCGATCCTTTTCTCCTGCATCTCTATGGCGACGCCGGCGCCGGCGAGAAGCGAGCGGGCGCGCTGCTCGCCGATCTCGAAGCGGCGCGAGACCATCGCCAGCGGGGTGGCGTCGGCGCCGATGCCGGACAGAGCCTGGTCGCTGTAGCCGAGCACGGTCGACGGCGTCACCTTGACGCTTTCTTCCGACCCCGGTTCGGCGATGGCGGCGCGGATCATCGCAATGAAGCGCGATTTGCCGACACCGTTGCGGCCGAGCAGCACGATGCGGTCGCCTTGGCAGATATGGCGCTTGCCGGTCCTGAACAGCAGCGTGCCGTCGGGCGTTTCGACCGCCGGGTCGTCGAGCGTGATCAGCACCTTGGCGTGGGTGCCGCGGTTGGCCAATCGGATCGCGCCGGCCGAACGCTCGCGATGCGCTGCCACGGCTGCATCTTCCAGCCTTTCGGCCCGCTCCCTGAGCTGCTTGGTTTTGACCGTCAGCAGGTCGCTGCCGGAATTGATGCCGATGTTGTTGAGCTTGGCTGCCTGCCGGCGCAACTGCTGTGCGACCTTCATGTCGCGCTCGAACCGCCGCGCCGTCGAGGCGTCGACCTCGTCGAGCGCCTGCCGGGCGCGCGAATAGGGCAGCGAAAACACCGGCGATTCTTCCGGGCGCAGGAAGAGCGTGCGGTTGGTGGTGGCGTCGAGAAAGGCGCGGTCGTGGCTGGCGATGATCACCGGGACCTCGCGTGGCAGCGCGTTGAGCCAGGTTTCGAGCTGGCCGATCTTGGCGAGGTCGAGATGGTTGGTCGGCTCGTCGAGCAGAAGCACGTCCGGGTTGGTGACCCAGACGCGGGCGATCAGCGCCAGCCTTTGCCAGCCGCCGCTCAAGGCCCGCATCGGCCTGTCGCGCATGTCCTCGGGCACATCGAGCGAATCCAGCACCACGTCGACGCGCCAAAGCTCGCTGCCAAGCTGCTCAGGCGGCAAGGCATCGGCAACCACCTGATGGAAGCTACGGTCGAGCTGCGCGCCGGGGACGGATTGCTCGACATGGCCGACGCGCAAGCCGCGCGTCCGGGTGATGTCGCCGCTCGTGGCGTCCAGCTCGCCCGCCAGGCATCTGAGCAGGGTGGTTTTGCCACGGCCGTTCGCCGCGACGATGCCCAGCCGGTCGCCGGCACCGATGATGAGGTCGAGGTTGGAGAAGAGCGGCGCACTCATGGTGACGCCGAGGGATTTGAGGCTGATCAGGGCCATGTCGATTTCTCTGGTCTTGCCGGAGCCCGGCTCAATGCACTTTGACGGTGCGCCGGTAGGCCATCAGGCCGAGATCAGCGGCACCACGAAGGGCAGACCAAAATCGAAGCGGGGGAAAATTCCCGGACCGTCCTGGTCAGCCCTGCAAGCAAGCTCGCAGGGCACAGACAGGGCCGCGCTGACGGTGGTGATCGATAGACACGCAGCCCTCCTTTCCAGATGTTCGAGTTGGGGAAACTGGTACACCTGGGGAGGGGGCATGGCAAGGGGCGGCAGGACAGAGCGGGGGCGCTGAACCTACCGATCTCCCCTCTTGTGGGCCCATTGTGGGCGAGATGTCCGGCAGGACAGAGCGCTGTCCCGCCGGCAACATATCAATCTCTTCAGAAATCAGTGCCCCGGCCGCCCAGTCTTGCTCGGCCGGCGCTTTTGAGGGCGCTCATCGGCTGGGTCTTCGTAAGAGCCGATGCCAGAGCGCTGGCGGACGATGGGTTTATCGTCGCGTTCCTTCGCGCCCCCCTCTGTCCTGCCGGACATCTCCCCCACAAGGGGGGAGATTGGCCGTGGCTTCGTAGGCACCGTTCCTTCGACGGGTTTTTCGGTCCGGCGCACCGTCATCTCGTCGAGCGAGTTCTTGCGGAACAGCGACCCGGTGCGGTCGCCCGGGATGCCGAAGTCGGAGCCATGCGCTTCCTGCGCCGATTGCTTCTTGAACAGCGAACGCGAGACCGCGCCAGCCGGCGTCGGCATGTCGGTGCCCGGTCCCATGTCGTCGATCGACGGCTTGGCGAAAAGCGGATTCTTCACCGGCACCGCGCCGTCGGCGCCCATCTCGTCGAGATGCGGCTTGCGGAACAGGCCCTTGGCGTCGTCATCGACGGAGCGGTGCACCGCACGTCCCTTGTTGTGCCTGCCTTTCTCGCGGCCGGAAACCGGGCTTTCCATATCGGCGTAGCGGGCAAGCGGGTCGTCCGAGATGGACAGTTCCATCTCCCGCAGCCGCTTGATCTCGTCGCGGATGCGGGCGGCCTTCTCGAAGTCGAGATTGGCGGCGGCATCGCGCATCTGCTTGTCCAGCGCCTCGAGATGGGTTTTCAGATTGTTGCCGATCATGGCGCCGGCATCGTCGGTGAACTGCGAGATGTCGGCGCGCACGTGGTCCTTCTCGTAGACGGAATCGAGGATGTCGGCGATGCGCGACTTGACCGATTCCGGCGTGATGCCGTTGGCCGCGTTCCACTCCATCTGCTTCTCGCGGCGGCGGTTGGTCTCCGCCATCGCCCGTTCCATCGAGCCGGTGATCTGGTCGGCGTAGAGGATGACCTTGCCGTCGACGTTGCGCGCGGCGCGGCCGATCGTCTGGATCAGCGAGGTCTCGGAGCGCAAAAAACCTTCCTTGTCGGCGTCGAGGATGGCGACGAAGCCGCATTCGGGAATGTCGAGGCCTTCGCGGAGCAGGTTGATGCCGACCAGCACGTCGAAGGCGCCGAGGCGCAGGTCGCGCAGGATCTCGATGCGCTCCAGCGTGTCGATGTCGGAATGCATGTAGCGGACTCGAATGCCGTTCTCATGCAGATATTCGGTGAGGTCTTCGGCCATGCGCTTGGTGAGAACCGTGACCAGCGTGCGGTAGCCCAGCCTGGTCGTCTCGCGGATTTCGCCGACGACATCGTCGACCTGGCTCTTGGCGGGGCGCACCTCGACCGGCGGGTCGATCAGCCCGGTCGGGCGGATGACCTGCTCGGCGAAGACGCCGCCGGACTGGTCGAGCTCCCAGCCGCCCGGCGTCGCCGAGACGGCGATCGACAGCGGGCGCATGGCGTCCCATTCCTCGAAGCGCAGCGGCCGGTTGTCCATGCAGGAGGGCAGGCGGAAGCCATACTCGGCCAGCGTCGCCTTGCGGCGGAAGTCGCCGCGATACATGCCGCCGATCTGCGGCACTGTGACGTGGCTCTCGTCGATGAAGATCAGCGCATTGTCCGGCACATATTCGAACAGGGTCGGCGGCGGCTCGCCCGGCTGGCGACCGGTGAGATAGCGCGAATAATTCTCGATGCCGGCGCAGGAACCGGTCGCTTCGAGCATCTCGAGGTCGAAGCGCGTGCGCTGCTCGAGACGTTGCGCTTCAAGCAGACGGCCAGCCTTTTCAAGCTCTTGCAGGCGGTATTGCAGCTCTTCCTTGATCGACTTGATAGCCTGATTCAAGGTCGGCCGCGGCGTCACATAGTGCGAATTGGCGTAGATCTTGACGCTCTTCAGCTCACCGGTCTTCTGGCCGGTCAGCGGATCGAACTCGGTGATCGCCTCGATCTCGTCGCCGAACATCGAAATGCGCCAGGCGCGATCTTCGAGGTGGGCCGGAAAGATCTCGATCGTGTCGCCGCGCACGCGGAACGAGCCGCGCACGAAGTTGATGTCCTGACGCTTGTATTGCTGGGCGACGAGGTCGGCGAGCAAGGCGCGCTGGTCGAGCCGGTCACCGACCTGCATCTGGAAAGTCATCGCCGTATAGGTCTCGACCGAGCCGATACCGTAGATGCAGGAGACGGAGGCGACGATGATGACGTCATCACGCTCCAGCAGCGAGCGCGTCGCCGAGTGGCGCATGCGATCGATCTGCTCGTTGATCGAGGATTCCTTCTCGATATAGGTGTCGGTGCGCGGGACGTAGGCTTCCGGCTGGTAGTAGTCGTAATAGGAGACGAAATACTCGACCGCGTTTTCGGGGAAGAATTTCTTGAACTCAGCGTAGAGTTGCGCGGCCAGCGTCTTGTTCGGCGCCAGGATCAGGGCAGGGCGCTGCGTCTCCTCGATCACCTTGGCCATGGTGAAGGTCTTGCCGGAGCCGGTCACGCCGAGCAGCACCTGTGTGCGGTCGCTTTGCTCGACACCCTCGACAAGGTCCTTGATGGCGGTCGGCTGGTCGCCGGCGGGCTCGAAATCCGACACCATCTTGATGGCGATGCCGCCTTCCGATTTTTCCGGCCGGGCAGGCCGGTGCGGCGTCCAAAGCTGGCCATCCTTGTGCAGCGGATTGCCGGATTCGATGAGTTTCGACAGCGCGGCGACGGTCGCAGTCACACCGCTCGAGGAAACCTGCTCGGCGTCCTCCAGGCTGATGTCGAGGCCGGCCACCGGGTTGAGGCCGGCGGCGGCGCGTTCCTTCGCCGACGCCGCGCCGCCCATCGAGGTGCCGCGCGCCGTGCGCCCGGGCGCAGCAGAGCGCTCGGGGATCTTCTTCGGCGCTTTGGCCTTCGGCTGCTTTTGCGCCTCGCGCTCGATCTGTCCGGCCCAATCGGAGATCGAGCCGGTGAGAGGCGCGCCGGAGAACTCGCTTTGCGGTGCTTCGGCGAAGCCGCCGCGCTCCAGGGGCTCGGCGGCGTCGAGGAATTCGGTCAGCGGACTGCGCCGTTTCGGCGCGCCCTCTTGCGCCGGCGAGGGCGTTTTCTTGTCGGTGCGTTTGGCCATGGCCCGAATATGGGAGGACTCGGCCGAAATGGAAAGAGCGGAGTGAAATGGCGGGTGCGCGCTGCCGAGCCTGCTGACAGAAGGCTGTCAGGAGGCATGTCGCACGCGCCGTTTCGTTTCAGTTGAACCACAGCGCGAATATCAGGAATCCGGCGCCGCCGAACTCGCGCTGAATCTGATTGAAATCGTCGCTGGTGAGGATTTTTCCACTTTCGAGGTAAGGCGCGATGGCCGGGCCGGTGATCGACAGGACGAGGTCGAAAGGTTTCGGCTCGTCGAAGAAGCGCTTCATGTTGATGCCTTTGCCGATGACGCGGAAATGCGGCAGCAGCACGCGGCCTTCGAGAAGGTCCTCAGCCATGGTCAGGGCGGCAAGCCATGCCTGCACTTGCGCCTCGCCGACCTCGAGGCCGGTGAGCGGGTTGACGCCCTTCTGCTGCGGTCCCGGCAGCCATTCGCGGTCATTGTCGGTCTCGGCGCGTATCGCTTTCCAGTCCTCGCGCGAAAGCCGGATCATCTCCAGCAGGTGACGGCGCGCCGCCTTCCGGCGCTCCGGCTCGATCACCGGCCAGTTGACGAGATGCACCAGCGAGATGAAGTCGGCAAAGCGCCATTCCGAGGCGAAGATGCTGCCGCTCATGCCGCCATCCGGCGGGACCAGCGCGTCCTGCAACGGCAGTTTCGCGTGCGGAAACAGCATGTGGAAAGAGCCGTCGAACATGGCTTTGAAATCATGCGCCAGCCAGAAATCGGCCTGCGCCATCAGGAACTCGGCGTAACCTAGCAGCCAGAAACCGTCGGCGCGGTCGAAGCGGAAGGCAAGCGAAGGGGCGGCATCGCTCGCGTCGACGCCGCGTGAGAGCGAGGCCATGATCGCGGCGATGCTTTCGTCCGGCGCGATGTTGCCGTCCTCGTTGAGATCGATACCGGCATGAGCGAGGTCGACCACCATGCCGATATCGGCATCGGCCGGCACCGAGCCCAGCGTGGCGGCGGATTTCTCCAGACGGTCGCGGAAAGCGATCAGGATGGCGCGGAACTTTTCATAGGTCAGCGGCTCGGGACTGGGATTGTCCGGCACGGGCAGCCGCATCAGCGGCAGCATGAAGGATTGCGGGCTCTCGAAACCGTGCCGATGCAGACCGCTGGCCAGGATTTCCAGCGCGGTAAAGAATTCGCCGGCGCCGGCGGCATAGGCCGATGCCGGATCGCCCGGTGCCGCCGCCTCCAGTGCCGCCAAGGCAGTATTCCGATCCGCTACGGTCTTCGCCTCGAACAGGGCGGCCGGGTCGGGGCTAGCCGCTTTGGCGTAAGCAAACGGCAGGAGCAGCAAGAGTGTGAGTGCCACAAGGCCCGACAGTCGCTTCACGATGGATCCTCCCGTCCCAATCCCGCCAGCCACAATACACGGATTTGCGGCGCTTCGCCTGCAGCTTTCTCCTGTCGCGTAGACGGTCTACACAGGATGGCAAACGGTTGGGCATCGCGTGTCGAATTATCCGCTCTCCTACAAATTGTCGTGGCTGCCGCGTTTTCTGAAGCCGTCGCTAGGCGGCGACAGAAACGGTTTCGCGGCGCCGGCAGCGACGCTGATGGTGCCGGGGCCAACGCAAACTGTGCGGCTTGCCTTCATCGGCGACCTGTCGGCGGTCGCCAATCGCAGGGTGCCGGAATGCGACCCTGCGATCGCGGCGCTGCTCGCTTCGGCCGATCTCGTGGTCGGCAATTGCGAAAGCCCGATCGTCGAGCGGCCGAGCGCGGTGGCGGGCACGCGGCTTGGCACGCATCACGCGATGAGCGAACGCTTCCTGGCGGATGCGCTGGCAGCCGTCGGCATTGCCCGTGACAGGCTCGTGCTGTCGCTCGCCAACAATCATGTCCTCGACCAGGGCGTTGCCGGCTTCGACGAGACGGTCGCGGCGCTGAAGCGGCTCGGCATCCGCACCATCGGCACCGCGGCCGGCGGCCCGGTCCAACACCAGGCCGCCGGGCCGCTGACGATCGGCTTCGCCGCGTTCACGCTTTGGCGCAACGCTGACGAGGCCGAATTTCGGGCGCGGATTTCCATGGCGGGCGATCCGGCCGAATGGCCGCTCGGGATCCTCGCGGACGTCGACTTGCTCTGCGCGGCGCCGCATTGGGACTGGGAGTTCCGACATTTTCCGAGACCTGCGACGCGGGCACTGGCGCGACGGCTGGCGGGTCGCGGCGTCCGGCTGATTGCCGGCCACCACGCCCATGTCGTACAGCCGCTCGAGCGCATCGGCGATGCGCTCGTCGCCTACGGTCTTGGCGACTTCCTCGGCACGGCTTTTGCCAGGCAGCCATGGCCCGGCCGCATCGGTTCGATCCTGGTCGTCGACGTCCGCACGGACGCAGCCGCGCGAGGCAAGATTGCCGCTTACAAACTGCATTTCTTCATGCGCCTCGCCAAAGCCGGCCATGAGCAGCTGGTGCCGGTGGAGGCGCTGAAGGAGGAATTGTTGAAGCGGAAGGTTACCGAACGCCTGAGCGCGATCTTTTCCGGCTGACAGCCGACTGCTGACCGGGCCGACTGGCCGCGGCGAGCTTGCCGCAAAGACAGCCGTAATGCCTTGGATGCAGTTCAGCAGTCGAAGCCGTATTGGGTGCGCATGTAATCCGCCTCTTCCTTGGACATTTTCTTGAACATCACGCAGACGGTGAAGCTGCCGACCTGATGGCCGTCCCTGGTGTATCCCCAGTCGGAGATATCGTCCTTGGAGAATTCGATGTTCTGGCCGAATACGACGTTGCGGACGAGTTCCGGCTCGTTCGCCAATATGCCGACAAAGCCGGTGGCGGTCCGCTTGAAGGGGATGACCCAGAAATGCTCCGTCGCATGTCCGTCGACCACCATGACCTTCAGCTTGAACCTGCCGGTTCCCGGCGGCGGCGCGTCGGACAAAGCCAGGAAGTCGTCCAGGCTGGATCGTGCCTTTGCAATCGCCGCCGCCATTTCGGCATCGTCCGGGGCTACCATCACCGTTTTGTCGTCACCCTGATCGGTGTCCTGCGCTCGAACAGGCAAGGGCGCGAGTGCCAGTAACAAGCTTAGTGTGGCGCGAACGGCAAAGGTCATGAAGCCCCCCAACTCCAGGTAGGCGCTCATCTTCCCGCATCGTGCCGGCATTATCAATCAGGCACTGCATTGTTCCGACGCGCCAGCGGCGGCCTTCGTCTGCAGCGTTCCGGTACCCCTATGGTTTTTGCCGGGTGGTCAGTCTATCCGTCACGAGCGGATGGTAACGGGAACGGAAGCGCTCTCGGTCGTCAAAGAGTCGAAAGCGCCGAGCGCCGAGAGGACAGGACATGCGAATGAAACTTGGTGCCACGGCGATGATCCCGGCGAGGATGCAGACGTGACCTTGCCCGGCGGTAAGAGGGCCAGGGTGCGGCTCGACCGCAACGACTTCGCCACTTTCTCCGGCGGCAGGTTTTCCTTTGTTCATCCGAGCAGCATTTCCGTCACCAAGACGGATCTCGGCGAGAGCATCACCCAATACCTCGCTGCCTAGGCCCTCGGCACCGTCGTCGTGGTGCAGGAATACGGCAAGATGATTCCGGTGTCGCTCGATCAGCTGATGCTGCAGGAGATGACCAAGGAGTCGGTTCAGGCGGGCGCCACGCTGATACAGGAGCCGACGACCCGCAAGCTCGCCGACGGCAAGCAGTTGACCGGCATCAAAGCCACGGTGAAGACGCGTACCGACAAGGCCGATTTCGAGATCGTCGGCTTCGGTCTTGCCGATCAGGGGCTGCTGTTCATCACGCGCATCGGCGATCAGGACACCGCAACCGAGCAACCGATGATCGACAAATTCTGGCAGACGCAGAAGGTCAAACTGTAAGGCGCGCTGATATTCAAGTGCCTGGAATACCAGTTTCGTGCGCTTCCGGTGCTGGATTACAGCCCGCTCGGCACCAGTCCCGCCAGCCAGTTCGCCGATCGCTTTGCCATGTCCACCGTCGCGTTGGCCGCGCGGCCGAGATCGGTCTTGACCACGGCATAACCAGCCTTGGTGCGATAGAGCACGGCGCTGCCGCCGTCGACCGCGGCCTCGAAGGCAACAGGCCGCGCGGCTCCCGTCTCGCTGGCCGTCACCGTCGTGCCGACCGGGACGCTCGGCCGACGGCTGAGCTCGGGCGGCAGCGGGGCGATGGTTTCGACGACGCGGTTCGGCGGCCTCAGCTCCGGCCTTGACGCTTTGGCTGCGAGCTCCGAAGTCGATGCCGAC
Organism: Mesorhizobium sp. WSM3864; assembly: GCF_002294955.1. NCBI lineage: Bacteria > Pseudomonadati > Pseudomonadota > Alphaproteobacteria > Hyphomicrobiales > Phyllobacteriaceae > Mesorhizobium > Mesorhizobium sp. WSM3864. The sequence goes on from NZ_NSGD01000014.1 coordinate 14,781, forward strand.
CCTTTGGTGCGGCAGATGCCGGAAACCAGCGGATAATTGAAATTGCGCTGATGCAGCATCTGGCTCTTCATCGCCGCTTCGCAGTCGGCAATCGTCGCCCATTTGGCGGGAGTCTCGCCGATATACTCGCAGAGCTTGGCGTCGCAGTCGCAGCCGACAATGGTCATGGCGACAAGGGCGGTCTTGATCACGGTCTTGTCCCTTTGAACTTCGTTCCCAGGCGATCAATCGCCGGGGAACAAGGCGGGATTTGGCCGCGATTGTGAATTGAGAGTGTCGGCGCGTTGCTTGGCTTGCGACTGTGGCGGGGAAGCATCAGTGGCAGATGCTGGGGAGGTGCAGGACGCTGGGAAAAGGGCCGGTGAAAGGGCAGCCCAAAAAACAGTCGGCGCTGGGATTGCTCCCAGCGCCTCCCTGTCAGATCAGGAACCGGTTACGGCAGCAACTTCCGTAAAGTCGTCGCGCCAGGCCGGCCTTGATTTTGACGGTCCTGCCAGTCGCCACCCGAAGGCAGCGTCCGTTCCAGACCACGCCGATCTCCACCCTTGCGGGCTTTGCCGGCGCACCATCGAAGGTTTCACCCGCCTTCATGGCAGCATCGGTCCGCCGTCGGCGTTCGCACGCTTTCCGCGGCACCCGTAGGTCTCGGCATCCGTCCCTCCAGCAGGCGAACCTGCTCTCGTTCTGGGCCGTACGGGCCTCAGGAAATCCGCCTTGCGCTTCTGCCTTTCGGCCGGGGCGTTCGGTAGCCGCCTGAGATGGGTTCAATGTATGCCGGGTAAGGAATTTGCGGAATAGACGCGGACCTGTGGATAGCGGGATTATCGGGGACCGATGCGACAAGTCTCGGAATTTGCGGGCCGAACGCCTTAGACAGCCTGTCCCCATTTTCCGCGGTCCTTTCGAGGATGAGCCTTGCCCCGCCAGTCGGCCCGCGTTTGAATGCCGGCAAAGTGCTGTGGCGCTGCATCAGCCGAGTCGCCTTGCGCTTCCACGCAATATGCCTCGGGGGAGATCAGGTTGAAGGTCGGGGTGGTTCTCAATCCGATAGCGGGAGGGGGCAAGCTCAAGCGGCATTGGTCCGAAGCCGCCGCTTCGCTCAAGAGGCATTTCGGAGATTTCGAGCTGCGCGAGACGCAGACCAGCGGCGACGCCGAGCGATTGGCAATCGACCTCGCGGCCAGCGGGTGCGATCTGGTGATCGCGGCCGGCGGCGACGGCACCGCCAGCGAGGTGGCGGACGGGCTGCTGCAGACAGAGCATGAGACCGGCCGGACCAGCGCGCTCGGCCTTTTGCCCTGCGGCACCGGTATCGATTTCGCCAGAGGGCTCGGCCTGCCCGACGAAATCGAGGAAGCACTGGCGCGTATCGCCGGCGCCGGCGCGCGCAAGGTCGATGCCGGCCGCGTCTGCTACATCGACGACCACGGCGCGCTCGCCAGCCGTCACTTCATCAACATCGCCAGCCTCGGCCTCTCCGGCGCCACCGATCGCGCGGTCAATGCGGACAAGCGCAAGGGCAGGGTCTCGGCCAAAGCGCTTTTCTTCTGGCGCACAGTGCTGGAATTCATCCGCTATCGCTTCCAGGAGGTCAGGATCACCATAGACGACGGCGAGCCGGTCGAGGCGCGCATGGCGCTGGTGGCGGTAGCCAACGGGAAATTCTTCGGTGGCGGCATGATGATTGCGCCGGACGCCGATCTGTCCGACGGCCAGTTCGATGTCGTCATCCTGCGCGCCGCCGGCAAGCTTGGGCTGATCCGCGACATCCGTCTCCTCTATGGCGGGCGCCACCGCAACCATCCGGCGATCACCATCCTGCGCGGTCGCAAGGTGCTGGTCGAACCGCTAGGCGACGTTGAGAAGAACGGAGCGCTGGTCGACATAGACGGCGAGTCGCCAGGTCGGATTCCGGCGACGTTCGAGATACTGCCCGGCGCATTGACGCTCAGGTGTTGAATCACCTGCCTGAAGGTTTGATTCCGCCGGTGTGATTAGGCGATTGAAATAGCTGGCTAAAGTTTTGGCGGATTACAGTTCGAGCTTGGCCGGGAAGCCTGGCGCGCGAAGCTCCGTGCCGACCGCATCCTCCAGAAGCTTGACGATCTGGGTCGACCAGGCGCCACCGCCATACTTCTGCCTGCCGACCTCGAAAATCTGGTTGACGAGTGGTGCCAGTTGCAGCGGCACGCGAAAATCCCTGGCCATGCCCAACGCGAAACCGAGATCCTTCAAAGCCAGGTCCATGGTGAAGCCGATGTCGTAGGAGCCGTTCAGGATGAGCTGGCTTTCGGTCTCGTGGACGAAGCTGTTGCCGGAAGAGACGACGATGGCGTGATAGGCCTGGGCGAGGTCGAGCCCGCCCTGGTTGGCGAGCATCAATGCCTCGCCGGCGGCGACCAGATGGATGAAGGCCAGCATGTTGGTGATGACCTTGATCACCGCCCCCGAGCCGACCGGTCCCATCAGGAACGATTTGGCGCACATTGCCTGGATCGCCGGCCGGTGGCGCTCGTAGAGCGCGGCGTCCCCTCCTACCAGCGCGGTGATCTTTCCTGCCGCCGCCAGGTGCACGCCGCCGGTGACCGGACATTCCAGCGTCTCGACACCTTTCGCCGAAGCAAGTGCGGCCAGCCGCAGGATCTCGTCGCGGCCATTGGTCGACATTTCGATCCAGGTGCCGCCGGCGGCCAGGCCGTCCAGCAATCCGTCAGAACCGGCGAGCACAGCTTCGCTCACTTTCGGCGAGGGCAGGCAGGTGATCGCATTGCCGGCTCGGGTCGCGGCATCCGCCGGGCTCGCCGCCGCCGTAGCGCCGAGCGCGACCAAACGCGCAACCGCCGCTGGGTCACGATCGAAAACGGCAACAGCGAAGCTGTGGCGCAGCAGGCTGGCGGCAAGGTTGCCGCCGAGATGACCAAGGCCGATGAAGGCGTAGGCGAGGCGCGCGGTCACGGCATCAGCGGCGTCTGCATCATCTGCAGATGCAGGTCCTTGCCGCTATAGGGGTGCGCCTCGCAGATTTTCTCGTTGAGCTCGACACCGAGGCCTGGCTCCTTCGACGGGATGACGTGGCCATCCTGCCATTCGATCTTCTTCTTGAGCAGCGTGGCGTGAAAATCGTCCCACTGCTTCAACGATTCCAGGATGAGGAAGTTGGGCAGAGTCACCGCAAGCTGGATGTTGGCGGCGCCGACGATCGGCCCGCAATAGCAATGCGGCGCGACCTGGATGTGGTAGGCCTCGGCCATGGCGGCGATCTTCTTGGTTTCGAGAATGCCGCCGGAGCGGCCGAGATCCGGCTGCAGGATGGTCGCGGCGCGGTTCTCGATGACGCGCGCGAATTCGAATTTTGTCGTCAGCCGCTCGCCGGTGGCGATAGGAATCGAGGTGCCGCGAGCGACCTGCGCCATCACCTCGGGCATGTCCGGCGGCACCGGCTCCTCGAACCACAGCGGATCGTAGGGCTCGATTGCACGGGCCATACGAAGCGCACCGGAGGCGGTGAACTGGCCATGGGTGCCGAACAGGATGTCCGCCCTGGTGCCGACCGCCTCGCGGATCGCCTTGATCATGCGGGCGGAGAGGTCGATGTCGATCAGGCGCGGCTGATGGCCGTCATAGGCCGTGTAAGGCCCGGCCGGGTCCAGCTTGACGGCGTTAAATCCCTGCTCGACATTTTCCAGCGCGCAGGCCGCGGCCATGTCGGGATCGTTGTAGACGTTCTGGCCGTGGGCGTCTTCCGAATGGACGCTGCCGGTGTGCGGATAGAGATAGGTGTAGGAGCGCAGCGTCTCGTGCACCTGGCCGCCGAGCAGCTTGTAGACCGGCTTGCCGGCCTCCTTGCCGATGATGTCCCAGCAGGCCATTTCGAGTGCCGAAAAGCAGCCCATCCCGGAAACGTCGGGACGCTGGGTGAAGCCGGAGGAATAGACGCGGCGGAAGAGGTTCTCGATATCGTGCGGATCGCGGCCGATGAGGTAACGCTCGGCCATATCCTCGATCATCTTGGCAGTGACATGCGCCGAGAAGGTGGCGTTGTAGGCCTCGCCATAGCCGACCACGCCGCCATCGGTGGTGAGCTTGACGAAGATGAAATACTTGCCGCCGATGCCGGGCGGCGGGTTGCCGACAACCCAGGTCTTGACGTCGGTGACTTTCATTTCTGATCCTCCAGAACCCGCTCGGCGCCTTTCCATCCGGTGAGGATTGCGGCGGCGTTGGTGTTGCCCGTGATGTTGTCGGGAAAGATCGATGCGTCGATCACACGCAAGCCCTCGAGCCCATGCACCCGAAGCCGGGGATCGACGACGGCGCGCGAAGCGTCCGGACCCATGCGACAGGTCGAGACGGGATGGTAGACGGTGCCGGAGCGCTTCCTGAAATCCTGAATCATATCGGCATCGGAAGTAATTGACGGACCAGGCAAAACTTCTTCCTCGATGATCTCGGCCATCGCCGGCATCGAGGCGATCTTGCGCACGAACTTCACCGCCGCCAGCATCTCGTCGACATCGGCGTTGGTCGAATAGGCGTTCGCCGTGATCTTCGGATGGTCGCGCGGATCCTTCGAGCGGATCATGATCTCGCCGCGACTCGACGGCCGGCAATTGGAAAGTCCGATGGAGAAGCCCGGCCACGGATCGGGCGTCAGGATCGGGCGCTCGCCGCTCTTGGGGATGACGGTGGAGAAGGCCTGGAAATAGAGCTGCATGTTCGGCCGCGCCATCGACGGGTCGGTGCGGAAGAAGCCGCCGGCATTGTTCATCGACAACGACAGCGGACCGGAACGCAGCAGGATGTACTGCATGCCCACCAGCAGCTTGCCCCACCATGGCCGCAGGATCTGGTTCAGCGTCGGCAGCTTGCCCTTGAAGGTGTAGTTGATGCCGACATGGTCTTGCAGGTTGGCCCCGACATTGTCGTTGGCGTGGACGACCGGGATGCCGAGATCGCCGAGCAGCGCCGACGGGCCCACACCGGAGAGCTGCAGCAGTTGCGGCGAGTTGACCGAGCCGCCGGAGAGGATCACCTCGCGGCCCGCGCGGACCCTCTTGGCTTCGCCGTTTTGCTGGTACTCGACGCCGACGGCGCGCTTGCCCTCGAACAGGATTTTCGTCGCCAGCGCGTTGGTCTCGACGCGCACATTGTTGCGCTTCATCGCCGGGCGCAGGAACGCGCGGGCGGCGGACATGCGGCGGCCGTTCCTGGTGGTGATCTGGTAGACGCCGACGCCCTCCTGGGAGGCGCCGTTAAAATCCGGATTTAACGGCAGTCCGGCCTGCTGGGCGGCCGCCAGATAGCGCTTGGTCAGCGGATGCACCGCATTCGAGCAATCGGTGATGTGCAAGGGGCCGCCGACCCCGCGCCATTGGTCGGCGCCGGCCTCGTTGTCCTCCAACGCTTTGAAAGCGGGGAGCAGGTCGTCATAGCTCCAGCCCGGATTGCCGGCGGCGGCCCAGGCATCAAAGTCCTCGCGCGCGCCGCGGATGAAAACCATGGCGTTGATCGAGCTCGAGCCGCCGAGCAGCTTGCCGCGCGGCCAGTGGTCGGCATTGTTGCCGAGGCCGGGATCGGGATCGGCCTTGTAGTTCCAGTTGACGGCCGGATCGAAGAAGGTCTTCCCGTAGCCGAGCGGCATCTGGACATAGAAGCGGCGATCGCTGCCGCCGGCTTCAAGCACCAAGACCGAGAAGCGGCCCGAGGCCGAGAGCCTTTCCGCGACCACCGAACCGGCCGAGCCGGAGCCGACGATAATGAAATCATAAGTCTGCATGATGCGCGGGCGGGCTCCGAGATCCGGCGCTTACCCTAGACATTGCCGGCTCACGTCGTCGCTGGGGCTTCCGGCATGGCTTGTGAAAAAAGCGACCGAGCCGCGACGCGTCCTTCGCCTTCAGCAAAGCTTGCGACATCGCGATGGCATTGGTACGGCTTCAGGAAGCAGCGGCTGGAGGACCCCTCATGGTGCACTACGCGGACGGCAAGCCGCTCGGCGACCTGACATTGAGGACGCTCGCCATGCCGTCGGATGCCAATGCCGCCGGCGACATATTTGGCGGCTGGGTGATGGCGCAAATGGACCTGGCCTGCGGCATCCGCGCGGCCGAACGGGCCAAGGGCCGTGTGGTGACGGCGGCGGTCAAGGAGATGTCCTTCGCCAAGCCGATGAAGATCGGCGACACGCTCTGCATCTACACCCATGTCGAGCGCGTCGGCCGCACCTCGATGACGCTCAAGGTCGAGGCCTGGGCGCAGCGTTATCTCGCCGACCTGATGGAGAAGGTCACCCATGCCGATTTCGTCATGGTGGCGCTCGACGGCGACGGCAAGCCGAAGCCGGTCCCAGCCGAAAGCTGACGGCGAACGATTCCCCGGACAGGCAAATTTGTAACAACTCTTGCGCGGGACGTGCGTACGACGACATCCGATGGTTGCTTCCGCACCCGACGGTGCGTGCCGCTGGAGGAAAGACAATGCGTCAACACATGCTGAACGGCTGGCTCGTGGCAGCCCTTCTCGCACTCATCTGCCTGCTCGGCATAACTGCCTATGCAGAAGTGAAAAAAGAGCTCCCACGCACCGCGTGGATGCAGGGCCCCGGGGCGGAGCAGAGTCAGGGAGCGATGTGCGCAATCTGCTCCTTGGCGCCGCGTGGCAGTACGACGTCAGAAGCCTGAATGTCGCGTCTCAGACGCGACCAAAGCCGTCAGGGTCGGGGCGGGGCATTAGAGGTTGATGTGCCCTCCGAATACGAAGTCAAAAAGACACAACTGCAGACTCCTTGCGTAGTCAGCAACGCTGCGGCGCGATGCTCGCAACACATTGAGCTTCAAGGCTTTCAGGGATGCTCGCCATCGAATTTCGCGCGTGCCGCGCGTACTCGATTGGTATTCTTTCGTGCCCATTCGCCGAGCGCGCCAACCGGCACCAGCAACTCGTGGCCGAGCTCGGTCAGCTCGTAATCGACGCGCGGCGGAATGGTCGGAAAAACCTTGCGCGTGACAAAGCCGTCCCGTTCCAGGCCGCGCAAGGTGATGGTCAGCATTTTCTGTGAGATGCCGCCGACGGCCGTGCGCAATTCATTGAAGCGCATCGGTCCGCCGCCCAGCTTGCCGACCACCAAAACGGTCCATTTGTCGCCGACCCGTTGCAGGATTTCCGATACGGCCCGGCAGTCCTCGGTGTTGTACGGGTGCCTCGGTAACAAAAATGTGCCTCCTTGCGCGCCACTTTGTCAGTATCACATATAGCGCCGGTATCCAAACGATACCGAAATTCCCCCGCAAGGAGAGCCCCCTTATGTCCAAACCCAAAATCGCCATTGTCGTCGGTTCGACGCGCGCCGCCCGCTTCGCCGACGTCCCGACGCAGTGGATCGCCAAGATTGCCAAGACGCATGCCGATATCGACGTCGAAGTCGTTGATTTGCGCGACTGGCCGCTGCCGTTCTTCGATGAGGTCGCATCCTCCGCCTGGGCGCCGTCGCAGAACGAGGTGGCGCAGCGCTGGCAGAAGAAGGTCGCCGAGTTCGACGGCTTCATCTTCACCGCGGCCGAATACAATCACGCGCCGACCGCCGTCTTGAAGAACGCCATCGATTACGCCGCCAATGAATGGAACAAGAAGCCGGCTGGTTTCGTCGGCTATGGCAGCGTCGGCGGCGCGCGCGCCGTCGAGCAGCTTCGCCTGATCGCCGTCGAGCTGCAAATGGCGCCGGTCAAGTCGGCAGTGCACATCGCCTGGGGCGATTTCCTTGCGGTCCGCCAGGGCGACAAGAAGCTGGAAGACATCGAGCATCTGAACCAGGCGGCGGCGGCGCTCATCAATGACGTTGCCTGGTGGGCGAAGGTGCTGAAGGCGGCGCGCGCCGCCGAGGCGATCGCCAGTGAAGCCCAGGCGGCTTAAGCCGCTACATCCTCCCAAAATATCATCTACGGGCGGCGCTTGCGCCGCCCTTTTTATTTGCGGAAGCCTCGGTCGTTTGCCTTGGACGGTTAGTCGCTCAAGGGCTTCGCGCTGCTCTCATGAAGTTTGAAACGCCGATCTTCGTAGAAATCCAGATATCCCGAATGGACGGGATCCGCGAGACGGCGGGATTTCATGTAAGCCTGCGCCAGGACATGCGGACCGCCTTCAATAGGCTCAACCTCGATCGGGACGCGCAGATTGCCGGGCTGGCCAACGGATTCGATGCGGTCAAGCCTGGCCAGGGCGCGGTCGTCGACCGCGTAGAGCTCGCCCCTCACGTGGAAGCCGCGACCCGGTTCATTGAACATCATCGGCGCGAAGCGAGGTCCGGCAATCAGCATCGGGAAACGCTCAAGGGTCCTGCAGGCACCGAGGGACGCGGCCCCGAACAAACCCGCCTTGTGAAGAGGAAACCCTCTCTTCAAGGTGCCAAACACGAAGAGGTTGACGCGCATTCTCGGGAACGCCGGCCGAAGCTGGAAGTTCATCCGTTTTCGCCATGTTCAGGGCAGGCGCAAATCCGCATGACTCAAGAATTCCCAATCATCCTGTCGACGGACGAAGCCGCGAAAGCCGAGGCCGCCGCGGCGCTCTACCGCTATAACGTCGCCATCACAGGGACGGACGACCGCATTCCCATAGGCGCCGTATTGTGTGATGGCTCGGGCAAAGCTTTGGGCGGCCTATGGGGAAGGACCGAACTCGGCCTTCTGTTCTTGGACATGTTTTTCGTGCCCGCGCATTTACGCGGTCTGTCTTGCGGCGCCCGGTTGCTTGCCGCCGTCGAAGAAGAGGCAAAGGCGCGGGGCTGCAGACGCGCCGTCGTGGAGACCAGCAGCTTTCAGGCGCCTGGATTCTACATCCGCCACGCTTATGTGGAATTCGGCCGCGTTCCGTTCGGGTTCGATGGGCAGGCCCGCGTCTTTCTTCGCAAGGAATTGGCCTGAATCGACGTTGGGAAAACCCGGCAGATCCAGGCTCGCTATCGGCGCGCCATCGGACGGTGGCCGTCGGGCAGGCGGGTGGCGATCAGCTTGTCGATACGCCGGCCGTCGAGGTCGACCACCTCGAAGCGCCAGCCTTGCGCGTCCACGCATTCGCCGGTAGCGGGAAGGTGGTGCAGATGCGACAGCACATAGCCGGCCACCGTCTCGTAGTCGCGGTTCTCCGGCAAGTCGATGCCCAGCACCTCGGCCATCTCGTCAGCCTGCATGTAGCCGGCAAGCAGCCATGAGCCGTCCTCGCGTTTGACCGCGTTCTCTTCCTCGCCCGCGTCGAGGTCCGAGCGGAAGACGCCGGTGATCGCTTCCAGGATGTCGGCCGGCGTGACGATGCCTTCGAAATGGCCGTATTCGTCATGGACGAGCGCCATCGGCACGTCCGATTCCCGCAGCCTTTGCAGCACGTCGAGCGCGTCGGCCTGATCATGGACGATTGGCGCGGTGCGCACATGCTGGCGCGGATCCAACACTCTGCCGGCAAGAAGGGCGGCCAGCACGTCGCGCGTCTGGATGACCCCTATCATGGCATCGACATTGCCGTCGCCTGCAGGCAGGCGCGAATGCTGGCTCTCCATCAGAAGCCGCTTGATGGCCCCCTCGTCGGATTGCAGGTTGATCCAGTCGACCTCGGTGCGCGGCGTCATCACGGCGCGCACGGCGCGGTCGCCAAGGCGCATGACGCCGGCGATCATGCGGCGCTCGTCGGATTCGATGGTGCCGTGATGCTCGGCCTCGGCGACCAGCATCTTGATCTCCTCGTCCGTGACCTTCTCTTCCGCCTCGCCGGCCTGGCCAAGCAACCACAAAACCCCGCGGCCGGAAATGTCGAGCAGAAAGACGAGCGGCGCCGATACCTTGGCGAGAATGGTCATCGCCGGTGCGGCGCGGACTGCGACGCGCTCAGGATCCCTGAGCGCGATCTGCTTCGGCACGAGCTCGCCGACGATCAGCGAGGCGTAGGTGATGACCGCGACGACAATGCCGACGCCGATGGGGTCGGCGATGTTCTCGCGGATGCCGGTCGAGGCCAAGTATTGAGCCAGTCGCTCGCCGAGCGTGGCGCCGGAAAAGGCGCCGGAAAGGACGCCGACCAGGGTGATGCCGATCTGCACCGAGGACAGAAACTTGCCGGGATTGGAGCCGAGCGCCAGCGCGCGGCCGGCACCCCTGACATTGCGGTCGATCATCGCCTTGAGGCGGGCCGGCCGCGACGAGACGATAGCCAGCTCCGACATGGCCAAAAGGCCGTTCACCAGGATGAGGGCGGCCACAACGGCGATTTCGACGTATAGCATGCGGCGTCAATAGCATTGCTGCGGTGCATTCGAAAATAGCGGGTTGGGCGTTTTTCGAATTGCGCGGTTTGCTGCTTCGAGAATGCCGGATGCGCTAGGGCAATTGCTTCAACACGCCAACCACCGCCATACCGTCAGTGAAATAGGGATCGTCGCCGCCGTTCCTGCCGTTTTTCGTCGCGCCGATCCCCGGGATCTCGCTGGTCGATGTCAGCATGCCTGCGGTGCTGAGGTCGCCGATCAGGAAGTTGCGCTCGGCGTCGATGTCCGGGCCGATATGGTGGGTGATGGCACCGGTGTCGTGGCTCAGGCCGACGCCGCGGTCGAAGCTGGCGGCACCCAGCCAGAGCGGGCGGCCGTCGTCGCCGACGGTATTTGTCCGCCAGAAGCGGACGTGGTGGCGCCGGTCGGCGCTGTTGCCGACGGGCTTTTCGAAAGCGAGGTCCTGGGCGCGGCCTTCAAACAGCAGGCGGCTGATCGGCGCATCGGGATAGGGTCGGGAGAACAAGACGCTCTCGCCGATGTCGATCGCTGTCCTGAGCGTGACGGCGTCGGCCGTGTCCCAGCCGGCCACGGCAAAGGCGCGGACCACCTCCTTCTCGGTGCCGACAAGTCCGACATTGATCGGGTCGCCGGGAATGCCCTGCGGCGTGTGCGTCACCATCTCGAAGCGCTGCGTGCGGAAGCCGCGCTCGCGCCACGTCCAGAATTCTGGCGCGGCAAGATAGGCAAAGCCCAGATAGAAAGCACAGAAAGCCGCCAGCCAGATCGCCGCGCGTCGTCTAAGGCTTCGCTCACCCACGAAAGACCACTCCCAAGCCTGTGCCCGGCCCACTCTATGCGGTGTTGGGCCGGTTGGGCAGTAGGCTGAGGGTCAGCGGCAGGCGCGGTAGCCGTTCCTGCGGTTCTTGACGTCGAAGTGAAAGTGGTTGCGGTGGTCGTAATTGTAGCCCGGGCCGAGCACCGTGTTGAAATACTGGCAGCCGTCGGCGCGAACATTGTTGAGGAAGCCGCGGGTGCGGAACGCAAACAGGCCAGGCTTGCGAACGTCGATGTCGTTGCCATTGTTGAGCTCGATGCTCATGACGTCGAGCGCATTGCCCTTGCCGTGCTCCGACCAGACGCCCTCGCCGGCGATCTTGCGGCAGGAATAGCTCGAGCCCTGGTGGATCGCCCTGACGCCGGAGAAATAGCGCCAGCGGGCTGCCGGCACGAGCTCGTTCCTGGTCCAGGCGGCGAAGGTCGCGGCCATGTTGCAGGTCAGTGTCGCTGCCGGTTTCATCTCGACGCTGCCGATGGCTGAAACTTTCACCGGGAAATCGATGCCGCACTGGCCTTCGTGGATCGGCTGGATGTCCTGGTAAACGACGCCAAGCCGTTTCAGTTCATTGCGGCAGTCGATCTCGCTGGCCGGCATCTGCTCGGGCGAAGACAAGGGCTCATCCATGCGCGGATAGGCTGCCTGGGTCAGGTAGGGATCGGACGGAACAAGCCTCTGCATGCCGGAATATTGCGGAGCCTCGGGCATGGCGGAGGTCTGGCTGCCGACGTCGACGGCCGGCTGCAGCGAAAAGACATCGCCGGTGGTGCAGGCCGAGACCGCTGTGATTGCGAGCCCCGTTGTCATTCTGACGGCAACGGAGCGCGCACGAGTGCTTAGTCGCGCCAAGGCGAGGCTGGCGCCAAATATTGCGGCCATCGAAAGGCATCCTGTCCCCGGATGGCACAAGTCTAGTCGGCAAGAGTAAAGGAAAGATCAGCGCCGGCATTCACGCCTGGGGCCGAATTGCGGCATCTGTTCTTCGCACCCACTCATTGGCAGAACGTTCCGCCATTCCGTCTCGGTTCGAGGTCGAAGTGGAAGTGCAGCGCATGGTCCGGATCGCTGCCTGGGCCGAGCACCGTCTTGAACGGCCCGCAGGCGGCCTTGCGGATCGTGTTCAGGAAGTTTGCATCTTTTTCGGGCGGCACCGGGCCGACCTCGATCGTCCTGCCGTCGGAGAGTGTGAAGGACGCGATGTCCAGCGCATTGCCGAAGGCGTGCTCCGAAAGCTTTCCACCACCGTTGCGCGGGCGGCAAACAAAGGCGGAGGCCTGGCCGATCGATTTGAGATCGGCGCCAAATTCGGCCTTCGCGGCGGGTTGGATGACTTCGACGGCAAATCGTGCCGCAGCCTCCGCCATTTGGCAGTTGAGTTCGGCTCCGGCGCCTATACTGATCGATTTTCCTAATGTTTTCATGACGATGGGATAGGGAATGGAGCAGCCGATCTCGGCTTCGTGCTCGGCCTTGTGCTCCTCGAATTCGACGCCGAGCGTCTTGAGGCGCTCACGGCAGGCAACCTCCTCCGCCGGCATCTTGTCGGCTGGCAGCTCAGCGGAGCGCGGATCGGGCAGTATTTTGTTGTCGTGGGTATCAGCCGGCTTTTCAGGTGGCTTTGGTGCGGCAGCGGGCGGCTTCGGTTCCGCGATGTCGGGTCGTTGCGTCGGAATCGGCACCGCAGACGGCGCCTCAGGTTCGCCTTCCGTGTCGGTTGACGGCTCGGTGGCCGAAGACTCGGGATGCTGCCGCTTTCCCTCACGAGACTTTTCTTGATTGATCTGGTCGGATGCGTCAGCGTCCTTTGGACCGGCAGCCTTCTGCTCTTCCAGCGTTGCGGTGCCGGCCTTTTGCGCTTCTGCGGGCCGTGGTTCTGGCACCGGAGCATCGGCGGGCAAGATCGGCTGGTCCTGCGTTTGCTGTTGCGCCAGCTTTGGCGCGACTTGCTGCTTGCCGCGCGGTCTCACGCGGTGCTTGATCCTCGGCCGCAGTGGCTGATCGGCCCGCTGCGTCAACGGCTGCTCCATGCGCGGTGTCAGCGGCTGCCTGTGACGATGCTTGGCATCGGCCGGCGTGACCAGCAAAATCCCCGCCGCCAAAGGCAGCGCCAGTCTGCAAAATCCGGAAAAGCTCAGCCTCGCCATCGGCCGGAAACGGGCCCGGCATCGCAAGGTTGCCTTGGACGCTGCGGCGCTGCGATCAAAATCGGTTACCGGTTCGTTACGCGCCGATCGCCTCCAGGCCTTCCTCCAGCCAATCCGCGAGCTGCGGCAGTCCGAGCAGGTACTTTGCGGTGCGCTTGTTGGCGCGCTCGCGCGCGGCCGCCACCGCGTCGACCCATTCGGAAGCTTCGTAGTCGCCGCGGCCCACCCAGGCCAACGCTACGAGCTCGGCCGCTTCATCGACGTTGAGGTCGTTGATCAGCTCGCGGAACTCCTCCTCGGTGAGGTCTTCCGATGCCTCCTCGACAAGGCCGTCGTGATGGTGACTGTCGCGCCTGTCGCCATCGAACTCGACCTCGTGCTCGGCGCCGTCGTCGTAGTCCTCGTTGACGGCGGCGCTCAGCGCCTTGGCCTTCAGGATGAACAGGCGCACGGTATCCGGGTCGATGGAAAGCTCCCATTCCTTCTCGAGGCGCTGCTGCACTGGCCTTTCTCCTCGTCGTGCGCTCGACTGATGATAGCGGATTTGCGGCCCGCGTCACATCCGTTCGCAGAGGCGATGCGCTCCCGACCTCCAAATAGTTTGGCTTTTGACAGGTTTTCGGGATGAAACCGCATCGAAGCGGCGTTAATCTGCCGTTGTCACGCTCAAGGAGGCTCCGATGCGCAGACGTTTGCTTGTTCAGGTCTTGGCTGCTGCCGTTAGCCTGCCGCTGTTCGCGGCGCCTGCATTCACCGCCGGCGAGGGCGGTGGCGGTGGCAGCCAGACTACCACTCAATGCAAGAAGGGTCAGGTCTGGGACAAGAAGAAGAAGAAATGCGTCGTGCCGCAGTACGGCATGCTGGATGACGACAGCATCTACGAGGCAGGCCACGATCTGGCGATGGCCGGGCGCTACGACGAGGCGATCTCGGTGCTGACGCTCGCCGCCAACAAGCAGGATCCGCGCATTCTCAACTATCTCGGCTATTCGCATCGCCATTCCGGCCGTGTCACGGTCGGCCTCGGCTATTACGAGGAAGCGCTGCGCATCGACCCCGACTACACACTGGTGCGCGAATATCTCGGCGAGGCCCATCTGCAAATCGGCGATCTTGCCGGCGCGCAGGAGCAGCTCAAGGAAATCGAGAAGCGGACCGGCAAAAGCTCGCGCGAATACGGCATGTTGTCGGAGCAGATCGAACGTTTCCTGAGGAGCTGATTCTTCATCGATGCTTTTCGAAGTCGGCTGCGAGCAATCGCAGTCGGTTTTTTGCTGCCGGTATTCCGATTTAGCGCCGGACGGCCTTGCAAAAGCGGTGGTGATTTTACTGAACTTCATTTTTGAGCGTGAAAATCGCGCGGAGATCGCTATATTCAGGGAAATTGTGGTGAAACGGTTCCGTTAGCCCGAGGCTGCCGGACCGTTTTCTTTTTGTACCCAACGACAAGGCTATTCCCGAAAAGCGGGGGTAGTGGCAGGAAAGGTCAGGCATCATGATCAAGGTCCCGATGACAGGCGAGGGGTTCGCGTCATTGAAGGAAGAACTGCGCTGGCGCCAGCAGGAAGAGCGTCCACGCATCATCGAGGCGATCTCCGAAGCGCGCTCGCATGGCGACCTGTCCGAAAATGCCGAGTACCACGCGGCTAAAGAGTCGCAGAGCCACAATGAGGGCCGTATCAACGAGCTCGAGGACCTGATCGCGCGCGCCGAGGTGATCGATGTCTCGAAGCTCAGCGGCGACAAGGTGAAGTTCGGCGCCACGGTCGTGCTGGTCGACGAGGACACCGAGGAAAAGAAGACCTATCAAATCGTCGGCGACCAGGAAGCGGACGTGAAGTCCGGCCGTATCTCGATCTCCTCGCCGATCGCGCGCGCGTTGATCGGCAAAGAAGTCGGCGATGCCATCGAGGTCAACGCCCCGGGCGGCGCACGGGGTTACGAGATCGTCCAGGTGCAATTTATTTGAGGGCTAGACTGGCGTTTCCGATCTAAGCACCAGCAGCCGCTCTGCTTCAGCCATCACTTCGGCCGCCGTGACTTTGCCGCCGGCGGGCGCCAGCAGTGTCGATGAATAGGGCCCGCGCGGGCCGGTCAGGCCGGGCTCCGTCGCCAGGAATATGGCGACGGTCGGCAGGCCGAAAGCGCTGGCGAGATGGGTGAGGCCGGTGTCGGCGCCGATGACGAGCGTCGACCGGCCGAGGATCGCAGCGACATCCGCTAGCGGCGATTTCGGAACCAGCACCGTTTCCGGCACGGCGCCGGCGATCGCCTCGGCAACACGCTTCTCCGCTTCGTTCGACCAGGTGACGATCGGTGTAAATTGCTGCGATACCAGTCGGCGCGCAGTCTCGACCCAGTCTTCGACCGGCCATTTCTTGTCTTCGCGGCTGGTGCCGTGCAGCAGGAAAGCCGTTTTGCCTTCAACGCCGGAAAGTCCGCCTGCCGGCGGCACTATGCCGGAGTTGAGCGTCGAGAGGTCCGCCTGATACCCCAGCGCCAGGCTGAACAGGCGTCTGGTGCGCTCGATGGCGTGCAGCTCGCGCCGCACGGCGTATTTGCGCTCGTAGAGCAGCGTCGCCGAGGGCTCGCGGGCGCTGGAGCGGTCGAAGCCGGCGATCGGCGCGCCGGATTGCCTGGCGACCACGGCCGATTTCAACAGCCCCTGTGCATCGATAACCAGGTCGTAGCGGCGCGAGCGAAGCGCACGTCGCAGGCCGGCCATCTCGCGCCATGTGCCGCCGTCGAACGGCTTCTTGCGCCAGCGCCGGAGCGCCACCTTGTGGATGGTTCCGATCGCCGGATGCAAGGCGACGACGGCGGCAAAGGCCTCTTCCACGCACCAGTCGAAGCTTATGTCCGGGCGATTGCGGAGCGCGTCCTCGACGGCCGGGAAGGTGTGGATGACATCGCCCATCGATGATGTCTTGACGATGAGAACCCTCATGCGGCCGCAGGAATTTCAAGCAACCGGTCGGCGGCGGCGGCGACCCGCGCGACATCGAGCGTCTTAAGGCAGTTGAGATGGCCGAGCGGGCAGACCTTGCTGTGGCAGGGCGAGCAGGAGAGATGCAGCCAGATCAGTTCCGAACGATCGGTCAGCGGCGGCGTGTTTTCGGGCGAGGTCGAGCCATAGACGGCGACGATTGGCGTGTCGACGGCGGCGGCCACATGCATCAGTCCGCTGTCGTTCGAGACGGCTATCTTCGCCGCGGCGATCAGGTCGATGGCATCCTCCAGCTTCGTCCGGCCGGCAAGGTCGACGGCGCCCGGCGCAAGCCTCGCGATCTCGCCGGTGACCTCAGAGTCGTTCTTCGAGCCGAGCAAGGCGACGCCCAGGCCTTTTGCCATCATCCCGCGGGCTAGCTCAGCATAGTATTCGCTCGGCCAGCGCTTCGCCGGGCCGAACTCGGCGCCCGGCAACAGGGCGACGAATTCTTTTGCACCCAGCCCGAACCGCGCCAGCAGATCGGCCTGATTGGCCATATCGACGGTGAGCTTCGGCGGGCGAAAAGTGCCGCCGCGCGCCAGGCCGAAATAGGCCTGAGCCGTGCGCCGCTTCACCGCATCGGGCAGCGGAACGATGTCGGTCAGCAGGCCGTAGCGCATTTCCCTCAGATGGCCGACACGGCGCGGAATCCGGGCGAAGAACGGGATCAGCGCCGATTTCCAACTCCCCGGCAGCACATAGGCCATGTCGTAGCGGCCGCGCAGCAGGCGGCCGAAGCGCCTGCGGCTGCGGAATTCGAGCGTGCCGGGCATCAGTGGAAAGTCGATCTGGCAGCGTATTTCGGGCATGCGCTTGACCAGGGGCGCTGCCCAAGCCGGCGCGAGCACGTCGATGGCCGCATTCGGATGCTTTTCCTTCAGCGCGGCGAACAGGCACTGGGCCATGACCATGTCGCCCACCCAGCGTGGGCCGATCACGAGGATCGTTGGGCTTTCAGCCATTGGACATAGTCTCTGACGCCGGTTTCGACGGTGCGGAATTGGCCATTGTAGCCGGCCGCGCGTAAGCGGGACATATCCGCCTCGGTAAAACTCTGATAGCTGCCCTTTAGGTGTTCGGGGAAGGGAACGAACTCGATCTCACCCTTGCCGAGCGTGTCGATCACCGTCTCGGCAATGGCGCGGAACGGCTGGGCGCGGCCGGTGCCGCAGTTGAAGATGCCGCTTGAGCCCCGCTTCCATAGCCATAGATTGACGTCGGCGACGTCGCCGACATGGATGAAGTCGCGGCTCTGCTCGCCGGGGCCGAACCCGCCATAGGCGCCGAACAGCTTCGGGTTCTGGCCCTGCTCGACCTGGTTGAACAAATGGAAGGCAACCGAGGCCATGGCCCCCTTGTGCGCCTCGCGCGGCCCGTAGACGTTGAAATAGCGCAGGCCGGCGACCTGCGAGTGATCGGTGTCGAAGACATTGCGGCGGACATAGTCGTCGAACAGCTTCTTCGAATAGGCGTAGACATTGAGCGGCCGCTCGAATTCGGGCTCTTCGCGAAACTCGTTGCCGCCGCCATAGACCGAAGCCGAGGACGCATAGAGGAAGGGCACCCGCAGCGCCAGGCAGGCGTGCAGCAGGCGCTTCGAATAAGCGTAGTTCACGTCCATCATGAACTTGCCGTTCCATTCGGTGGTGGTCGAGCA
Source organism: Mesorhizobium sp. WSM3864 (assembly GCF_002294955.1). Classification (NCBI taxonomy): domain Bacteria; kingdom Pseudomonadati; phylum Pseudomonadota; class Alphaproteobacteria; order Hyphomicrobiales; family Phyllobacteriaceae; genus Mesorhizobium; species Mesorhizobium sp. WSM3864. Next base: position 32,658 of record NZ_NSGD01000014.1, read on the forward strand.
GGCGCCCTGATGGAAGACGGCCTCGATGCGGCCCAGCCCGCCATCCTCGAGCCGGGCCGGAAGCTCGTCCTTGTCGAGATAGTCGGCAATGCGGAGATCGGCCAGATTGGCGATCTTGTGGCCGTCGGTCAGATCGTCGACGACCAAGATATCGTCATGGCCTTCGGCATTCAGCGCGGCGACGATGTTGGAGCCGATCATGCCGGCGCCGCCCGTGACGATGATCATCCTTGTGACCCTTGTTTCGTTGCCGATTCCGGCCCTTATAGGGGAGGCGCGAGCAGGTGTCGATAAAAGGTCCCCGGTTGTGGAGCATCGGCTACGACGAATGTAGGGATGGATCGGCAGAACGGCTCGCGAGATAAGCTCTGGCGCGCCGAACGGTACGTCTTCGGTCGAAGCAAGCTATGGTGCCTTTGAGGGCCGTGGCATGAGCCGTCGGTGTGCGTTCTTGCCGTTGGTATAGCCATGACATCCGATCTAAAGCCCGGCCTTCGCCACGTTCAAACCCTGCGGGTCGACGACTCCCTGACGGTTCCGGCAATGACAACGGCCTTTGCGGGTTTCGGCGACATGCCGCCGGTTTTCGCCACCGCCTTCATGGTCGGCTTCATCGAATGGGCATGCGTCGAGGCATTGCGTCCGTTCCTGAGCAGCCATGAGAGAACCGTAGGCACCCATGTCGACGTCAGCCATGTCGCCGCGACACCCGTCGGCATGACCGTCACCGCCGATGTCGAGCTTGTCGCGGTGCAGGGGCGAACGCTGCGCTTCAAGGTATCGTGCAGCGACGAGAATGGATTGATCGGCGAAGGTTTCCACGAGCGCGCGGTCATCGACCATGACAAGTTCATGGCCCGCGTTCTTGCCAAATCAGGGCAGACCGGTTCGTCGCCACAGTGAGGCCGCAAAGCTCCCGCTTCAGTCGGCTCCTATCGTGAGGGATCAAGATGCCGTCGACCGAACTGCTTATCGCCTTCTTCGTCACCACGGCTATCTTCGCCTACATTCCCGGACCGGCCATGCTCTATGCCGCCGCGCAGACCATGGCGCGCGGGCGTTGGTCGGGGCTGACGGCGGCGCTCGGCATCCATCTCGGCGGCTATGTCCATGTCCTTGCCGCCGCAACCGGACTGTCGGTGTTGTTCCATGCCGTGCCGCCGCTTTACATGGCGGTCAAACTTGTCGGCGCGCTGTACCTGATCTGGCTCGGTGTTTCGCTGTTCCGCGCCAAGATCGAGGGAAGCGGCACGCTCCCTGTGATCGAGCGAAAATCGGCGCGTCGCGCCTTTTTGGAAAGCATCACGGTCGAGGTGCTCAATCCCAAGACAGCCATCTTCTTCATGGCGTTCCTGCCGCAGTTCATCGATGCCTCGGCGACCTTACCGGTTTGGCTGCAGTTCGTGGTGCTGGGAACCATTGTCAACCTGATGTTCTCGTCGGCCGACATCGTTTGCGTCTTTCTCGCCGGCGCCATGATTGCGCGGCTGCGGCGCTCCGGTCGCGTGCAGCGCCTTATGCAGCGCGCAGGTGGCGCCGTGCTTGTCGGTCTCGGCGTCCATGTCGCCTTGCAGAAGAGCTGATCCGTCCGGCGCCTTGGCCGGTGCGCGTGCACCGGCCCGCCGTTGCGCTGGCCCCGATTGCGGTATATCGGCATCGCGAAGAATGAAGAGCGCCGCATTTCCGGCGCTGCAACCCCGATCAAGAACCGCCGTTCTCGGCGCGCGCCAGTGAGATGATCAAGCACCATCTGCCTTCCCCGGAGCCCTTGCATCGCACCATCGCCCACTTCGGCGAGGTCACCGTGCTGGTGGTCGGCGATTTCATCCTCGACCGTTTCGTCAACGGCGTCATCGAGCGGATCTCGCCTGAAGCGCCGATCCCGGTGCTGCATGGGCGGGGCGAGGTGGTGGCCCTGGGCGGCGCCGGCAACGTCGTTTCCAACATCGTTTCACTGGGCGGCGCCGCCATCCCGGTCTCCGTCATCGGCGCCGACCAGGCCGGCGACAATCTCATGCGCATGCTCGGCGATCTTGGCGCCGATACGGACGGCCTTGCACAGCGGCAGGACCGCATGACCTCGTCGAAGAGCCGCTTCAGCGCGCTTAACCAGCAGGTGCTGCGTTTCGACGAGGAGGAAATCAAACCGTTGTCCAGTGGCGAGCGGGCGACGCTTGTCGAGCATTTCCAGGCTGCCCTTGCGCGCGCCGATATCGTCATCCTGTCCGACTACGGCAAGGGCATCCTGCTCGACGGCGTGGCGGCCGAACTGATCGCGATCTGCCGCGATGCCGGAAAACCGGTGCTGATCGACCCGAAGGGCCGCGACTATGCGCGCTATGCCGGGGCGACGGCGGTCACGCCCAACCGCAAGGAACTCGGCGAGGCGGTCGGACGCCCGGTCTTCGGCGATGACGAGATCGTCGCTGCGGCACGCGACCTGATTGCCGCGCATGACTTCGAGTTCATCGTCGCGACGCGCAGCGAAAAGGGCATGAGCGTGGTCACCGCGGAGGATGCCCGCCATATCTCCACGCAGGCGCGCGAAGTGTTCGACGTCTCCGGCGCCGGCGACACGGTCATCGCCACCTTCGCGCTGTCGCTCGCCGCGGGCGCCGACCGGGTGCAGGCTGCTACAATCGCCAATGCCGCCGGCGGCGTGGTCGTTGGCAAGCGCGGCACGGCGCGGCTGACAGTGGAGGAGCTTTCCGGCGCGCTGTTCCGCTCGCATGGACCGGTCGCCCACAAGGACGCCATTCTCGACGCCAATGCGGCGGCCAGGATGGTGGCGGCCTGGAAAGAGGAGGGGCTGTCGGTTGGCTTCACCAATGGCTGCTTCGACATTCTGCATGCCGGCCATGTCAGCCTGCTGCACGCCGCGCGCAGCCGATGCGACCGGCTGGTGCTCGGCTTGAACAGCGACGCCTCGGTGCGCCGGCTGAAAGGGCCCGGACGTCCGGTCAACGACCAGCACGACCGCGCCTGCGTGCTCGCGGCGCTCGCCTCGGTCGATGCCGTTGTCGTCTTCGAGGAAGACACGCCGCTCAAGCTGATCGAGGCGCTTCTGCCCGACATCCTGGTCAAGGGCGCGGATTACACGATCGAGACCGTGGTCGGCGCCGACGTGGTGCAGAACGCGGGCGGGCGTGTGGTGCTGGTCGACCTCGTCGCCGGCAAGAGCACCACCAAAACCATCGGCAAGCTGCGCGCCGGCGGCGCGAATTGAGGGTTTCATGTCCGAGCTGAACGACTATCTGGTCCGCTCCGCGGCGGCGATCTCGGCAATGGTCGAGCGCGATCTCACCGGCGAGATGGAGCGCGCGGTGAGCGCGGTCGTGAAGGCGCTGTCACACGGCAAGGCGCTGCTGATCTGCGGCAATGGCGGCTCGGCGAGCGACGCCATCCACATCGCCGGCGAACTGGTCGGCCGGTTTCTTAAAGAGCGCAAGGCCTACAATGTCATCGCGCTGCCGGCCAATGCGGCGGTGCTGACCGCCTGGGGCAACGACTACGGCTTCGACACCGTCTTCTCACGCCAGGTCGAGGCGCATGGGTCGGAAGGCGCGGTATTGCTCGCCATCTCCACCAGCGGCAATTCGCCGAGCATCCTTGCCGCCGCCGAGCAGGCGCGGGCCATGGGCATGACGGTGATCAGCCTCACCGGCGACACCGGCGGCAAGCTCAAGCCGCTCACGGACATCTTGCTCAGCGTGCCGTCGACCTCGACGCCGATCATCCAGCAGGGGCATCTCTGCCTCTATCACCACCTGTGCGAGGCGGTCGAAGCGCGTCTCAGCAATGGCTGACCGCGAAGGGGATTTTCCGCTCGTCGAGCCCGGCCTGTGGATCGAGCGGATTGGCGCCAAGGCGTTTCCGGCTGGCCTGCCGGCACTGTTTCTAGACCGTGACGGCACCATCAATATCGATATCGGCTATCCTGACGATCCGGACGCCATGGTGCTGCGCGACGGTATCGCGCCTGCCATAGAAGCCGCGAATCGGCGCGGCATTCCGGTCATCCTCATCACTAATCAGTCCGGTATCGCGCGCGGCTATTTTGGCTGGGATGCCTTCGCCCGGGTTAATCAGCGGGTGCTCGAACTGCTTGCCGAGAAGAACGCAGCCGTCGACATGGTGCTGGCCTGCGCCTACCACGAGGCCGGTTCGGGCCCGCTGGCGATCGCCGATCATCCGATGCGCAAGCCCAATCCGGGCATGCTGCTCGAGGCAGGGCGCCGCCTCGGCCTCGATCTCAAGCGATCGCTGATCGTCGGCGACAAGCCGGCCGACATGGAAGCAGGCCAGCGCGCCGGCCTCGAGCGCGGCTGGCTTGTCGATGGCGAAGCCACACCGATGGGCGGCTTTTCCGTTTTGCCGCTGCGCGATGTGCGGGACCTGGAAGGTCTGCTCACCGCGATATGATCGCAATGATCGCGGATTGATTCAAAATTCAGCGCCAAACCGCTGTTTTTCCAGCGGCTTCACCGGAAGCCGGCGCATTAAGCCGGAAAGGCGACCAGCCCCTCATCCTTGACCCGGCGGATGGTCAGCGCGGTGCGCACCGTGTCGACATTCGGCGCCGAGGCGAGCTCCTCGATGACGAAGGTCTGGAAGGTGCCAAGGTCGCTTGCCACGCAATGCAGCAGGAAATCGGACTCGCCCGACACCATCCAGGCATCGCGAACGATCGGCCAGCCCCTCGTCCGCTCGGCAAAAGCCTTGAGCTCGGCGTCGGCCTGATGGTGCAGCCCGATCAGGCAGAAGGCGACGACATCCATGCCGAGCGCCGGCGCATTGAGGAGCGCACGGTAACCGCGGATGATGCCGGCCTCTTCCAGTCGCCTGACGCGGCGCAGGCAAGGCGGCGCCGAGATGCCGACGCGGCCGGACAAGTCGACATTGGTCATACGACCGTCACTCTGCAGCTCTCGCAGGATCTTCCAGTCGATGGCGTCGAGATCGGCTTTGAGCGGCATGATCGGCTTTCGCGCAAGAATCTTTCGCGATTTTGTAATTTGGTTTCGCGCGCGAGGCCATCCCTTTGCGATGATTTTTCTGCAACTGGCTGCGATATGGCCCTGTATACCGCTATGAAGCTTTCCGGGGACGAAGGCCAAGCTGCCTTGCTGGCTTGGCGGGCAGCACTTACATTACCGGCAACAAAACCACGGCCCTCGCGCCGCAGGGGACTTTTTCATGAACACCAGACACGCGCCCGTTCTCATCATCGGCTCCGGGCCGGCCGGCTACACCGCGGCGATCTATGCCGCCCGCGCCATGCTGAAGCCGATGCTTGTCGCCGGCCTGCAGCAGGGCGGTCAGCTGATGATCACCACCGACGTCGAAAACTATCCGGGCTTCGCCGATCCGATCCAGGGCCCCTGGCTGATGGAGCAAATGCTCAAGCAGGCCGAGCATGTCGGCACCGAGATCGTCAACGACATCATCACCGAGGTCGACCTCAACGTGCGGCCGTTCCGCGCCACCGGCGATTCCGGCACCGTCTACGCCGCCGACGCTTTGATCATCGCCACCGGCGCGCAAGCCAAGTGGCTGGGTATCCCGTCCGAGCAGACCTTCATGGGCTTCGGCGTCTCGGCCTGCGCCACCTGCGACGGCTTCTTCTATCGCGGCAAGGATGTCGCCGTGGTCGGCGGCGGCAATTCGGCGGTGGAGGAGGCGCTCTACCTCGCCAACCTCGCCAAGAGCGTCACCGTTATTCACCGCCGCAACGATTTCCGCGCCGAGCGCATCCTGCGCGAGCGGCTGTTCAAGAAGGACAATGTCCGCATCATCTGGGATACCGCCGTCGACGAGATCACCGGGCAGCCGGGCAAGGCACCGCTGCCGCCTTCGGTCGACGGCTTGAAGCTGCGCAATGTGATGACGGGCGAAGTGTCGCGGCTGCAGGTCGATGGCGTCTTTGTCGCGATCGGCCATGCGCCGGCGGTCGAGCTTTTCATCGGCAAGCTGAAGCAGAAGCCGAACGGCTATCTGTGGACGGCGCCCGATTCGACCCGTACCGACGTTCCTGGCGTTTTCGCTGCCGGCGACGTTACCGACGATGTCTACCGGCAAGCGGTTACAGCTGCCGGGCTCGGTTGCATGGCCGCGCTCGAGGCGGAGAAATATCTGGCGGGGATCGAGGTTCACCGCGAAGCGGCGGAATAATCGATCGGCTGAAAAAAGCCGTTTGAAAGCCTGATTTTTCATTCAGACGCCAAAGGCAACACGAGGGGAATCATGGCGCTGGACTGGGACAAGCTACGCGTGTTTCACGCTGCGGCAGAGGCTGGGTCGTTTACCCATGCCGCCGAAACGCTGCACCTGTCGCAGTCGGCGATCTCGCGGCAGGTCAGCGCGCTCGAGCATGACGTCGGCGTGGCGCTGTTCCATCGCCACGCGCGTGGCCTCGTGTTGACCGAGCAGGGCGAGATGCTGTTCCGAACGGCACATGACGTGCTGATGAAGCTGGAGACGATCAAGTCGCGGCTGACCGAGACCAAGGATCGCCCGTCCGGCGTGCTGAGGGTCACGACAACGGTGGGGCTCGGGGCCGGCTGGCTGACCGAGCGCGTGCAGGAATTCATCGAGCTCTACCCCGAGATCAGCCTGCAGCTCATCCTCGCCAACGAGGAGCTCGACCTCACCATGCGTCAGGCCGATTGCGCCATCCGCCTGCGCCAGCCGCAGCAGCCGGATCTTATCCAGCGCCGGTTGTTCACGGTGCATTTCCACCTTTATGCGTCGCCTTCCTATGTGGCGAAGTTCGGCAAGCCCGCCTCGATCGCCGAGCTCAGGAACCACCGGATCGTCACCTTCGGCGTGCCGGTGCCTTCGCATCTGTCGGAGCTGAACTGGCTGGAGACGGTGGGCGATTTCGAGGGCGGGCAAAGGGTGCCGACGCTGCAGATCAACGACATCCTGTCGATCAAGCGCGCGGTCCAGGGCGGCGCCGGCATCGCCATGCTGCCCGACTACGTCATCAACAAGGACTCGAACCTCGTCCAGTTGCTGCCCGAAACCGAGGTGCCGTCCTTCGACACCTATTTCGCCTATCCCGACGCGATGAAGAACCAGGCGAAGCTGCACGTGTTCCGCGATTTCATCATCGCCAAGGCGCGCAGTTGGTCCTACTAGCAGGACCTGCCGATATTCGGGTGGTGCCGGCCTGACCTGGCCCACGACAGGGACTTAATCGCGCCATGGCGTGGGGCAGCCAGCCGGAGACAGCGCGCCCGGGACGGAGACAAAGATCAAGGCGCTGCCGGCAATTGCCGAAAAGTTCGCATCGGGCTCTCCTGCCGCAGAAATAAACGCGACCAGCCCAAGTTCGCATCATTGTGAATTTAGCGTATTTCGGCACCGGAATCTGACCCGGTTTGCATATCAGCGATCGCTTTCAGTCGGGAACGGCTCTGGATTCGGCGATTTTTTCTGGTCCTATCGGTTCTCGCGACGGATTAGACCACAGCCTACCTCTTTTTGCATGCGTGTGTTGCAAAATAGATGCTTGTTTCTTGAGCATGATGAGCACATATATAGTTGATCTCCAGGGCGCGTTCTCCTCCCATTAGCGCCCTCGAGTGTTCCCCTCTGGAGGTTAGCCCTAATCGGCACTTCCAATCAAACTCAGCCGGATCTTTATTGATCCGGCTTTTTTGTTGCGCCGAAGTCACGCCGACACCAGAAATGCGTGCGCGCGGCCCGCGTAACAGTGACATGTAACATCGGGTAACATGTCGCAGACGCACTCTATCGATTAGGTAGATCATAGGACGCGGTTGGTCGGTCCGGGAGATGGGGGCATCACTCGGACAGGCCGGGCTCAGGCAGCTACCGCGTCCGATCCATTTCCTGATGCGGCGGACCTGCCGTTGCCTCCCAAGGAAGACAGTCCGCAATTAAGAACGGCGCCCGGACGATCCGGGCGCCGTTTTCGCGTCTTCAACAAGATCCGATCAGGCGGCCTTGCCGTTGGCGTTCATCGCCTCGTCGGCGAGGCGCCCGGTCAGCTCGGCCATATGGTCGAAGACGGCCTTGTAGCTGGCGACGCCTGCCGTCGCCGAGCGCAGCTCGATGATCAGGTCGCCGATCTCGGCCTGGGGCATGGTCGCTTCGACCACGTCCCAGCCCGGCCAGCCGGGCCGCGCGTCATAGCCAAGGATCTGGCCGCGCCGCTGCGGGATCAAAGCGATAATCCTCGAGGTCGCATCTGAAGGCGTGACGATCTCGACCTTCATGATCGGTTCCAGCAGAACCGGCGAACAGGCCGCCATGCCTTCCTTCATCGCCAGCTTGGCCGCCATCTGGAAGGCCATGTCGGACGAGTCGACGGCATGATAGGAGCCGTCCAAAAGGTTGACGGCGACATCGACCACCGGGAAGCCGAGCGGACCGGATTTCAGATAGTCGCGGATGCCGGTCTCCACCGACTGGATGTAGGTTTTTGGCACGACGCCGCCGGTGATGGTGTCGGTGAACTGGAAACCCGTGCCGCGCGGCAGCGGTTTGATCTCGATCACCACGTCGCCGAACTGGCCGTGGCCGCCCGACTGTTTCTTGTGGCGGCCGCGCTGCTGTGCGGATTTGCGGATCGTCTCGCGATAGGGAACCGCCGGCGAGTGGCCATCGATCGGGATCTGGTTCTTGCCCTCCAGCCGCTCGCGCACGACGCGCAGGTGCATTTCGCCATGGCCCGACAATACGGTCTCCGCGGAGTCCTGGTTGTGGTGCAGGCTGAGCGAGGGGTCTTCCTCGGCTAGCCTCTGGATCGCTGCCGACATCTTGACCTCGTCCTTGCGCTCCTTGGGGCGCAAAGCGAATGCGAACACCGGTTGCGGGGGCTCCAGCACGATCAGCGGCTTGATGCCGCCTTTGGCCGAACTCAGCGTTTGGCCGGTCCTGACATTGTCGAGCTTGCCGAGCGCGACGGTATCGCCAGCCTTGGCCGACGGCAGCTTCAACTGGTCTTTGCCAAGCATCTTGTAGATGCCGGAGACCTTCGTCGTGTCGCCGCTGGAGAGGAAGAGTTCGGCCGCGTCGGCCACCTGGCCGGAAAGCACACGCGAAATAGACAGTTTGCCGCCATGCGCGGTGTGGATGGTCTTCATCACCTGCACGACCGTCTGGCTGCCATCGGGCGCGCCAAGGCGCTTGCGCGTCGCCTCGACGTCAGGCGCGTCGTGGCGGATAGCCTTCAACAGGCGCAGCACACCGTTGCCCTTCTCGGCGGTACCGATCAGCACCGGCGTCACCGAGCCGGCGCGCAGGTCGGCGGCAAGGTCATCGAAGATCGCGTCCTTCGGCGGCTCGATCTCCTCCAGCAACTGCTCCATCAACTGGTCGTCATGGTCGGCCAGCGTCTCCAGCATCGAGAACCGTGCCTCGAGCTCGCGCGCCTTGTCGTCGTCCGGAATCTCGGCGACCTGGCTTTCGGCATATTCGCGGTAGACATAGGCGCGCTCCAAGGCCAGATCGATCGAGCCGATGACGACACCATCCTTGCGCAAGGGAATCTGGCGCAGCAGCAGCGGCGCCGAGCTGGCCGGCTGCAGCATCTTTAGCGTCTCGCGCACGCCGGCGACCGCCTTGTCCACCTTGTTGAGGAACAGGATGCGCGGCACGCCGAGGTCGTCGAGCTTGCGCATGATGAGCTGAAGCGCGGGTATCTTCTTTTCGTCCGCTTCGGCCACGACCACGGCGACATCGCAGGCGGCAAGCACCGGCTCCGCCTCGAAGGCGAACTCGATGGAACCGGGGCAATCGACGAAGGTGAACTGCTCGCCCATGAATTCCGTCGTGGCAAAGGTCGCCTCGACGCTCATGGCGTGGGCGCGGGCTTCTGGCGAATGATCGGAAACCGTGTTGCCCGATGAAACGGGATTCTGGCGGGGAATGGCGCCCGTGCGGGCGAGGATAGCTTCGAGAAGTGTCGTCTTACCGCTTGCGAAGGGACCGACTATGGCGATGCATTTCGGTCCCGTGCGTCGTCCTCCGGCGCGATTACCCATGGCTGACCTCCACTCAGGCGTTTCCCTGGGAGCGGCGGCCGGCCTGTTCAGCCGTCGCGGGCGGGGTTGTTGCTCACCACCTGCCAAGGCCATCGTCACACGGGTTAGCGGAGAGGGCAAGGAAAATAGGAAATGCGCCGGCTTTGGTTTTGTGCTCGGTTTCGAACAGCCCGGTGGCTCAAGCGCTCAAAGGCGATTGCGTCGGTCGCCATATAGCAAGAAAATGACCTCCCGCTGCGGCGGACGGTCCCTAACGATTTGAGAGTTTCTACGATGAAGATCATTGCGTGCGGCAGCGTGCCGACGATCATCGCGCCTGAAAAGTATTTCACCGGCAAGGTGCTGCAGACGCCGATCATCGAGAAGGAGGCGCCGGCGCGGCTGAGGGCAACCCTGGTCAGTTTCGAACCGGGCGCCCGCACGCATTGGCACACGCACCCGCTCGGCCAGACGCTCTACGTCACGGGCGGCGCCGGGCTTGCGCAAACGTGGGGCGGGCCGATGGAGGTGATCAGGGCCGGCGACGTCATCTCCTTCGCGCCGGGCGAAAAGCACTGGCACGGCGCCGGGCCGAAGACCACGATGACGCATGTCGCCATGCAGGAAGCGCTGGACGGCGTCCATGCCGAGTGGCTCGAGGCGGTCTCCGACGAACAGTATGGCGGCTGATTGCCGTCCAACAAAAACCCGGCGCGAAGCCGGGTTTTTGTGGATGGCGGCGTTGCCGATCAGGTCAGCGACGCAGTGAAGCGCTGGATGCGGGCGCAGGCTTCCTCCAGCAGCGCCTCCGATGTTGCGTAGGAGATGCGGAAGTTCGGGCCGAGGCCGAAGGCCGATCCGAACACAACGGCAACGCCTTCGGCGTCGAGCAGCTCCGAGCAGAAGGCTTCGTCATTGTCGATGACCTTGCCGGCCTTCGTCTTCTTGCCGATCAGCTCAGCGCAGGACGGATAGACGTAGAAGGCGCCTTCCGGCGATGGGCACGAGATGCCGCGCGCCTGGTTGAGCATCGACACGACGAGGTCGCGCCGGCCCTGGAAGATCGCCTTGTTCTTGGCGATGAAGTCCTGCGGGCCGTTGAGCGCCTCGACGGACGCCCATTGCGCAATGGTGCAGGCGCCGGAAGTCTGCTGGCCCTGGATCATGTCCATTGCCTTGATCAGCGGCACCGGGCCGGCGGCGTAGCCGATACGCCAGCCGGTCATGGCATAGGCCTTCGACACGCCGTTCATGGTCAGCGTGCGCTCGTAGAGGCTCGGTTCGACCTCGGCGATGGTCTTGAAGACGAAGTCGCCATAGGTCAGGTGCTCATACATGTCGTCGGTCAGCGTCCAGACATGCGGGTGCTTGAGCAGCACGTCGGCCAGGGCCCTGAGTTCACGCTCGGTGTAAGCGGCGCCCGATGGGTTGGACGGCGAGTTCATCAGCAGCCATTTCGTCTTCGGCGTGATCGCCCTTTCCAGCACCTCAGCCGTCAGCTTGAAGCCGTTGTCGATCGAGGTGTCGGCAAAGACGGACGTGCCGCCGCAGATCGCCACCATTTCCGGGTAGCTCACCCAATAGGGCCGCGGGATGATGACCTCGTCGCCGGGGTTCAGCGTCGCCATGAAGGCGTTGAACAGGATCTGCTTGCCGCCGGTGCCGACGATGGTCTGCTCCGGTCGATAGTCGAGATTGTTCTCGCGCTTGAATTTTTTGGCGATCGCCTCGCGCAGCGGCGCGATGCCGGAGACCGGCGGGTACTTGGTCTCGCCACGGCGGATCGCCTCGATCGCCGCGTTCTTGATGTTATCGGGCGTGTCGAAGTCCGGCTCGCCGGCGCCGAGGCCGATGACGTCACGGCCGGCATTTTTCAGCTCACGCGCTTTCTGCGTCACCGCGATAGTCGCGGAAGGCTTCACGCGGGAAAGGGCGTCGGCAAGAAAGGCCATGACAGAGCGTCTCCAAGAGAAGGGCGCGGCCAGGATCGGCCGCGGCGCCTCTCATGTCGCATCATCGGGCCAAGCGCAAGCATTGTCGGGTGATCCAGAGGTCAAGGTGGCGTGAGCGGCAACTATAAATTCATCAACGAGCGGTAAACCCTTGGCTGGCAGGATGGCAGATCGAATTCCGCTTACTCTGCGGAGCGAGGGACCTTTGTCGCGCAGCATCGGGCTTGCCCATATCATCCGTCATGATGACGGCACCTCAAGCGGTGTCTGGGGAGTCTACACGCTGCAGAGCGCCTTCCAGCCAATCTTCGCCTTCGATGGAGGCAAGCTTTCGCTCGTCGCCTTCGAGGGGCTTATCCGCCCGTTCCGCGACGGTGAGCCGCAATCGCCGATGAGCTTCTTCGGCACTTGCCCCGCAGGCGACCGGCTGCACATCGAGGCGCTGACCAGGACGCTGCATCTGCTCAACGCCGGCGGCTGTCTGCCGCAAGAGGCGTCGATTTTCGTCAATTTCGATCCGTCGGTGTTCACCGACCGCGCCATCGTCGACAAGGCGCTGCGCGACATGCGGCTGGTGCTGCACGAGGCCGGCATCGACCCGCGCCGTATCGTGTGCGAGGTCACCGAGCAGAAATCGGCTTCGCAGGAAGCGCTCTACAGCTTCGTCGAGGCGCTGCGCGCCAACGGGTTCCGCATCGCCGTCGACGATTACGGCGCCGACGAATCCGACATCAACCGCATCAAGGAATTGCGGCCGGACATCGTCAAGTTCGACGCCAACTGGATCACGCAGCTGATGGAGTCCGGAGCCGGATTCGCGCTGCTGACAACGATGGTGACGAGCTTCGAAAGTCAGGGCATCCGCACGGTTTTCGAAGGCATCGAGGAAGGCTGGCAGCTCGAGCTCGCCGAGAAATCCGGGGCGTCGATGGTGCAAGGCTATGTGCTTGCCCGGCCGGAGCTGGCCTCGATCAGTCCTCGCGTCTTCGGCAAGAGCGTGCAGGCGCCCGCGGCCGGGGACGGCAAAACGATCGCGGCCGCCAGTCCCGCTCCGGTGGCGTCAGCTCGCCCGACCAAGGCGTTTGGGCGCAAGGTGACGCCATGATCGGGCGGCCCGACAGGCAGCGCCCCGAAAGGCGGCGAAGTGTCGCCGAAGCGATCTTCGAAGACGAGATCGGCCTTCAATTCGGCGTCTATGGCGAGTTCCGGCTGTGGAGCGCCTACCAGCCGATCTTCGCGCCGCGTGGCAGATCGCTGCAACCCGTCGCCGTCGAGGCGCTGATCGAGCCGCGGCGCGTCGCGACGACCGTTGCGCCGCAAGTTTTCTTCGACAGCGTTGTGGCAAAGGACCGGCTGTTCGTCGAGACGATGTGCCGGATGCTGCATCTCGGCAACTACCGCAACATCGGCGTCGATGGCCTTACCCTGTTCTTCAACTACAATCCGATGATCAACGATCATTTCGGGCGGGCGCTCGCCGAGATCCGGCTGATGGCCAGGCATCTCGGCGATTTCGGCCTCGAACCGGCCATGCTGGTCTGCGAGATCACCGAGCAGGCAGCCGACGAGCATGTGCTCGCCGGTCTCGTGCGCGAGATGAGGCGCGACGGTGTCCGCATCGCCATCGATGACTTCGGCACCGGACATTCGACCGAAGCGCGCATCGGCCTGCTGTCGCCCGACATCGTCAAGATCGACGGCGGCTGGTTTGCCGAGTTCTGCCGCCATGCCGCCGCCGAGCGGTTCTTCCGGCCGCTGGTTTCGACGCTGCACGACCGCGGCGCCAAGGTGCTGGTCGAGGGCATCGAGCATGCCACGCATCTGCGCGTCGCGCTCGATGGTGGCGTCGACCTCCTGCAAGGATATCACCTCGCCCGCCCGGCGATCGCCGGCACCATCTTCAACGAAGAGCCGCTGGCGATCGATGCGCTGCTCGGTATGGACAACAAGGTAGTGCCTCTGCATCAGCGCCGCTGATGCTTTCACTCAAAAACAAATCACTGGATGAACCCCGCACAGGCGAGTTAGAGGCCTCCGATCGTTCGTCGCGCGCGGAGAGGGCCATGATCCTTTATGACATGATCGACAGCGGCAATTGCTACAAGCCGCGTCTGTTGATGGCAAAGCTCGGCATTCCCTTCACCCGCATCGAAGTGAGCTCGCACACCGGGGAGACGCGCAAGGCCGACTATGTCGCCAAGAACCCCAACGCGATGGTGCCGCTGCTCGAGCTCGACGACGGCCGACGCATCGCTGAATCCAACGCCATTCTGCTCTATCTCGCCGAGGGCACACGCTTCCTGCCGGCCGACAGATATGAGCGGGCGCTGGCCTATCAGTGGCTGTTCTTCGAGCAGTACAGCCACGAGCCCTATATCGCGGTGCGCAAGGCGCTGCTCACATTTCCCGAGAGCGCGAAGGATGCGACGCCGGAACGGTTGGCGCTGACTTTGGAGCGGCAAGGCGCTCGGCGTGATGAACAAACATCTGGAGCAGAACGCCTTTTTTGCCGGCGCCAGCTACAGCGTCGCCGACATTGCGCTCTTTGCCTACACTCACACCGCCGAGATGGGCGGCTTCCAGCTCGACGCCCATCCGGCCGTGGTGGAGTGGCTGAAGCGGGTCGAGACGGACAAGAGGCACGTGCCGATCAAGTGGGTTGGGTAGTCTGTTTCTATGCCGCAGCATTTTGCAGCCGCCGAATGCTGGCTATTTGATGAGACGATCGTATTCGGCATGGGTGCCGATCCAGATCCAGTCGAAGCCATCAGCGCTTTCGAGGGCCAAGGCCCGATAAGTGTCGTCTATCCTCGCCGACCAAAGCTCTCCCACCTTTTGAAATGGAGGGATGGATGTCGCGGATTGGTCTCATCGAAGTGAAGTTCTTGTCGGCCGGTACGGCGAACGGCCTTTGGCAAAGAATTGTATCTTGTCCAAAAACTAGCGGTAGCTCTGTGCCTCACAGGTCACGCAGTTTGCCGGCAGCTATTTCGGCGCGTGCTTCGGCCAGCAGCTTGTCCAGCCGGCCCGCCTTTGCGTCGGCCTCAATCTGCTTGTCCCACAAATCGGCCTGCAGCGTCTCAAACCACGCGGCAAACGCCTCCAGCTCTTCAGGGCTGAGTTCGGCAACGGACTTTTCGATCTGTTCGAGCTTGGTCATGAATCATACTACAATTGGGCTAAAAGTACCAAAAGTGGGACCACAAGCGCGGGCGGCGGCTTGCCAATTCAGGCAACAAAAAAGGCGGGACAATGCCCGCCTTCCTATGCCGGTAGCCTGATCGGAAGCGTTGAGGCCGGGCCGGCAGCTATCTGCTGTTCCAGCTTGTCGGGTCCTTTCGCTCCGGCGCGCTTATCGCACGACCGTCAGTACATCCGTGACTTGCCGCCCGCTCCAGGCTCTCGCCCGGTGCGCGTCGCTAACTAGGCGCATTGTGCAATGCCAGGCGATCACGCCCGGCTGCAAAATGCCAGCGCCAAATCAGGCTGCCTTGCTCAGAGACCCAGCAGCGGACTTGCCGGTGCGGCGGTCCTGCTCGATCTCGAAGCTGATCTTCTGGCCTTCAACGAGGGTGGTCATGCCAGCGCGCTCGACGGCGGAGATGTGGACGAAAACGTCCGCGCCGCCATTGTCGGGCTGGATGAAGCCGTAGCCCTTGGTGGCGTTGAACCACTTAACCGTACCAGTTGCCATGTAGAGTCCTTCACATTTGCTTCGTTTGACCGGACCAAAGCCCGGCCGGTGGTATCGAAATTTTGGAGATAGACGTCAGCAAACGCGAAGATCGCGGCCCGATCGATCGGCCAAATTCAATGCGCCGGATATAGTATGGTTCGCGAACGAAAACAAGATGGCGTTACCGGCATGTGCCGCGATAGCGTCCAACGGAGCCCACTGCGCTTGGAAGGTTTGCAGCCGGGGATGCGTTGTGGAGGGAAGATACGCTTGCTGTTGCGGGAGAATATCATGAGGACAATTCTGCTTGCCGCCTGCCTGATGTTGGTGGCCGCCGAGGCGCAGGCCGTCTCGCGCTACGACCCGACGCGCATGAGCTGCGACCGCGTGCGGGCGACGATCGCCAGGCAGGGCGCGGTCATCCTGCGGTACCAGTCGATGCGCGTGCCGGGACTGCCGCTTTATGACCGCTATGTGCAGGACGAGCGCTTCTGCAACATGGGCGAGGTGAGGGCGCGGGCCTATGTGCCGAGCGCCGATATCAAATCCTGCCCCGTCTATATCTGCAAACGGCCGGACTTCGACCGGCATTTCCGACGGCGGATCTTTCCGCGCCATTAGAGTCCGGCGTTCGGCAAGCTGTGTCAGAACGCGAATGATGCCTGAGCGGCGGGCGGCGGGCCGACCCGCACGCCTTCCATGGCCAGCATCTTCTCCTTGGTGGCGGAGCCGCCGGTAGCCGAGAAGCCGCCGATCTTGCCGCCGGCGGCAAGGATGCGGTGGCAGGGAATGACCAGCGGCACCGGATTGGCGCCGAGGGCTGCACCGGTTTCGCGCGCAAGCCCGGCATGGCCGGCCCGCTTGGCCAGTTCGCCATAGGTGGTGGTCTCGCCGAAGCCGAGCTTGCGCGCAGCGTCATAGATGGCGAGGCGGAAATCGTCGACGCCGTCGAGATCGACCGGCACGCCGGAGAAATCGACATCCTCCCCGGCCGCATAGGCCTTGATCGAGGCGATCAGTTCGACCACCCATTGCGGCTGTTCGGTGGAGGTGGAGCCTCCGGCATGGCGAAACAGGCGGCGCTCGACCGCTTCGCGGCTACGCTCGGGCAGGCAGAGCCGGATCAGGCCCTTTTCGCTCCAGGCGACGCCCATGAAGCCGATCACTGTTTCTAACACTGCGTGGCCGGCCGTGATCGGCAATGCCTTTTCCATGGTGCGCTCCTTTCCGCAAACTGCGAAAAACGGGTACATCTCCAGTACAGATGGGGAACAATATCGCAGTTTGCTTCGAGTCTCGCCACCCGAAAGCTGCACACTGGCCCTGATTGCCCGGCTGGAATCGCTGGTGTAAGGACTCTTCAACAACCGACAATCGGACCTGCAGGGCTTGGCAGCGAAAATCATCCTCACCGCGATCGGCGTGCTCGTTGCCGCTGCCGGCCTCAGCGGCTGTACCTCGACCTCACAGATGAAACCCTCGCCGGCGCTTGCGGCGGCATCGACGCCGGCCGCCGAGGACGACACACCCACCATCGCGCTGCCCGAAACCGTTGCTGTGCTGCCGGAGCCTTCCGGCCTCGCTCAGGTGCAAACGGCGGCGCTGACCGGCGATGCCGTGGCCCTGGCGACGGCACCTGGGGCGACGGCGCCTGGCGCGACGACGGCTGGCGCGCCGTTGCCGCCGCCCGCGCAGCCCGGCGCCGCCCTTCCGCCGCCGGCGCAACCTGCCGCGTTCGCCGGCTCGACACCCGTCGCCGGGCAGTTTCCGCCGCCGCCGGTGCTGCTGGCCGGCGCATCGCCGACCGGCCCCGGTGCGCTCAAGCAGGCCGCCGCCTACAAGAGCGCCGCTGTTGCCATGCCGGTCACCGGCCAATCAGCGAAGGTGGCTCCCATGCCGGGCGTGCAGCAGGTCGCCTATGTGATGCCGCAGAACCCGGCGCTGCTTGCCCAACCGGGCCAGCCCGAACAGCATGCCACAGGTCCGCGCGCCGAGATCGAGCGGCTGATCGAGAAATATTCGGCGATCTACGAAGTGCCGGTCGATCTGGTGCGCCATGTCGTCAACCGCGAGAGCACCTTCAATCCGAAGGCCTATAATCACGGGCATTGGGGGCTGATGCAGATCAAGCACGCGACCGCACGCGGCATGGGCTATGACGGGCCGGCAGCCGGCCTGTTCGACGCCGAGACCAATCTCAAATACGCTGTCAAATACCTGCGCGGCGCCTGGCTGGTCTCGGGCGGCAATGCCAAGCGGGCCGACCAGCTCTATCAGACAGGCTATTATTACGACGCCAAGCGCAAGGGCCTGCTCGATCAAACGGGTCTCGGCGTCGACCGGCGCCGCCTGCAGCCGGGCGCCTGAGCGCCGGCAACGAGGCGCGTCCCATCGGTCTTTGGGGCAGTTGCATGCGTGACACTGACAGCCGCCGGCCGCCGGCCCTCAACGATGTCCGCCTTCGCAAGCTTCTCGACGATGCGCTGACCGCGCCGCATTGGCCGGAAGGCTTCGTTATGCGCCCGTTCGAGCACAGGGATGCGCAGGCCCTGCACGCACTGCTGGAAGAGGCATTCGACGACGGCGCCGAAGGTCCGTTCGACGAATGGTGGCAGCGCATCTCTGGCGATACCGAGTTCGATCCGGACCTCTGTTTCCTGGTCATCGACGGCAAGGGGCTGCTGGCGGGCGCCGCGCTTTGCTGGGCGTCGGGCTTCGTCAAGGATCTCGCCGTTCATCCGGACTCGCGAAGGCACGGCATCGGCGAGGCGCTGATGCGGCACGTGTTCCTGACTTTCCGCGACAAAGGTGCCGCCCATGTCGACCTCAAGACCAACACGGTGAAGAACCCCGCAGCCTTCAGGCTTTACGAGCGGCTGGGCATGGTTCCGGTGGCCTGGGAAGGCTAGGCGCTTCGCAGCATTTGCCTTCAGCGACACAACCGAATGCAGGGCGCATCGTGAACCGCTTCACACAAGCTGACGTTAGGACATGCTAATGCGTCGTGGTGCAGGGCGGCCGATCGGCGGATCGACGCTGGCAAGGCGTCGGAGAGGCTGTGCCGGCATGCGTCAGCCACTCCAAGGCGGGCTCCGGGGCGGCGGGTTTCGGAGCCCGCCCGCTTTGGGCCTGCGGCCAATCGCGAGATCTCCCTAAACTGAGTGACTGGGGTCAGTCCGCTCCCGGACCCGTCCCCGATGGCCATGTCGGGAACCCCGAAGCGTCGCTCCGCATTCAATGCGGGCGGAGGGTCATCATCAGCCGACGCGGCAAGGTCCGCGTGGACGGTTCCGAGGCGAGGCCCACCAGCATGAAATTTTACCGCGCATTCCTTGCACTTGCCGTCGGCGTGATGCTCGCGGTGGCGCCGGCTCGCGGGGTCGAGCTGTCGATCGTGTCGGGCGACACGGGCAACGGCATCAAGGTCTTGCGCGAGATACTCGACCGCTACCAGAAGCAGAGCGGCAACAAGGTCGACGTCGTGGTGATCCCGCCGTCGGGCACCGACCAGTTCGGTCAGTTCAGATTGTGGCTCGCGGCGGGAAACAGCGACATCGACGTCTACCAGACCGACGTGATCTGGGCGCCGCAGCTTGCCAGCCAACTCGTCGATCTCACCGCGGCGACCAGGGATATCGTGGCCGAGCACTTCCCGTCGATCATCCAGTCGCAGACCGTGAACGGAAAGCTGGTGGCGCTGCCGATCTTCACCGACGCGCCGGCACTCTATTACCGCAAGGATCTGCTCGACAAATATGGCGGCAAGGTGCCGACCACCTGGCAGGAACTGGCCGACACCGCCAAGCTCGTCATGGACAAGGAGCGCACCGCCGGCAACAAGGACCTGTGGGGTTTCGTCTTCCAGGGCAACGCCTATGAGGGGCTGACCTGCGATGCGCTCGAATGGGTGATGTCGAATGGCGGCGGCCAGATCATCGAGCCCAACGGCACGGTCTCCATCAACAATCGACAAGCCGCGGCCGCGCTCGACATGGTCAAGGGCTGGATCGGCACCATTGCGCCGCCGGGCGTGCTCGCCTACCAGGAAGAGGAATCGCGCGGCGTCTGGCAGACCGGCAATGCCGTCTTCATGCGCAACTGGCCCTATGCCTATGCGCTCGGCAACAGCGAGACCTCACCGATCAAGGGCAAGTTCGATGTGGCGCCGCTGCCGGCAGGAACCGGCGAGGGCGCCCGGCCGACGGCAACGCTCGGCGGCTGGAATCTCGCGGTTTCCAAATATTCCAAGCACCAGGACGCGGCGATCGATCTGGTGAAGTTCATCGCCTCGCCCGAGATGCAGAAGTATCGGACGCTGAGGACGTCCAACCTGCCCACCATCAAAGCGCTCTATGACGATCCCGATATCGCCAGGGAACAGCCGATCGTCCCGCGCTGGAAGCAGATATTCCTCAACGCGGCGCCGCGCCCTTCGGCGGTCGCCAAAATCAAGTACAACGAAGCCTCGAGCCAATTCTGGACGGCCGTCCACAACACCATGTCGGGCGACGGCAGCGCCGCCGACAATCTGGCCGATCTCGAAGCCAGGCTGACCAGGCTGAAGGGCAAGGGCTGGTGAGGGCGATGCCTGTGAGCCGCTCGCGCCTGATGCGGCAACGCGTGCGCTCGGCCTGGCTGTTTCTGGCGCCGATGCTTCTGGTCCTTGCCGCCGTCGCCGGCTGGCCGCTCCTGCGCACCTTCTACTACAGCTTCACCGACGCCTCATTGGCCGATCTCGACGCCCGTCAATGGGTCGGCTTCGACAATTATTTCTCGATGCTCAGCATGCCGAGCGGCCGCGTGCTCTATGACGGGCTGCTCGCCGATCCGGTCTGGTGGCGCGCCGTGTGGAACACGCTGCTGTTTGCCGTGGTGTCGGTGAGCTGCGAAACGGTCCTCGGCATGATCGTGGCGCTCGTTCTCAACGCCGACTTCAGAGGCCGCGGCTTCGTCAGGGCGGCGATCCTCATTCCCTGGGCGATCCCGACCATCGTCTCGGCCAAGATGTGGCAGTGGATGCTCAACGACCAGTTCGGCATCATCAATGCGGTGCTGCTCAACCTTGGCCTGATCGACGCCAAAATCGCCTGGACCGCGAGCACCGACACGGCGATGATCGCGGTGCTGATCGTCGACATTTGGAAGACGACACCGTTCATGGCGCTGCTTTTCCTCGCCGCGCTGCAGATGCTGCCGCGCGATGTTATCGAGGTCGCCAGGCTCGACGGCGCCAATCCGTGGCAGATCTTCTGGAAGGTGACCTTGCCGCTCATCCGCCCGGCGGTCATGGTTGCGGTGATCTTCCGCGCGCTCGACGCGCTGCGCATCTTCGACCTGATCTACGTGCTGACGCCCAACAATGTGCACACCAAATCGATGTCGGTGTTCGTGCGCGAGAACCTGTTCGAGTTCGACAAGTTCGCCTATGGCTCGGCCGCCTCGACGGTGCTTTTCCTGATCGTCGCGCTGCTCACCATTTCCTACATCCGCATTGGCCGGATAGAGCTGGAAGGAGGCCGCTGAGATGGCGATGTTGAAGCGTTTAGGCTTCTTCCTGCTGGTGGGGGCAATCGTCTTCGTCGCGGTGTTTCCGCTCTATTACGCCGTCGTCACTAGCCTGAAATCCGGCACCGAGTTGTTCGAGGCGAGCCTTTGGCCGCAGGCGTTAAGCCTCGCCAACTACAGGAACGTGCTGGTCGAAGGTCCTTTCCTGCGCAATCTCTTGAATTCCTTGGTCGTCTCGGGCGCGGTCGTGCTCATCTCGCTGCTGCTCGGCGTGACATCCGCCTATGCGCTTGCACGCGTCCGGTTCCGCGGCCGTTCGGCACTGATGCTTGCCATACTGTCGGTGTCGATGTTTCCGCAGGTCGCGGTGCTGGCCGGCCTGTTCGAGATCATCCGGGCCTTTGGCCTCTACAATTCGCTCATCGCACTGATCTTCTCCTACATGATCTTCACGCTGCCGTTCACGGTCTGGGTGCTCACCGCCTTCGTGCGCGACCTGCCGGTCGAAATCGAGGAAGCGGCGATCCTCGACGGCGCGACGCCATGGATCATCGTCACTCGCGTCTTCCTGCCGCTGATGTGGCCAGCATTGGCGACGACAGGGCTGCTCGCCTTCATCGGCGCATGGAACGAGTTCCTGTTTGCGCTGACCTTCACCTCCAACAACGCGCAGCGCACGGTGCCGGTGGCGATCGCGCTGCTTTCCGGCAACTCGCAATTCGAGATCCCCTGGGGCAACATCATGGCCGCTTCGGTGATCGTCACGGTGCCGCTGGTGGTGCTGGTGCTGATCTTCCAACGCAAGATCGTTTCCGGCCTAACCGCCGGCGGCGTGAAGGGATAGGCCGTGCTGATGTTCAGGTGATGCCGGGCTGCGAATGGCGGTGTCCTGCGCTTCGGTGTTCACGTACTTCAAGCACTCTCCGCTCCGGTTCTCGGAACCGCCATCCTCGGCTCGGCCTGACCCTGACTCTCAACACAGCCTCCTTCACGGGCCCTCAACGCAACCGGCAGCGCCATTTCGCGTTGGAAGTGCAAGGGGCTGATCGGAGATTCCAGATGAAAACGCTTCTGACCGCGGCCGCCATGGCGCTCCTTGCCGGCGCGCAGGCCACTCTTGCTCAGTCGAGCGACAGCAACGATGTCGCGCCAATGGCGGCAGACAATAAGGTCGACACGCAGACTTTCGTCACCACCGTACCCAATGCCAATGAGTTCGAAATCCAGGCGAGCAGGCTGGCCGAGGAGAAGTCGCAGTCGGACGAACTCAAGGCTTTTGCCAACGAGATGGTCAGGGACCACACCAAGGCAGGGGAGGATTTCAAGGCGGCGATGAGCCAGGGCCAGACGACGGCTTCTATCAAGCCTGCCGGCCCCGCCCTGGGGCCTAAGGAACAGCAGATGCTAGGCGAGCTCAAACAGGCGAGCGGCACAGAGTTCGACCGGAAGTATATCAAGATGCTGATGGATGCGCACAGGGACGCGGTCGCGCTGTTCAGCACCTATGCCAATTCCGGCGACGACCCGGCGCTGAAGGAATTCGCCAAGAAGACTCTGCCGGTGCTGAAAATGCACGAGAAGCATGTGAAGGAACTGGCGGTGGCGCATCACGGGTGAGGGGTGGTTTCTGCCCCCGCAGCGGGTCCTCAGCTCGCCTTGATCTGCTCGACCGCCGTTGCCAGCAACTCGTCCATGGCCTGGCGAATCTGGGCATCCGACTGGACGACGCCTGCCGCGTCGAAGTCGGCACGGACCTTGCGGAACACGTCGTTGTCGCCCGCTTCCTCGAAATCCGCGCGCACCACCTCTTTCGCATAGGCGTCGGCATCCACGCCGGATTTGCCGAGCTTTTCGGCGGCCCACAGGCCGAGCAGCTTGTTCCGGCGCGCCACGGCCTTGAACTTCGTCTCCTCGTCCATTGCGAATTTCTTTTCGAAGCCTTCCTGACGGTCCCTCATGCTGCTCATGTTTTGCCTCGCTCAGACGTGAGTTCGACCGCCTCCGATGCATGAGCGGCCAGGAGAAGCGAAAATGGGGAGCATGAAGGCCTGTAGCAAGGCCTGATCGTGCTATGGACGCCGCGGACCCGAAATTCGTGCCATGCCGGGCTGAAGCTCCGATGTGATTTGACCTGGCCGGGCCGTAGCCTACTTTCGACCGCTGGCGGGAAGAGTGGAGGAAATGGGCGATGCAGTTGCCGTTGAACCATATGCAGGGTGTCGTGCTGGCGGCGGCATTGATGTTTGCTGCAGGCACTGCCGCCTATGCCCATCACGGCTGGTCGTGGACGCAGGACGAGTTCTTCGAGCTCAAGGGCAAGATCGCGGCGATCTATATCGGCAATCCGCATGCGACGCTGGACGTCGATGCGCAGGGCGAGGTGTGGCGGGTGGAGATGGCGCCGCCGGCCCGCACCATCGCCGCCGGCTTCACCGAGGAGGTCGCCAAGGTCGGCGACGCGGTGACCGCGATCGGCCATCGCTCGCGCGAGGAGGCGGAAAAGCGCATGAAGGCGGTGCGCATCATCGTCGGCGGCAAGCGCTACGACGTGTATCCCGACCGTCTGCCGCCGGCCTAGATGGCGGAGTTTCTGGCCGGCATCGAGCAGCTTGCCTTGGTGCGGGGGCTGAAGGCCTCCTTCGTCGCCTATCCTGTCGTCAACGCGCTGCACATCATGGCGATCGGCGCGCTCCTGACCAGCGTCGTTCTGATGGACCTCAGGATCTGTGGTGCCTTCCGCTCGCTGCCGCAGGCGGCGTTCGTCGCATTGCTGCGCCGCGTAGCCCTTGGGGCGTTTGGCGGCGCGATCATCACCGGGGCGTTGCTGTTTTCGGTAAAGGCGAGCACCTATGCGGCGATGCCGGTCTTCCTTGCCAAGATGACGCTGATCCTGCTGGCGGGGACCAATTTCCTAGCCTTCACGCACTTGACCCGCACGAGCGGCGTGGCCGAGTCGGCCGGGGGCATCGCGGCCGTCCTGGCCGTGATTTCGCTCGGCCTGTGGACCTGCGTGCTTTTCGCCGGGCGGTTCATAGGGTTTTTGTGAAGCAATTCCAGGAAGAGAGCGCTCCGCTTGCTGCTCAGATATCCGGCGCGTTGCCGACCTTCTTCTTCATCTCCAGCGCCCAGGCGCGGCCTTCGTCGCCGCCCCACAGCAGCCAGGCGATGTAGCCGGCAGAGGGATTTTGCTCGTCGCCGTAGTTCTTGCCGCGCTTGTCGACCTCATGGCGGGCGAAATAGCTGACCATGCGGCGGATGGTCGAGGGTGAAAGTTTCCGCCTGCTCTTCAGCTCTGTCGCCCGCGCCACGCCGATCTCGGTGCCGCCGCGGCCGAACTCCTTGCGCAGGCGCAGCCCCTTGGCGGCGTTGTCGGCGACCACCTGCGGGCAGCGCAGATCGATTTCGTCTTCGGAGATGTCACCCATCGCAGATTTTTAGCCTACGGGCAGAACGCGGGGAAGCGGGGTTCCGGAGTTGCTAATCGGTGCCGGTACCAAAATGCGCTGAGATGAACGGGCACGCAGTCGCGCTCTACGGCGCGCCCCCCTCTGTCCTGCCGGACATCTCCCCCACAAGTGGGAAGATCAGCCGCCATCGCGGCTTTCGCCAATCGCGCCGGTGCAGGATCGGCGAGGCGGCGAAGCTGCGCCAATAGCCTCACCCAAAATACTCCTGCAGCGGCCGCACTTCGAGGTTCCCCGCCCGCAGCGCCGCGATCGCTTCGGCCACGGCCGCCGCGCCCGACAGGGTCGTGTAATACGGCACCTTCTGCATCAGTGTCGCACGCCGCAGCGACTTCGAGTCCGACACGGCTTTCTGGCCGTCGGTGGTGTTGAAGACGATCTGGACCTGGCGGTTGCGGATGGCGTCCTCGATGTGGGGGCGGCCTTCGAGTACCTTGTTGATCTTTTCCGCCGTCACGCCGTTCTCGGCGAGGAAGCGGGCGGTGCCGGAAGTGGCAAGCACCTTGAAGCCCTGCTCGGCGAGGCGTTTTACGGCGGGCAGAATCCCCTTCTTGTCTTCGTCGCGCACCGAGACGAACAGCGTGCCGGAGCGGGGCAGGTCGACATTGGCCCCTAACTGGCTCTTGGCGAAGGCCAGCGCAAAGTCGCGGTCGAGGCCCATGACCTCGCCGGTCGAGCGCATTTCCGGCCCGAGCAGGATGTCGACGCCGGGGAAGCGGGCGAAGGGGAAGACGGCTTCCTTGACCGCGATATGGCCGGGATTGCGCGCGTCGGGCATGGCGCCGTAATGCGCGAAGGCGTTTTCCAGCGTCTCGCCGGCCATGATGCGGGCGGCGATTTTCGCAATGGGACGGCCGATGGTCTTGGCGACGAAGGGCACGGTGCGCGAGGCGCGCGGATTGACCTCAAGCACATAGACCGTGCCGTCCTTGATGGCGTATTGCACGTTCATCAGGCCGCCGACATTGAGCGCCCGGGCAAGTGCGGCGGTCTGGCGTTCCAGCTCGTCGACGAGGTCCGGCTGCAGCGAATATACCGGCAACGAGCAGGCGCTGTCGCCCGAATGGATGCCGGCCTCCTCGATGTGCTCCAGGATGCCGGAGACGAAGGTCTCCTTGCCGTCGCAAAGGCAGTCGACATCGACCTCGGTGGCGCCGGTGAGATAAGTGTCGAACAAAAGCGGGTTCTTGCCGAGCAGCGTGTTGATCTGGCCGGTCTTGTCGGCCGGGTATTTCTGCTTGATGTCCTCCGGCACCAGGCCGGGCACGGTGTCGAGCAGGTAGGTCTGCAGCATGCCTTCATTGTAGATGATCTGCATGGCGCGGCCGCCGAGCACATAGGACGGGCGCACCACCAGCGGGAAGCCGAGCTCGGCAGCGACGAGGCGCGCCTGCTCGACCGAATAGGCAATGCCGTTCTTCGGCTGGGTGAGCCCGAGCTTGTGCAACAGCTTCTGGAAGCGGTCGCGATCTTCCGCAAGGTCGATCATGTCGGGCGAAGTGCCGAGGATCGGGATGCCGGCCTTCTCCAGCGCGTCGGCCAGCTTCAGCGGTGTCTGGCCGCCGAATTGGACGATGACGCCGACCAGTTCCCCGGAGGCCTGCTCGGCGCGCAGGATCTCCAGCACGTCCTCCGGCGTCAGCGGATCGAAATAGAGCCGGTCGGACGTGTCGTAGTCGGTCGACACGGTCTCCGGGTTGCAGTTGACCATGATCGCCTCGAAGCCGGCATCGCGCAGCGCAAAGGCGGCATGGCAGCAGCAATAGTCGAACTCGATGCCCTGGCCGATGCGGTTCGGGCCGCCGCCGAGGATGACGACCTTCTTGCGCGACGACACACGCGCCTCGTTGGCGAGCTCGCCGGCGAAGGGCGTCTCATAGGTCGAGTACATATAGGCGGTCGGCGAGGCGAACTCGGCGGCGCAGGTGTCGATGCGCTTATAGACCGGATGAACGCCGAGCTTTTGCCTGGTCTTCTGAATGACTTCGGCGTCGGTTCTGGTCAGCGACGCGAGGCGTGCGTCGGAAAAGCCCATCGCCTTCAGCATGCGCAGGTTCGCCGCGTCCTGCGGCAGGCCGTGCTCGCGGATGCGCTCTTCCATGGCGATGATGCCGGCGATCTGCTCGAGGAACCATGGGTCGATCTTGCACATGGCGTGCACGTCTTCGAGCGAGGTACCCATGCGGATCGCCTGCGCCACCATGCGCAGCCGATCGGGCGTCGGCGTGCCGAGCGCCGCGCGGATGGCGTTGCGGTCGTCGACGTGGTCTGCCGAGCCAAGGCCGGGGATCTCGATCTCGTCGAGGCCGGTGAGGCCGGTTTCCAGTCCGCGCAGCGCCTTCTGCAGCGATTCCTGGAAGCTGCGGCCGATGGCCATGACCTCGCCGACCGACTTCATGGCGGTGGTCAGCACCGGCTCGGCGCCGGGGAATTTCTCGAAGGCGAAGCGCGGGATCTTGGTCACCACATAGTCGATCGACGGCTCGAACGAGGCCGGCGTCGCGCCGCCGGTGATGTCGTTCTCCAGCTCGTCCAGCGTGTAGCCGACGGCAAGCTTTGCCGCGACCTTGGCAATCGGGAAGCCGGTCGCCTTCGAGGCGAGCGCGGACGAGCGCGAGACGCGCGGGTTCATCTCGATCACCACCAGGCGGCCATCGGCCGGGTTGACGGCGAACTGCACATTGGAGCCGCCCGTCTCGACGCCGATCTCGCGCAGCACCGCGATCGAGGCGTTGCGCATCATCTGATACTCTTTGTCGGTCAAGGTCAGCGCCGGCGCGACGGTGATGGAATCGCCGGTGTGCACGCCCATCGGGTCGAGGTTCTCGATCGAGCAGATGATGATGCAGTTGTCCGCCTTGTCGCGGACCACTTCCATCTCGTACTCCTTCCAGCCGAGCACGCTTTCCTCGATCAGCACCTCGGTGGTCGGCGAGGCGTCGAGGCCGGACTGGACGATGTCGTAGAATTCGGCGCGGTTGTAGGCGATGCCGCCGCCGGTGCCGCCCATGGTGAAGGAGGGGCGGATGATCGCCGGCAGGCCGACATGGTCGAGCGCTTGCGCCGCGATCGCCATGGCGTGGCTGATATAGCGCTGCTTGCGGTCGCCTTCGCCGAGGTTCCAGCGCGTCTCCAGCGCGTCGAGCGCGGCATCGAGGTTTTCGGGGTTCTCGGCTTTGAGCGCGGCGCGCTCGGCCTCGTGGATCTTGCGGTCGGCGTCCTTGACTTCTGTGGCGTTGGCCAGCATCGAGCGCGGCGTCTCCAGCCCGATCTTGCTCATCGCCTGGCGGAACAGCGCGCGGTCCTCGGCCTTGTCGATGGCATGCGCATCGGCGCCGATCATCTCGACATTGTAGCGGTCGAGCACGCCCATGCGGCGCAGCGACAGCGCGGTGTTGAGCGCGGTCTGGCCGCCCATGGTGGGCAGCAGCGCGTCGGGGCGCTCCTTGGCGATGATCTTCGCCACCACTTCCGGCGTGATCGGTTCGATATAGGTGGCGTCGGCCAGCTCCGGATCGGTCATGATCGTGGCCGGGTTGGAGTTGACCAGGATGACGCGGAAACCCTCTTCCTTCAGCGCCTTGCAGGCCTGGGTCCCGGAATAGTCGAACTCGCATGCCTGGCCGATGACGATGGGGCCGGCCCCGATGATCAGGATCGACTTGATGTCGGTGCGTCTTGGCATGGTCTATGGATTCCGTTCGGCGAGCGGCTTGCACGACAAACCGGGCGGGGAGGACCCGGCCGGTTGTGCTTGCGATTCTGGTATCAGGCTAGGAGGGCCTTATAGGGAAGAGTTTTGGCGGATGTAACCCCGAAAATGAGGGTTTTGCGGGTTGGCGTGCCGGAACAAAACAGGCGTCTCATTCCTTCGCGCCCCCCTCTGCCCTGCCGGGCATCTCCCCCACGAGGGAGGAGGTTGGACGTCACGACTGCTTTCGCCAATTTTCGATGGTGAAGAAAAAGCGGGGCGCCAAAACAGCCGATCTCCCCCCACGTGGGGGAGATGTCCGGCAGGACAGAGGGGGGCGCTGTCCCGCCGGCGTCTTCAGCCTATCAATTCCCCAGTGCCAGCTGATCCGTGATCTCAAAGCGCTCCGAAACACCGATGCGGATCATGTTCAAGCTGCCTTCGCGGGTGAAGCGGAATTCGTCGGAGGAGTCCGAGCCGGCCGGCTTGCCGTCATGGAAGTGAATGATGCGCGTGCCGCCGTCCGGCCAGGTCACGGTCACGACGCTGTCGCCGGCCTCATGTGCGACGCTGATCTCGCAGCGGGTCATCGGCTGGCCGATCTGACGCGCGCAGGGGATGCCGCCGGCGGCGTCTGGCGCAGGGGTGTCGGACTCCGTGATTGCCGAGGCGGCGAAGGCGAGGGCGTAGGCATCCTGCATGGCGATGGCGCTGATATCGGCCGCGGATGGCGGATCGGCCGGCTCGCTGCGACCCAGGCGCGCGGCGATGTCCGGCTGCGGTTCTTCGGCAGGCTCGGGCGCGTTCGCTTCCTGTGGCGGGCCGGCGTCAGTTGCCGGCACGGCGGCATCCTCGGGCGCCGGGGCCGGGTTGTTCGGGCTGAGATAGCGGGCCGGCGCCCATCCAGTGATGTGCGCGTCCTGCGTGTCCTCGACCTTGCACCAGGGATAGTTTTTGACGGTTTTGCAGCCGTAATTCTTCACGGCTGCGCCGTTGGGCAGGCGCGCCGCGATCTTTCCATCCGGGGAGGCGGTGGTGCGGATGTTGAGGAGATCGTCCGGGGCGAGGCCGCCGATGATCGAAATGATCGTGGCTGGCGCGTCCTGGGCCAAAGCCGGCACGGCGGCCAGCAGCAAAGGTGCGGCGATCAGCAATGTCGATCGGAGCGTGACTTTGCGCTTCATGCTTAAATGCACTGCAATCCTGGCGTTTCCGCTCAATCAGATATAGCTTCGCTCAATCAAATATGAGCTGCTGCGCTCAATCTTTATAAATCCGGTCCGCGGCGCGCGCGCCCATTCCGGCCGTCGCCCTGCTTCGGCCTGCTTTGCGGCTGCTTCATGGTCATAGTCCACGGCGATCGCCTCGAAGCGGTCGCAGCGGCCGGAGGCATCCGCTCGACGATGCCGTAGGGCGCTGCCGGCTGCCCTGCTCGAAGACATGCGCCGCCGGGAATGCGGATGAGCTCGCTGCGATGGCTATGGCCGCACAACGCGATCCGGCAGGCTGGAGGGCCAGCACGTTGCCATGGATATCGGCCAGAAGCGCAATGCGCATCAGGCGTCGATCTCGGTGTCGGCGGTGCCGACCGCTGGAAGCGCCTTGTCCTCGCCGGCGGCCGCGATCACGCTGTCGAGCAGGCCGGGGAAGCGCCTGTCGAGGTCGTCGCGGCGCAGGGTGATCAGCCGGCTGGTGCCGACCGCTTCGGTGCGCGTCACGCCAGCCTCGCGCAGCTTGGCGAGGTGGTAGCTGAGATTGGTCTTGGAGGCGAGGTCGAGGAACTTGCCGCAGTTCATCGGCACGCCTTCCTTGCTGGCGAGAAAGCGCACGATTGCCAGCCGGGTCGGGTCGCCGAGCACGGCAAGCACGATCGGCAGGCTGATCTGATCGGCGGTCGGATGAGGCAAGGTCATGGCTGAGAATTAAGCGCAAACGGCACCAACTTCAACGCGTCTCCGCTTCTTGCTTGGTTACGCAGCTTCCCGGTTTCTATGCCGTCCTGACACAGGGCTGTCAGCAGGGTTCGGCTAATTTGCCCAAGCTCCGTTGACATCATGCCCCTTCAGGTCCAATTGTTCAATAACTTTTGAACAAAGGACATATCCCATGGACAAGCGGATCTTCTGGCTTGCGCTCGGATCGTTTGCGATCTCGACCGAAGGCTTCGTCATCTCCAGCCTTCTTCCCGATATCGCTGCGGATGCCGGCATCTCCGTTCCGCTCGCCGGCTCGCTGATCACCGCTTTCGCGCTCGCCTATGCGATCGGCGCGCCGATCCTGGCGACGCTGACCGGCGAGTGGGACCGGCGGCGCGTCATCCTGTGGACGCTGGTGTTCTTCGTCATCGGCAATATTGTCGCGGCGCGAAGCTCGTCATTCGAATTGCTGCTCCTAGCACGCATCGTCATGGCGCTATCGTCGGGCCTGTTCGCGGCAACCGCGCAAGGCACCGCTGTGGCGCTGGTCGACGACCATCACAGGGCCCGCGCCATCGCGGTCGTGGTCGGCGGCACCACGGTGGCGGTCGCGGTCGGCGCGCCGCTCGGCGCGCTGGTGGCGGCGATTGCCGGCTGGCGCGGCCCCTTCTTCGCCATTGCCGGCCTCGGCGCGCTTGCCGGAGCGATCCTGTGGTGGCGGCTGCCGCGCGGCATTGTCGGCACCAGGCTGCCGCTCAAGGCGCGGCTCGCGGCGGCGGTCCGTCCCGGCGTGTTGCCGATCCTGGTCACGACCGTGCTGGCGCTCGTCGGCGCCTTCACCGTCTTTGCCTTCATCGCGCCTCTGGCGATCGAGGGCGGCGGCCTCAGTCCGCTGGCGCTTCCCGGCATGCTGCTCGCATTCGGCGTTGGCGCCGTCATCGGCAACATCGCCGGCGGCCAGGCGGCGGACCGTTTCGGCGCGGCGCGCACGGTTTGCTGGTCGCTGGGGCTGAGCGCAGCGATGCTCGTTACCCTCTCGCTGATCCCGACCTTCCTGCCGCATTCGATCGCCGGGCCGGCGCTGATGGGCATGATGGTGCCGTGGGGCATCGTCGGCTGGGCCTTCCCGCCGGCCCAGGCGAGCCGGATCATCAAAATAGCGCCCGATGCCGCCCCGATCGTGCTCTCGCTCAACGCCTCGGCGCTCTATTTCGGCGTCGCCCTTGGCGCGGTGGTCGGCGGTGCGGTGCTGCGCTTCGGCGCGCCGGCCGATCTCGGTCTGGTGGCGGCTGTATTCCCGATCGTCGGGCTGGGTGTGGTGCTCGCGGGTCGCGCGCTCGCCCGCCCGGTCGCCATGCCGGCGGAATAGACTTCGCAACCCTGAAAGACTTGCCCGCCTCAGGCTGGCCGCCACATCTGCAGGATGGAGGCGGCCAGCAGCAGGCCAAGCACGATGTTGAGCGCGCGCCATTGCCGCTCGGTTCGTAGCAAACGTGCCAGCAGCGTGCCGGCTACGCACCAGAGCGACAGCGAGACGGCCGCGGCAAGGCCGAACACGGCACCGAGCAGCAATGCCAACTGCAAGGGGCCGTCGGCAAGCGCCCCGAAGGAGGCGGCCGCACCCAGGCCCATTGCCCAACCCTTGGGATTCATCCACTGGATGCCGGCGCCGCCGAAGAAGCTGTTCGGCCTGGCCATGCTCACGTCGAGCTTGGGCGGGCCGCTGCGGCCGATCCTGATCGCCAGCCAGACCAGATAGAGCGAGCCGGCGATCTTCATCGCAAGCTGGAGCGAGGGGACGGCGGCGATCAGCCCGGCCAGGCCGGCAGCACCCGCCGCCGCTACCGAGGCCAGTCCCGCGGCGCTGCCGGCCATCAGCGGCACCGATCGGCGAAAGCCGAACTGCGCCCCGGATGCCGTCGACAGCGTCGTGGCGATGCCGGGCGTCGAGGTCGAGATCAACGCGAACAGGACAAGGGGGATGATGGTTTCGGACATCCAAAGCCTCCACGGTGGAAGGAGCCTGCATGTTAGGCGCTGGGCGCTATCAGTAAATGCAATGTTGGATATGGTCTGCATTAGTGATTATAATGCAGCGATGTTCCGCGATCTCGACACCACACTTGTCCGCACCTTCGTGACGACGGCCGACAAAGCCAGCATGACGGCCGCGGCCAACGCCCTCAATCTGACCCAGGGCGCCGTCAGCCAGCAGATCAAGCGGCTGGAGGAGATCCTTGGCCAGATGTTGTTCGAGCGCGACCGCCGCGGCTTGAGACTGACGCGTTCGGGCGAACGGCTGCTCGGCAAGGGCCGGCGTCTCTTGCGGCTCAATGACGAGATCCTGGCGGAGATAAGCGGCAAGGCGGTCGCCGGCGGGGTGCGGATCGGCGTGCCCTACGACCTTGTCGGCACATTGCTGCAACCTGTTTTGAAAACCTACGCCGAAGCCTATCCGCAGGTGGAGATTTCGCTGGTCTGCGCCTCTTCGCCGGAACTCGCGGCGGCGCTGGCGGCGGGGACAATCGACCTTGCCGTCATCGAGGAGCGGGCCGGTCCGACGGCCGGCGAATGCCTGGTGGTCGATCGGCTGGTCTGGGTCGGCGCCAAAGGCGGCTCCGCGCGCCTGAAGCGGCCTTTGCCGGTCTCCATGGTCGCGGATACCTGCGCCTTCCGTCCGGCGGTGCTGGCGGCGCTCGGCACGCATGGGCTCGATTGGCGCACCGTGTTCGAGAACGGTAACATCGACGCAACGACCGCAACGGTACGGTCGGACCTTGCGGTGACCACCTGGCTCGCCTCGACGGTTCCGGCCGACCTCGACATCCTGTCCGACGCCGACTTACCGGCGCTGCCGAATTTTTCCGTCAACCTGCACCTGCCGAAGCATGCGGTCACGCCGACGGCAGAGGCATTCGCCACTCATATCCGCGAGGGTCTGGCGCGGCATCGCCAGGCAGCGTGAGCGACACTTTTCGTTCCTCGCCCCCGCTTTGGGGGCGAGGAACCTTGGCGCTACTTCCAGTTCTTGCGCCGTTCGAGCTCGGCTTCGGAAGGCTGCTCTGTCGCAAAAGATCCGGTCTTGACGTCGCCGCCACGTTCATAGGTCGCCATGATGACACCCGTGCTGGTGGTTTGCGACTTGATGAGCTTGAAGGCGGCGGGCATCGCGTCATCGCCGAACAGGCGCTTTCCCTTGCCCAGCAACAGCGGGAAGATCATCAACCGGATCTCGTCGATCAGCCCATTGGCGAGCAGGGTCTGGATCAGATTGCCCGAACCCTGGATGAGCAGATCGGGTCCGTCTTCCTGCTTGAGCTGCCTGAGTCTGGCAACGACATCTGGTCCAAGCGCCTGCGTGTTCTGCCAGGTCAGGCTATCCGGCCGATGCGTCGCGACATATTTGGTCGCCGGGTTGAAGGCATCTGCTATCGGATCTTTCTGATACGGCCAGTACGCGGCGAAGATGTCATAGGTTCTGCGACCGAGCAGCAGGGCGAAGGGCGTGGAGAACAATTCGTCCATTGCCTCGCCCGCCACCTCGTCAAAGTAATGGAAGGTCCAGCCGCCGAATTGAAAGCCGCCGACCGGGTCTTCTTCCGGGCCGCCCGGCGCCTGCATGACCCCGTCGAGGCTGACGAATGTGGCGGCGATAATCTTGCGCACCTGTCTTCTCCCTTTTCGTGATCCGTGCCGTCGCGGCCGGATTTCGGCCTAAGGACGGGCGACGAGCCTGCGTTCCGACACAGACTCCCGCAGATTTCTATCGTTCGCTGTCGGCGCGCATGGCGCGGGACGAAAACCAGACATCGCCGAACACGGCGGTGGCGGTTCGATCGGGCGCCTTGTCTTCGGTCAGCCAGATCGAGCGCGTGCGGCTGGCGCGTTCGCGGGTTGGCACTTTTGCGTCCGGGCCGGCGAGGGAGGCGCCGACGCAAGGGATGAACCAGGAACCCATGAAGGGTCGGCAGGCGAACCCCGCCTGCATGCGGGTGACCAGCACGGCGAGGCCGATACGCTGCGCCGGCCGCCAGGGGAAGATCAGCCGGCCGCCGGGCCTGAGCGCCCTCAGCCACGCAGGGGGCGGGGCAATGACGGCAGCATTGACATAGATGATGTCGGAGGGCGGCAGCGGGCCGGCGACAGCGTCGCCGGCAACGACCTCGACATTGGGGTAGGCCGCGAGGTTCACCTTGGCTTGCGCGGCGAGATCTGCTTCGATCTCGAAGGCGGTGACGCTGCCGCCGGGCTCGACCAGCCTTGCCAGCAGCGCGGTATAGTAGCCGGTGCCGACGCCGATATGGGTGACGGCTTCGCCGGGTTTCGGTTCGATCTTCCCGATCCACATGGCGTGCAGAACCGGTTCGCCGTTGTTGATGCCCTTGTCGGCATCGAGCACCACCAGCACGTTCTGGTAGATGTAGCTTGGATCGGCAGTCGGGGTTTTGAACGCTCCGTCGCCGGCAAAGACTGTCCAAGGTCCAGGGCCGAGAAAGGCCTCGCGCGGCACGGAGGCGAACGCCTCCTCGATGCGGGGATCGGCGGAGCGCGCATGCGCGGCCATCAGTTTGGCGTAGAATTTTCGGGCGTCGTCCGAAACGGTCATGCTTTCAGAAGATAGCGCGGCCGGCCGGGATGTCGCGGCTCGAACTCAGCCGGCAAAAGTGTCGAAGAGCAGCTTGAAGTTGAGCACTAGGATGATCGCCGCGACTACCCAGGCGAGTGCGGCGACGCCGCGCGAGATGACGAAACTGCCCATCTTCTTCTTATCCGAGACGAACTGTACCAGCGGCACAACGGCGAAGGGCAACTGCATCGACAGGATGACCTGGCTGAAGACCAGGAGCTGGGCCGTGCCCTTTTCGCCGTAGAGCGCGGTGACGATCACGACGGGGACGATGGCAAGGCCGCGCGTCAGCAGGCGGCGCGCCCATTGCGGAATGCGCAGACGCAGGAAGCCTTCCATCACGATCTGGCCGGCAAGCGTGGCGGTGACCGTCGAGTTGAGCCCGGAGGCGAGCAGCGCGACCGCGAACAGGATCGAGGCAATGCTCAAGCCCAACAGCGGCGACAGCAATTCGAAAGCCTGACCGATCTCGGCGACATCCTGGTGCCCGGTGCCGTGGAAGGCCACTGCCGCGACGATCAGGATGGACGCGTTGACGAACAGCGCCAGGATCAGCGCGATGGTCGAATCTGTGGTCGCCCACTTGATGGCATCGCGCTTGCCTGCATCGGTGCGCTCATAGGCGCGGGTCTGCACGATCGAGGAGTGCAGGTAGAGATTGTGCGGCATCACGGTGGCGCCGATGATGCCGATGGCGATGTAGAGCATCGTCGGGTTGGTGACGATCTGGGACGACGGCACGAACATCGAATGCAGGATTGTGCCTGCGGGCGGGGCGGCGACGAAGATCTGGATGGCGAAGCAGCCAAAGATGATGATCAGGAGCGCGACGACGAACGCCTCGAGATAACGGAAGCCCCTGTTCATGAGCAGCAGCACAAGGAAGGCGTCGAGCGCGGTGAGGACGGCGCCGCCGATCAGCGGGATGCCGAACAGGAGCTGCAGCGCAATCGCCGTGCCGATCACCTCGGCGAGGTCGCAGGCGATGATCGCCAGTTCGCAGGCGATCCAGAGCAGGAAATTTACCGGACGCGGATAATAGGCGCGGCAGGCCTGCGCGAGGTCGCGGCCGGTGGCGATGCCGAGGCGGGCGGCCAGCGCCTGCAACAGGATCGCCATCAGATTCGACAGCATGATGATGAAAAGCAGCGTGTAGCCGAACTGGGCGCCGCCGGCGAGGTCTGTCGCCCAGTTGCCCGGGTCCATATAGCCGACCGAGACCATATAGCCGGGACCCATGAAGGCGAACAGGCGGCGGAACCAGAGACCGGTGTCGGGCACCCTGATCGAGGCATTGACCTCGCGCAGACTGGGCTGCTCAGTCTCATCGGAGCGGGCAAATTGCCACGAGGGACGGGACACTGCTTCTGACATCGGGGGGTCCGCTGGAAGGGTATCGAGGATCGCCACTATGTATGCTAAAGCTGAACATTATGCAACAGGCTATACTTCATTGTTCAAGCTCTTGTGATGCAAGCCGACAGGCGCCGCGTGCAGCAGCAAACGCCGGGTTGCGCCGACCCGGGAATGCAAATAAACGGCCAGAGCACTACGGTCCGTGCTATGAGTGCGGAGCCGATTCAGCCATGAAGGAGCGCGTATTGGCGCTGAGGAACAGACCAGTTCGACGCGAAAAGCCGCTTCCTGATGCCGAAATCCATTCGGAAGGGTTCAGGCAGACCCGCGAAGCGCGCCGCAGCGCGCTTGTCGAGGACTATGTCGAGCTGATCGCCGATCTGATCGAGGACGGAAACGAGGCCCGTCAGGTCGATATCGCGGCCAGGCTTGGCGTCGCGCAACCCACCGTGGCAAAAATGCTGACACGGCTCTGCGCCGACGGGCTGGTGTCCAGGAAACCCTATCGCGGGGTGTTTCTCACGGACGCCGGTCGCAAGGTGGCGCAGGAGAGCCGCATCCGTCACGAGACTGTCGAAGCCTTCCTGCGCTCGCTGGGTGTCAGCGCCGAGACGGCGCGGATCGATGCCGAGGGCATCGAGCACCATGTCAGCGCCGAGACGCTGGATGCATTTCGCAGGGCGATGACGACACGCTGAGCCCGGCCAGCGTTAAACTTCCCGACCGACGAGTCGCTGGAACCGCCGAACGGCACGCACGTTGCTCCTGACGTTGCGCGATGATCGCGTGGAAGGGAGGAAGCGACGGGCGTTGAACAGGCACGGACCACGAAGGGCAAGAAAGCGGCCAACGGGTTGAGACACGCGGCGGCTCGTGACGAGCGCAAGACCGAGTCCGAAACCGGCTCGAAGCAAAAGCTTTGATTTCATCCCATCTGGAGCCGGACGCGCGGTCTTTTCGTCAGCAAAAATGCTGTGACTCGGCGTGACCGTTGCGATAATTGTCTGAAGGGGGCGGTCATAGGCCGGACCTTCCAGAACATCTGCATTGCGAGGAAGTTGCCATGCTTTGGAGAGGCCGCCGTCAGAGCGACAATATCGAGGACGAGCGCAGCGACAGCGGCGGCGGGTTCGGCGGTGGCAGTCCGCGGCAGTTCCGCGTTCCGATCGGGGGGCGAGCGGGCGGCGGCGGCAGCATCATCTTCGTCATTCTGGTGGTTCTCGCCGGATGGTATTTCGGCTTCGATCCATCGCAGATCCTGGGTGAAGGTGGTGGCCTTGTGCCGGGCGGCGGCCAGATTACCGAAGACAGCAGTTCGCCGGACAGCGGCGCGCCCGCCTCGGACGAGATGAAACAGTTCGTGGCGACCGTGCTCGCCGAGACCGAGGACACATGGAGCGGTATCTTCAAGGCCAATGGCCTCACCTACGAGGACCCGAAACTGGTGCTGTTCAGCAGCCAGATCCGGTCGGCTTGCGGCTTTGCCTCTTCGGCGGCGGGACCGTTCTATTGCCCGGGCGATCACAAGGTCTATCTCGACATGACCTTCTTCCAGCAGCTCGACCAGCAGTTCGGCGCCTCGGGTGAATTCGCCCGCGCCTACGTGATCGCGCATGAGGTCGGCCATCACGTGCAGAACCTCACCGGCATCATGTCGAAATTCAACCAGATGCGGCAGGGCATGGGCGAGGCCGAGGCCAATCAGATGTCGGTCCGGGTCGAGCTTCAGGCCGACTGCTTCGCCGGTGTCTGGGCGCACTATACCGCGCAGAAGGGCATTCTGGAGCAGGGCGACATGGAAAGCGCGCTGAATGCCGCCAAGCAGATCGGCGACGACACGCTGCAGAAAAAAATGCAGGGCTATGTGGTTCCGGAAAGCTTCAACCACGGCACGTCGGCGCAGCGGCAGACCTGGCTGGCGCGCGGCTACAAGAGCGGCAAGCTTTCGGACTGCGATACATTCAACAATCCGGTCTGAACAGCGACGCAGGGCTGCGGCACCGCGGCGGGCTGCCGGGAACTGATGTCAGGATGAGGCAGTTGCGGTCGTTCGCTTATTGTTCCGGCCGGCTGGCTCGCCTATAAGAGCCTCCCGTCCAAGGCGGCCGAGGAGCTTGTCACCATGATCGACCCCAAGACCGCCAAGCGGGGCCTTGCGCTCGTTTTCACGACGCTGCTGCTCGACGTCATCGGCTTCGGCATCATCATGCCGGTGCTGCCGGCCTATCTGCAGGAACTGACCGGCGTCGGCGTCAGCGAGGCGGCTATCGAGGGCGGCTGGCTGTTTTTCGTCTATGCGGCGATGCAGTTCTTCTTCGCGCCTGTCATCGGCGGCTTAAGCGACCGTTTCGGGCGGCGGCCGATCCTGCTTGCCTCGGTGCTCACCTTCTCCATCGACAATCTGATCTGCGCCATCGCCTGGTCCTATCCGATGCTGTTCATCGGACGCGTGCTCGCCGGCATTTCGGGCGCCAGCTATTCGACGACGTCGGCCTTCATCGCCGACATCTCGAACGACGAGAACAGGGCCAAGAATTTCGGCCTGCTCGGCATTGCCTTCGGCGTCGGCTTCGTCATCGGCCCGGTGCTCGGCGGACTGCTCGGCACGTTCGGGCCGCGCGTGCCGTTCTACTTCGCCGCCGGGCTCGCCTTCGTGAACTTCCTCATCGCGATGTTCTTGCTGCCGGAGACGCTGGACGAGCAGCATCGTCGCCGCTTCGAATGGAAACGCGCCAATCCGGTCGGCACGCTGATCCAGATGCGCAACTATCCCGGCATTGGCTGGATCGGGCTGGTCTTCTTCCTGATGACGCTCGGCCACATGATGTATCCGGCGGTCTGGTCCTTCGTTTCAAGCTACCGTTATGGCTGGAACGAGCAGCAGATCGGCTTCTCCCTCGGCGCCTTCGGCCTTTGCGGCGCGATCGTCATGGCGACGGTGCTGCCCCGTGTCATCCCGAAGCTCGGCGAGTGGAGCACCGCTGCGATCGGCCTGACCTTCACCGCGCTCAGCGCCTTTGGCTACGCGTTTGCGACGCAGGGTTGGATGATCTACGCGGTGATCGTCGCCGGCTGCCTGGAAGCGCTCGCCGACCCGCCATTGAGGAGCCTTGCGGCCGCCAAGGTGCCGCCTTCGGCGCAAGGCGAATTGCAGGGCGCGATGACCTCGATCTTCTCGATCACCTCGATCATCACGCCGCTGCTTTATACGGCGATCTTTTCCTGGTTCACCGGCCCAAGCGCGCCGGTAGAGTTCGGCGGCGCGCCCTATGTGCTCGGCGCGGTTTTCCTCACATTGGCCGTGATCGTCTTCGTGACGAAGGTCGCCAAGCCGACACCGAAGGAGGTCGAGCGGATGCACGCGCAGGAAGCGGTGACCGACGCGGCTTAAGGCGTGTTGATAGCCGGGTGATGCCGGCCTGTTAAATGACGGCTTCCTGCGCTTCCAGTGCGCACGACCCAAAAGTACGGTCCGCTCCGGTTCTCGGACCCCGCCCAGTGTGGTCGCTCCGCGCCCGTCTTCGACCGCGGCTCCGCCTGACCCCGAATCGCCTTGGACTGGGCGCTTTGAGCTAGGCGCGCTCGGCCAGCGTCGGCTCGCCGCGCCGCTCGCGAATGAGATTGACGAAGCGGCGGAAGAGATAGTGCGAATCCTGCGGGCCGGGTGAGGCCTCGGGATGGTGCTGGACCGAGAACACCGGCCGGCCAGTCAGCGCGATGCCGCAATTCGAGCCGTCAAACAGCGAGACGTGGGTTTCCTCGACGCCTTCGGGCAGCGAGTCCGCGTCGACGGCGAAGCCATGGTTCATCGAGACGATCTCGACCTTGCCAGTTGTGTGGTCCTTGACCGGATGGTTGGCGCCGTGATGGCCCTGATGCATCTTCTCGGTCTTGCCGCCGAGCGCCAGCGCCAGCATCTGGTGGCCGAGACAGATGCCGAACACCGGGAGATCGGTTTTCAGCAGGTTCTGGATGACCGGCACGGCATATTCGCCCGTCGCTTCCGGATCGCCGGGGCCATTGGACAGGAAGATGCCGTCCGGCTGTATGGCTAGGATCTCTTCCGCGCCGGTCTTGGCGGGCACGACGGTGACCTTGGCGCCGAGGCCCGCGAGCAGGCGCAGGATGTTTCGCTTGACGCCATAGTCGATGGCCACGACATGCAGCGACGGCTCGTCCTGCTCGCCGAAGCCTTTGTTCCAGGCCCAGGGCGTCTCGCGCCAGACCGAGGATTGACCCGAGGTGACCTCCTTGGCGAGGTCCAGCCCGATAAGGCCCGACCAGGCGGCGGCGCGCCGCTTCAGGTCGTCGAGGTCGAAAACGCCATCCGGTGCATGGGCGATGACGGCATTGGGCATGCCTTTCTCGCGGATCAGCACGGTGAGAGCGCGAGTGTCGATCCCCGAAAGCGCGACGATGCCGCGCCTCTTCAGCCATTGATCGAGATGTCCGGCTGCCCGGTAATTGGAGGGGTCGGTGACATTGGCCTTGAAGATCGCGCCGACGGCGCCCGCGCGGGCAGCCGGATGCAAATCCTCGATATCCTCGCTGTTGGTGCCGACATTGCCGATATGCGGGAAGGTGAAGGTGACGATCTGGCCGGCATAGGAGGGGTCGGTAAGGATCTCCTCGTACCCGGTCAGGGCGGTGTTGAAGCAGACTTCGGCGACCGCCGATCCGGTGGCGCCGAGGCCGCGGCCTTCGATCACCGTGCCGTCGGCGAGCACCAGAAGGGCGGTCGGCTTTTCGGTGGCCCAAGGGGCGGTCGTGGCCATGGCGGCACTCCTAGAGGCGGCTTCCGGATCATCCCGTTGCAGGGGACGATCCGCGCAGCAAACGACGCGCGGCGGCGAATTCGCGAGCCTGCGCGCAACCAAAGTTTCAGTTCATGCGAGGCTCAGTACATAGGGGATGGCGGCAAAGCGGTCAATGACGCTTCCTCCGAGCGGAATCGTTTTATTTCGCCGAGCAAAATCAATGATTTGCCTGGATTTGCCTTGAGCGTCCAGCGAAGCTATTGTCCGCCGCGATCGAAGGAGAAGCATCATGCGCGAGAAAATCGCCGAATCCATGAAGAGCGCGATGAAGGCGCAGGACAAGCATCGGCTGCCGACGCTCAGGCTGATCCAGGCCGCCATCCACGACCGCGACATCGCCAATCGCGGCGCGGGCAAGCCGGCGGCGAGCGAGGAAGAGATCCTGCAGATCCTTTCCAAGATGGTGAAGCAGCGCGAGGAATCGGCCAAAGCCTTCGAGGACGGCAAGCGGCCGGAACTGGCGGCGCAGGAGCGCGGCGAGATGGAGATCATCCGCGAGTTCCTGCCGGCACAGCTCGACGATGTGGCGATCACGGCGGCGGCGCGCGAGGCGATCGCGGCGACGGGTGCCGCCAGCCAGAAGGACATGGGCAAGGTGATCGGCGCGCTGAAGCAGAAATATGCCGGCCAGATGGATTTCGCCAAGGCGAGCGCCATCATCAAGGGGCTGCTCCAGTAGAAGACCGGCTCAGTTCTTGCAGATCGGCACCGGCTGCGG
This sequence comes from Mesorhizobium sp. WSM3864, assembly GCF_002294955.1. Lineage (NCBI taxonomy): Bacteria > Pseudomonadati > Pseudomonadota > Alphaproteobacteria > Hyphomicrobiales > Phyllobacteriaceae > Mesorhizobium > Mesorhizobium sp. WSM3864. The sequence continues at coordinate 74,372 of NZ_NSGD01000014.1, forward strand.
CGGCGGTGCCGGATGGTCTTTCTTGTACTGCGCGATGATCGGCTCGAGGGTCTTCTTCGGCCAGAACTTCGGAGAGCCGATTTCCTTCAGGCAGGATGCGTTCCAATAGACGCCCGCAGCCGACAGCGCTTGGCCGGCGGCCTTTGCGCGCGCCACAGCGGCGATGTCGCGCGATTCAGGATAGATGTAGAGCGTGGTCGGGTTGTTCTTCACCAACGGGATGATCTGCTCGGCATCGGCCGGCGACCAGCTGGTGCAGCCATTGCTGCGGCCGCCGGCATAATTCACCAGCTTGCCGAACGGGACGAAGCCGTCATGGTCGGCGTAGGAGCTGTTCGGATCTTTCCGCAGGCACATGCCCCTGAGCAAGGCTGCCGGATGGCCGCCGATCACGCGCTGCCTGGCGTTCGCCGCTTCGCCTTCGCCATCGAACTGGATGAAGGTACGCATGAACACCGCGTTCTGCGCACCGACGCGATAATAGCCCTTGAAGGACGTCTTGGTCTCGGCGGTCATGTAGGCTCCGCCTGCCGTCAGCTCCGAATCCATCGCGTTGCCGAAGTTTTTCGCGCAACGCCTGCCATTGGAGAAATCGGCAACGCCTTTGAGATTGCGGCCGCCGCCATGGCCCGAAGAAACCGCTCGAAAGAGCTGCTTGGCCTCGCAGATGATATAGTAGCGTTGGCCAAGCACACTGTTGCCCAGGTCGCCGGGCCGCGTTGCATCCATGGCGAAGTAGCAGGGGTTGCTGACCGAACCTTCACTGACCTTCTTCTGGTAGAGGACGCGCGCCCGCTCCAGCACGACCTGCGAGATCTGACCTTCGTTGTCGCCGACATGGCGCTGCAGCCAGTCCGGAATGTTCGATGGGCGCAACGCCGCGAACGAGCCGACCGATGCCGTCAGAGCGGCGAGGACGAAGAGGACGGCGGCACCAAGCGGAACAGATATCAACCGCACCGGATTAATCCCCCCTCGAACTGGTATCGCTTGTGGTGAATCACCTGCGCCAATCATAAGAGCATAGCGCCGATGGGCGAAACACTTCTTGTGTCTAGTGCGATCTGCCGAAGCTGGCGCATCTGCGATTTTCGACAGGCAAGAAGTTGGCTACTATCTGATTCCGGCGCGCCCACGCCTCCTCCCTCCGTTGGGAAAGCATTGTTCATGCAGGGCATTCGATCGCTAAACCGACTGTTCGAGCATCGGCATAAGGAGGGATTGCGAAGACTGCTCGCAATAGGAGGTTTTTTGATGCGGCTTTCCGCACCCGTCTATCATCTGAAGCGCCAGGCGAGGTTGCTGTCGCGCAAGGAAAATGTTCCCCTTCATGAGGCGCTTGACCGCATGGCCTTCAAGGAAGGCTTTGGCAGCTGGAGCCTGCTTGCGGCGAAAGCCGCCGAGGCCGCACCCGCCGGGAGGCTGCTGGCGCAACTGATACCCGGCGACATGGTCCTCGTTGCGGCCCGGCCGGGTCAGGGCAAGACGCTGATGAGCCTCGAACTCGCCGTGGCGGCCATGAAGCAGGGCAGTCGCGCCGTATTCTTCACCCTGGAATACATGCATGCCGATATCCTCGACCGGTTCCGCGACATCGGCGTCGACCCGGCCGTTTTCGACCATCTGTTCGAGTTCGACAATTCCGACGCCATCAGCGCCGCCTACATCATCGAGGCGTTGGGGTCGGCGCCGCGCGGCACGCTGGCGGTGATCGACTATCTGCAACTGCTCGACCAGAAGCGCGAAGATCCCGAGCTCATGGTCCAGATACGCGCCTTGAGATCATTTGCCCGGGAACGCGGGCTGGTGCTGGTCTTCATCTCCCAGGTCGACCGGTCATACGATGCGTCCAGGAAGCCTTTTCCCGACCTTGACGATGTCCGGCTGCCGAACCCACTCGATTTATCGCTCTTCGACAAGATGTGCTTCCTCAACAAGGGCGAAATCCGCTTTCAGTCAGCTTGAGGGCGATCCTGACCGGGGCTATGCCTGCCGATCTCGCAAAGGACACGGCTTCATGGTCGAACTCGTCAAACCAGCGCTCGAGCATCTGCCATCCTACAAGGCGGCGCTGGAGCGCGGCTGGTCGCCGGACAATGTGCGGCTGCTGGAGGCTACGCGCGAGCAGCTCGAGGCCATTGAAGAAGATCCGGTGGCATTTCTCGCCGACCTGGACGACCCCGAGGCGAAAGGGTCGCCGATCGCGCTGCCGGACGGCACGACAGTGCCGCGTCTGCCGGGCTTCCGGCGCTGGATCTGGGACGGCGAGGCCGCCGGCTCGATCGGGCTTCGCTGGCAGAAGGGCACGTCGGCGCTGCCGCCGCACGTGCTCGGCCACATCGGCTATGCCGTGATGCCATGGAAGAAGGGGCGCGGCTATGCCACCGAAGCGCTGCGGCTGATGCTTCACGAGGCAAGGGCGGTCGGTCTCGACTATGTCGAGATCACCACGGATCTCGACAATCTTGCATCCCAGAAGGTGGTGCTCGCCAATGGCGGCATTCTCGTCGGGCGGTTCGCCAAAGTCGCCGCCTATGGTGGCGCGGAGAGCCTCAAGTACCGGATCGACCTTTAGGTCTCAAGGCAAGCGAACTTGAGAACCTTATTCGCCGGGCCTGGCCAGTCTTCCTTCTGCGGCCTTGTAGTAGAACTGGCTCGCGACAAGCCAGCCTTTCAGCGGCCTGAGCGGCGGAATGCAGGTCGCAAGGATGATCGGCACCGAAACGAAGGCGTGGAACCACATGGATGGCTCGAACGTCACCTGCGCCCAGACGGCGAACAGGACGGAGGGCACGCAGGCAAAGCAGATGACGAAAAAGGCGGGTCCGTCGGCCGGATCGGCAAAAGAATAGTTGAGCCCGCAGACTTCGCATTTCGGCGCCAGCTTCAGAAATCCGTCGAACAGCCGGCCCTCTCCGCAACGCGGGCATCGCCCGCGGATGCCGACCCGCCAGGGTTCGAGGTGGGGATAGTGCGCGTCGTGCATGGTCATCACTCCAGGACCTCGCATGCATTCGATCGGCCTTGAGGTCACGCATACATACTAATATGATTATTGTATGCATACAATGCGACAAAATGTATGGATACCGGTGGCATGAACAGTGAAGGGGACCTCAGCTGGCTTTCTCCCTTGGCGGAAGACTCACGACCGCTCTATCTCAAGATCGTCGAGGCGCTTGCGGCTGCCCGCTCGATCGGGCGGCTGCAACCGGGGGACAGGCTGCCGCCGCAGCGAGAGCTTGCCCGCTTCCTTGGCGTGGATCTGACCACGGTCACCCGGGCGTTCACCGAAGCCCGCCGCAGGAACCTGATCGATGCAACGACCGGTCGCGGCACCTTCGTCACCCCCGGCGAGCCGGAAGAGCCGATCCTCGATCTGAGCATGAACATTCCGCCGGCGCCTTCGGGCCTCAGCCTGCCGGCATTGATCCGGAGTGGCATCGAGGGACTGCTCAAACGTTCCAGCGCCGAAGCACTGCTTTCCTACCATCCCGGCCCGGGTTCTCCCGCCGAACGCGCCGCTGGCTCGTTTTGGCTTGCCACAGCCGGCGACAGGTTGCCTGTCGAGCGCGTTGCTGTTGGTTCGGGGGCGCAGGCGCTGCTCGCCGCCGTCCTTCTGTCGCAAACCCGCGAGGGCGATACGATCCTCACGGACGCGCTGACCTATCCCGGCCTGATCGAGCTGGCGCAGGCCACGGGGCGAAAGCTGGCTGGGGCGGGCCGCGACGATGACGGCATGCGCCCCGACTATCTGGAGGAAGCGGCGCGACGATACGGCGCCCGCGTTCTCTATCTCAACGCGACACTTCACAATCCGACCACGCTCACCATGCCGGCGGGCCGGCGCCGGGACCTGGTTCGGATGGCGGGCAGGCTTGGCCTGGTGATCGTCGAGGACGATCCCTACAGTCCACTGCAGACCACTTCACCGCCAGCCTTCCTCAGCCTGGCGCCGGAGCGGACATTCCATGTGGCTACATTGGCGAAATGCATCTCGCCATTTCTGCGCACGGCGTTCCTGGCGGCGCCTGACGTGAAATCCGTCGAGCGGATCGCGGCGACAATCCGGGGCACCACCATGATGGCGCCGCCGCTGATGACGGGGCTCGCCTGCGAGTGGGTGCGAAGCGGCCTGGCCGGCGAGATCACCGCCGCGGTGCGTGCCGAAGCAGAGGCCAGGCAGACGATCGCGCGCAAGATCCTGCCGGCCGGTTTCGCCTCGACGGAATCAAGCCTGCATCTTTGGTATCCGCTGGATGCGCGATTGTGTTCATCGGATATCGCCGAGATCGCACGCCGTCGCGGATTGGCCCTCAGCCCGGCGGAAGAGTTCTCCGTCGTGCCCAGTGCCGCTGATGGCTTGCGGCTGGCGTTGGGTGCCGCATCCAGCCACGAAAGGCTGGAGGAGGGGCTTCACAGTTTGGTGTCGATCCTGTCGGGCGGCTCTGGCTCCTTGCGTCCTCACGTCTGAGGCGGCAGAGCGCCACGCCGAGGCTCTATTCCGCCGCAGCCGGCAACGGCGGCGTCGCTCGGGTGCGCGATTCCCAAGCCTGCGAGGCAAGCGCGACCGCCACGGCCACCAGCATGGCAAACGCGCCGGCGACCGGCAGGCTGCGATAGCCAAGACCGGCATTGAGCATCGCAGCGCCCAGCGAGGCGGCGAGCGCGATGCCGACATTGAAGCCCGAGGGAATCAACGACGAGGCAAGGTTCGACGCATCTGCCGTCCAGGCCAGGATCCGGGTCTGGATCGGCGCGCCGATGGCGAAGTTGAGGCCGCCCCATATGACGATCGCGACGATCATCGGCACCGGGTAGGGACTGACCGCATAGATGACGCCAAGCATTACCGCCTGCAGGAAAAGCATGGCGATCAGCGACGGCATCAGCTTCCAGTCGGCAAGCTTGCCGCCCAAGAGAACGCCGATCGTCGCGCCGACGCCGTTGAGCAGCAGCACAAACGGGATCAGGCTTTCGTGGAGGCCGGTGACTTCGAGCAGCGTCGGCGTGATGTAGGTGAAGAGGCCGAACTGGCCGATCATCAACATCAGCATCAGGATGAGCGAGGTCCAGACCTGCTGACGCCCCAACACGCGCACCTCGCGCGCGAGGCCGGCGGGTCGGTTGGCGGCGCCTGCCGTGCGGGGCAGCAGCGCAAGCATGGCAACGATCGCGATGACGCCCAGCGCGCACATCACCCAGAAGGTCGCCCGCCAGCCCCAGAGACCGCCGATCGCGGTGCCGGCCGGAACGCCGATAACATTGGAGACGGTCAATCCAGAGAGGATGACCGCGACCGCCCGGCCGCGCTGGTCCTCGCGCACCAGGCCGACCGCGACCACCATGGCGACGCCGAAATAGCAGCCATGCGCCACTGCAGTGGCAATGCGCAGGAGAAGCATCGAGGTGAAATCGGGCGCCAGCGCGCATGCGGCCTGGCCAAGAGTGAAGGCAATGGTCAGGGCGATGAGCAGCGACTTTCGCGAGACCCTGCTGGTTGCGAGCGCCAGGAGCGGACCACCAATGGCGATGCCGCAGGCATAGCCGGAGACGAGATAGCCGGCGGTGGGCACGGAAACACTCAGACCCTGCGCTACCTCCGGCAGCACGCCGGCGATGACGAACTCAGTCGTGCCGAAAGCGAAGGCGGCAATGAACAGGGCAATGAGGGGCAGCATGGCGCGGACAGCGATCCTGAATGAGCTGGCCTCAAACCATGGATGGACGCTGCGGGCAATGCAGAAATTGTCGATGCCGCTTTAGGTTTTCTTGACCGGGTTGGGCAGTGGTCCCGCCTAAACGAGCACAAGGCCCTCTTCGTGCCGTGAGGACGCCCAGTCCGAGCCGTCTGTCAATCTCACCGTCACCTAGCCGACGGCGAGGATCAGCAAAGGCTAATTTTGTGCGGGCCGGTCGGTCGATGCTAGCTTGCCTTCAGCCGCGAGCCGCCGAGCAGCCCGCGCTCCTCCAGCACCGGGTAGGCCATGGAGGCGAGCAGCGAATTGATCTGCTTGAGGTCGCGGATGGTGTCGAGATGGATCGAACTGGTCTCGACGCTTTTCGCGGTCCCGTCGCGCAGCCGCACGAAGTGGCTGGCGCTGGTCTCTTTCTCGCGCTCGCGCAGCAGGTCCTTCTCGAGCACCAACTGGCGGGCGGTTTCCGGGTCGCGCGAGACCAGCACGTTGAAGGCAAGCCGCGCATTGGCCAGAACCGAGGCATGGAAAGCACAAAGCTCGCGCCAGCCCTCGGGCGTGAATTCCAGCCCGCGCTCCAGCTTCTTCCTGACATGCACAAGCATGTTGCGCACGATGATGTCGCCGACCTGCTCCAGCTTAACGCAGGCGCCGATCAGTTCCTGGCAGCGCAGCGCCTCGTCCTCGCTCAGGGGGTTCTTGGTGACCTTGGCCAGATAGAGCTTGATCGCGGCGTGCTTCTGGTCGACCCGGTCGTCGAGCGCGGCCAGCGCCTTGATCTTGCCGGCGTCGGCGCTTTCATAGAGCTCGATGATCCGCTTCAGCATGATCTCGATCGTCTCGCAGACCCGGACCACCTCGCGCGTGGCGTTGGCCAAGGCCTGGCTTGGCGTGTCGAGCGCGCTCTCGTTCAGCGCCGACAGTTCGACCACGTCGAGCGCTGCCGCCGGTTCGGGCTTAGTACCGAGCGCCACGATCTTCTGCGAAGCGCGATAGACGAGGCCGGCGAGCGGCAGCCCGGCAAGCAGGATGATCACGTTGAACAGGATATGGGCGTTGACGATCTGGCCGGAGGCCGTCGTGCCGAGGAAGGAGAAGTGCGGTCTGAAAATCATGAACAGGATCAGCATCACGAGCGAGCCAAGCCCGCGCATCAGAAGATTGCCGATCGGCACGATGCGGACTTCCGCCGCTGCCGAGCGGGTGAGCATCGGCGCGATGATCGAGGAACCGAGATTGACGCCCAGGATCAGGACGACGCCGAGCTCCGGAGTGATCAAACCCCGGCCGGCGAGCGTGGCCATGAGCAGGACCGCCGCGATGCTCGACTGGAACAGCCAGGTGATCAGTGCCGCCAGCAGGTAGGAGCTGATCGCATCGCCGGAGAAGTAGTCGATGATGACCGGCATGAGCTGGCTGTCGCGCAACGGCTCGGAAGCTTGGCCGATCATCTCCAGCGACAGGATCAGAAGGCCGATGCCGACAAGGATGCGGCCGGTCTGACGCCAATCGCGGCGCTCGGTGGCCATGAACATGATGGTTCCTGCGACCAGGCACAACGGCACCACGAGCGACAGATCAAAGGTAAGAAGCTTCGCGACCAAGGCCGAGCCGATCTCGGCGCCGCGCACGGCAAGCTGCCCGGCGGCGCCCGACACGATGCCGGCGCCGGCGAAGGAGCCGACCAGCAGCGTGACGGCGGTTGAACTCTGCAGCGCGATCGCGAGGCCACAGCCGGCCAGCACCGCCATCAGCGGCTTGCGCATGGTGGCGCGCAGCCTGTGACGCAGCACATCGCCATAGGCGCGCTCGACACCGGTTTTTACCATGCGGGTGGCGAACAGCATCAGCGCCACTGCGCCGGCAAGGTGCAGAAGGACAACGGATCCGCTCATGCCGAGCCTCGCAACGAGGCGGCCAGGAAGCGGAAAAAGGTGCGAATCGCAAGCATTTCGAAGGTCGAGACTAAAGCAGTTTACATTAGCCGGATAATAAATTTTACCCGATTCGGCCGACATTCGGCACACGACGGCCTGTGTCGGAAATGGATAGAAGGTGCTTTGGTTGCAGATCGCGGTCGGACAGGCGGCAAATGTCGCGTCGACGCGAAGCCTGGGCTTGAACCGGTTTCTGTAAATTGGTGAAGCTGCTTGCGTAACCAACGGAATTCATTACGGAATTGTAACCAGGGTGTTCAGTTTCGGTTCATGCCAGCCGGAATATCTCCCTGCCTATCGACAACCAAGGAGCACTGACCATGAAGCGTCTCATACTTTCCACCGTGACCGCCGCGATGCTGACCGCTTCGGCCTTTTCGGGCCAGGCGGCGCCGCTCGTTCAGCCGAGCGAGACGCAATCGACCTACACACAGGTCGACTGGCAGAAGCCGGGCCGGCATGTCGAGAAGCGCGTCGTGAAGAAGAAGGTCGTGGTGAAGCGCAGCCATTGGCGCAATGGGCAGAAGTATTCCAGCTGGAAGCGCCATCAGGCGGTTCGCGACTGGCACCGTTATGGGCTGCGCCGTCCCGGCCCCGGCCAGGAGTGGATTCGCGTCGGCAACGACTACCTTTTGGTCAGCATCGTCTCCGGTATCATCTTCGGCGCGATCGCCGCGCACTGAGCGGGGAATGGTCCGAAAGACGGGAAGGCGGCCGCGCGGCCGCCTTCTTTTTGTCTGTGAAAAGCGGGTACGATCGGGCTTATCGAGTCGTCGCGCCCAAGCGGCTTGATTATATGGAGGGTAAACGAGCCTTTCCCGATGCGCTTTCCACCCGCCTTCCTCGACGAGATACGCGACCGCGTGCCGATTTCTTCGGTGATCGGTCAACGCGTTTCCTGGGATAGGAAGAAGTCCAACGCATCGCGCGGCGATTATTGGGCGTGCTGCCCGTTTCACGGCGAAAAGAGCCCGTCGTTCCACTGCGAGGACAAGAAGGGGCGCTATCACTGTTTCGGCTGTTCGGTCTCGGGTGATCATTTCAAGTTCCTGACCGAGCTCGACGGCATGAGCTTTCCCGAAGCGGTCGAAAGGATCGCAGAGATGGCCGGCGTGCCGGTGCCGGTGCGCGACGCCCAAGAAGAAAAGCGCGAGAAGGAACGCGCCAGCCTGACCGACGTCATGGAGATGGCGACGGTCTTCTTCCAGGAGCGCCTGCAGGGACCGGAAGGCGCCAAGGCCCGCGCCTATCTGCGCGACCGCGGTCTGACGCCGGCGACGCAGCAGTCCTTCCGGCTCGGCTATGCGCCGGACAGCCGCAACGCGCTCAAGGAATACCTCGCCGACAAGGGGGTGCCGAAGGCCGATATCGAAGCCTGCGGACTGGTCCGGCATGGCGACGACATCCCGGTCTCCTATGACTGGTTCCGCGACCGCATCATGTTCCCGATCCCGGATTCGCGCGGCAGGATCATCGCCTTCGGCGGTCGGGCGCTGGCGCCGGACGCTTTGGCGAAATACATGAACTCGCCGGAGACCGAGCTCTTCCACAAGGGCAACGTGCTCTACAATTTCGCCCGCGCCCGCAAAGCGGTGGCCAAGGGCGGCACGGTGATCGCCGTCGAAGGCTATATGGACGTGATCGCGCTGGCACAGGCCGGCTTCGAGAATGCCGTGGCGCCTCTCGGCACGGCGCTTACCGAAAACCAGCTCGAGCTTTTGTGGCGCATGGCCGGCGAGCCGGTGCTTTGCTTCGACGGCGACCAGGCCGGGCTGAAGGCCGCCTGGCGCGCCGCCGACCTCGCCCTGCCGGCGATCCAGCCCGGGCGCTCGGCACGCTTCGCGCTGCTGCCCGAAGGCAAGGACCCCGACGATCTGGTCAAAGCGGATGGGCCGGACGCGTTCCGCGCGGTGCTTTCGGAAGCGCGGCCGCTCGCCGATCTTCTGTGGATGCGCGAGACGGCCGGCGGCGTGTTCGATACGCCGGAGCGGCGGGCGGAGCTCGAGAAGACGCTGCGCGAGCTTACCGGCCGCATCCGCGACGAAAGCCTGCGCTACCACTATCAGCAGGAGATGCGCGAGCGCGTCCTAAGCTTCTTCGGCTCGCAGCGCGGCGCGCGGCAAGGCCTACACGGGGGACGCCAGGACGGCCGGCCAGGCGAGCGCGGCAGAGGTTCGGCGCCTGGCGGGGCGTTTGGCCGGAGCGCTGCGGGCGCGCGCACCGCCATCACCGAAAGCCTCGGCCGCTCGGCGCTGGTCAAGCGCACGGGCGAGGCCATGTCGGTACGCGAGGCGACGATCATCGTGGCGCTGGTCAACCATCCGCCGCTGATCGACGAGAATTTCGCGCATGTCGAATTCCTCGATCTTGCCAATTCGGATCTCAGGCGGCTGCATGCAGCCATCCTCGACGCGATGGCGCATGACGCGGCCGACGACCGCGACGCAGTCATCGCCACCATCGAGCGCGCCGGATGCGGCGACATCTGGGAACGCGCGGTGGCGCTGATCAAGCGGGCGCGGCAGTGGCCGGCGCTCGAAACCGCGGGACTTGACGATGCCCGGGACGCCTTCAACCAAGCGCTGCACTTGCAGCGCAGCGCGCGCACCTTACATAGGGAGCTGAAACAGGCGCAGGCGGCGCTCGATGCAGACCCGTCGGACGAAAATTTTCGGCATCTCGTTGAGATTCAAGCGCAATTCAACGATGTACAGGCAACGGAAGCGCTGATCGAAGGGTTCGGCGTTTCGTCGGGCAGGGCTGGGCGCGCTTAGGCCCAGGTCGGCCCGAAATGAAGTGGAAATGCTCAAGGCGCGTCGATTCGACGCCTCTAAGTCGGGCAATTGATTCGCTTTTTTCATGCGAATCATGCCAGAGGCGCTTGACCTTCTGGCAGATTGGCGGAATCAGGACGATTCGAAACGTTAACCGTGCCCGGCGTCGGTGGGAAATTTTGAGCGATGTAAGGTTCTGGCGACTGGACAGGCAAAAGGCCTGCCACAGATACCAGGGTTAATCTGGACTTAATGCATGTCGCCCAAAAGTGGAACCGGTTTTGGGGCAACGACAGGCAGCAAACAAAAGAGATGATGCGGTCACTGGCCCGGTAAGAAGCGTTCTGGGGCGAGCGCATCCGGTTTGACCGGTCCGGCAGTTTACGCGGCTTCGATATTCGGCCGCTTGGAGACGACAAAGAATGGCGACAAAGGAAAAGGAAGAGGTCGAGACCGAACGTGAAGGCGCCACAGATGGCCCGCTGCTCGACCTTTCCGATGATGCTGTCAAGAAGATGATCAAGGCCGCCAAGAAGCGCGGCTATGTGACCATGGACGAACTGAACTCGGTGCTGCCCTCGGAGGAAGTGACATCCGAGCAGATCGAGGACACGATGGCCATGCTGTCCGACATGGGCATCAACGTCGTAGAGGACGACGAGCAGGGCGAGGAGGCGGAAGGCGGCGACGCGGGCGCCGACTCCGAGGAAGACGCCAACGAGCTTGCCGAGCAGACCGGCACCGCCGTTGCCACCACGACCACCAAGAAAGAGCCGACCGACCGCACCGACGATCCGGTGCGCATGTATCTGCGCGAGATGGGCTCGGTCGAGCTCCTGTCGCGCGAGGGCGAAATCGCGATCGCCAAGCGCATCGAGGCCGGCCGCGAGACGATGATCGCGGGCCTATGCGAGAGCCCGCTCACCTTCCAGGCGATCATCATCTGGCGCGACGAGCTCAACGAATCGAAGATCCTGCTGCGCGAGATCATCGACCTCGAGGCGACCTATGCCGGCCCCGAGGCCAAGCAGGCGCCGGTCGTCGAACGCGTCGAGGAAGCGCCCAAGGCCGAGGAGAAGCCGCGCGGCCGCGCGGCGGCGCGCGAGGAAGAAGACGACATCACCAATGTCGGCGGCGACACGCGCGGGCTGGAAGAAGAGGAAGACGACGAGGACGAGGCGAGCCTGTCGCTTGCCGCGATGGAAGCGGAACTGCGCCCGCAGGTGATGGAGACGCTCGACGTCATCGCCGACACTTACAAGAAGCTTCGCAAACTGCAGGACCAACAGGTCGAGAACCGGCTGGCGGCTGCCGGCACGCTTTCGCCCAGCCAGGATCGCCGGCTGAAGGAGCTGAAGGAGCAGCTCATCAAGGCGGTGAAGTCGCTGTCGCTCAACACCGCGCGCATCGAAGCGCTGGTCGAGCAGCTCTACGACATCAACAAACGCCTGGTGCAGAACGAGGGCAAGCTGCTTCGGCTCGCCGAAAGCTACGGAGTGCGCCGCGAGGAGTTCCTCAAGGAGTATCAGGGCTCGGAGCTCGATCCGAACTGGACCCGCTCGATCGCGAATCTCACGTCGCGCGGCTGGAAGGAATTCACCAAGAACGAGAAGGACGCGATCAAGGAGCTGCGCGCCGAGATCCAGAACCTCGCCACCGAGACGGCGATCTCGATTCTGGAATTCCGCAGGATCGTCAACCAGGTGCAGAAGGGCGAGCGCGAGGCCGCGATCGCCAAGAAGGAAATGGTGGAAGCGAACCTTCGGCTCGTCATCTCCATCGCCAAGAAGTATACCAATCGCGGCCTGCAGTTCCTGGACCTGATCCAGGAAGGCAATATCGGCCTGATGAAGGCGGTCGACAAATTCGAGTACCGCCGCGGCTACAAGTTCTCGACCTACGCGACATGGTGGATCCGGCAGGCGATCACCCGCTCGATCGCCGATCAGGCGCGCACCATCCGCATTCCGGTGCACATGATCGAGACGATCAACAAGATCGTCCGTACCTCGCGCCAGATGCTGCATGAGATCGGCCGCGAGCCGACGCCGGAAGAGCTGGCAGAGAAGCTCGCAATGCCGCTCGAGAAAGTGCGCAAGGTGCTGAAGATCGCCAAGGAGCCGATCTCGCTCGAAACGCCGGTCGGCGACGAGGAGGATTCGCATCTCGGCGACTTCATCGAGGACAAGATGGCGATCCTGCCGATCGACGCGGCGATCCAAGCCAATCTGCGCGAGACGACCACGCGCGTGCTGGCTTCGCTCACCCCGCGCGAGGAGCGTGTTCTGCGGATGCGCTTCGGCATCGGAATGAACACCGACCACACGCTGGAAGAGGTCGGCCAGCAGTTCTCGGTCACCCGCGAGCGTATCCGTCAGATCGAGGCCAAGGCGCTGCGCAAGCTCAAGCATCCGAGCCGCTCGCGGAAGCTGAGAAGCTTCCTGGACAGCTGAGCGGAAACGCAACATACGAAAAAGGGCGCCTCGGCGTCCTTTTTCATTTCCTGTCATTTGTTATGCCGCCTTGCCGGGCTTGCTCAACAGGAGGATAATTTCAGGGTCGGATGCATTTTGTGGGCGACAAGCCGGATGCCCGCCCCGGACGCCGGTCGCAACTGTCAGGCGTCGCGCTCCGTGGCTCCCGGTGGGAGGTGTGCCATGACAACCTACATCGTGCTTATCAACTGGACCGAATTGGGCGCCAAGAACGTGCGGGAGTCGCCGAAGCGGCTCGATGCCGCCAAGAAGCTGCTCGGTGAAATGGGCGGATCTTTCAAGGCATTCTATCTGACGATGGGCGAATGCGACATGGTCGCCATTGTCGAAGCGCCGGACGATGCCGTGCTTGCCCGCTTCGCGCTGATGTTGTCGTCGGGCGGCAATGTCAGGACGCGGACGATGAAGGCGTTTCCGGAATTCGCCTACCGCGAGATCATCAGTTCGCTGGGGTAGAGCGCCGGAAACAGCCCGGCTCGATGCTGTTGCGGTGCCGCGCTCGGTCGCCGATAGTCGCGCGATGCCTGAACCGTTGCTGACTGTCTGGTACAACACACGCTGCCCGGTTTGTGATGCCGGCATCAACCGCCAGAAACGGCGGCTGATTGAAGCGGTCAAGTCCGGCCGCGTCGAATTCCGCGACATCAATTTCGAACCGCAAGCGCTTTCAGCCTTCGGCGCTTCGCTCGAGGATGTCCGCCGGCGGCTGCATGCGACCGATGCCGAGGGCAAGCTGCTGGTCGGTGCCGATGTGGCGATCGCCGTCTGGCGGCTCACGCCTGGCGAGGGATGGCTGGCCACCCTGTTCGGCAATCCGGCCGTGCTGCGGCTGACGCGCTTTGTCTATGATCGCTTGGCCGATCTTCTCTACGCCTGGAACCGCCGCAAAGGCCGCTGGTAGCCGGTTTTCGCAGGGCGTGGCGTCGCATTTCGACCGCCTGGCGAGTTCGCTTGGCGTGAACCAAGATACATCGTAAGATATATCTTGACTTGACTCGAGCCGCCGCCTACTTAAGATATATCGTAAGATAGAACTCAAGGAGCGATCCATGCACAAGCATAGTCCCTTCGGGTACAACCATTTCGGTCAGCGCATGTTCATGCACATGGCCGGTCGTTTCGGCGGTCGCGGCGGCGGCTTTGGTCCCTTCGGGCAGGGCATGCGCGGCGGCGGCCGCGGCGGTCCGGGCGACATGTTCCGCGCCGGCCGCATGCTAGCCGATGGCGATCTCAAGCTGATCACGCTGTCGCTTCTGGCGGAGGCGCCGCGGCACGGCTACGACATCATCAAGGCGCTGGAGGAACGCACCAGCGGCATCTACAGCCCTAGCCCGGGCGTGGTCTATCCGACGCTGACCTTTCTCGAAGAGGCCGGCTATGCCGTCTCGTCAAGCGAAGGCAACAAGAAGGTGTTCTCGATTACCGAGGCGGGCAGGGCGCATCTCGAGCAAAATCGCGAGATGATCGATCACGTGCTCGACCATCTCGAGCGGTTCGGCCGCAAGATGGCCAAGGCGCGCGACTGGTTCGGCTGGAACGACGAGGGCGAGGACGGCGGCCGGCGTGGCCGTCACGAAAAGCGCGACCGGTTCCGCGCACTGCGCCACCGCCTACGCGCCGCACTCAGCGATATTGTCGATGCGCCGGAGGACAAGCAGGCCGAGGCGATCAGCATTCTGGAAGACGCCGCCGCAGCGCTCGAGGCCCTCTCACGTCGATGAGCCGCCCCGGCACTGAAGGAGCTATTGCTGGCTCGACCAATGACCGTCAAAGCGGGATGACTTCCAAAAGTCATCCCGTTTATCTTTGTGAGCATGCTCTTCCCGAAACCGCTGCACAGTTTTCGGGATCATGCTGTAGTGAAAATCGTCCTGCGGCACGCTATGTGATGCAGGACGATTTGCCGTTGGAGGATGCGCTATGTCTTTTCTGAAACGTCTTTTCGGCGGCGGCGGTGGTGAGGCGACGGACACCGGAGCCGCGAAGCCGGCAAAGCAGGTCGAGCACAAGGGATTCCTGATCAGCGCCACGCCCTACAAGGCGGACGGCCAGTACCAGACCTGCGGCATCGTCTCCAAGGAAGTGGACGGCGTGATGAAGGAGCACCGCTTCATCCGCGCCGACCGTTTCGCCGGGCTGGACGATGCGGTCGACATCTCGATCAAGAAGGGCATCCAGCTCGTCGACGAGCAGGGCGAGCGGATGTTCGGATAGGCGTTGCCGCGGGGTCCGTTTTTGTCGGGATCAGAACGCGACTTTGTCGCCGCCCTTCAGCTGCAGGATGTGCCGCGCCTCGTCGGGCGTGGCGATCGAGGCGCCGAAGCCCTCGATGATCTGGCGGACCTTCGTTACTTGTTCGGCGCTCGAGCGGGCAAGCTTGCCCTTGCCGATCCATAACGAGTCCTCCAGGCCAACCCGCACATTGCCGCCCAGCGCGATCGCCTGCGTGGCGATCGGCAGTTGGTGGCGGCCGGCGCCCAGCACCGACCAGTGATATTCGTTGCCGAACAGCCGATCGGCCGTGCGCTTCATATGGGCGACGTCCTCCGGATGCGTGCCGATTCCGCCGAGGATGCCGAACACGCTCTGGACGAAGAACGGTGCCTTCACCAGCCCGCGCTCGACGAAATGCGCCAGGGTATAGAGATGGCCGATGTCGTAGCACTCGATCTCGAAGCGCGTGCCGTTGTCGGCGCAGGTGCGCAATATGTGCTCGATATCGCCGAAAGTGTTGCGGAAGATCCGGTCGCGCGACGATTCGAGATAGGGCCGCTCCCACTCATGCTCGAACGTCTTGAAGCGCTCCAGCATCGGAAACAGCGCGAAGTTCATCGAGCCCATGTTGAGCGAGGCGACCTCGGGCGCGAAGACTTTCGCGGGCCTGACGCGTTCCTCCACGCTCATCGTCGCCGCACCACCGGTGGTGATGTTGACGACGCAGTTGGAGCGCTGCTTGATGACCTGCAGGAAAGGGGCGAACGCCTCGGTCGACTGGTCGGGGCGTCCGTCGACCGGATTGCGGGCATGAAGGTGGACGATCGCGGCACCCGCCTCGGCCGCCTCGATAGCGGCGGTCGCGATCTCCTCGGCCGTCACCGGCAAGTGCGGCGACATTGACGGCGTGTGGATCGAGCCTGTGACCGCGCAGGTGATGATGATCTTGTTCTGGCTTGCCACTTTTTGATGCCCTGATCTGATCTCTTCGCTATTCGGCCGCGCCCTGTTCGACCGCGTCCTGTTCGACCGCTTGGGTGATGCCGGCAATGAACCGCTTCGACGGCACGACATAGAACAGGGTACTCGGCAGCGCCGCCAGTGTCAGCCCGGTGAACAGCTAGCCGGCGGTGAATCCGACGAACACCGTCAGGCCCTGGGGCAGTTTCCTCAAATTGTCGAAGGTGATCAGCACCAGCGGGAAGAAACAGTCGTTCCAGATCGGGACGGCTTGACGAACATGCAAGAAAGGCAGGCGCCAATCGGCGCCCGCCTTGTCATTCTCAGGGTATCTTCATTCTCAGGGCAATGATTACGCGGCCACGGCGATCCCGTCCGCGTTAGCAGCCGCGGCAGCGATCGCATCCACCTTGGCGGTCGCCTTGGCAAGCGCGGCGGTAACCGCGTCGGCGCCCATGCCGACGCCTTCGACGCGGATCACTTCGACGTCCGTCATGCCCAGGAAGGCAAGCACGCCGCGCAGGTAGGGGATGGCGTGATCCATCTGCACCGCGGCACCCTCGGAATAGATGCCGCCCGAAGCAAGCACGATATAGACCTTCTTGCCGGCGACCAAGCCCTTCGGGCCATTCTCACCATAAGCAAAAGTCCTGCCCGAGCGTGCGACGTGGTCGATCCACGACTTCAACGTCGAGGAAATGTTGAAGTTGATGAAACCGGTGGCGAGGATAATCGTGTCAGCCGCGAACAGCTCGTCGAGCACCGCATCGGATACGCCGACCACCTCGGCCTGACGCGGGCTGCGTGCCTCGGCCGGGGTGTAGATGCCGGTGGCATAGTCAGGATCGATATGCGGCAGCGGATCGGCGACCAAGTCGCGCACGACAAGTGTGTTGGACGGATCGGCGGCGACCAGCTTCTGAGCAAGATCGGTGGCGACGCGGGTCGAGTGCGAGGCGGCGCCGCGCGGGCTGGAGGTAACAAGCAGTATGGACATGGCGGTGTCCCCTTTTGGGTTGGATTGACTTTCCCGTCCAATATGGGGTTGCCGCTCTATCCGGAAAACTGGTATTATTTGCATAGTATCCATCGGGAATGTGGATTGATCATGCAGCCAAATCCGACGCTCGACCAATTGCAGATCCTGGTGGCGGTGGCCGACACCGGCAGCTTCTCGGCCGCGGGGCGCAAGCTAAACAGGGCGCAGTCGGTGGTGAGCTACGGCATCGCGAACCTGGAAGCGCAACTGGGCCTGAAACTGTTCGAGCGCGAAGGCCTGCGCGAGCCCCAACTGACCGATGTCGGAAAGGCCATGCTGGAGGACGCGCGGCGCATGATCGGCGTGCTGCAGCGCATCCGCTCGCGCGCCGACGGCTATAGGCAAGGGCTGGAGGCGGAAGTGAGCCTGTCGGTCGACGTGGCGCTGCCTTCGCCGGCGCTCGTGCGGGTGCTCAAGGCTTTCGAGGCCCAGTTCCCGGCGGTGATGCTGCGCCTCTATATCGGTTCGCTCGGCCTGATCGTCGATCAGGTCGTCAACGGCCAGTCGGACCTCGGCTTTGGCGGCCTGCAAGGCGATGCGGACGTCAATCTGCTGCGCATCGGCTTCATCTCGCTGGTGCCGGCTGCCGCACCCGACCACCCGCTGGCGAAACTGCCGAAGCCAATTGCGATCGAAGATCTGCGCGACCACATCCAGCTTGTCGTCTCCGACCAGTCGGAGCGGACGCGGGGCCGCGACTATGGCGTGTTTGCCTATCGCACCTGGCGGCTGACCGATGTGCGCACCAAGCACGCCCTGATGCGTGAGGGTCTCGGCTGGGGCGGGCTGCCGCGCTGGCTGATTGCCGACGACATCGCCAGCGGGCGGCTGGTCGAGCTCGATCTCGAGCCTTATCGCGAGGTGCGTGCGCCGATGTACGCGATGCACCGCAACGACCGCAGCCCCAAGCCGGCGGCTTCGTGGCTCATCGACGAGTTCAAGCGGCAGCTCGGCTGCTTCAACGAGCTGGAGCCGGGCGTTTGGACGGAGGAGGAGCCGGAGACAAGCCGTCCATGAGCGCGATCAGCACGGCGCGATAATCCTCGGCCGATGCGCCGGCCTCGATGGCCAAAGCCGCACGATCGAAGGCGGCGGCCAGCAGGGCGGTCAGCGCCTCGGCCGGCAGCTTGACCATCGAGCGCGCGCGCATGGCTCCGACCAGGCCTTCGCGCAGCGAGCGGTTGCCGTGGCGGTTGTCGATCTCGTCCATCGCCGCGCGGCCAAGCACGGCCGGTCCATCGAGCAGCAAAAGCCGAGTGCGGCCGGGCGCGCGCATCGCCGCGAGATAGGCGTCGGAGCCGGCGATCAAGGCATCGCGGGCCGAGAGCGAGGCGGGGGAGGCGCGGTCGATCTCCGCTGCGACGGTCGCTGCCTCCTGATCGACGACCGCGGCGAACAACGCCTGCTTGTCGGCAAAATGATGATAGAGCGCCCCACGCGTCACGCCGGCGGCGGCCACGATCTCCGGCGTGCCCGTCTCCGCATAGGATTTTTCCGTAAACAGTTTGCGCGCCGCGCGGATCAGATCGGCGCGCGTCGCCTCGGTGCGGTCGCGGTTGGAGCGGCGTCCAGACTCTTGTTGCATACATACAGCCTGTATGTTATTTGCATTTACATACAGACTGTATGTCGGATGGCAGGAGAAAGAAAGATGAAGACGACCAGCTATTATCCGGTGCTGATGACCAGCGACGTCGCCGCCACGGCCGCCTTTTATGTCGAGCATTTCCGCTTCAAGGCGCTGTTCGACAGCGACTGGTACGTCCATCTGCAGTCGTCCGAGGATCGCCGCGTCAATCTCGGCATCGTCGACGGGGACCATGAGACAATCCCTGAGGAGGGCCGGGGACGCACGTCCGGCCTGCTGATCAATTTCGAGGTCCGCGATCCCGACGCCGTCTATGAGCGCATCGTCGCCGCAGGCCTGCCGATCCTGCGCAGCTTGCGCGACGAGCCCTTCGGCCAGCGCCATTTCATCACCAAGGATCCCAACGGCGTACTGATCGACGTGATCAAGCCTATTGCGCCGAGCGAAGAATTCCTGGCGCAATACGCCAATGGCGCGGCCGGGAGCTAGGCCGAACAGCGGGTCTCAGTTCGTCCGCGCCACCGGCGTCACGGCGACCTGGCTGACGCCGGTGGGGCGCACGACGGTGCAGAGCGTCTCGCGACCGATACGTTCGGCGTCGAGCATACGCACGAGATCATCGACGCCGGTGACCGGTCGGCCGTCGATAGCGGCGATGATGTCGCCTTCCTTCAGGCCAGCCCTCGCGGCGGGGCCGTTCTTCTCGACACTGCGCAGGCGCACGGCCGTGTTGGTCGTGACCTGCGAGAGAAGTGCGGCACGGCGCGGCAGGTTGGTCGTATCGGCAGAGACGCCGATGAAGGCGCGGCGCACGCGGCCGAAGCGGATGATCTCGGAAATGACGAAATTGGCGGTGTTGGAGGCGACCGCGAAGGCAATGCCTTGCGCGCCGTGGATCATGGCGGTGTTGACGCCGATGACTTCGCCGGCCGACGACACCAGCGGTCCGCCGGAATTGCCGGGGTTGAGCGCGGCATCGGTCTGAATGACGTCGTCGATCAGCCTGCCGGTCGAGGCGCGCATCGAGCGGCCGAGCGCCGAGACGACGCCGGCGGTGACGGTCCATTCGAAGCCGAGCGGATTGCCGATGGCGATCGCGATCTGGCCGCGCCTGAGGCGCTTGGAATCGCCGAGCGGGGCGACGTCGGCAAAGCTGCCGTCGGCGCGCACCAGCGCGATGTCGGTGTCGGGGTCGCGGCCAAGCACGCGCCCCTCGCGCGAAGCGCCATCCGGCATCGTGACCCGAACGTCGCGGGCGTCGCCGACGACGTGGAAATTGGTGACGACCAGCCCGTCCTGAGCGATCACGAAGCCCGAGCCATGGCCGCCGGCACCAATGCGCTCGATGCGGCAGACGGCCGGTCCGATTCGATCGACGGCGTCGGCGACCGTCGCCGAGTAGGCGTCGAGCAAGGCGTCATCGGATTGGAGTTTTTCGGCGGCGAAGGCCATGGGTGGGCTCCCGTGTGATCTGGCGCAAACGATGCCTATATGTGCGGAGCGGCAGCAATTGCCGCGACCTGACCACATGGCCAGTCAGGCACTCGACTAGCCGTCAGGCGAGTATCCGCGGCAGCGCCATGGAGCGATATCTGGGTCACAGAACCCAGGAGATCATCGATATGAGCAACTTCAACCTCAGTGCCTTTTCCGATGCCGTTGCCGATGTCGCGGCGGCCGCCGCGCCGGCGCTGGCAAGCTTCGCTACGCATCACCACCGCACCGCCAGCGCCTTCCACTGGCGCGACGGCTTCTTTGTTACCGCGGAGGAAGCGGTCGAAGCCGGAGAGGAGATCGAGCTGACGCTGGCCTCGGGCGAAACTGTGAAAGCCGAGCTTGCCGGCCGCGACCCTTCGACGGGCGTTGCCCTGCTGAAGCCGGCTTCCGCCGCCGCCGGTCTGCCGCAACTGGCTGAGGCCGCTGCCGTGCGCCCCGGCAATGTGGCGATCGCCGTCGGCAGTAGCGAAGGGGCAGCACTTGCGGTCTTTGGCACGGTCGGCGAGGTCGGGTCCGCCTGGCGCTCGATGCGCGGCGGCGCGATCGACCGCCGCATCAATCTGGCCATCAACACCGGCGGCCGCTTCGAGGGCGGTCCGGTGCTCGATGCCAAGGGCGGCCTGATCGGCATGCTCTTGTTCGGGCCGCGCCGGCGGGCGCTGGTCATGCCTTACGAGACGATCGAGCGGGCGGTCGCGACGCTGCGCCAGAAGGGACATGTCGCGCGCGGCTATCTCGGTGCCGGGCTGCACCCGATCCGCAACAGCGACACCCACGGCGCCATGGTGATGAGCCTCGACGACAGCGGCCCGGCGAAAGCCGCCGGCCTGCATGTCGGCGACATCATCGTCACCTGGAATGGCGAGGCCGTGCATGGGCCGCGCGAGCTTATCCGCAAGCTCGGGCCGGACAGCGCCGGCACCACCGTGACGCTCGGTATCTTGAGTGGCGGCGCTGAGCGCGATGTTTCGATCACCATCGGCGAAAAGCCGTTGAGCTGAGAGGGCCGATGGCAAGCAGCGCGATACAAACGATTGCTCGACTGGAGCCGGCAAGCAACCGGCTGACGGTGCTGATCGCGCTCGGCGACGCGGCGCGAGCCGAGCAACTGGTCGATGCGCTTGCGGCGAGCGAGGACCTGCTGCCGATCCTCGCCGGGAGCGGCATGGGTCAAACGGCGGATGTCGCCTTGGTCGATGAGGCTGCTTCGGAAAGCCGGGCCGTGAGCCCGGCAACGCCATGTGTGCTGCTGTCGCGCCGCGCCGGCCATGAAAGGGCGGGCGGCAATGTGTTTGCGACGCTGCCGGCGTCCGCCGACGGCCTGCTGATTGCCGCCGCCTTGCGCTTGGCGGCGACCGGCTATCGCATCGGCCGGGCAGGACCGTCAGATCTTGGTGCACATGGCGAGTTCCACGCGGGGGTGTCCGAGGACGAGACGCCCGACGACAACCAGCCCCGCGCGGCGTTGTCGCCGCGCGAGGCTGAAGTGCTCGCACTGCTGGCGGAAGGCGCGCCCAATAAGGTGATCGCCCGTCGGCTCAACATCTCCGTCCACACGGCGAAATTCCACGTCGCCGCGATCCTGATCAAGCTCGGCGCCGCCAACCGCACCGATGCGATCGCCATCGCGATGCGGCAAGGGCTGGTGCTGGTCTAGACCCTTTCAGCACGACGCTGCGTAACCTCGGTCCGGTGCCTTTGGCCTTGCGCCACGGCTGCCCGCCGCGCAAGTTGCCTCCCTGTTGCAGAGGGAGCCGAGACATGTCGCTCAAGGGAAAGACGCTGTTCATCTCGGGCGGATCGCGCGGGATTGGGTTGGCGATCGCGCTGCGCGCGGCGCGCGACGGCGCCAATATAACGATTGCGGCCAAAACCGCCGAGCCGCATCCGAAGCTGCCGGGCACGATCTACAGCGCGGCCGAAGAGATCGAGCAGGCCGGCGGCAAGGCGCTGCCGGTGCTTTGCGACATCCGCGACGAGGCTCAGGTCGGCGAGGCGGTGGCAAAGACCGTCGAGCGGTTCGGCGGCATCGACATCTGCGTCAACAATGCCAGCGCCATCCAGCTTACCGGCACGCTGGAGACCGACATGAGGCGCTACGATCTGATGCACCAGATCAACACGCGCGGCACGTTCCTGGTGTCCAAAATGTGCATTCCACACCTGAAGTTGGCAAAGAATCCTCACATCCTGAATCTGGCGCCGCCGCTCGACATGAAGGCCAAGTGGTTCAAGAACCACGTCGCCTACACGATGGCCAAGTTCGGCATGTCCATGTGCACGCTCGGCATGAGCGCCGAGTTCGCCAAAGACGGCATCGCCGTCAATTCGCTATGGCCGATCTCGACCATCGACACGGCCGCCGTGCGCAATCTCCTGGGTGGCGCCACGGTGGCTGCGATGAGCCGCTCGCCCGACATCATGGCCGATGCCGCGCGCGCGATCTTTCTGCGGCCGGCGCGCGAGGCGACCGGCAATTTCTACATCGACGAAGAGGTGCTGCGGGCAGAGGGCGTCACGGACTTTTCGGCCTATGCGCCAGGCGCGGCGGATCAGCTTGCCGGCGATTTCTTCGTGCCTGACGAGGTGTTCGCCAACTCGCCGACGAAGGTCAGAAGGATCTACTGACAGCCCGCGGCCGCCTCATTCCGCGGCGCCCTTCCTGCCTTTCGACGGATTCGACGCGAGTTCGAGACGCTTCCTGAGCTGTTCCGGGGCGGTTTCGCCCTGATCTACGCAATTCCGAAAACCGCTGCGCATTCTCCTAGAATTGCTCTGTGGGGTTCCGCCGTATTTCCGGCAGGTGGACTTATTTTCAAGATAAAGCCCCGCCGGAGAGGGGCGCCGGCGGGGCTCATGTGTCCCGCTGGAGTCGGGACAGGGCAGGGAACGCCCTGACTGGAATCTGGGTGCCGCAATGCGGCGATTCAATGAGCACGGCGGGATGAGCGGGACAATTCTTCTTGAATTTCAAGAGAAAGGGCCCGTCCGGATCCGGACGGGCCCAACCTTGTCGCGCTGATTCCGAAAATCGGCTCAGGATCTTGAAGTCATTGCTGGTTGCTCGCCACAGGCGCCACCAGCGAGGTGATGCGGCGGATGGCGACACGACGGTTCTCGCGGTTCGGGCTAGACGTATTCACCTTGAGATATTCCTCGCCATAGCCCTGTGTCGTGAGGTTCTCGGCCGGGACGCCGAAAGCGTTGGTCAACGCTTCGGCGACCGCCTCGGCACGCCGATCCGACAGTGCGAGGTTCGCGTCAGGCGTACCGACGGCGTCGGTGTGGCCCTCGATCAGGAAGGTCTCGGCCGGGTTCTTCTTGAGAAGTTTGTCCATGGCGGTGGCCACGCCTTCGAGCTTCTGCACTTCGGTGTCGGAAAGAGTCGCCGAGCCGAAATCGAAGTTGAGCGTGTCGAGGTCGATACGCCGGGCGATGTCGCGCACGCGGGCCGAGCGCTTGACCTCGTCGATCGAGTAGAGACGCTGCACCCTCTCCACCGGCGGCTGCTCGAGGAAGGTGTAATACTCGTCCGGATCCTCGACTTCTTCCGAATCCAGGATGTAGTCCCGACGCGATATGTCGAGACGCATCGGCGGCAGGTCGTCGCCTGGATCGCGCCAGTCGTCGACATCCTGGTAATAGCGCTCGTCGACATAGCTCAGCACATATTCGCGCCCGTCAGGCGTGATGCGCGAACGCTGGACAATGTCGCCATTGCGGTTGCGGATGGTGACGATCTTGACGCCATTCTCGCGCTCCACGGTCTCGCGGGTGCGGCCGCGCGGCAGATCCTCGTAATAGACGTCCCTGGCGCCACGGGTGATGCGAGGAGCCTCGTTGCTTTCCACGAAAGTCTGGTTGTTGAACTGGAGGATCACGCGGTCGCCGAACTGCTTCACCACATCCGCGCCCTGGGGCCGGCGGCGCTCGCGGACCACCTGCTCGGGCGTAAGCTCGATCCGCTTGCCCTTTTCCTCGGTGACCGGAACAAGCTTCTCAGGCTTGATCGCCTGCTGGGCCGCCTTGTCGTCGGTGGGCGGCGGCCCCTGATCGATCGCGGCAGGCCGCTGCTCGGCCTGATTGCCGCCCTGCTGTCCAGCCTGGTTGCCGCCTTGCTCGACACCGGCCTGGCCATTCTCGTTCTGGCCGGCCGGCTGGCGGCCCTTGCGCTTGCGAACGACATCCTTCTGGCTGTCGAGGATGGGAGCCTCGTTCGCGTTGGCAGGGGTCTCGCCCTGTGCGGCAGCGCCGGCGTTCGCGCCGCCTTCAGCCGGCTGCTCACCGGTAGCGGGCTGGGTGGTTGCCTGGCCTTCGCTGGAGGGCTGCTTGGTCGAAGGTTGCTCTCCCGTCACCGCCTGACCGGTGCCGGGCTGCTCGCCGACCGTCTTTCTACGCTTGGTCTTGTCCAGAGGCTGTTCGCCTTCGGCCGGTGCTGCTTGCTGATTGTTCTGCTGCGGCTCGGCCTGCTGTGCCTCGCCGGCAGGAGCTTCGGTCTTCGGCGCCTGCTCGGCCGGTGCGGTCTCGGTTTGCTGCTGATCCCGCTTCTTCCTGCGCAGCTTGTCCTGCGGCGTGTTGTCGTTGGCGGGCGCCGCCTGTTCGGCAGGCTGCTCGGCCGGTGCGGTTTCGGTTTGCTGCTGCTGGCGCTTCTTCCTGAGCGGCTGCTGTTCGTCGCTCGCCGGCGCCGCCTGTTCGGCGGGCTGCTCTGCCGGCGCCGTTTCGGTTTGCTGCTGCTGGCGCTTCTTCCTGCGCGGCTGCTGTTCGTCGCTCGCCGGCGCGGCCTGTTCGGCCGGCTGCTCGGCCGGTGCGGTTTCGGTCTGCTGCTGGCGCTTCTTCTTGCGCGGCTGCTGCTCGTCGGTCGCAGCCTGTCCGCCCTGATCGGCAGGGGCTGCCTCGATCTGCTGCTGTTGATCGCGTTTCTTGCGCGGTTTGAGCTGTTGCTCCGCCGGGGCCGCCTCTTCCGCCTGGCCGGACTGCTGCTGGTCCTGCCGCTTCCGGCGCGGCTTCTGCTCGGGCTCGGCGGACTGTTCGGCCGGCGCCGATTCCGTCTGCTGCTCGCGCTTCTTTTTCCTCGGCTGCTCGGCTTGCCCCTGCTGGCCTTGCGCACATTCCTCAGCCGATTGGCCTTCGGCGCAGTTCGACTGCGCTAGGATAAACGGCGTCCCCCGCGAAGGGCCGAGATCGGCCTGCAGCGGATACGCGCCCAACGGCGCGGATGCCATTAGCAGGCCGATTGCCGTACCTGCCAGAATCCGTGGTTGGCGTTTCATATCGATTTTCTCCTACTGGGGTCCCATCCCTGCCCAAACTGTCAACAGCATCAATTGGTTCCGCCGGGCATTGTTGTCAGCCAAGGATGCCCGGCCGGCCTTTTGAAGGCAATTTCGTGTTTTTCTAATGTTGATACTGGGTCACTGTGACAGCAGTGCTTGACCGACAGGTCCCGGAGGGCCAAATCCAGCCGCATGAATGCGCCATTTTGGAAAACCAAGACGCTCGAGGCCATGACGCCGGCCGAATGGGAATCACTCTGTGACGGCTGCGGCAAATGCTGCCTGTCCAAGCTCGAGGACGAGGATACCGGCGAAATCTATTGGACGAGCGTCGGCTGCCGACTGTTCGACGCCGAAAAATGCCTTTGTTCGGATTATGCCAACCGGCTGGCGCGTGTGCCCGATTGCGTCGGGCTGACACCGCAGAATGTGCGCACCATCACCTGGCTGCCCAAGACATGCGCCTACCGGCTCATCGCCGAGGGACACGACCTCTATTGGTGGCACAAGCTGGTTTCGGGAAGCGCGGAGACTGTGCATGAGGCCGGGATCTCGATCCGCGGCCGGGTGAAGGCCAAGGAAACGGATCTCGCCGAACCGGACGACTATTTTGATTATGTGCTTGATGACGAACCCTGACGGATCCCGCATCTTGATGAGGAACCCTGACGGGTCCGCATCTTGATGACGATGACGAACCCTGACGGGTTCGCATCTTGATGACGAAGCCTGGCGGGTTCGCATCTGAAACTCGAGGAACTGGGGCCGCGGTGACGCGTTCCCCGCGTCAGATTTGGAAGTGCATTCGGGTGAGGGGTTTTGCCTTTCTTCCACATGAACCGGACATGAACGGCCGGTTCGTACAAAGTTCAGACACAAAAAGGCATTTTGTAATCATTGGTTCGCCAATCATCCGTTCAAGGGCGAGAGGCCCACAACAAGGAGAGAGACAATGTTCAACCAGATCAAGACGGCAGCCCTTTCGGCCCTTGTCGGGCTTGGCACGCTCGGCGCCATCCCGGCGGCGCATGCGGACAGCCTCTATCTCGGCTTCGGCAACAATCACGATCCGCGCTTCGGCGTCTACACCGGCGATGATGGCTATTACCGCCGCGATCGCGACTGGCGCCGCCGCGGCTGCTCGCCGGACCGCGCGCTCGACAAGGCCGAGCGTATGGGCCTGCACCGCGTCCGCATCGTCGACATCAGCCGGCGAACGGTGAAGGTGGCCGGCCGTCAGTATGGCGACCGCGTGGTGGTGGTCTTCGCCAACGAGCGTGGCTGCCCGATCATCTATCGCTGAGGCTTTTCTGGAGCCTGCGAGGACCGGTTGGGCATGATCCTCTGCAGGACCAGCTGACCTTCTGCGAGGTCGGGAGCAGGATGACTCTCGCCGACGTCACCTGTGAGTAGCGGAGCCCCTTCGGCCAGTGCTGAAGCGCGGCTCAGATAAACCCCGGAGGATCGGTCCTCCGGGGTTTTGTTTTTGTCGGATTACCAAAGCGGCGGGCAAGCTATTTCAGCTCGAACGTGACGGTCACCTGGACGGTGTAGGAATTCTCGCCGGCCTGCACCGGCACGGCGGCGCGGGCGGCATCGAAAGCCTTGGCGTTCAGCGGCATCGGCGCCGGCGCGACGTTCTGGTCGGTGATCTCGATCACCTTGCCAAGGTTGACGCCGGCGGCCGCGGCGAGCGTCTTGGCCTTGGCGAGCGCGTCGGCAACCGCCTTCTTGCGCGCCTCGGTGATGGTGGCCTTCGGATCATCATTGGTGAAGGCGATGCCGCCGCCCTGGTTGACCCCGAGCGACACCGCTTTGTCGAGGATGTCGCCGGTCTTGTCGACGTTGCGCACGCGCACCGACAGCGTGTTCGTCACCTGGTAGGCAACGAGCTCGGCTTCCTGGCTGCCGTCCGCCTTGTTGGTGTAATTGTAGCGCGGATTGATCTGGATGCCGGCTGTCTGCAGGTCGCGATCGGCAATTCCGGCCGATTTCATCGCCGCGATCACGGCCGCCATGGCATCATTGTTGGCATCAAGCGCGGCGCGCGCGGTCTTTGCCTCACGCATGACGCTGAGCGTCAGGATCGCCATGTCCGGCGCGACAGTCGCTTCGCCTTCGCCCGAGACGACAATGCGCGGAGGCGGCTGGGTGTCGGCGGCGCTTGCCAGCGCCGGAAACGCGATCGCAGCAGCGAGCGCGACAGGCAAAAGATACTTGGTCATGAAAACTCCTCGAAATCTGCGATCCGGTATCACCTCTGCCCAGACTCGAAAAAGGCATCGATTCCCGGCGTTGCGGGCAGTCCGGACCAGTTCACGCGCCTGATGGGCGCGCACGCCGCTTTACGAAGCGAATATGAGCTGATTTTGGCATTTGCCGCCAGCGCTTTCGAAAGCCTTGTGCCGGGCGGCGAAAAACACTAAGCCAGCCCGCGTGGGGCCTGTAGCTCAATGGTTAGAGCCGGCGGCTCATAACCGCTTGGTTGGGGGTTCGAGTCCCTCCGGGCCCACCATTAAGTCTCTGTTTTTACTACGTTTTCCAGAGATATGATGCATTGATGCACCTGCGAACTTCCAACCAAACCGCGCATCGACTCTATGCGTCTCTGCCAAGCGCCGCCATGAAACTACACCGATTCAGGAGTTCTGGCGTGCCGTCGCGAACAGAGACGGAATTGAATAGACATTTCCGGGGCTTGCAAAGCTGAGTTGGTTGAGGGTTTGTGTGACTGTCCCCCCACCATTCAGTCCGCCAGTTTTGGCGTTCTTTCGACCGTCTCAGAATAGTGTCGACATTTCCGTAGGTTAGCGACGCCATCGCGGCAACGCTTGGCGGAGACGCCACCTTCCTGGCCCAGAATGCCCCGAATTCGGGGTCCCGTCTCTCCAGGCCCATTTCCGTAGCCAACTTTTTGGAAAAGCGATGCTCGGGTGATGGTCGGAATCAGAGGCTAAGGAGGGCAGACTGATCGGACCAGGAGAGCGGAAGACCTGAGAGCCGCGACAGCCGATGGGCTGTCAGTTCGACTGGCTGGTTGCCGGCGATAATCTTGGACACGATGTTGGGCGAGAGAAACGCCAGCGGCAGCAGCCTGCTCACCTCAGAGACCGTCGTTGCGTTCAAGCTAGCGATCTCCGTGAGGCTTCGGCTAGAGCCATCTGTGAGTTGATTGAGATAACGCTGCGAGCGTTGCACCACGTCGATCAACCCGGCGTCAGGCTCAGCGCTATTGGATGAGGCATCGCCTAGTACGATGCGCATCTCGACACCACGTCGCTTGATGTCGAACGGGCATGTGATCGAAATGGTTTCGGCATCGCTATCGGTTTGCAAAGCTCTATCGAGCAGATGTTCGGCAAGTGCCCCGCAAGCGACGTCGATTGTCAGCACTTTCTGACCAAGCGTGATGCGACGGACCAGTTTCTGCAGCAGTGATCGCTTATGGACAGCAGTGTCGGAGGTCCAGGTAGCCTTGATCTCAGCCGTGCGGCGCATCGCGTTCTGAATGTCGCCAGGACCTCCCCATCGCTGAAGCAAATCAGCAATTTGGCTGTGATCGCTGAGAATGCGATTTAGCTGATGCTCAATTACTGATTCAACTGCATCGGCGGGAAGGCGCCATCCATCGGAGCTGCCGCGCCGCTGATCAACAAACTGTTTTGAAACGTAGTAGCGATAGCGGACGCCGCTCTTGCTGGCATGCACTGATCGAAGCTTCTCACCCTGGCTGTCGAAGAGCAGCCCGGTGAGAAGATGAGGCTGTTTGACGTTCGACGTGCTCCTGCGACGCGGTGCTTGACTGGCCAAAAGCGCCTGCGCCTCTTCGAACACCGGACCTGCAATGATCGGCTCCTGCTCGCCATCATGGACCTCATCCTTGTGCTTGATCTTGCCGATGTAGATGGGGTTGGAGAGTAGGTGATAGAGATTGCCTCGGCCGAATGGCATTGTGACTGCAACGGTCCCATCCTGGCGTTCGCGGGTTCGAGTGATAAGGCCATCCCGCGCTGCCTCGTCGGCAAGGTCACGCACGGACTTCAAAACAAGATAGCGATCGAAGAGGTGCCGGACGGTCTTTGCCTCTGCCGCGTCGATGACGAGCTTGCGGTGCTCCACGCGATAGCCGAGCGGGACCACACCTCCCATCCACATGCCCTTCTTCTTGGATGCCGCGATCTTGTCGCGGATGCGCTCGGCTGTGACCTCGCGCTCAAACTGGGCGAACGACAGAAGCACGTTGAGTGTCAGCCGGCCCATCGATGTGGTGGTGTTGAACTGCTGGGTGACTGAGACGAAAGACGCCGAACTGGCGTCGAAGATCTCTACGATCTTCGAGAAGTCCATCAGCGAGCGGGTGAGGCGGTCGATCTTATACACGACCACGACATCCACCTTCTTGTCGCGGATGTCCTGGAGCAGCCGCTGCAGGGCAGGGCGCTCCATCGTTCCGCCTGAGATCCCGCCGTCGTCATAGCGATCAGGGACGAGCTTCCACCCCAGGCCAACCTGTGAGGCAATGTAGGCAACGCAGGCCTCGCGTTGGGCATCGAGCGAATTGAATTCCTGGTCGAGACCTTCTTCGCTTGATTTGCGAGTATAGACTGCGCAGCGCAGGCGCGGTGTCGAGTTGCTGCTCATAGCCCGAAGAACCTCGGACCGGACCAATGTGCGCCGGTGATCTTGCGCGCGATCGACGACAGGGACGGGTAGACCTTGGCCTCGAAGACGAAGCCATCCTCGATCACGTCGACGATGTGGGTCTTGCCGTTCCAGTCACGGACCAACCGGGCGCCTGGCAAAACGTGTTTACGTTTTGGAGCAATCGTCACCTTGATGTCGTCGGCGGCGACGTTAGCTTGGCTGTCGCGGTCGGCGATCTTCTTCTCGACGCGGTCTATGGCGGACCTGAGCATGCGACGCGTCTCGGTGGAAAATCCACCGAGACGCTTTGCCTGAAGATGCCAGGCTGCCGCCCTAATCAGAAGTTCACGCCTGACACCCTTTGGTGGCGCGCACCTGTAGATATTCTCCCATTGAGTTGCGAGTTCCTCGCGGGAGAGGTCGCCCAAGGCGGCGACCTCTGCTTCGATGTCGAGCTTGGGGCGCATGACCATTAAGCGCCGCCCTTGGCACTCTCGTCGATGCGATAGCGGCGGGCCCCGTCCTTGCCGACGTCGCTGACCAGGTTGAGGCCAAGCTTCTTCTTGACCGCCGCCGACAAGAAGCCCCGCACCGAGTGGGCCTGCCAGCCGGTCGCCTCCATCAGCATCTCGATGGTTGCGCCTTTGGTCAGGCGAAGCTTCTTCAGCACTAGGTCCGACTTGCTCTGCTTGGTCTCATTGCGAGGCGTGGGCTTTGGCGACTTTGCCGCTGTCGGCTCGGCGACGCCTTCTGCGTTGCGAGCCTTCTTCTTGGGAGCCGTCGACTTCTTCGCCAGCTTGGCTACGGTGGGCGGCGCATCCCAGATATGTTCATGTGGCTCCGGTGGGATCTGAAGCTTGTCGTGATCCGATTCCGTGCCCTGATCGGTGCCGAGTGTTGCCATGGTCGTTCTCCTCAGTTTGAGGCGTCGGCCGATCCGGCGCCTGTACTGACTTGAGCCCGCTTGGCGGGCTGAAGAGAACCTCGATCTGGCGAAGGCGAAAACGCCCGTTGTTGTCTATAGCAATGCTTGCGTGCGCAACGAAGTCCAGTGGAATGTGCCGCATTGGGCAGCTATATCGGAGATGAAAAGCGGCAAACGCAGCTCACCTCCGCATGCTCGCCCACCTAATGTCAGAATTAGCCCTTTGTCAGCCGTTGCTGAAACCGTAGCAAAATGCCAAAGCCGAATTTGCCGGTAGACATCCAAGAATCGCGATCGTGATCACCGAAGAAACGCGAACGACTGCCAATCTAGAGAATGTTTTGGATGACGAGACAGAGCGGTAGCGGAACTCTGGGGCTTTGCTAAAGTTGCAAAGCGCAACCCAGCAAACAGGTCATATGCATACCGCACCTCCTCCCAAAAAAGCACTTAATGCTTGGCTCAAGAAGTATCCGAGCGAGTTTGGAAACTACGGCCACTTGCTTCTGGAAGAGAAGCAGGCGTCGGACGCAAATATTCAAAAAGATTTTGTGCCTTATTTTGAATCGGCGCACCTGGACGCGCGGGGCTGCTTTCACAGGTTGGCTCGTATAAGCCTCCATCCGGACGCCGGCGATGTCGGTTGCGACGCCCAATATCCTGGATCACTGCCTTTGACCGCTCGCAAAGGTCTCTTCGGGGAGGTGATGTCGGGGATGATGTCAGAGACCTACAAGTTCGTTGGGAAGCACGAATACTTGATACCTGTGTTCCTCTTCCGCAATCATGAAGACGCAGGTCAATACATCTACACTCTCAGTCGAGACGCAACTCGCAAACGCGAGGTCCTAGGCCGTAAAGGCGACGATTTCATAGCGATTGTGGTCGATGAAGAAGGAAACGTCACCCGCTTCATTGCCGGCGAAGCCAAGTGGCGCGGTACTTGGTCCCTATCGGTCGTGAACACCGTCATGCTGGGCGACAAGATCGACGATCCGACTGACAAGACAAAGAAAATCCACAACGGCAAGGGTGTCTGGTACGAGGTCAATCGGGCTCTTCCCGTGCCGCTTGGCTTGGAGCAACTCCACGCAATCCTAGAGGAATGCGAGCCCGATAAATTCGCCAAGGTTATTGCCTCGCTCGACCGCATCCTTGCGCGGCGCAATCCCGATCCTGTGGAGCGCACCGACATGATCCTCCTTGTCGGCGGCCCTCCCGTCAAACGTGTTCCCGGTCAGTCCCTTCTCCCTTGGGAAGCTGTTCCAGATGAATACAAGGCGGGCCGGGACCTTCAAGTAGTCGAACTGCTCATCGCAGATGGCGATGATTTGATCAACGCGATCTATGAAAGCCTCTGGGCAAAGGAGACTGCTCTTGCCTGAGTTCGATCAAGACCGTCTCGATCTTGCGCGGGCCATCCAAAACGATCTCGCTCAGGAAAGAATACTCAGTGCGTTGCAGGCAAGATCATTCGTCCGATGCCTGCAAACGGATTGGGATGTCGAGACAATTCAATGGAACGAGAATGAGTCCGACACAATCCTCCAGCAGTCGCGTTACCTAATTCGCGCTGGCAAAGTACTTTCGACTGTCGGCGACGGAAGTCCCGAGGAAGCGACACTCGCGTTCCGGAGGGCCGGCGAGCTGCTCGAGTGGCTCGCACGAGCAAGAGATAAGATCGGCGAGGAAATTCCGACCGCGTTGTTTGCGGCTGGTTGCTATCAGCTTGGTGGCCTACCGGCGACGGCCTCGGGATTGCTACGTCAGGTCGTCCCAGACGATAGGGGATCGCGGCTATTTGCCGATTTTCTGAAGGCCGATTTCGACGCGGTGCTTCGTCGAGCTGCGGGGTTCTGGAGCGATAACAGTGACCTTACCCTGCGAGGCGTTGAGGAGAAATTCTTCGGCGAAGGCACAGAAGAAAGTGTCACATGGTTCGGCACCATCGAGCTTGTTCGCTGTATCGGCCTTGCAGCGCAGACGTTACGGCGGGGCGATACAGCGCGGTTCTCGGTTGCACTTGATCGCTTGAGAGATGTTGAGCGCCTTCTCGTGCGAACTTCGCCCGATGATGTGGCGCTACTCGCCTTCTTTTTGCGATCCGCATGCGAGCGGTTCGGCGAATCCACGATCTACGAACCGTTGCGGCAATTAGGCTTGCTCAACCCCGAAAGACTGCCGGATGTAAACCAGTTTGCAAGGCGGCAATATGCGCGCGGTCGAGGCATTCTGTGGCCGTCGCAAAAGCAGGGTGTCGAACGGCTCCTCAACAACTCCTCATTTGCCCTTTGTACGCCTACCGGCTCCGGCAAGACGCTCGTCGCCAATCTGGCGATCCTCAAGGAGCTTCTAATCCTGGGGCATGGTCAGGATGGCCCTGCACCACTAGCCCTCTATGTCGTGCCATCGCGCGCCCTCGCGGGCGAAGTCGAGGCGAAACTGACTGGTGAATTGGGCCGCGACTTCGTGGTGACAGGACTCTACGGCGGTTCCGACTGGGGGATCACCGATGCGTGGCTGACGTCCACCTCGCCGACCGTTCTGATAGCGACCGTCGAAAAGTCGGATGCCCTTATGCGCTATCTTGGTCCGGTGCTACTAGCACGCCTCAAATTACTCATAGTAGATGAGGCTCATCAGGTTGTTCTTGAAGACAATGAGCGCGAGCGCAATGCCCTTGCTGAACACACGAATCGGGCAATCCGGCTCGAGAGTTTCATCTCGCGCCTGCTACTGCGCAAACCGAATATCGTGCGCATCGCGCTGACGGCGGTTGCAGGGGGTGCGGCTCCGCCCGTCGCCCGCTGGATAGAATCTGACCCTGAAGCGCAACCGGTCGGGTCGAACTATCGCAGTACACGCCAAGCCATCGGCGTACTCGAGGTGAGCAAGGGATCGCCTCGCATAGAGCTGCACCGGATCAACGACCATCGGCTCGGAGTGAGAGGCCGGGGTGACGTATACATTCCGCTGAAGATTGACCCTATGCCGGAGCCGCTTTCAGGCATCCGCAACAGCCTCAATCATTTTACACAGAACAGCATCCTGTGGACGGCATTGCACCTCGCTAGTGACGAACGGCGCATCCTCATCTCGATCTCGCAGCGTCCCGAACTGACGATGGGCTGGTATGCCGAGGCTTTCGATTTGGCGGGCTGGGAGGACGTTCCGGCTTTCGCTCCACCTACCGAGGGAGATGATGCGGCACTGTTCAATGAAGCTCGCATGGTCTGCGTAGATTACTGCGGCGAGAACTCTCACGAACTCCGCCTTCTTGATCACGGCATCGCAACCAATCATGGCCAGATGCCGCAGCGGCTCAGACGGCTGATGGTAGCTCTCATTGATAGGTCCGTCTGCCCGATCACTGTCGCGACAGCGACCCTCACAGAGGGCGTCAATCTGCCCTTCGACATGATTTTTCTTCCTGTATTGAAGCGAACAATTTTCGATGTCGCGACACAAACCCAGACCGAGTATCCGATGTCGGCGGCGGAGTTCCGCAATCTCTCAGGCCGAGCCGGCCGGCCGGGCGCTGCAAAAGGCATGGAAGGACTTACTCTCGTCGCTCTGCCGATCGTGCCATCCACGTCCGCGGCAAGGCAACTTGGCACGCATCGAAGGCAAGTGCGCGATCGGCGCGACGAGTATGACAGGCTCATCGCAAGATTGAGGACGGACGCTGCGGGTGAGAGCAATACAAGAAGTCCGCTTGCAGTCTTGCTCCGCACTATTCGGCAACAGGCGCTGCGTCTACCTGATGTCGAAGACGACGATGACTTTCTTCGCTGGCTCGAAGTTGCTGCCCCTGCGACCGTTTCACCCGATGCAGGTCAATCGCGCGCGACACCTGCGGCGCGGCTTGCCGATCGGCTCGATGAGCTCGACACCATGATCCTGGCGGCTGTAGAGGAGGCTGAGGCGATTAGTGCGGTCGCAGCAACGCCGGCCAATACCGAGGCAATGCTCGCGCAACTGTGGCAATTGACGTTCACGCAAGTCGCACAAGCGACCGAAGACTGGATGGAACAGGCCTTCATCAAGAGAGGGCGAGGGATGGTCGAGACGATCTATCCTGATGCCGAAGAGCGGAGGCGCCTCTACGACTATGGTTACGCTCCCCATGTCGGCAGACGCTTCGAGCCCATCGCGCGGACCATCCTTGAGGAGCTACAGCAGACTGAAGGCTACGGCACGATGAGTCCAGAGCGGCGCCTTGCCGTCTTTATCGCGCTCGGCGAAGCGGTTGCCGATGACGGTGGTTATGGGTTTTCCATTCGCGACACAGAAATGGGCCGTACCCTCTATGCCAATTGGCGGGAGGTGCTCAGCTGGTGGATGGCAGCGCCGGGCGCAGCAAGGCCCGACCCACAAGATCTTCGCGCTTGGCAGATATTTACGTCCGACAATTTCGAGTTTCGCTTGGGCGTTGCCATCGGCGCAGTTGTCGCGCGTGCATGGTCGCAGGGAACCGATGATCCGCTCGATGCACCTACGATCGACACGTGGAAGGATGTCACTGGGCTTCCGTGGTATGCCTTTTGGGCAAAAGAGCTGCTACGTTGGGGGACGCTCGATCCGATTGTTGCCTTTGCACTCTCTCTGGGCATCGCAAAATCGCGTCCGGAAGCTGAAGGCATACGCGGGCAATATCTCGCGTGGCTTGAGGAAGAGATCGAAGATCCGAGCGGTGAGGATCAGATTGATCCTAGCAACTTATTGTCGTGGTCCAGGACATTGAGGACCCCCGCCGCAGCAGCAGTAAGGCGGGCGCCGATTGCTGCAGATCTCGCTGGGACAGATGGCCGGGCGGGGCGCTACCCCGTCATTCCAGTTCGTTCCGAAAGGCGCATCCGCTGGCTCGATGCATCTGGTTTCAGGCTTGCCGTATCGGAAATTCCGAAGGACTTCCCGACGGGGTTCAGGCAGCCCAACGACTACGATCTTCTTATTGAGAACGGGGAAGTCTCGGTGGCGAGGGTCTTTTAGCAATCGGTCGTGACTTGCCAATAGCGGCTGACATTCAGCGGCGGCCGTCTAATTGCAGGCGATAGTATGGGTAGTGGTCGACTGCCGATCTGAACGTCGGTTGTCAGCGCGAAGGGCTACGAATCCGCTTCGGCCCTAATGGCTGCCCAGAGACAAAGTTCCTTCTTGCCATAACGGATATCAGCAACGTCTATGAACTGAGAACCCCGAGATGCCTAATCATTGCGATCATGCGGTTGTATTGTTGGGTGTCGCGGAGACAAGCTCTCCTGCTCAAGTACCAGAGCAGAGATCTCAAGCGCCTCCCAAAGGTTGCGAACGGCACTCTCTAGCGGTGGCGCATCAGCGGTCCGCATTTGTCTTTCTTTCGTAACGCCATGTCCATAAAGCACGGCGACATCCATTAGATGGGGCAATAGGCATAACCCACGTTCCGCCAACGTGCGTTCCAAATGGCTAAAAATACGAACGCCACCATCATCTATGTCACCCCAGTGGAATATCGGTGCTTGCGCGTTCACCGCCAGCCTAACGATCTGTCGCAGATGGCTCCGCGATGGAAAGCCACCTGTATAGATGATGAGTGCAGATCGATTACTATTGACCTCACGAGCATGCCGAACGAATGAAGTGTAGTTCTCGATGGTCAAGAGATAGTCGACCGACGCAGCCAAGCCGAGCTGATCCCCTTGTTCCGGTGGCACCCCGTAAAAGCGCAGGGGCGGGAGCAACTGCCCAGCGATGGCGATCGGGCCACTGACAATCAGGGGCTGAGGCGTTCGGATCACGCCGAGAGCTGCAAGCCAGTCCGCAGAGTCTAATGCAGCCGAAGGGGCAAGGTCTGGATAAAGGCGCTCGAACAGCCTGGGCACCGTCGAGAGCAGGCGCTCGAGCGCCTTGCTGTCGGTGCCAGCCAGTCGAGAAAAGGTACGATAGTCCACCGGTGGAGTGCCGCCCGCTTCGGCGGCGCGGATGGCGAGAGCATGTACGAGATCGAGTGACGCTGAAAGGCCGAGGCTATCTCCGGGTGCGAGCCCGAACCGGCTAACTCCTCGGGACCAAGCATTCGCAATCTCGTCTAGTATATCGAGCGCGCTATTGGGGAGACCTGGCCGAACGCGCGCCTCGATAAGGGCGGCGCTAGCACTCACATTAGCAGGCGTCCGATTGACATGAGCATAAAGAACCTCGGCGTTCGCGAGGCGGATATGACCGAGGGCGAACACGCCTTCGGTGCGTTTACGTTGGACGGTTATGCCGCCGGCCGTTTCGACGGTGTACAGCGCTTGAACAAAGCGATCGCGTTCCTCGACATTCTTGAGGGCGTCTTCGTCGATATATGCCAAAATCCTCGACGCTTTCGGATTGGCCTCGTGCCGGTCGAGCAGATCGTGGATCAGCTGGTGGACATCTCCGAACTGCCTTCGCTTCATTCGGCAGCATCCGAAGCCGGCGGTTTGTGACGTGTGGCGAGCGCGACGTCGCTCAAATGCTGTGGGTTCGCAGCGCGCATTTGGACGCGAGCATGAGCCTTGATCCGGACGGTCTCAGCGCTGGCACTGTCGCCATGGCGGAATACGTCGATGACACTATCGAGATTCTCATAAACGACGGAGCGTTTCTCCGAGGGAGCGGCGATCACCACCTGAAGTCCGATGTCATCGTAAAACTCAAGCAGCGTGCGCTGGTTCGGACCATCCATTTTGCTGAAAGCCTCGTCGAAGACGGCCAAACCTAGCCCAAGTTCGCTCGCCTCATATTGCTTTCGGGCGCCGTGGTAGATGCTCGCCAGCGCTGCGCCGATGACCACATAGTACGGAACCTGGCGTTCGGCACCGCTGGCAGTTCCCTTACGCTTATCAAAGCTGGTCTGCCGACCTTTTGCCACATCCTCCATGCGAAGGTCGAAGGTGAAGTAGTTGCGGTAGTCCTGATAGGCCGTGAAATCGAGCGCCTCCTCGCTGAGCAACCGCTCGACCTCGCCAAGTGCTTGTGCATGTTCTTCGTTGCGCGGCGTGCTTCGTCCGAACAGCGCATCGAATACCTGATCGTCATTTTCACTCTCTCGTGCCAGCCGGTGAAGCGATGCGAACTCTTCTTTCGGCCGGGCGTGCAGCGTGTAGATTTCACCGTGAAGCGGCCGAGCCTTCAGCGCACGGGTGAGGCTGTCAAGTTCGGTCTTGAGGTCATTGAACCTGGCGTTGAGTTCGTGGATAAAAGCCGTGCGGAACAGGTGGCCGATCTGCTCTGCCGCTTCGTCGGCCTGTCGGCGGTATTGAATGAGCTCATTCTCCTCCAGCGCCTGCACATTGGAGGTAACCCAAGGCCGTATCTCAGAGCTGATCGATCCCTGTGTAGCTACCGGGGCAGTGCTGTCGAAGCTTGCGCGGTAGTGGCCGAGCGCTTCGCGAATCTCTCCCTCGCACGCTCGATATGCGTCCCGAGCCTCGTCGGCACGCTTTGACATGTCCTGCGTCACCCGTGACAGCGGCCGCGAGCGCTGGGCGATGTAGGTCTCACGCAGTGCAATCAATTGCGCTCGCGATCGTACACGGTCCCTGAACGTCACACGCCGAGCCTTCAGGCAATTCCAGGACCCTGGCTGTCCATCGCCGGCCCCGAGTCGACGTTGGATATCGAGATCGGCCTGCTTCAGCTGGCCTCGGCGATCAACGAGCTCTTCCTTCTCATCGTTCGCGCTGCTTAGCTGAAGCTTCACGCGATCTAGTCCTTGTTGGATCGCCGGGTCGACCGTCGCTGCAATTCGGTCTAGCCGTTTCTGCAGTTCGGTGCGCGCCACATTGTGCTCGTCGATGGCTTCAGCTAGCAAATCGAGGCGATCGGCGACCGGCACCCGCTCGGTCAATGGCTCGAGCTTGCGTCGGATATCGTCGTGGAACCGCTCGGCATCCAGGTGTATTGCCACCCACCCCTGGCGTTCCGCGATCTGGCGCGCCAACTCAGTTTCCATCAATGGAGCTGCGGCGCGGCCAATCTTGAGGTCCTGCGTGCGCAGCACTTCAACCACGATCCCGCTATTGTACGCACCATCGCGCATGATCGCGCGGCCACCCCCGAGCAACTCGGCCTGCGTATTGGCGAGGCGCACCTGACCGGTGCGGAAACGGATGAACGCCCTTGCGAGTGGGTCCTCGCTGGCGAAGATCGTCGCCAACGAACCGGGTTCGAAGCCGGGTGGTTGTTCGGTCAAGCGACGTGTATTGACCACGCGGCAGCCCCGAAAGCTGTCGCGACCCGCACGTAGAATCTCGACCGCGCGTGAAGCATGCTCGGGCTCGACCAGAACAGCTTCACGATCGCGCCCTAGCAGGGCTTCTGCCGCCTCGCGCCAATCGGGATCGGTGATCTCCGCGACCTGACAGAGCGCCCGTGGCCGCATATTTTCTCTCTCCAGCGTAGCCATTAGCCGAACGGTGCGTTCGTCGAGCGCGACCTGACCAGCGCGTGCTCGATCGCGGCGGTCGACGAGATCGGCAATTTCTTCCTGCAGCTTGCGGCGCTGGGCGATCGCGTTGTCGCGGCGGTCGAGTATCTTTGCGATACTAACCAAAGCGGCCTCGCGTGCCGCCGCGATGAGCTCTTCCATCTCGTGCGGCTCGCGTGGCCATCTCGGTGGCGCCAGCCCCTCGCTCTTTATCTTGAGGGCCTCGAGACTTTGGAACAAGGCGCCAAGCTTTAGCGATGCCAATCGGTCGCGATGGTCCAGCAAGCTGGCTGCCCGTGCAACGGAGAGAAATCGTGCCTCCAACCGCTTCGAGATCTCTGCTTGGGCCAGCTCGACGGCCTTTAGTTCGCTCTGCACGACCGCACGCTTGCCGGCAACACCCTCGGCTAGCGACTGCGCGACGAGGCTCTCCTGCTGCTCACGCAGCGACTTAATCTCGTCATCGCACCGATCGATCATGCGCTGCGTATCGTCGACCGCAGCACGATTGTCCCGGCGTTCCTTGATGTTGGCAATTAGAGCCGAGCCCGCCTCAATCAGCGCTGCCAGCCGTGCGACGCCCCTGGCGATTTCCTCACGCTCAAGCAAGCTTACAAATGTGGTGACCAGTGCGGCGAGTGCTCGGAGCGCAACCAGCCGCCGTTCGAGTTCGTGGATGTCCTTCTGGATATCGCGATACCGCTGAATGCTCTCACGCAGCTCGCCAATGTTGATGTCGTTCTTAGCCAAAAGGAAATTGTGGACAAAGCCTTCAACCGACCGCATATCTTCGAACGAAAGCGCCATCACGAACGCGCGAACGAAGCGCTCAGGATCGCTGTGCCGACTGCCGGTGAACAGCTGGCGCATATATTCGCGAATATGGTTGCGCGGTCCGTCAGGGCGGATTAGCGCTGTTCCCTTAGCGCTGCAGGCCAGCTCTAGGCGCTCGCGCACTAGCGTCCACGACGCCGATCGCTGCTGGTTGCCTTCCAGCTGTTCGACGAGAAGGTCGGTATCGATGCGAATTCCGGGCGCAATATAGCGCCCGACCACTTGCGCCTCCTCGGTGGTCGAAGCCTCGATGCACAGACCGACACTCACCGGGGGCCGAACACCGAGCGGATCAGCGAATACAAGCGCGATATGAGTGATGGCCTCTTTGCGCAAAAACTCGTGCTCGTTGAGTTGGCCCAAGCAATAGCCGCGCAAGGTTCGCTCCGATTTGCGGCTTCCGGTTTCGCCCGCCGAGCGGTTGAACTGGTACCAGCGCCGGGAACCCCCCGTCATCACGGCCTGGATCAAGTCGATCAGCGTTGATTTGCCTGAACGGTTCTGGCCCAGGATCGCGGTGTCGCCGGCAATCGACAGATCTTCACGGCCGAACAAGTGCCATTGTACGAGCGCGATGTGGACGAGCTGCATCATGCCTCGTCCTCATCATCGGCGTCGGTATTTTTGTTCACCGGCTCTATGTCGCTATCCTGGAAGTCCGGGCGGGCGAGCAGCTCTTCGAGATGGGCGAGGAATTCATCACCGGCGACAGTTGCAACCAGGGCGCGGATCGTGAGTGGGATATCTTCCAGCTCGTCGTCGAGCTCACCCAAGCGAACTATGGCGCGCCGCTCGAGGGTCGCGACCAGCGCTTTAAACTCGGCTATCGATAGGGTCGGTCGGCGGGCGCGCGCCACCATGTCCTGATAAGCGTCGTAGGCGGCATTAAGCGTTACCAGCACGCTGCCGTACCGCTCGACATCGCCTTCCTGGACGCCTTCCTCCCACAGCCTGCGAAAGAGAAGTAGCACTAGCGTCTCGTCGATTCGCATGCGCGGATGGCTGATCTGTTCCGTGTCGGGCAGAATGCCAGCCCATCCTTCGCTCTCGCGCACAATCAATCGATAGCCGGCAACGTCAAAATAGTCGGAAGCAAGCCGTTCGATATCCGATTTGAGCAACGTATCAAGGAGGCCCGACGAGCCTCGATCCTCGACATGTATGAACTGATTGCGTAGCAAGTGACTGATCACCTGCCTCACACGTTGCATGCGACGCGGATCGCGCGCTTCGAGCGCCTGGAACTCACTGAGCATGAGACACCTTGAGCGTTGCGCTGTCGCCTCTGCGTGTGACGGTGAAGCCCGCGCAACTCAGCCAGGCATTGTCGACCCACTGCCCAGGGGCAAGCGAAAGGCCGAAAGACGCGGCGAGATAATCAGCGACAGCGTTGCCTCGGCCGTTCTGGTCTGCCGCTAGCATCGCGAGCCGCAAAGTTTCGAACGCGAGAAAGTCGTCGACAGTATCGATCCAGAAGTGGCTAGCATCGCTTGCGCCGGAGGGAGGGACACGCTTCTCCAAGAAGCGGCCGACTTGTTCCGGCGTCACTGCGAGGCGATTCAGATACTCTCGCTCGAGCTGCTTTCGAAGCTCGCGCAAGGGATCTGGAGGGGGAAGGACGATAACGCCGCCCGTCATGCTAGTGCGGTAGTTGCGCGCTCGCGCGAGCAGCAGCGGCGACCAATACGTCTGTCGCGGCTCGAGCAGACCGGATAGACTGCCATCGCTACGGCGTCCCACGAGCAGTTTATCAAGCCGAAGGAGGATCGGCTCGCTTCGTTGAAGGAAAGTGCCGCCACGACGGCCTGCATAGCGCACCGTATTGCGCAGGCGCGTTTCGAGCCGACTACGATGCTGCTGGATGCGCTCGAACGCCTCCTCGATCTGATCAAAAACGCGCCGGACCTTGTGAAGGTCGTCGTACACCATGTCCCGAGCAGCAATGCTGTCCGGGGCGA
The DNA here is from genome assembly GCF_002294955.1 of Mesorhizobium sp. WSM3864. Taxonomy (NCBI): domain Bacteria; kingdom Pseudomonadati; phylum Pseudomonadota; class Alphaproteobacteria; order Hyphomicrobiales; family Phyllobacteriaceae; genus Mesorhizobium; species Mesorhizobium sp. WSM3864. The sequence continues at coordinate 116,643 of NZ_NSGD01000014.1, forward strand.
GCCGAGCCTCGCAATAGGCTTCAGCGATAGCGCCAACATCGGCGATCGAATCCTCGATTGAATCGAGCGCCGTGAAGATGTGATGACGAAACCGGTAGGGATGAGAAGTCGTTGAGATCGCAGCATAGTCCTGCAGCAGGATCCGCTCGACGAAGTCTTCGAAATAGTGGCGCAACCTGCGGCCAACGCTGTCGCTTGCCAATACCTGCTTGTCGATCTCGCGCAGCGCGCTCAGGACGCTGCGCAGATAGCGGCCAAACGTGGCGGCATCGCGCGCGGCTTTGTGAAGCCCCGGTGCGTTCTCCCGTGCATTGCGTTGCAGGGCTTCGAGCTCATTCTTCACTTGAATGACCAGGCCGCCCAACTGCTCCGTGAGGCCCTCTCGCAGATTGCAGAGAAACTCGGCGAGCCGCATTGCGCCCGCAGGCATGTCCACGGTTACCTTTAGGCCATAGCGACTCTCTTCGATCCAGCCTGTTGCAATCAGTCGGTTGTAGATGTGGCGCGCCCGTATCATCGCCTCGTTCGTCGCTTGTGGATCGGCCGCTTCCAAATTCCGCCGCCTGATACGCCGTCCCCGGCGAGCGGCCAATTGGTCGAGAACGACCGGGGTCTCGTCCTCGCGCCAGAATTCGGCATGCTCGCCTAGCAATCCGTAGATCAGGTGAAGAATCTCGCCTTGCGAAGGGAAGCGCAGGTCGGAACGATAAAAACCCTCATAGAGACCGATCAAGATCCGCTCGTACAGGAAGCGATTCGATCCGGCGAAAAGGGCGAAGATGTCCGGGTTCAGCTGACCAAACAGCATCATTCCGGTACCTCTTCGTAATGCGAACCAGCTGAATTTGCAGTTTGCGCACAACAAGACAGAAATGACATATCCCTACAACCCCAAACCCCGCAGATCAAACCGGATCAGAACACGGTCCTGCCTTCGACTATCGAATATATGACAAGTTTGAGCAAGTAGACCGGCGGGAGCCTAAATGACCGATTCGAGGGCAAGGTTGCTTTAATCGCTCGAGGGACGCGAACGGGAAGGGGTCGTTGTGCTCCTACTGGTCAGGCAGCGAGGACGCACGGGCTGGAGCTGACAAAAAATGCGAAGTCCTGCGCCTTCGCCACTGCGAATCCCTTCCGCGGTTTGGCCTCGTTGCGCCTCTACCGGAAATGGTAAGCAGCCTTCAGGCGGCTTTGGCTGCAACGGCAGCGTCGGGTACGTCCGTATCGTCCAAATTGAAGTCGTTGCGTAGAGTGCGGCCGCTGTAACTCGCGTAGCCGCTCGTGTTCCATAAGGCGCAAGACTTCTGCTAGAATTTTCTGCTCGATTCTCTCCTATACGCGGCACTGACTACCAGAGACTGCGCACGCTCATGAGCAAGTATTCTCTCAATTTTGCACCTCTTTCGCTGGAAGGCGATGCCAAGGTGCTAACGGGGCGACAGCCCTACGATCCCGAACGCCTGGCGGAGTTGCGGGCCGAGTTCGGCGCAACGCATGTTTTCCAGCGGTATGTTGCCGATGACGTCATCGTTGATGTGCCCATCCTTCCGGACCTCGAGCCGATCGGCAACATCCAGGAAGAGACAGACCTCGCTCAGGATCGCCGCCTGTGGCCCGCGCTCCTGGCCGCGGCGCTCGTCAGAAGTTTTAGCGGCGTTCGAGACCTCATGTCCGACCGGCCGGTCAGCATTGTCGGTCCCATAGAGCGGGGCTTGCTGCGCCATCCCGATCTGCCGAAATGGATTCAACGGCGCACGCTCCTGCGGTTCGATACGCGTACCATTCATAACGGCAACAAAGGCACTCTCGGCATCGTTTGCGAGACCCGCCTGAAGAACATCATCGATGCGCCGTGCGCCGCGCTGATCGAAAGTGGCATGGCCGTCGCGGGGCGCTACGTTCTCGTGCGGGAGCCGGCGACGGACCGACGGCTCATGGACCGTGTCCGCCTCGTCGGCAGGGTTGCCACGGCGGCGGGTGGCGTTTTAACTCTCGACGACCACGCCGAAGGCTACGAAACGGTGCCCGCTGAAAAGGCGTACCTTGAGGCGCGACGCGAAGTGGTCGACGACTGCGTGACCCGGCTGATTGGGGGATCGGCCAAGCGCGTGCTGGAGGACGCCGAACGCAAGGCCGCCGCATTTCACGCCGGACCGGGGCGAAGGGGCCTGATCGCCGATAGCCTTAAATATCTGCGGGAAAAAGCGACCTTGGAAGCCGTCCCCGGAAGTCGCTTCGTGATCAGCGAAGTGCTGTCAGCACGCGACAAGGCATTTCCCGCTACAGAGACGATAGCGCGGCCGTTCCTCATGTTCGAACCGAGCGGCGCTCGCAAGGACGATTGGAACGAGCGGGGACTCAAAAAGAGCGGCCCATACGATCAGCGCACCTTTTCGCCGAAGCAGCTGCGCATTGCTGTCATCTGTCAGGCCCGGCACGAAGGCCAGGTGGACGCCTTCATGGCGAAATTCCTGGACGGAATGCCCGACACCCTCACCGGGAGGAAAAAGGAGGCCCGCTACGGCGACGGCTTTCTGCGTCGGTTTTGTCTTGACAAGCCGTCGGTCGGCTTTTTCACCGCTGCCAGCTCTTCTGCGGCAGACTACCTCGGGGCGAGTCGCGAAGCGCTGGCGAAGGCCGCCGACGAAGGTTTCAAGTGGGACCTGGCGTTGGTGCAGGTCGAAGAGGAATTCAAAGGCACCGAAGGCGATGCCAATCCCTACTACGCTACCAAATCGGTGTTCCTAAAAAGGGATGTGCCGGTGCAGAGCGTGCGCCTCGAAACCATGGCGCAGCCGGACACGGAACTGGTCTTCTCGCTCAATCACATGAGCCTTGCCACCTACGCCAAACTGGGCGGGGTACCCTGGCTTCTCGCCGCCCAGCAGACTGTCGCGCATGAACTCGTCATTGGGCTGGGCTCCCATACGGAGTCGGGCAGCAGGCTGGGAAGCCGCAAGCGTTTCGTAGGCATCACCACCGTGTTCTCGAGCGACGGCAGCTACTTGTTGAGCGACCGTACGGCCGTCGTGCCGTACGAGGAATACGCCCAGGCGCTGTACGATACTCTGAAGCGCGCGGTCACCACAGTGAGGAAGCAGGACAACTGGCGCAGTACCGACAAAGTCCGCCTGGTCTTCCACATGTTCAAGCCGCTCAAGGATATTGAAGCGGAGGCCGTAAAACGCGTCGTCGACGATCTCGGCCTCGAAGACGTGACCTTCGCGTTCGTCCATATTGCGCCCGACCACCCTTTCATCGTCTTCGACGACTCGCAACCGGGCATCGGCTACCGCGACCCAAAGAAGGGCGTCCTTGGCCCGTCACGCGGGCTTCACCTTAAGCTGGGAGACAGGGAATCTCTCGTGGTGTTCTCCGGCGCATTTGAACTAAAGCGCCCCGAGGACGGCATGCCGCGTCCTTGTCTCCTGAAGCTGCATCGCCTGTCCACCTTCACGGACATGACCTACCTTGCGCGTCAGGCGTTCGCCTTCGCCGGTCATTCGTGGAGAATGCTGTCGCCTGAACCGTTCCCGATAACCATCCGCTATTCCGACCTCATTTCCGAACGCCTGGCCGGGCTTGCAGCGATTCCCGGCTGGGATGCCGAGGCTATCAAGTTCGGACAGATCGGGCGCACGCTATGGTTCCTATGATGATGGTTACGCTCGACGATGTCCATCAATCGTTGCGCGCCCGTGCGCGCGTGGGCACCGGCCTGCCGTGCCATATCGCGGCCTTCAGCGCCTGGATCACCGGTGGTGAAGCGGACCTGCGGGATCAGGTCGAACGGGCTATCGCGTTCGATGGGCAGGCGCGGCACCCGGAGCACGTTGCGGCGCTGGGTTACGGCGCAGCGGCAGGCATATTGGACGACGCCGCTGCGGGTACGCTTCGCGATGAGATAGACCATCTTTCAGGGCGCGACTTCTTTGCGCCGGGACGCCCCCTTCGTTTCGAGGCGGACGGGGTTGCCCTGCTGGGGGCCGCTCTCGGCGCGTCGGCGGCTTGGCTCGCCGGTCCGTGGCTCGGCAACCTCCTGACAAAGGCGGCCGCTGCTGCCGTTGATCCATGGCAACAGGGGCTGATCCGCGCCGCGCGGGTGGCATGTGGGGAAACGGACCTGCGTATCGGACCGCCCGATCTCGCTGTAGCCTTGGGGGCAAAGAGAGGCAACGCCCCCTGGAGCGGGGACGCGGAAGCCGCCTGGTCTATGGCGGCCTGCCTGCAGCCGCATGATGATGGCATGGCGCGCGACGCGGTCCGCCTCGCCGTCTTTGAATTCATCTTGGCGCGGCAAGCGCATGTGGCGATTGGGGGCGCCGGCGCCGATGATCTTAAGGCGCTGCTTCGCAATGCGGACCGATCGCTGAAGCTCTGGCAGTACGAAGAGAAAGGCCGGACTTCCCGGTCCGCTCCCGGACGCTGGGAAATCGACAACGAGTATCATGTGCAGGCCCTTGTCTGGACGGTACTCGCCCCGGTCTTCGCCGATCTGGAGAACGAAGAAAACCTGCCTTCCATCGGGCACAAGCACCCCCGCGCCGATCTGGGCATTCCATCTCTGCGCACCATCGTGGAGGTAAAATACATGCGGGCCGCCGGGCAAAGGGCCTGCGCCGAGGTCATCGAGCAGGTTGCCGCGGACGCCAGCCTGTATTTGAGCAAGGCCAGCGCCTACGACAACATCATCGCCGTCGTCTGGGACGACTGTGCGCAAACCGAACAGCATCACGAATTGCGCACGGGGCTGGAGTCCATTCGCGGCGTGTCGGCCGCGGTCATCTTTTCCCGGCCAGCCAAGATGAGACGGTCTTTCTGACATTCAGTCTGGAGTACGGGGATTGAGTCGTTATCGTCGGCTTGGGGGTAGAGTCCATCGTCCGAAGATTTGTTCCGCGCTTAGGCGATGCACCAGCACTTTGTTGAGATCGCAGGCTGATCGCCGTCATTGTGAGAGAACGCCGTAACCTTCAGGTTGTCAGTAGCGACTACGTTCGCGAAGTAGGCCAACTTGCTGGCAGTGGCTGCCTAGCGATTTTGACATCCAGCTCAATCCGAGCCCCAATATCTCTGATGTAAAGTCAAGGTACCAAAAGTGGTCCAAACCTTCGAGAATCAGCTTATGCTGCAGTGCGAACAAGTTCTGCGTGAGACCATATCCCAGCCCCTCGAAGCGACAACAAAGCCTTCTAGGTTGTTACGGAGTTGAGAGGGGGAGGATCTTGTATTTTTCGACAGAATGCCGGCTAACCTTTGCCTATCGTCGTGGAACGTGCAGGTAAGGTACTGCGGTTCGAGCAGGTAGGCGTGCGGCAACCTACGCGACGATGGGCAATTGAATGGGTGGGTTATGCTGAATATCGTCCTGGAGACGGCGGAACACGTCGATCCGATCGAGGAGATCAGGACGGCGACGCTTGAGAGAATAAGGCATTTCCTGCAGTCGCCGCGAGACGTGCGGGTCTATTCGGACCTGAGAGGACTTTGTACGACCGTCTCGGTTTCATACCGCAACCGATCCGTGCTTGAGCTGTTGCAAAACGCCCACGACGCCCATGCCCCGGGCGAAACCAAAGGTCGAATTCGCTTCTTGCTGGAAGATGAGGGTAGCTATGGCGTCCTCTACGCAGCCAACGACGGTTTAGGCTTTACCGGCGACAATCTGACCGCGCTTTGTAGCCCGACGCGCACCACGAAGACGGTAAATGAGGCCATCGGCAACAAGGGCGTCGGCTTTCTGAGCGTCTTTCAGATATGTGCCCATCCGGAAGTTTATTCGAGGCCCAGACCCATCCGATCGCCTGATTTTGACGGCTATTGCTTTTCCTTCGCGGACGTCAGCCAGTTGCGCACATTCCTTGAGCCGGAGGGGCTGGCGGACCAAGTGGCTCGCATTGCCGACAGCATGCCGCAGCTTTATCTCGCAACACCATCCTACAGCCCGCCTCCACGGGTTCTCTCACTGGGTGAGGAAGGCTACGCGACCGTCCTGCGCCTTCCCCTGAAGAACAAGGAAGCGCGCCTGGCGGTCGAGGCCCAGTTGCACGCGCTTGCGACCGGCCAGCCCGAAGTACAGCTGTTTCTCGATCGCATCTCGGAATTGAAAATTGAGTTTGCGGGCAAAACCCATGTCCTCGGCCGCGACCCGCAAACGCTCTACGAGCTCGACGATTTGAAGCTGCAGAAGGTGGCCTGCGGGTCCAGGAGCTATATCGTCGCGCGACGAACCCTGAAAGAGGCGACGATCCGCCAGGTTATAGAGGCCGATCTCGCCAGCGAGGCGCTGCCGCAAAGCTGGGCTGACTGGAAGGGTGATGCCATCGTATCGCTGGCTGTGGCTGCCTCGGGAGATCCAATCAAGGGCCGGCTCTATACCTTCTTGCCGATGGGTGAGGCCGCTGAGGCTCCGCTCGCAGGTCACCTGGACGCCCCGTTCTTTGCTACGATCGAGCGCAAGAACCTTGAAGACGGTGGGACTTTCAACGCTTATCTGATGAAGCAGTGCCGTTCCCTGGCATTGGCCGCGGCAACCATCGCCAAGTCGGTGCTGGACAATCACCCCGCACGCCATGTGGTGGCCGACCTGTTGTTCTGGACGGGGCAGGGTCACACCGACATTCGCACCGCTCTGCTCGACAAGGGCGACCTTGTCATTCCTGCCGAGGACCGGCGCGGGGAACAAAGCTGGGCCAGCCTGAAATCGGTCCGCGTGTGGGAAAACGCCGGCTTTTTCTTGCCCAAGCGTGTGGCGCAATCAGCACCCTTTCCACTCGTCGATACCCGATTGGGTCCAACACGCATCGCCAATCTTCGAAAGCTGGCAGGTTCGACTGTCAATCTGTCGGTCAGTCTTGAGGAAAAGGCCGATGTCGCCGTCGCCGTTGCGCAGGACCTGTTCAGCACCGGCGCCCCAGTCTCCGACTGGGACCGGTTCTATTCAGCCTTGCCGGAACTGCTTCCCAATGCTGGCGAGCGCTTGCAGGGCCGTCCGATCCTTCTGACCGATCGGAACGAACTGGTCTTGACTGAGGCGCCGGTTCCTGACGAGCAGGCAAGGGTGCGCCGGCGCCTGTCGACCGTTTTCCTGCCGCCCCTGCGTCAGGCGGCGGCCTCGCTTGCGCTGCCGGTCGCAGTTTTGAGACGCATGACCTATCTGAACGGCGCGCTGGCTTGCGCGTCTGATGGCGCCAATCCAGGCAGGAAGTTTCTTGTCGGCGCAAATCTGGTCCGCGAATACGACCGGCGCGAAATCCTGCGCATGATCGCCGGCGTGATCATCGACCCGGGTCAGGCGAAGGATCCCGACCAGGCTAGGTGGGAAGCGCTTACTGCCATTTTGACGATTTGCACCGGCGAAGGCGGCTCCATTGCCGAGGCCGATGAAATCGGTCTGCGGGTGCCGGCCCGCGCAGGCTGGGTGCGGGCGACAGAAGCGTTCTTCGGCGGCTGGGCCGGAACGCGCTCGCATGAGCTGGACGATCTGTTTGACAAGGCATCTTCGGTGTCAGCCGAGCTGGCCTCCTTGAGCGACTACCGGCTTGTTCCCTACACGCGGTGGAACGTTCCGTCGGGCAAGCGTGAAGCATGGATCGCCTTCCTCAAAAAGGCCGGCGTTGCCGATCACCTGCGGCCCTTGCAGACGATCGCTGGCCAGCCTGTTCGTGCCCAGGGCAACAACGTCGTCGCAGCACTTGCAAACCGCAAGCTCGCGCTCTCCGACGACCAACAGAAAGCCTGGATCAAGCGTCTCGCAAGCGAGGGGAGCCTGCCCAATCCCCTCACCGAATATACTGCCCGCGACGCATGGCGTTTCCCGGGACAGGCTGACTACAAGGAGATCGGCAAGATTGCCGCGGAGGCCTACGCGATCCAGGTTGTCCGCATGCTTGAGGCCTTTCCCGGGCTGGTCGAAATGACGGTGTTCCGGCCCAACCATTCCGGTGCTCCCAACACACGGACTTGGGCCTCGCCGGCGCGCAGTTTCCTCACCACCGAGGCCTGGGTTCCCATCATCGGCGACGTCAAGCGAACACTTGATAAGTCATGGCTGCCCGCGCTGCACGAGACGCCGCCGCCGCAGGCGCCACTGGTCACCTACCACGTGCGATCGGCGATCGAGCGAGCCGACCAGGCGCGGGAGATCCTAGTCGACGAGGGGTTGTCCATCTTCGGCGAACAAGGATCAGCGTGGCGTCTGCTGGCGCAGGCGGGGGAATGGCTGGACGGATCGTCTCATCCGGCGGAGCGGCTGTGGGCCCTCACGGCTGAAGCCTGGGCCCATGCCAGCCTCAGCCGAGACTTGCCCGCCGGCATGCGCCTGCTTGGAAAGATGGACGGGGCGGTGATCTCGTTTGATCCGCGCAGCGAGGAACGCGCCGTCTACATCGCCGATGCCGACGACCGTTCCATGGCGACAGCCCTTTCTCGCGTCGCGCGAGGCGTCATCATGTTCGAGCCGCCGCTGGCCAAGGCCAAGGACGTCGCGAGCTATCTGTGCTCAAAGGTTCCTGAGCGCCTGCAGCGCATGTCTGAAATGGAGGTGGTCTACAGGACGCCCGACGGCGCGTTCGCCTACGACACGTCCGACGCCTTGCTGGAACAGGACTTCGTCGGAGACCTGCGCAGCTTCGTTCTTCTGAGCGTCCGCTACAGGTGCAGGTTCGTCTCAGCCGGGCCCGACAAGATCCTCGGCAAGCTTTCGGCCTTGCGCATCCGCTGGGTGGACTCGCTCGAACTGCAGGTCGGCCAGCACACGCTGCCACTGCCCTCGTTCCAGCATTCGGGCGTTCTGGTGAACACCGGGCAGGGGGATACTTTGCTGGCGCCCATGGCGGCCAGGGGTACCGACAGGGAACTGATGGTGCTGGCGCCGGGGATCGGCGAGGCGATCGCTTCGAGACCGCTAGCAAGTGACGCCTTCTACGCCGTAGCGGCGCGGATGTTTCAAGCCGGCAAGGGCCTGACGCCCGAAGGCCTGGCGGAGGCACTGGACGTCGCGCCCGAAGATGTTATCGCTGCAATGCAGGCTTCGCGATCACTGATTGCCGCATTGCTGCACGTTGCGCGTCCCTTTATCCGTCTTTGGGGGGCCACCACGGCGGTGGAAAGGATACTTGAGGACCATCGGTTGACCACTGAAGGCGATCTGGTGGCAGCCCTTGATGATCTCGCCTCGATCCCTCTATCAGGTTCCCAATTGCTCGAGGCCTGCCGCAGCGGTTCCGTAGAAACTGCCGCATTGGATTTGGACGTCGACCTGGCGTCTCTCAATGCGGTTCTGGAGGAGCTTGGGGCTCCTTATCGACCGATCGACCGGACAGCTTATCACGAGGAGATGTTCAACAATTACTATCTGCGTCAAAAGGCCAGGGTGCGGGAAAGCATTCGCCAGGCCCACCGCGCCGACTTCCGTTCAGGCAACATGGCCAGATACCTGGCGGCGCGCGACACCGCGGCCCCGACAATCCCGCAGGGCATCGGGCAGTCGCTCATCCGCAGCGGCCCGACCGACTGGGCCTTATGGCTGGGGGATTGGCTCGCCCACTGGAACATAGCCACGCTTGTCGAATTGCCGGAAACCGAGGCGAGCCTCGATGCCGTTCGGGACGCAAATCAAAAAATCCTCAAGGCGCTGGCGCCAAAGGCGCGGCTCCTGCTCGTCAAAAAGCTTGGGATTGAGGCGGAAATCGTCAAGCAGTGGCGCGATCCCGATGGCCTGGAGGGCCGGCTGGTTGCGCTTGCGAACGCCCAGGGATGGCTCGACTTCGACCGCCTTGATGAGGCGGGCATCCTCGACTGGCTCGGCCGCGGCGGGCTTTGGCCGGCGGATTGGCCAACGTCGCTGGCGCCAGTCGATTATGGCTTGATCGCCGAAGACCTTGAGGCTTTGAAGGAGGCCGAACGTAAGGCGCGGGAGGAACGCGCCAGCCCGCCACCTCCCAAGTTCGACTACACCGGTGGAACGTTTGTGGTCGGCCAGACGACGCTTGCCTCGATCACCGATCAGATATCCGAGCTCGCAAACGGCAATGCAGCCCTGCTGGCCTCCAGTTCGAAGACGATCAAGGGCAGGCATGTCATCTTGTCAAAAGGCGGATCTGGCGGGGGCGGCGGAGGCTGGAGCGGGGGGAAAAGCCGCCTCAGCGATGACGAGAAGGCCGTCATCGGCTATTTCGGCGAAGCGATCGCCTTTGCCTGGCTCAAGGCAAAGTTCGGCCGCAACCGGGTGGTCGACTATGAGTGCTGGAAGTCTGGCTATCGCGTCCATGCATGCGGAAAGACGGGTGAAGACCTCCTCGGCTATGACTTCGAGATCCAGAGTGGCAAGGCCATCTGGTTCTTCGAGGTTAAGGCAACATCCTCGCTCGACCCTGGCGACATAAGAATGGTCGAGTTGGGGTCGACCGAGATCGCGAAAGCGGAAGTCTGCCGCGCGGAAAACCGACTGCACTACCGGATCCTTTATGTCGTCAATGCCTTAAAGCCCGATCAGGCCAGCTTGAGTGTTCTTCCCAACCCGCGAAGCGAGGAAGGCAAGAGCTTTTACACAGAACAGACGAGCGCTGGGGTTCGGTTGTTTTTTGGGGCGGACTGAGGTGTCGCTGTTGGGTGCGAGATCGCCAATGCTAACCTTGGTCGTAACGCGACAAATCGCGCTCCTTGGTCTGTAGCTCGGCACGTTGAAGCGCTGCCTCGGCCTCGGCATCCTCCGCCCGCTCTCGTAGCGCCTGGACTTGGGCTTCCAAAACTTCACGCGACCGCCGTTCCCGGCGTCGTACGAGACCAGCGACGCGGCGGCCCAAAGCGCCTTCACGCGCCGCAAGGGTCAGTTCACGCACCGAGACGCCCTCAACATTGGCGACCCATTCGAGCGAGTCCGCACCCGGTTCAAGCACCCAGCGCGGCCTGCCACGAAGGGAAATCACCCGCACGAGTCCGATGTCGCGCGTCAAGTGTGTGAACAAGGCCACCCTGTCATCGAACTCGCGGGCGCCCGTGCGCACGAAGCGGCGCTCGCCGTCGATTTGCGAGTCAAAGTTGGATATCCGCAAAATCTCGTAACTCACGCCGTCCCGCTCAACATTGATTGGCGCATAGCGGCCGGCAGGTACCTCTTCCGCCACTTCACGCCAGCTTTGAATCCAACTTGCAAGACTCGGCATCAATCAACGTTCCTATCACTTGGTCCCGAAAATGCGACGACCAGCGACGTAAAGCGCAATCAAACCGGCTCGAACTAGCGGCAGGAGCCGGCGCTTCAATGCCTTGGTCTTTCGCTTGGCGATGGCTACGCGAAAACGCCCGCCAGCTTTTGCAAGGGTTCCGGTAAGTCGACGCGCCGTCGCGTAGCCGTGAGCATGGATCAAAGCATCGTGCGTCCAGGCGCGGACTTGCAAGGCATGCGGCCCAGGGAGGATATCGATTGTTACGCGGTGAAACACATCGCCATTGCGTTCGAACGATCTCGGGATCATTTGTGGGCGTCCTTCTTGTCACGTGGAATTCCCATATATCCGCGAAAAAATGAATTTGAAAGCGAAATTTTCCGCATTAGAATGGGATTATTACCTTTGAGTGCTGAAGGGCGGCGTTGGTGCTTCGGTTGATTTTCTAGCCAGCCGCTCCGAAACGGTCCAATCCAGACTACTAGTCTGATCGAGATAGAGCCAACGAGCCAATGGCAGCTTTGCGCCTCATCTCGGCGGTACAGGTAGGATTTGCTATGCCCCGAAAGCAGTCATTGTATTCGAAGGCGCTCGAGATCGCGCTTACGGAAAAGGCGGTCAGAAAGGCACTGCGCTAACGCCCCTTCGCTCGGCTGACCCGCCAGATGACGTTACCAACATCGTCGGCGACGAGAAGTGCGCCGGCCCGATCGACAGCAACGCCGACCGGACGGCCCATCGCCTTGCCATCATGTCCGAGGAAGCCGGTGAGCACATCCTTCGGGGGCCCGCTCGGTCTACCACCGCGGAATGGTACGAAGATCACCTTATAACCGCTGTGCACGCTTCTATTCCATGAGCCGTGCTGGCCAACGAATGCGCCGTTGCCATAGGCTGTGCCGAGCGACGCGCGGCTGGAGAAGGCCAGTCCCAG
>NZ_NSGD01000015.1:0-106506 GCF_002294955.1 Mesorhizobium sp. WSM3864
GCGCCGGCAGACGAGCCAAATCCTGTCCCCCACACCACGCAAACGGCCCGCCAACGCAGGCCGTTTGCGTTTGCGGCCCTGCCCTCAAGCTCGACTCGACTTTTTGCTGCGATGGTCGCCCGGGCGTGCGTCGTCGGAACGATGCTCGAGGAGGAGAGCTTCGCCGTGCGCGTGGAAAGCACCACCGGGGCCTTCGTGGAGCCGGCGGTGCCGAAGTCGGCCTGATGGTGCAAAGCTTGCAAAGCTGAAGAGGCCAACCTCACCAAAGCGGTCGAAACGGCGCTGGCCTCGGCGGCTATAACGCGGCATTGCCCGACGCGTTTCGCGCATCGACGCTACCAGTTCATGTCCTGGCGGTGGGCCGCGTGTCCCAATGGGGCCCGCTCGCGGCGCCGACCGGTCATGAACCGGCGGTGACGTCCATGCGTTGTGTCTCAGCCGGGTGAGTTTGGAACAGCGAAGGAAACGGACATGACCACGCATCCCAGCACCAATCGCTTGTCCGCACAGGAGCTGCACGACATCGATGCCTACTGGCGTGCCGCCAACTACCTGACTGTCGGGCAGATCTATCTACTCGACAATCCGCTGCTTCGCGAGCCGCTTCGGCTGGCGCACGTCAAGCCCAGGCTGCTTGGGCATTGGGGAACCTCGCCGGGCCTTAGCTTCATATACGCGCATCTCAACCGCGCGATCAGACTTCGCGATGTCAACGTTATTTACATCTGCGGCCCCGGCCATGGCGGACCGGCCATGGTTGCAAACAGCTATCTCGAAGGCACCTATAGCGAGATCAATCCGGATATTTCCCTCGAAGAGGCCGGAATGAGGACGCTCTTCCGGCAGTTTTCCTTTCCGGGAGGCATCCCGAGCCATGCCGCTCCCGATGTGCCCGGGTCGATCCATGAAGGCGGCGAGCTCGGCTACGCGCTTTCGCATGCCTTTGGCGCGGCCTTCGACAACCCGGATCTTATCGTCGCCTGCGTCGTCGGCGACGGCGAGGCGGAAACCGGCCCGCTCGCCACATCCTGGCACTGCAACAAGTTCCTCAACCCGGCGCAGGACGGCGCGGTGCTGCCGATCCTCCATCTCAACGGCTATAAGATCGCCAGTCCCACCATTCTCGCCCGCATCTCTGACGAAGAATTGCGGGCGCTATTCGTCGGCTATGGCTACGAACCGCTGTTCGTCGAGGGTGACGATCCGCCCCTGATGCATGAGCGGATGGCCGTCGTACTCGACGATGCGCTGGACCGCATCCATGCAATTCAGCAGGCGGCGCGCAGCGGCGGAGAGACTGCCGACGGCCGGCCGAAATGGCCGATGATCATACTTAGAAGCCCGAAGGGCTGGACAGGCCCCAAGGAGGTCGACGGGCTGAAGACCGAAGGATTCTGGCGCGCGCATCAGGTTCCGCTCTCCGGTCTCGCCGAAAACCCTGCGCATCTGAAGATGCTCGAGGAGTGGCTGAGAAGTTATCGGCCCGAAGAGCTTTTCGATGCCGAGGGCGCGCCAGTGGCCATGATCCGCGCCACTGCCCCGCAAGGCGGCAGACGTATGAGCGCCAATCCGCATGCCAATGGCGGCCTGCTGCGCCGCTCCCTCCAACTGCCAAGCCTGCAAGAGCATGCCGTCTCTGTCCAGCAGCCCGGCGGCGTGAAAGCAGAGTCGACCCGTGTGATGGGCGGTTTCCTGCGCGACGTCATGGCATTGAACCAAAGCGCCAAAAACTTCCGCATTGTCGGTCCCGACGAGACGGCTTCGAACCGGCTGCAGGACGTCTTCGAGGTGACCGAGCGCGCCTGGATGGAAAAGATTCTGCCCGAAGATGTGCATCTCGGCCGCGAAGGCAGGGTTCTGGAAATCCTGTCCGAGCATACCTGTCAGGGCTGGCTGGAAGGCTATCTGCTTACCGGCCGGCACGGCCTGTTCTCCTGCTACGAGGCCTTCACGCACATTGTCGATTCCATGTTCAACCAGCATGCGAAATGGCTGGATGCCTGCGGCAAGCTGCCGTGGCGGCGGCCGATTGCGTCCTTGAACTATTTGTTGTCGAGCCATGTCTGGCAGCAGGAGCACAATGGCTTCAGCCATCAGGATCCGGGCTTCATCGATGTCGCCTTGAACAAGAAGGCTGACATCGTGCGCGTCTATCTGCCGGCGGATGCCAACAGCCTGCTTTGCGTGACGGATCATGTGCTTCGGACATGGAACCGCATCAACGTGATCGTCGCCGGCAAAGCCAATTCCTGGCAGTGGCTGTCGATCACCGAGGCGAAAGTCCACTGCAAGGCCGGTATCGGCATATGGGAGTGGGCGTCGACCGACGGCGGGGCAGAGCCGGATGTGGTGATGGCCTGCGCCGGCGACGTGCCGACGCTTGAGACGCTGGCCGCGGTCCAAATTCTGAAACGCCACGTTCCCGGCCTCAAGGTGCGGGTGGTCAACATAGTCGACCTGATGACTTTGCAGCCCAAGGAACACCACCCGCACGGCCTGTCGGATCGTGAATTCGACGCATTTTTCACGGCCGATAAGCCAGTCATCTTCGCGTATCACGGCTATCCATGGACCATCCATCGCCTGACTTACCGGCGGACCAACCACGACAACATCCACGTGCGCGGCTACAATGAGGAAGGGACGACGACGACGCCCTTCGACATGACCGTCCTCAATGGCCTCGATCGCTATCATCTCGTCTTGGGCGTGCTCGACCGCATTCCCGACCCGGCCGGCGCGCATATCCGGCTGAAGCAGGCGATGGAAGGCAAGCTGATCGAGCACCGGGCCTATATCCGCGAGCATGGGCAGGACATGCCCGAGGTCCTCGGCTGGAAATGGGAGCAGTAGTCGATGCCGAATCGCCAGGCCAAATGGACGAGCGCACGATTGGCCGGGACCGGCCGACCATGACCGATGCCATTCTCGTCCTCAACGGCGGCTCCTCAAGTCTGAAGTTCGCCGTGTTTCGGCAGCGAGACGAGCTTCACCTGCTGGTGCGCGGCAGCGTGTCGTCGATCGGACATCATCCACGATTGCATGTCGCGCCCTCAGAATTGTCACGCGAAATCGACAGGAGCCTGGGGGACGAACCGATCGGGATAGCAAAAGCGTTCGAGGCCATAGCTTCCTATCTCGAGGATCACGCTCTTTTGCGCCGGATCGGCACGGTCGGGCACCGCATCGTCCATGGCGGGCAAGAACTTACCCAAGCGACCTTGCTCGACGAGCGCACGCTCGACGCGCTGCATAGGCTTGAGCCGCTCGCGCCGATCCATCAGGCGATCAACCTGGAGATCGTCCAACTGGCCGGTCGGCTTTTGCCCGAAGCCAAGCAGGTCGGCTGCTTCGATACGGCCTTTCACACGGCGCGGCCGGAGCTTGCCAGGCTCTATGGCTTGCCGCGAGAGATGTCGGAACAGGGCATCGTTTCCTACGGCTTCCACGGGCTCTCCTACAGGCACATCGCAGCGAAGCTCCGCGAGCGCTACGGCGACGCTGCCGGTGGCCGAACGATTGCCGCCCATCTCGGCAGCGGCGCGAGCCTGTGTGCGATGAAGGCAGGAGTAAGCCTCGCCACGACCATGGGTTTTTCGACGCTTGACGGCCTCGTCATGAGCACCCGTTGCGGCGCCATCGATCCTGGCGTGATCCTGCACCTTCTGCAGGAGCGCAAGCTGTCGGCCGACCGAGTGACCGAATTGCTCTACGAGCAGTCCGGCCTGCTGGGCGTATCCGGCATTTCCGGAGACATGCAGGCGCTGCTTGGGTCGAAAGACCCGGCGGCGGCGCGCGCCGTCGCGCTCTTCGTCTATCGCGCCGGACGTGAGATCGGATCGCTCGCGGCCGCGCTTGGAGGCCTCGACACGCTCGTGTTCACCGCCGGCATCGGCGAAAATGCATGGCAGATCCGGCAAGAGATCTGCGAGGCTGCTGCCTGGCTTGGTGTCGTGGTCGACCACGGTTTAAATCGCAGCGGCGAAGCGCTGGTCAGCGCGCGAGAGTCCAGCGTCGATGTTCTTGTCATTCCGGCCGACGAGGAACGTGCCGTGGCCACGCAGCTCCTCGACCTCGACACGGTCTGATCTGCCCGCGGCAGGATCGCAGGGATTAGCTCGGTAACTTGGCGCAGAGCTTCCGCTGAACCAGGACGAGCGTCGGGCGATCGGGCGTCGCGCGGGCCGTTTTCGTTCGCCTCACTTTCCCTTCAAGCTCGACTCGGCGATGGTCAGCCCGGCGCCTCGCGCCCTATATCCGGCCGCGCGGCCAAATGCATAAGGAGCGGAAGATGCGGCAGGCACTGATCGTATGGGGCGGCTGGGAAGGGCATGAACCCGAAGCCGGGGCGCGAGTCGTCAAAGCGATGCTTGAGGAGGAAGGCTTTGCCGTGCGCTTGGAAAATACGACCGCGGTGTTCGCCGACCCGGCGATCGCCGACCTCAGCCTGATCGTGCCGATCTACACCATGTCCAAGCTCGCCAAGGCCGAAGAGGCGAACCTCACCAAAGCGGTCGAAAACGGCGTCGGCCTCGGCGGCTATCACGGCGGCATGGGCGACGCGTTTCGCGAATCGACGGACTACCAGTTCATGTGCGGCGGCCAGTGGGTCGCCCATCCCGGCAACATCATCGACTATCGTGTAAATATCGTGCGGCGCGACGACCCGATCGTGGCAGGCATCGACGATTTCCAATACCGCTCCGAGCAATATTACATGCATGTCGATCCATCGAACGACGTGCTGGCGACCACCACCTTCTCGGGCGAGCACGCGCCGTGGATCGCCGGCGTTGTCATGCCCGTGATTTGGAAGCGCCGGCACGGCAAAGGGCGGGTGTTCTATTCGTCGCTCGGCCACGCGGCCAAGGAATTCGAGGTGCCGCAGATGCGCACCATCCTGCGCCGCGGACTTGTGTGGGCGGCGCGCTGAACGCGCCCGTCGGTGCGGGCTGACGCCGGTGGCGGCCGGATTTCCCGAACCGAAAGCATCACCGACCCGCTCCTATGATCATAACAGATCATATGAATGAGTGATTTACATAAGACGTAAGCTTTCATACAACTGCCGGCAGCAACTTGCTCTATCGGGAGAGGATTGCGTGGAAAATATCGTTCCTTCGGACGCAACCGGGTGGATGCCTTCGGTCGACCAGGGCGGCGCAAGCGTGCACAACGCCGTCGTCAGCGTGCTGGGCAGCCGCATCCTGGGCGGCGACTATGCTCCCGGTGCAGCCTTGCCGCGCGAGGAGGAGCTCTGCGCCATGCTGGGCGTCAGCCGCACCTCGGTTCGGGAAGCGGTCAAGGTGCTGTCGGCCAAAGGTCTTGTCGAGGCCAGGCGGCGGGCGGGCGTGCGCGTGCTGCCGCGCGACAGCTGGCGCCTGCTCGACCCGGTGGTGCTCGGCTGGCACCCTTCCATCCAGGATGACGAGGAGCTGGTTTCCGGCCTGCTCGAGGCGCGCCGCATCTTCGAGCCGGCGGCGGCCGAGCTTGCGGCAAGGCGCGCCAGCGCCGCCGATCTCGCCGAAATCGAACGCGCGGTCGTCGGCATGCGCGACAATATCCCGGGCGACCTCAACGCGGTCTGCCAGGCGGACCTTGCCTTCCACAAGGGCGTCATCGCCGCCAGCCATAATGTCGTGCTCAAGGGGCTGGTCGGCATGCTGGAAGCTGCCCTGCGCGCCACCTTCCTGGTCACCAATCCGTTGATGGAGGCGCAATCGCGCGCGCTGTCGGCGCATGTCGCGGTGCTGGAGGCGATCCGCGTCCGCGATACCGCCGGCGCCCGCGGCGCCATGAACAGGCTGCTTGACATCGCCGCCGACGATCTTCACGCCAGAGGGTGACGTTTCCGGCTTGACGCCATTTTTTATCATATGATATTTCAATTTCATATGATCTAATTGGCGTCATGGGAGGAGTTGCGCTTGAGGATCGTGGCCATCACCACGCGCGTCGTGAACGCGGATATGCGCAACTGGGTGTTCGTGCGTGTCGAGACCGACCAGCCGGGCCTCTACGGTTGGGGCGAGGCGACGCTGGAATGGAAAACCCAGGCCGTCGTCGGCGCCGTCAATGACCTCGCGCCGCTTCTGGTCGGCCGCGACCCGCGCGACATCGAGCAGGCGGTGCGCATCCTCAAAAAGCACTCGTTCTGGCGGCTCGGCGTCATCGGCATGTCGGCGGTTTCCGGCATCGAGCTGGCGCTCTGGGACATTTTTGGCAAATGGCTCGATCAGCCGGTCTGGCGCTTGCTCGGCGGCAAGGTGCGCGACCGGGTCAAGGTCTACACGCATCTCGGCCTCGGCGACATGCGCGCCGTCTACGAAACGTTGGAGACCGAGCCGTTGGTGCGGCGCGCCTCCGAAGTGGTTGCCACGGGCTATCGCGCGCTGAAGGCCGTCTTCATCCCCTACAGCCACTATCATGCGCCGCTCGTCGAGGTCGACAAGGTCGGCCGCCTAATGGAGGCGCTGCGCAAGACAGTCGGTCCCGAAGTCGAGATCATGGTCGATTTCCACGGCCGTCCCGCCTCGGCCTCCACCGCGCTCGCCTATATCGACGCGCTTGCGCCCTACCGACCGATGTTCGTCGAAGAGCCGCTGCCGCCGGGTGAGACCGGCGCGCTGGCGCAGCTCGTCGCCAAATCGCGCGTGCCGATCGCCACCGGCGAGCGGCTGATCGATCGTCCCGAATTCGACGACCTTTTCCGGGCAAGGGCGGTCGACATCGTGCAGCCGGACATCTGCCACTGCGGCGGCCTGCTCGAGGCGAAGAAAATCGCCGCCATGGCCGAGGCGGTCTCGGTGGGTGTGGCGCCGCACAATCCGCTCGGTCCGATCGCCGGCGCGGCGGCGCTGCATTTCGCGGTCTCCACGCCCAATCACCTGATCCAGGAAGAGATGGTCGGTGCCGTGCCCTGGTATTTCGAGGTGGTGAAGGGGCCGATCCGCATGATCGACGGCTGCTGGCAGGTGCCGGATGCGCCCGGGCTCGGCGTCGAGGTCGACGAAGCGGTCGCCGACCGGCATCCCTACAGGCCGGAGCTCATGCACACCACCAATGCCGTCCTTGCCGACGGCACCATCGTGGACTGGTGACCATGGCCGGGCGACTGAAGGACAAGGTGGTGATTGTCACCGGCGCCGGGCGCGGCATCGGCGAGGCGACGGCGCGCGCGATGGCCGCCGAGGGTGCGGCCATCGTCGTGGCCGAAAAGGATGCGCTCAGCGGAAAGAGCGTTGCCGCGTCGCTGGTCGAAGCCGGCGCTCGGGCGCTGTTCGTGGAGACCGACGTCGCCGATATCGCATCCTGCAAAGCGATGGCCGAGCAAGCGCTTGCCACCTTCGGCCGCATCGACGTGCTGGTCGCCAATGCCGGCATCAACGTTTTCCACGAGCCGCTGGAAACCACGGAAGAGGAATGGCGGCGCTGCTTTGCCGTCGATCTCGACGGGGTGTGGTATTCGGCGCGCGCCGTGCTGCCGGCGATGCGGGCTCAGACGCAGGGTTCGATCGTGGCGATCGCTTCCTGCCATTCTTTCGCGATCATCCCCTCGACCTTCCCCTATCCGGTTGCCAAGCACGGACTGCTCGGCCTGGTTCGATCGCTCGGCATCCAATACGCGGCCGAGGGCGTCCGCGTGAACGCGATCGCACCCGGCTACATCGAGACGCAGATCGCGGTCGACTACTGGAACACCTTTCCTGATCCGCAGGCGGAGCGCCAGCGCACCTACGACCTGCACCCGCCGCGCCGCATCGGCCGGCCGGAGGAGGTGGCGATGACCGCCGTCTTCCTCGGCTCCGACGAGGCCCCGTTCATCAACGCGGCCTGCATCGTCATCGATGGCGGGCGCTCGGTTCTCTATCACGAATGAGGTTTCGCACCGGCGGCCGGTCGCCGGAAACGTCTTCAAGCAAAAAGGACTCCCGCCGGCCGGGATCGATGGAGGAGGAAACCATGAAACGCATGATCAGGACGTGGCTTGCTGTGGCCGCGACCGCAGCCGTCGCGCTGACGGTCCACGGCGCCGGCGCGCAGGACAAGATGAAGTTCGGCTATATCAACAAGATGGGCGACCATCCCTGGTTCGTCCGCGAGGTGAAGGGCGCCAAGGACAAGGCCGCCGAGCTCGGCGTCGACCTGCTTGTCCAGGACGTTCAGTTCGACGCCAACCTCGCCGTCACCACCTTCGACACCTATGTCGGCGACGGCGTCAAGGGCATCGCCGTGGTGGTGCCGGACCGCTCGCTCGGCCCGGTCGTCGCCGACAAAGCAAAGGCCGCCAAGATCGGCCTGATTGCTGTCGACGACGACATCGCCTTCGCCGACGGCACGCCGGTCGCCTATGTCGGCATGAACGCGCTCAACATCGGCAAGCAGGTCGGCGGCGAGATTGCCCGCATCGTCAAGGCCGAAGGCTGGGACAAGGACCTCTCCAAGGTCCGCGTCGGCTCGATCGAGGACCAGATGGCCGACACCTGCATGCGCCGCAACAAGGGCGCGGAGGAAGCGTTGGTCGCGGCGATCCCGGAGATCAAGTCGCGCATCGTCTCGATTCCCTACGACAATACGATGGTCAACTCGATCGATGTCGTGTCGACGACGCTGACGGCCAATCCGGACGCCGAGAAGTGGATCTTCTACTCCTGCAATGACGACGGCGTGCTCGGCGGCGTGCGCGCCACAGAGAATGCCGGCATGAAGCCGGAGAACGTCATCGGCATCGGCATCGACGGCTCCCGCTCCTGCGAGGCCTTCGGTTCCGGCAAGCCGACGGGCTTCCGCGGCACCATGTGGCTGGACAGCGCCAAGCACGGCGCCGCCGCCATCCAGGCGCTCTACGACCAAGCCACCGGCAAGGAGATGCAGAAGGACTATTTCCAGGACGCCACGCTGATCAGCGGCGAGAACTTCGCCAAGTTCAAGGACACTCTCGGTTGCAAGTCCTAGGCTCCCTTTCGGGCTCGGGGCGGATGGCCTTTGGGCAGGCGGCTTCAAAGGGAGCCTCCCGCCCATGACCGTCCCCGTCGTTTCCGTCGAAGGCGTCAGCAAGCGCTTCGGCGCCGTGCAGGCGCTGCGCGACGTGTCGGTCGCTTTCAACGCCGGCGAGATCACCGCGCTGATCGGCGAGAACGGCGCCGGCAAGTCGACGCTGATGCGCGTGCTGGAGGGCGAGCATCGGCCGGATAGCGGCCGGGTTCTGGTCGACGGGCAGCCGGTGCAGCTCAGCTCGCCGCGCGCCGCACACGGCTCGGGCATCCGCGTCATCCATCAGGAGCCGGAGATCATCCCGGAGCTTACGGTGGCGGAAAACATCTTCATCGGGGACATCAAGGCGCGGGGCGGGATTTTTCTCGACCGCGCTGATCTCGAAAGGCGCAGTCTCGACCTATTGCGCACCTTTGGCGTGGTCGACGTGCTTTCCCCCGGGCAGCGCTGCCATGGCCTGAGCCCGGCGCTGAGGCAGCTGATCGAAATCATGCGCGCGCTGCGGCCGGGCGCGCGGCTGCTCGCCTTCGACGAGCCGACCTCGTCTTTGACGGAGGACGAGGCGCAACGGCTGTTCCGCGTCATCCGGCGCCTGAAGGCCGACGGCGTCGCGGTGATCTACATCTCGCACCGGCTGCGCGAGATCATCGAGCTTGCCGATCGGTGCGTGGTGATGCGCGACGGCAGCCGCGTCGCCGACGAACCAATCGCGGCGCTCGACGAGCAGCGCATGGTGCGGCTGATGGTCGGCAGGCCGGTAAGCGACCTGTTCAACCGAAAAGTGCGCGCGCTCGGGCCGGTCCGGCTGGCGCTCGAAGGCGTCACGACACGCCGCGTCGACGGGATCAGCTTCGAGGTCAGGGCAGGCGAGATCGTCGGCCTGGGCGGATTGGTCGGCGCGGGACGGACGGAAGTCGCGCGCGCCGTCGTCGGCCTCGATCCACTGCTCTCCGGGCGGATGGCCGTCGGCGGCCGGCCTTACAGGCCGCGCGAGCCGGCGGATGCGGTTGCCGCCGGAATCGGGCTGGTGCCGGAGGACCGCAAGCAGGAGGCCCTGCTTTTGATGCAGGCGGTGCGCGACAATGTCAGCCTCGTGGTACCCGACAAGGTGTCGCGCTACGGCTTCTTCAGCCGCAGGCGCGAGCGCGCGCTGGTCGCCCGCCATGTCGCCGAGCTCCGGGTCAAGACACCGTCGATCGAGCAGGCCGTCGGGAAATTGTCCGGCGGCAACCAGCAGAAAGTCGTCTTCGCGCGCTGGCAGGCACGGGGGCCGGCGGTCCTGATCCTCGACGAGCCGACGCGCGGCATCGATGTCGGCGCCAAGGCGGAGATCTACAGGCTCATCGAAAGCCTGGCCGACCAGGGCCTCGCCATCCTGCTCATCTCCTCGGAGATGCCAGAGCTGCTCGGCCTTGCCGACCGCGTCCTGGTCATGCAGAGCGGCCGCATCAGTGGCGAGCTGCCGTGGCAAGAGGCGAGCGAGGAGGCGGTGCTGGCACTGGCCATGCGCTCGGACAAGAAAGCAATCGAAAGGAGGGTGTCGTGACCGATACCGCGACCGCCGGACGCGAGCGCGCGCCGGCCAGCCTGTTTGGCCGCATCGGCGCGCAAAACATCAGCCTGCTGATCGCTCTGGTCGTGCTGCTGGCGATCTTTGGCGTGTTGAGGCCGGACGTCTTCTTCACGCCGCGCAACCTGATCAACATAGGCCTCGCGGTCACCATTCTCGGCATCCTGGCAATGGCGCAGACCGTCGTCATCGTATCGGGCGGGCTCGACATCTCGGTCGGGTCGATCGTCGGCCTGAGCACGATGGTGCTGGCCGTCGCCGCCCAGGAAACCGGCTCGATCCCCGCCGGCATGCTCGCCGGCCTGCTCGCCGGATTGCTGGCAGGCGCAGTCAACGGGCTGATCATCGTCTACGGGCCGGTCAATGCGGTGATCGCGACGCTTGGCACGATGTCGGCCTTCCGCGGCCTCGCCTATCTGATGAACAACGGCAATTCCATACCGATCACCGGCGACAGCCTGCGCGCGCTGGGCATCGGCGCGCTGTTCGGGCTGCCCTTCGCCATCTGGCTGCTGATCGCGGCGATGGCGGCTTTCATCGTTTTCACCCGTGAGACGGTCGTCGGCCGCAACATCTACGCGCTCGGCGGCAATCCGACGGTGGCGCGGCTCGCCGGCATCCCGATCCGCCGCTACCAGATCTCGATCTATGCGATGAGCGGCTTCGCCGCGGCGGTGGCGGGTCTGGTGCTCGCCAGCCGCACCATGTCCGGACAGCCCGCCTCCGGCAGCCAGGGGCTGGAGCTCGAGGCTATCACCGCCGCGATCCTCGGCGGCTGCGCGCTGCAGGGCGGCAAGGGCACGATCATCGGCGCGATGTTAGGTGTGTTGATCATCGGCGTCCTTAACAACGGCATGATCCTGACCTCCGTGCCGACCTTCTACCAGCTGCTCGCCAAGGGCGCGCTTTTAATCCTGGCCGTCATCGTGCAAGAGCGCCAGCGGGCCCGGTCGGGAGAATAGCCCCGCGCGGGGTTAGACGCTTTCGAGATAGGTCTCGATCTCGAAGTCGCTGACATTGAGCGCGAAGGTGTTCAACTCCTGGCGTTTGCAGGCGATGAAAGCGTCGCGCAGCACGGCCGGGAAGATTTCGGCGACGCGCTTGCCGGTCTCGAAGGCGGCGATCGCCGAGGCCCAGTCAGGCGGCAGCTTGGCAAGCGTGAGGCCCTGTCCCTCGCCGCCGGTCGGCTCGCCGGGCGACAGCTGCCGCTCGATGCCCATCAGCGCGGCACCCAGGATCGCCGCCAGCACCAGATAGGGATTGGCGTCGGCGCCGGAAACGCGATGCTCGATGCGGCGCGCGGCAGACGGGCCGCCTGGAATGCGAATCGCCACCATGCGGTTTTCGTAGCCCCAGGCGACAGCCGTCGGCGCATAGGACCGTGGCCGCAGCCGGCGATAAGAATTGAAATGCGGCGCGAACACCAGCGTGCTTTCGGCCATGGCCGCGAGCAGGCCGCCGACGGCGTGGCGCATGGTGTCGGAGCCCTGGTCGGTGCCGTCGTCGAAGATGTTGCGGCCGTCCTTGTCGAGCACGCTGAAATGAACATGGAAACCATTGCCGGCGCGCTCGCCATAGGGCTTGGCCATGAAGCAGGCGGCAAAGCCGTGCTTGCGCGCGATGCCCTTGACCGTGCGCTTGAAAAGCACGGCGTCGTCCGCGGCGCGCAAGGCATCCGGAACGTGGTTGAGGTTGATCTCGAACTGGCCGACGCCGTTCTCGGCGATCGCCGTATCGACCGGAATGCCCTGCATGCGGCAGGCTTCGTAGATGTCGTGGATGAAGCCTTCGAAATCGTCGATTTCGTCGATCGAAAGCGCCGCATCGGAATCGAGACGCCGGCCGGTGACCGGCGAGACAGGACCGACCGGACGCTGCGATGTCGGATCGACGAGGTAGAATTCAAGCTCGGTCGCGGTAACCGGCGTCAGACCAAGCGCTGCGTAGCGGTCGAGGATGCGGGCGAGCGCGCGGCGCGGATCGCCGAGATAGGGTGCGCCGGCCTCGTCGGCGAGCCACAGGGGCAAAAGCGCCGTCGGATGCGCCGTCCAGTTGACGGGCAGGATGCCGCGTCCGGTCCAATGGCAAAGCCCGTCGGCGTCACCGGTCGAGAAAACCTGGGCGTTGCCTTCGATGTCCTCTCCCCAGATGTCGAGCCCGATCAGCGAATAAGGCATGCGCAGCTTGCCTTCGAGCGCCTTGCGCGCCTGCTCGACCGGGATGCGCTTGCCGCGCATGATGCCGTTCAGGTCGCACACCGCGGCCCGCAGGCTCTGGATGTCGCTTCTGCTTTCAAGCCAGTTCAAAACGTCCGCAATTGCATCGCCCAATTTCCAGCCCCTGTTCTTTCGGAGGTGCTGCAGCCGTTCCGGCTACGATATCCATTCTACAGCTTGTGAGTTTATGAAGGTCGCCGCGGATGGTTCCAGGCGATGTTCCTTCATTTTTTCAATTCACTAGCTGGGATATCGGGCGGCATTTTGGGTCCATAGCTGCGATCTGCGATCGCAACATAGCTGGCCGCTAGGGGAAAGCCAAGGGGGCATTTGCGCGGTCAACGGTGAGCTGGCTGCCGGTATCGTGATGGCCGAGGGCAATCCCTCGATCTACGCTGAGGCATTAGTGCCGCAATTCAGGAAACTTGATCTGTTTGAGAATGTGCGTCGCGCCCTCGTCGATGTCGCGCACGATGGCCGCGCGGGCTCGTTCGCCGTCCTGGACCTCGATCGCCGCCACGACCTCTTCATGATAGTCAATGCCGAGAATGCCGGCGAGGTCGTCCTCGAAGCCGATGCGCAGGTTGCGGAGGAAGGGGCCCACCTGCATCCACACGGTCTCGATCAGGAAGATCATCTGCTCGTTGCCGCAGTGGCGGTATATCGAGAATTTGAAGTCGTGATTCTTGCGCAGGTAGTCGTCGATGTCGCCGCTGCGGGCGGCCTGGGTGAGTTCGGCGCAATGACGGCGGATGGCGCGCAGGTTGTTGCCGTTGATGAGGCCGGTGGCGAGCTCAGTGGCCGTGCCTTCCAGGACCGTGCGCACGTCGGTGAGCTGCTGGAAACGGTCCGCCGAAATCATCGGCACCTCGACGCTGCCGTTCGGCATCGGGCTCAACGCCCTGAGCGCCTGCAGCCGCATGAAGGCGCTGCGCACCGGCATGTCGCTGGTGCCGAGCTCCTTGGCGAGCTTGCGCGAGGTCAGCTTCTGGCCGGGCTGGAGCTGACCCGACATCAGCGCCCGCACCAGTTCCAGATAGACTTTCTCATGCAGCGGTACTGTGTCGAGGGCAGTCAGTCCGAATTGTGTTTTGTCGGCCATTGGCTATGCGCTACTTCGTCCGTCCCTGAAATCTGGTTTAGCCGCTCTGTCTGCAACCACGACACTTGGCCGGCGGCCCTCGATCGCACGATAGACGGTTAACGCGCGGCGCCGCAAGTGAGGCAGGGGCGGCCTCCCTGCCTGACCCGAACGCCGCCCCTGGGCATGCGCGCCGTGGAGCGATTCCAGTTAGCTGGGGACGCACTATCCGATGCGCGCGTCGATGATCTCGACGAAGCGCGCGAAGAGGCCGGCCTGCGACTTGATCTTGAGCTTGCGATAGATGTTGCGGCGATGGACCTTCACGGTCCCTGGGACGATCCTGAGCGCCCTGGCGATCGATTCCGTCGAGTGACCTTGGAGCACTAGGTCGACGACCTGTTTCTCGCGCGAGGTCAGCGACAGACTTCGCCAGATATGGGCGCGATCCAGCTCATTGGTCACCGCCGCGGCTTCGCCCGGCGGCGCAACCGTGGTCTCTTCGGCAGGCAAGGCTGGCCAGCGCTGTCGGCAGAAGCCGACCACCGCGGGAGCCATGTCGCGCAACAGCCTAGCGTCGGCTGTTCCGAACGGCCCCGAGGCGCGCAGCCGCATCAGCGACAGCACCAGCGCATCCTTGCCGGCCAGCGGAACGAAGAAGCCGACCTCCTCGGCGAGCCGGGTCTGGCTGTAGTACGAGCGGTAGTACTCGCTGGCATAGAAGCGGTCCGGCGCCAACTCGCGCATGCGCCAGAAGCCTTCCCTGCGCTCGACCGCGGCGTGATGGAAGGGGTCGAGCAGATAGGGCCCTTCCTGATAGAGCGCGACGAAGATGTGGCTTTCGGCCGGCGAGAAGGTCTCGAACAGAAGCGGCGGCCGCGCAGCACCCCGATAGCCGAAGACGACGCAGTGATCGAAGCGGACATGCCCGCGCAGCCAGCCGACGATCGCCTTGCCGAAATGATCGCCGGTCTCGCGCGCCGCGGCAATCACGGCGCCGAGCGCGTTGTAGTCGTCGCTGCGGGAGGCGCTCAATTCATACCCCTCGAAATGCTAAAATCAATTAAATATACCACCCGCGAGGTATATACTAGGCGCCATTGGCTCTGCTAGCTTTGCAAAGATTGCCTCACGCTGTCGCTGGAGCCCGTGGCTTGACTGCAGTGCCCGATATCGAGTTTCGCGCGGTCACCAAGCGCTACGGCGCCGTCACGGCGGTCAGCGGCATCGACCTTGCCATCCCGCCCGCGGCCTTCGTCGCCCTGCTCGGACCATCCGGCTGCGGCAAGACGACATGCCTGCGTATGATCGGCGGCTTCGAGCAGCCGAGCGAGGGGCAGGTGCTGATCCGCGGCCGCGACATGGCCGGAACGCCGCCTTACCGGCGTCCGGTCAACATGGTGTTCCAGCAGTACGCGCTGTTTCCGCATCTCGATGTCGAGGAGAACATCTCCTACGGACTGCGCCAGGCAAGGCCGCGTCTGTCATCGCGCGAGATCAGCCTGAAGGCAGGCGAGGCGTTGGCCATGGTGCAGCTTGCGGGCTACGGACGCCGCAAGATTCACGAGCTTTCCGGCGGCCAGCAGCAGCGCGTCGCGCTCGCCCGGGCGCTGGTCAACAAGCCTGCGGTTCTGCTGCTCGACGAGCCGCTGGCGGCGCTCGACAAGAAGCTGCGCACAGACATGCAGATCGAGCTGCAGAACCTGCAGCGCGAAATCGGCATCACGTTCGTTCTGGTCACCCACGACCAGGAGGAGGCGCTGTCGATGAGCGACTTCGTGTGCGTCATGAATGGCGGCCGCGTGGTGCAAATCGGCCAGCCGAGCGAGATCTATGACGAGCCGGCCGATCTGTTCGTCGCCGATTTCGTCGGCAAGACGAATCTGCTCAGCGGCAAGGTGGCCGGGCTCTCCGGCGACCTCGTCGACGTGGCGCTCGCCGACGGCACGGTGATTTCGGCGCGCAAGCGGGTACCGCTCAGCCGGGGCGAGGCCGTATCCGTCAGCCTTCGGCCGGAATCGCTCAGCCTCTCGGCGCCCGGAGGCGGCGGACTCAAGGGCATTGTCCGGAACCGCATCTTTCTTGGCTCGACCGCGGAATACGCGATCGAAGTGCAGGGCATTGGATCATTGCTTACCAAGGCCGATCACGTGACTGGCCGGGGCAACCTTTTCAAGCCGGGCGAACCCGTCGCCATCGGCTTCGCCGCCGGAGCGCCGCTGGCGTTTCCGCGCCCTAAGAACAACGGGACCAACCAGAGGGAAGACCAACATGTCAAAATCCTATCGTGACGGACTGCCGATAAGCCCCGAAAAATTCGTCGACCAATTGATGCGCCTGAAGCGCGGATCGATCAGCCGGCGCGACTTCCTTGGCCTCACCGGTCTTGGCGTCGCGACCGCGGTGATGGCGCGCGAGCTCGGCATCAGGCCGACACCGGCCTTTGCTGCCGAGAACCTCGGCGACCGCATGTCTATCGCCACCTGGCCGAACTATCACGACCCGCAGACCTTCGAGAACTTCAAGGCCGAGACGGGCGTGGCCGTCGAGGTCAACGTCTTCGGTTCGAACGAAGAGATGCTGGCCAAGCTGCAGGCCGGCGGCTCGGGCTGGAGCCTGTTCGTGCCGACCAACTACACCATCTCGACCTATAAGAAGCTCGGCATCATCGAGCCGCTGGACATGGCCAAGCTCGGCAATTTCGACGGCAGCAAGGAAGATGCCCGCTTCACCGCGGAAGGCACGATCGACGGCACGATCTACGCCGTGCCGAAGAACTGGGGCACGACCGGCTTTGCCGTCAACACCAAGAAGCTCGCCAAGCCGATGTCGAGCTGGAAGGAATTCTGGGATACTGCCATGGCGGAAGGCGATGGCCGCACCATGGTGCACGACTACCAGCTGACCACGATCGGCAATGCGCTGAAATATCACGGCTACTCGTTCAACTCGCTGAAGCAGGACGAGCTCGCCAAGGCCGAGGAACTGCTGCTCAAGGTCAAGCCGCATCTGTTCGCGGTGTCGAGCGACTATCAGCCGTCGATGCGCTCGGGCGACGCCTGGATGACGATGTGCTGGACCAATGACGGCGCGCAGCTTCATCGCGATATTCCTGAGATCGCCTATGTGCTCGGCAAGGAGGGCGGCGAGATCTGGACCGACTTCTACGCCATCCCGAAGGACGCGCCGAACAAGCCGGCCGGCTATGCGCTGCTCAACTACCTGATGAACCCGAAGGTCGCCATCAAGGAGCATCTGGCCAATGGCGCGCCCTCGACCGACGCGCGGGTCAACGCGCTGCTGCCGAAGGAGGTGCTCGAGAACCCGATTCTCTATCCGGCCGCCGAGCTTCTGAAGCCGCTCGAGTTCGGCGCCGCCGCGACGCTGACCGATCCGGGCCGCGCCGAGCTGATGGCGCGCTTCAAGGCCGCGTGAATCAGGGCACCAACTCCGGTCAAGTTCTTACCGCCGGCGGGCAGAGGCCCGCCGGCGCCGAAGCGGCTTTTTCAATGCGCGGCAGGTTCCTTCGCAAAAATCTTCTGACGGCCCTGCTGCTCGCTCCGGCGACGCTGTGGCTCGTCGTGTTCCTGGTCTTGCCGTTCGTCGCCATCGCCGTCTTCAGCGTCGGTGAGCGGGCACCCGAGGGCGGCTACCAGGCAGCGTTCACCTTCGCTCAATATGCCAACCTGCCGGCACGGGCGACCGCCTTCTGGAACACGATGGTGCTGGCGCCGGTCGGCGCGCTGGCCTGCCTCCTCGTCGGCTATCCTGTCGCCTACTACCTGGCGCTGCGCGCGCCGCAGCGCTGGCGGCTGATCCTGCTCGCGCTGATCGTCATCCCGTTCTGGACCAGCCTTCTGATGCGCACCTATGCCTGGATGTACATCCTTGGCGGGCGCGGCATTCCCGCCCTGCTCGCCTATATAGGCATCGAGGATCTCAGGCTGATCAACACGCCTGGCGCGGTGCTGCTCGGCATCGTCTATGGCTATCTGCCGCTGATGATCCTGCCGATTTATGTCAGCCTCGAGCGGCTCGACCGGCGGCTGCTCGAGGCTTCCGCCGATCTGGGTGCTACGCCGCTATCGACCTTCCTCGGCGTCACGCTCCGGCTGTCGTTGCCGGGCGTGATGACCGGATTTTCGCTGGTGATGATCCTGCTGCTCGGCGAGTATCTGATCCCCACGCTGCTTGGCGGCGGCAAGGTGTTCTTCATCGGCAACGCCTTGGTCGACCTCTTCTTGCAGTCACGCAACTGGCCGTTCGGATCGGCGATTGCCATCACGCTGGTGCTGGTCTCGGTCGTGGTGCTGATCATCGCCAACCGCATCTCGACCCGGCTTTCCGGCGCCCGCCGCGTGGACCTGATCTGATGCGCGCCTTCGTCGTTGCCGTCTTTGCGTTCCTCTATCTGCCGATCGCGCTGGTCGTGCTGTTCTCCTTCAATGCCGGCCACCACGCCAGCGAGTTCACCGGCTTCTCCGAGCAATGGTACGGCAAGGCGCTGTCGAACCCGTTCCTGGTCGAGGCGCTGAAGAACAGCCTGTTCATCGCCACCACCAGCGCGCTGCTCGCGGCTTTCTGCGGCACTGCCGCGGCGCTCGGGCTGCAGCGTGTCGGCGCGCGGACAAGGGGCGTGTTCGACGCATTGCTGGGTGCCGCGATCGTTGTGCCGGGTGTGGTCATCGGCATTTCGACGCTGGTAGCCCTGGTGCAGCTCTTCGCCGTCGTCAATCCGTTCCTCGCTTCGGTTTGGCCGACCGACCAGCCGCCGCGCCTGGCGCTCGGCTACGGCTCGATCATCGCCGCGCACGGCCTGTTCTCGATGGCGCTGGTGACGATGATCGTCGGCACGCGGCTCAGCAGCCTTGACCGCAACCTGGTCGAGGCCTCGAGCGATCTCTATGCGACACCGTTGACGACGTTCCGCTCGATCGTGCTGCCGCAAATCATGCCGGCGGTGATTGCCGGTTTCCTGCTCGCCTTCACCTTCTCCTTCGACGACTTCATCATCGCCTTCTTCGTCGCCGGCGCGCAGACGACTTTGCCGATCTATGTCTTTGCTTCGATCCGACGCGGCGTGACGCCGGAGATCAACGCCATCGCGACGATCGTGCTCGCCGCCTCGGTGCTGCTCGTCCTGCTCGCGCAATGGCAGCTCGGCCGACGAAAACCATCGCCTTGAAAGACAGATCCATGATTTTGAAAGATCGCATCGCCGTGGTGACGGGCGCCGGGTCGGGCATCGGGCGCGCCGGCGCCATGATCATGGCGCGGGAAGGGGCTGTCGTGGTGATCGCCGACCGGGATCCGGCGGCAGGCGAGGCCACGGCGGCCGCTATCCGCGCAGCCGGCGGCCGCGCCGAAGCGGTTGCGACTGATGTCGGCAACGACACGGCGGTCGAGGACCTCATAGCGGGAACGCTCGGCAAGCACGGCCGGATCGATATCCTGCACAGCCATGCCGGCATCCAGGTCGGCGGCACGCTGACGGAAGTCAGCACCGACGGCATGGACGCGTCGTGGCGGATCAATGTGCGGGCGCAGTTCCTCGCGGCGAAGACCGTCATGCCGGCGATGATCGCGCAGGGCGGCGGCGTCATCCTCAACACTGCGTCCAATTCCGGCGTCTTCTACGATCGCGAGATGATCGCCTATGCCACGTCCAAACATGCGGTGGTGGCGATGACCAGGCAGATGTCGCTCGACTACGCCAAGCACAATGTGCGCATCAACGCGCTCTGTCCGGGCTGGGTCGACACGCCGTTCAACGAGCCGTTCATCACCCAGATGGGCGGGCGCAACGCAATTGAAAACTATGTCCGTACCAAGATCCCGATGGGGCGCTGGGCGAGCGCGGAGGAGATCGCCGAAGCAATCCTGTTCCTGGTCTCCGACCGCTCGTCCTTCATGACCGGCCAGGCGCTGGTCGTCGACGGCGGCGAAAGCATCGGCTGAGGCGCGCTTGGCGAGCGATCTACCGGTCGACGGGATTTCCAAATGCCGGATCGCGGCGTCGCGAGTAGGTGTCGATACGCGGCAGATCGTCGGAAAATTCCAGCCAGGGCAGACGCAGCCGCCAATAGGCGTGGGCTTGTGGCCGAAACCGCTCCGGATGGTCGAAGAAGCCGATGGTGACATAAAGCTCGTCGTTCAGACCCTCGTCGCGATAGGCGATCGAGGTGCCGCATTTCTCGCAGAAGCTGCGGACGATGCCCTGGGTCTTCGAGAATTCCCTGGGCTGGCCGCGGGTCAAGCGGAACTGGTCCGGCCGGTAACCGATCCAGATGGTCAGCGGGCTTCCGATCGCCCGGCGGCAGTCGTCATCATGGTCGAAGCAGATCCAGAACGGATCGCCCTGCATCTCGGCCGCGATCGCCCCGCAAAAACATGCCCCCGTTTCGATCCTGCATTCCATCTCATCGCTCCTGATCGTGCTGAATTCCGTCGGCCGCGCTGTGCGCTGGTGGCGTGCTCAGTGGGAACATCAAAACCGGCAGCGAGTTCCTTTGGCCGTGCAACGCGCGGAGTGGTCCCAGCGGGTGGGCTTGCGCCCGAAGCAACGATCGGTCAAACCATAGGCCAGGTTCCGTGAAGAGGTTTGCCGTGCAAATGGAAAAAAGCCGCTCCGGCTCTCGGCTGTTTTCAATTTCGGCCGCAATAAATCGTCTTTCAGCGGGGCATCACTAGTCATGCGCTGTTGCCGGCACGAGAATCTGCAACGCGCGGAGGAGACCAAGGTCGGTTCGCATGTCGTTCGTGACGGCTGGACCGAGGGGGTATGCGGAGCGCTCGATCCGGCCTGTTGGCCGGCCATCAGGCGGGCGTCCGTCGTTCAGATCACGTAGCTTACTCAGCGCTCAAACCGAAACGGACGTGCCCGCCGAAGCGACTTCTCCTTCGTACGGACATGACCGATGCCTGACAAACCGAATTCCTCATTTCCCAGCGCCGATCCGCAAAGCTGGCTGACCACGCATGGAATAAGCGAGATCGAGTGCCTGGTGCCCGATGTCAACGGTGTGCTGCGCGGCAAGGCCTTGCCGGCGGCCAAGTTCCTGAAGTCGCTCGAGGACCGTGCGCTCTACCTGCCCAGCAGCGCTTTCCTGGTCGCGATCGACGGCCGCTATTCCGGCTCCATCGATGAAGGGTTCGCCTATCAGGACCCCGACATGCGCATGGTGCCCGACCTGTCGACGCTCAGCGTTGCGCCGGGCGGCGGAGACGGCAAGGCCTATGTCTTTGCCGATACGTTTCACATGGACGGCCGGCCGTGGATGGCTTCGCCGCGCCATGTGCTGAGGGCCGTGCTCGATCTTTACCGCCGGCGCGGCTGGCACGCCGTGATGGCGCCGGAGCTCGAATTCTACCTTACGGCGCCCAATCCCGATCCGGACCGGCCGCTGACCGCGCCGGTCGGGCGCAACGGACGGCCGGAAAGCGTGCAGCATCCCTATGACATGCAGGCGCTGGAGGAGTTCGAAGCGGTGACGCGTCGCCTCTATGAGCACGCCGCGGCGGCCGGCCTGCCGCTCGACACGCTGATCCACGAATCCGGCACGGCGCAGCTCGAGATCAACTTCCTCCATGGCGACCCGCTGGCGCTGGCCGACAAGGTGCTGTTGTTCAAGCGCATGGCCAGGCAGGCGGCGCAGGCGAGCGGTATGCACGCCACCTTCATGGCGAAGCCGATCGCGACGCAGGCCGGCAGCTCGATGCATCTTCACATGTCCATCGTCGACGAGCGCGGCGAGCCCCTGTTTGCCGGCAAAGACGGCGAGGACACAGAAATGTTCGCGCACTTCATCGGGGGCCTGCAGAAATACGTGCCTGAAATCATGCCGCTGTTTGCACCGAACGTGAACTCGTATCGCCGCATCCGGCCGGGCCACAGCGCGCCGGCCAATATTGAATGGTCGCATGATAACCGCTCCTGCGGCTTGCGGGTGCCAATGGGCGGGCGCGCCGCGCGGCGGGTGGAGAACCGGCTGCCCGGCGCCGACGCCAATCCCTACCTCGCCATGGCCGGCTCGCTCATCGCCGGATATCTCGGCGTCGAGGAGAAGCTGGCCCGCTCGCCGGAGGCCTTCGGCAACGCCTATCGCAGCCAGAGCACGCTGCCCAAGACCATGGAGGAAGCGCTCGACCGTTTCGCCGCCTGCGAGCCGGTGCGGGTGCTGCTCGGGGAGGATTTCTTCCAAACCTATCTGCGCGTGAAAAGCGTAGAGCTCGACCTGTTCCAGACCGTGGTGACGTCGTGGGAACGCGACCATCTGCTGCTCAAGGTGTGACCATGGCTTCGACGGGTTTCAATTCCGGTCTTGATATCGGCAAATCCTATTATGTGGCGACTGCCAATGCGGCGCCGGACCATCCGGCGCTTACCGGCGATGCAGAAGCCGACCTGGTGGTCGTCGGTGGCGGCTGCACCGGGCTTTCGGCGGCGCTCCATGCGGCCGAACGCGGCCTTAAAGTGGTGCTGCTCGAAGGCGGCAAGATCGGCTGGGGTGCCTCTGGGCGCAATGGCGGCCAGATAATCCCCGGTCTGCGCAAGGGCGCCAAGGAGTTGGTCAGGGCGTTCGGGCCGGAGCGGGCGAAGGCGCTGTTCGACCTCGCCTTCGAGGCGCGAGGCTTGGTGCTCGACATTATCGAGCGCCACGGCATCGAGTGCGACTTGCGGCTGACCGGCCATCTGGTCGGCGCGGTCAACGGCTCCGACATGCGCGAATTCGAGGAGGAGGCCGAGTGCCTCGCCAAGGTGATGGACTTCCCGCATGTCGAGATCCTGTCGGCGGCGGAGGCGCGGCGCATGGTCGATACGCCTTATCTCGGTGCATCCTTCGAGACGCTCGGCGGACACATGCATCCGCTGAACTACACGCTGGGGCTCGCCGGGGCCGCTTCTGCCGCTGGCGTCACCATCCACGAGAACTCGGTCGCCGTCCGGCTGGAGCGCGAGCCCGCTATCCGGGTGTTCACCGACAAGGGTTCGGTCCGTGCCAGGCATGTGGTGCTGGCCGGCGATGCGCTGCTCAACGGGCTCGAGCCGCGCGTCAACAGCCGCATCATGCCGATCGGCAATTACATCGTCGCTACCGAGCCGTTGGGCGCGCGCAACGTCATCCCGTCCAACGCTGCGGTTTCGGACACGCTTTTCGTGGTCAATTACTACCGCATGTCCGCGGATGGCCGCCTGCTGTTCGGCGGCGGCGAGCGCTATACGCCTTCGCCGCCGGCCGACATTGCCGGCTTCGTGCGGCCGCATATGGAAAAGACCTTTCCGCAGCTTAGGGGGTGCCGGATCGACCATGCCTGGGGCGGGCTCGTGTCTGTGACGACGTCGCGCCTGCCGCATGTCGGGCATTATGGCGAGGTCTATTTCGCGCATGGCTATTCCGGCAAGGGAGTCATCCTGTCGACGCTGTCGGGCAAGCTGCTCGCGGAAGCGATCACCGGCGATGCCTCGCGGCTCGACCTGTTCTCGACGCTGACGCCGTTGCCGTTCCCCGGCGGCACGGCGCTGCGCGGGCCGCTCTATGTGCTCGGCATGCTGTGGTATGCGATGCGCGATCGCCTCAGGCATTGAGCGCCGACTTTCCCGTCGGTGCCGGCGACGAATCCGGCGCGGAACTGCACGTCTTCGGCCGAAAATCAAATCGTCGGCTCGCTAGGTGTCGCGGTTGGTCAGCGCGATGTGGCAGCAGCCGGAGCCGTGGCCCGGCGTCCAGGTCACGTTGGCGAAGCGCACGCCGGTTGCTTCGAACAGTCCGCGGTCGAAGGCGCCGGCGATGCGGCAGAGCGTGGCAAGCTTTTCGTCGCTGACGCCGGCCTCGACCCACGCATCCTTCAGCGGGCAGCGCTTCACCTTGAAAGCGATGCGGTCCGGCCCGCGCTCGACGTCGGTCGGATACATGCGCCCGCCATCCGGGCTGACGCAAAGAAACGCCTCACCGATCGCCAGCGCATCATTGGGGCCGAAACCGGCGAAAGCGGCCGCTGCGACTTCCTGGCCGCGCTTTTCGATAGTGCGGATCATTAAAGCTTCGGCCTTCTCGGCGCCAAGTTCGGCGGTCAGCTCATCGAGGAAGAGGCGATAGAGATCGCCCCTGTTGCGAAAGGCGGAGTCGAGCTCGCGCGACAGTTTTTCGGCAATGGCTGCGTCGGAGTCGGTCATGGTGTTTTGATCCTATTCAGCCTCGGGGTTGCCGCCACCAGCGCCTTGCCGACCGCCGATTGCGGGCTGGCGATGACGGTGCGGGCGTCGCCCCTCTCGGCGACCCGGCCGGCATCGAGGAGAACGATGCGATGCGCGACGGCGCGGATTACGCCGAGATCATGCGAAATGAAGAGATAGGCGATCTGTTCCTGTCTTTGCAGGTCGAGCAGCAAGTCCAGGATCTGTCCGCGCACCGAAACGTCGAGCGCCGAGACCGCCTCGTCGAGGACGATCAGCGACGGTCGGGCGGCGATGGCGCGGGCGATCGCTACCCGCTGGCGCTGGCCGCCGGAAATCTCGTGGATCGCGCGCGCGGCAAGGCCGGCATCGAGGCCGACACGCTCCAAGAGAGCTGCGATGCGGCGCGGGCGCTCCGAGCGCGAGGCGATGCCGTGGATGCGCAATGGGTCGTCCAGCGCACGCGCCACGGTGGAGCGCGGGTTAAAGGCGGCGAGCGGATCCTGGAAGACCATCTGGAGGCGGGCACGGCGGGCGCGCAACGCGGCGCCCGACAAGATAAGCAAGTCCGCGCCCTCAAATTGGATGCGCCCGGCGTCGGGCTCTAGCAGGCGCAGTACCAGCCGCGCAATCGTCGACTTGCCGCTGCCGGACGGGCCGGCGACGGCCAGCGTTTCGGCCGGGCCGATCTCAAACGAGACATCGTCGACCGCCGCAAAAGGTTTGCCGCCGTGGCGATAGCGCTTGGAGAGATTGGAGACGGCGAGCACGGTCATGCCGAGGCGCCTTGCCGGACAAGAAGCGGCTTGGCGTCGAGGCCGAGATGGGCATCGAGCAGCGTGCGCGTATAGGCATGGCGCGGCGCGTTGAGGATCTGGTCCGTGTCGCCCAATTCGACCAACTCGCCATGACGCAGCACCGCGATGCGTTCGGCGAGCGTGGCGGCGAGCGCGATGTCGTGGCTGATGAAGGCGAGCGTCAGGCCGTCCTCGTTGACCAACCCGCGGATCAGGGAAACGATCTCGGCCTGGACGATGGTGTCGAGCGCGCTGGTCGCCTCGTCGGCAATCAGCAGTTTCGGGGCGGCGGCGATGGCCGCTGCGATTGCAACGCGCTGCTTCTGGCCGCCGGACAGCTGGTGCGGATAGGCGCGCAAGACGGCTTCGGAGTCGGGCAGGCGGACGCGCTCGAGCAGGGTTTTGGCTTTGGCATAGGCCTCGCGCCAGTTGAGGTTGAGATGCGTGCGTGCGACCTCGGCGATTTGCTTGCCGACCGGCATCACCGGGTCGAGGCTGAAGGAGGAGTCCTGGAAGACGAAGCCGATGTCGCGGCCACCAATGGGCTGAAAATGCGGAGGCTGGCGATCCTGCGCACCCCCCTCTATCCCGCCGGACGACTGGACGGAGGGGGGTGTGAGGGAATTAGACGATCGAGGTTTCTGCCACTCGATCGAACCTCCAACCTCGGCCGCTTCCGCCAACAATCCCGCAACCGCCAGCGCCAGCGTGCTCTTGCCCGAGCCGCTCTCACCGATGATCGCAAGGCGTTCCCCGGCTTCCACATCAAGGCTGATGCCCTTCAGCGCCGTTACCTCGACGCCCTCGCGCCGATACCGCACCGTCAGATCGCGGATCGAAAGCAGCGCAGTCACGAAAGGCTCCTGCGTACCGCGGTGCTTTCCACCACGCCCTCGCCGGCGAGGTAAACGCCGAGAACGGTCAGCACCAGCGCGATACCGGGAACGATCGACAGCAAAGGCGCGGTGCGCAAGACAGTGCGGCCTTCGGCGATCATGCCGCCCCAGGTGACGCGGTTGGGATCACCGAGGCCGAGAAAGGAAAGCGCTGCTTCGGTGAGGATGGCGGCCGCGACGATCACCGAGGAAAGCGCCAGCACCGGCGGCAGCGCATTGGGCAGCACCTCGCGAAAGGCAATCTCGAGCGGATGCATGCCGATGACGCGAGCGCCGGCGACATAGTCGCGCTCGCGGATCGACAGCACTTCCGCGCGCGCCACCCGCGCCGGCCCGGTCCAGGCGCCGAGCGCGATGGCCGCGATCACCACACCAAGCGAGGGGCCGACGATGCTGACGAACGCCAGCGCCAGCAAAAAACTAGGCACGGTCTGGAAGGCGTCGGTGATGCGCATCAGCACCTCGTCGATCAAGCCGCCGGCGAAACCGGCCAGCGTGCCCACCACCGCGCCGACCAGAAGCGCAGCTGCGGCCGCCGCTAGTCCAACCGCCAGCGAGGTGCGCGCGCCGTGGAAAAGTTCGGCCAGCACGTCGCGGCCGAGCCGGTCGGTGCCGAGCGGCAGCGACCAATTTTGCAACGGCGGCAGCAAGGCCGGGCCGGCGATCGCTTGCGGGTCGCCCGGAAAGAGCAGCGGCGCTGCCAGCGCGATCGCGACGAGCAAGGCGAGGATGAGTGCGCCGGCGATCGCTTCCGGCGTCTGGAAAAAGCGATGCAGCCTCTTCATGCGACCGCCTCGCCGGCACCGACGCGCGGATCGAGGAAGGCGTAGGCGAGATCGACCAGGAGGTTGATGACGATAACGAGCACGGCACTCACCAAAATGATGCCGAGCAGCAGCGGCGTGTCGCGTCCGGCGACGGCTTCCTGCGCCAGCCGGCCGAGGCCGGGGACGGCAAAGACGCTTTCGATGACAACGCTGCCGCCCAGCATCTGCGCCGATTGCAAGCCGAGCATGGTGACCAGCGGCAGCAGCGCGTTGCGGGCGACATGCGCAAGCACGATGCGCCGGCGCGGCAAGCCCCTGGCACGGGCGGCAAGCACGAAATCCTGCCGCCAGGCTTCCGCCATGCCGGCGCGCATCATGCGCAGATAGAGCGCGAGATAGATGAAGCCGAGCGCCGAGACCGGCAGCACAAGATGGGCGGCGATGTCGCGGGCCCGCGCCACCCCGGTCTTGGCCGATGCGACGGTCTCGATGCCGCCGATCGGCAGCCAGCGCAGGTCGACGGCAAAGACGACGATCAGCACAAGGCCGAGCCAAAAGCCCGGCACGGCGTAGAGCGCCAGCGAGCCGATCGACAGGAAGCGATCGCGAAAGCTGCCGGGACGCGCACCGGCATAGATGCCGAGCGCCGAGCCGAGGCCGAAGGAGAGCGCGGTGGCGCTGCCCATCAGGATGAGCGTGGTCGGCAGGCGTTCGAGGATGACGTCGCGGATCGGCCGCGAGAAGGTGACAGACTGGCCAAGGTCGAGGTGCAAGAGCGCCCAGAGATAGTTGGCGAGCCGGGTCAGCTCCGACTGGTCGAGGCCCCAGCGGTGGCGCAGCAATTCGATCATGCCGGCATCGCCGCCGGTCGAGACGATATAGGCGTCGACCGCGTCGCCGGGGGCAGCTTCGAGCAGCAGGAAGCTGCCGATGACGACGATCAGCAGCACGAAGACGCTGCCGACGAGACGGCGGCGCAGGAGGGTGAGGGCTCGGGTCATGGCGACGCCATATCAGGGCCAACCCTTGGATGCCGCGTCCGGCAGGACAGAGGGGCGCGCGACGGAACTCTCATTCTCAAAGCTCAGCACCCAGGCAGGCAATCCGCAAGTGCGGATCAACCCGCCAAAAAGGTGTCCGCCCAGTTCGATACCGCCCAGCGCGGGTTGTTGGCGATGTTGCCGACAGTGTCGCGGGCGACGGAAATGAAGCTCCACTCGGCGACGTTGATCAGCGGCAGGTCGGCCGCCACCATTTTCTGGAATTCCTTGTAGAGCCCGGTGCGGGCGGATGTGTCGAGCGTCTCTGACGCTTTGGCGATCAGCGCATCCAGGTCGGCGTTCTTGTAGCCACCCTGGTTGGAGAAGGGCACGCCGTCGGGGATGCCGCTCTGCACCAGGATGGTGGTCGAGATCGCCGGGTCGCCTCGGAACACCGGCGGGCCGACGGCGAGGTCGAAGGCATGGTCGGTATAGACCGCCTTCATATGGGCGGCCGAGTCGTTATTGACGATTTGGGCGTCGATGCCGATTACGGCCAGCGCCTGGCGCAGGTAATCGCCGAACTGCTTGGTCTCATTGAAGTAGGGCGCCGGCAGCAGCTTCAGTGCAAAGCGCTTGCCGTCGTCGGCCCGTTTGTAGCCGGCCTCGTCGAGCAGCTCGTTGGCCTTGGCGACGTCGAAGGGGTAGATCGGGACGTCGGCAGTGTAGAATTGCGGATCGTTCTTCGGCACCGGACCGGTTGCGGTCGCGGCGTAGCCGAGGAAAATTGTCTTGACGACGAAATCCTTGTCGATGGCATGCGCGATCGCCTGCCGCACTTTCAGGTCCGCCAGTTCCTTGCGGCGATGGTTGATCTCGACGACGAGCTGGTAGGTCAGCCCCTCATAGCCCTTGGTGATGACCTTCAGGCCCGGCACCTTTGAGATGCGGTCGAGGTCGGCGAGCGGCACGGCGGAGAAGGCGGCGAGCTGGATTTCTTCCGCCTCGAGCGCCGCAGCCGCAGAGGTTCGGTCGGGCAGCACCTGGTAGACGATCTCGTCGAGATAGGGCTCGTCCTTGTCCCAATAGGCATCGTTCCGCGCAAGCCGATAGTACTGGCCGGCCTTATATTCGGCGAATTTGAACGGACCGGTGCCGACCGGAGCGTTGTTGGCCGGGTTGTCCTCGATCTTGCCCACCTCATAGACGTGCTTCGGCACGACGCTGCTCAATGCCGGCAGCGCGTTGCGGATCAGCTGGAACGGCGTCGGCTTGGCGAATTTGAACACGGCCGTCAGCTTGTCGGGCGTGTCGACGGCTTCAAGGTCCTTGAACACCGTGCGGCCGAGATTCTGCAGAGGCTTCCAGACCTGCAGCGCGGAGAAGGCGACGTCGGCGGAGGTGAAGGGCTTGCCGTCATGCCATTTGACGCCGTCGCGCAACTTGAAGGTCACCGACCGGCCGTCGGCCGCGCCTTCCCAGGAAAGCGCAAGGCGCGGCTGAAGCCCGTCCTTGCTGTCGAAGGAGGCCTCGGCCAGCGTCTCGACCACCTTGCTGGAGATGAAGAAGACGCCGTTGGAAGCGACAATAGCCGGATTGAGGTTGCGCGGCTCGGAGTCGGCGGCCACGATCAACCTGCCACCCTTCTTCGGCGTCTGCGCCCGGCCGATGGCCGGCAACGCGGTCGAGGCCAGAAGCAGTGCCGAGCCGGCCAGCAGGCCGCGGCGTGAAATCGGCAATCCGGACATCCTCAAGCTCCCCTCTTCACCCGCGACCGGCGCGGGCAACCTCAAAATCAGCGGGATTATGGCCCTTGGGAAAGGTTTCGCCAGAGACGGATTTGGCGCATGCTGGCTTGGCTCTGAAATTTTCGTCCGCTGGACCAGTTATATTCGGTCTGCGGTCGCGACTATCTGGTAGGACCAGACTAAGCCGTACGCGGCCTCAAGCCAAGTAGGAGAGGGCGGGATCAGGCGGATGCTGTCAACGCTGGCTGGAGCAGAACGGTCAAGATGGTGCAGATTTGGCCGCAAACGGCAGTTTCAGGATGTTTGACTGCTTGAGCGGCCGAGGAAATCAGGGAGGGAATGATGAACATCGCTCCGGGCAAAACCGAGGCCAGCGGCATCCCGTTCGACCAGGCCCGGGTGGACCGGCTGATGGAGGAGGCCGGCATC
Source organism: Mesorhizobium sp. WSM3864 (assembly GCF_002294955.1). Classification (NCBI taxonomy): domain Bacteria; kingdom Pseudomonadati; phylum Pseudomonadota; class Alphaproteobacteria; order Hyphomicrobiales; family Phyllobacteriaceae; genus Mesorhizobium; species Mesorhizobium sp. WSM3864. Next base: position 29,653 of record NZ_NSGD01000015.1, read on the forward strand.
GATGTGCTTTTCGCCACCTCCAAGCACAACACGCAATATCTGCTCGGCGGCTACAAGTTCATCTTTTTCGCGGCGATGGACGCCATCGGCCATAGCCGCTACCTGCCGATCGTCCTCTATGAAAAAGGCGGGCCGGAGCATGCGGCCTATATCGGCAACAAGATGGAAGGCGGCGAGCACGAGAACCATCCGTTCTGGACACCGACATTGCATGCGGCCTGCTGGGGCACGCTCGACGCCGCCAATCTTGCCGTCGAGCATCTGCAGAAGATCGGCAAGGGTGCTGCCCGCATCGGCATCGAGCCTGCTTTCCTGCCCTCGGACGCTTACTCGCTGATCCGCAAGGCCTTGCCGGATGCAAAGCTGATCGATGCCACCGGCATGCTGGAGCGCATGCGCGCCGTCAAGACCGAGGCCGAACTGGAGAAGCTGCGCATCGCCTCGGAACTGATCACCGATTCGATGCTGGCGACGATCGCCTGGGCGCGCGAGGGCACGACCAAGACCGACATCATCGAGCAGTTACGGCGCGAGGAGACCAATCGCGGCGCGCATTTCGAATATTGTCTGCTGACACTGGGTGCCAGCCACAACCGTGCCGCCTCGAGCCAGGCGTGGAAGCAGGGCGAGGTGCTGTCGATCGATTCCGGCGGCAACTACCACGGCTATATCGGCGACCTCTGCCGCATGGGTATTCTTGGCGAGCCGGATGCCGAGCTCGAGGATCTGCTGTCCGAAGTCGAGTCGGTGCAGCAGGCCGCGTTCTCCAAGGTCAAAGCCGGCACGCTCGGCGGCGACATGATTGCGCATGCCGAGAGCGTGCTGAAAGCCTCGAAGGTCGCGGCCTTCACGGATTTCTTCGCTCACGGCATGGGGCTGATCACGCATGAAGCGCCGTTTTTGATGACCAACCATCCGGTCACCTATGAAGGCACCTATGCGGCCAAGCCGCTGGAAAAGAACATGGTGCTTTCGGTCGAGACCACCATGCTCCACCCGACGCGCGGCTTCATCAAGCTCGAGGATACCGTGGCGGTGACCGACACAGGCTATGAGATGTTCGGCGATCGCGGGCGTGGGTGGAACAGGGGTGGGGTGGCCTAGAGCGCGCTCGGGAAACCAATCACTCCGAATGACCGAGTTCAAACCTCGGGGCGGCTTCTGCGGATTGATGGGAAACAAGCTTCGTCGTGCGCGCCCGCCGTCCTGGGTGTATCTTGCTGACTTGAGTTGTGGCCCGGCGCCTCCTACCAGACCGATTACGTCGGGCCGGTAGCAGGAGGAAGTTATGGCAGACGTAACATCAAGAAATCAGAACTCCGAGCTCATTCGGCGGGGTTACGCCGCCTTCAACTCCGGAGACATGGACACGCTTGCGCAAATCATCGACGAGAAATGCACGTGGCACAGCCCGGGAAGGAATCCGATCGCCGGGGACTACAAAGGCCGTGAGGCGACTTTTGCCCAGTTCGGCCGTTATGGCGGGCAAACCCTTGGCACCTTCAGGGCGAATCTTCTGCATGTCATGGAAAGTGAGGACGGACGTGTAGTCGGCGTCCATCGCAATACCGGGGAACGCAACGGCAAACAGCTTGATGTGCTCTGTTGCATCGTCTTCGACATCAGGGCCGGCAAGGTAGTCGATGGCCGGGAACACTTCTACGACCTCTACGCCTGGGATGCATTCTGGGCTTAGCCTGGAGGTGCTATTCGCGGCAACTCGCACGAGACTGTTCGCGATGCCTCCGAACACCTGTTCGGTGTAGCCGCCGTACATACCTGGAGAGGTGATTGCGAAGCAAACCGGTGGCGAATAACGCCCGCAAGCGATTTGCCATCAATTGCTTGCCTCTCGCGGCAGCAGCTTGAAATCCGGCAGGTCACGCAGCGCCAGCTCCGGGCCGGCCGGCGAATAGACGACGAAAAGCTGCATCGGCTGATCGCCCGTGTTGAGCGTCGAGTGGAAGCGGCTTTCCGGCACATAGATGGTGCAGCCGGGACCGACCTTGGCGACCACCGGATTGCCCTTCTCGTCCTCTACCATCTGTTCGCCATGGCCGGAAATCACGAAGATGATCTCCTCCGCGCCCGGGTGGTTGTGGCGGGTGTGCCCCTTGCCGGGCGGCAGGTCGACGACGCCGCCGGAGAAGCGCTCCGCGCCGTTCACCTCCGGCGCGACCGTGAGCGCCAGCTTGCCCCAGTCGAAGCCGAAGGCGCTGACCTCCTTCGGATAAACGAACACCTTGCTCTTGTCGGCCATTGCCTCATCCCTTGCTAGTTGCTGGCATTTTCGCTTTGCCGATTGCCGCTGCCTTGAAATCCGCCGTCTGCCTGGCGATCGCCGCCTCGGCCGGCAGCCGTTCCATCGAGCTTGCGCCGTAGAAGCCGTGCAATCCTTCGCAGCGCTCGAGGATGTAGCGCGCGTCATCCGGCATGGAGATCGGCCCGCCATGGCAAAGCAGGATGACGTCCTTGCGCACCGAGCGCGCGGCGTCGGCAATGGCATCGATCTCCTCGACGCAGGCATCCAGCGACTTCGCCGAGGTCGCGCCGATCGAGCCGCCTGTGGTCACGCCCATATGGGCTACGACCACGTCGGCGCCCGCCTTGGTCATGGCGCGCGCCTCGTCGGAGTTGAAGACGTAAGGCGTGGTGAGCAGGTCGAGCTTGTGCGCCTCGGCGATCATGTCGACCTCGAGGCCAAAACCCATGCCGGTCTCCTCGAAACTCTGCCGCATGGTGCCGTCGAAGAGGCCGATGGTCGGAAAATTCTGCACGCCGGAAAAGCCCATCGTCTTCAGTTCGGCGAGAAACAGCGGCATGATGACGAAGGGGTCGGTTCCGTTGACGCCGGCCAGCACCGGCGTCTTCTTTACCACCGGCAGCACCTCATAGGCCATTTCCTTGACGATCTCGTTGGCATTGCCATAGGCGAGCAGGCCGGCGGCCGAGCCGCGCCCGGCCATGCGGTAACGGCCGGAATTGTAGATGATGATGAGATCGATGCCGCCGGCTTCCTCGGCCTTGGCCGACAGGCCGGTACCGGCACCGCCGCCGACGATCGGAACGCCATCGGCGATCATCTTGCGGAACCTTTCCAGTATGGTTTTGCGCGGGATGGCGGCCATGTTTGTCGGATCTCACTTCTTGGCGATGTCGAGGAAAGCCTCGGCCGCGGCCTTGGCGAATGCAGGATCGTTGATGTGCAGCGGCAGGCGCGTCACGATACGGTTCCCGGTCGGCTTGATGGTGTGCTCGATGGCCTCGAACAGCGCCGCATCGGCTTGCGGATCGAAGAAGGCGCCGCCTTCGACATCGAGCGCCGACACGCCTTTTTCCGGGATCAGGAAGCGCACCGGGCCGTCGCAACGGGCGAGGCGGCCGCCGATCCATTCGCCGATCCGGCGGCTCTCCTCGGCGGTAGTGCGCATCAGCGTGACATTCGGATTATGCTCATAGAACAGCCGCCCGCGATATTTGTCGGGGATAGTCGGCGGCGCCCAGAAGTTCACCATGTCGAGCGCGCCGACCGAGCCGACATAGGGCAGTTTCGTGCGAGCAATGGCGCCGAAGCGATCCTCCGTCGCCGGCAGCACGCCGTCGAACAGCAAATCGCAGACCTCGGTTGTGGTGATATCAAGGACGCCGGCGAGCAGGCCGCTATCGGCAAGCTTCTCCATCGAGCGGCCACCTGTGCCGGTCGCATGGAAGACCATGCAGTCATAGTCGGCGCGCAAGCGCTCGACGATTGCCGTGACACAGGGCGTGGTGACGCCAAACATGGTCAAGCCGAGCGCCGGCTTGCCGGCAGTTGACGGGGCCGGCCTCGCCGCCATGCCGGCGATCGCCTGGGCGGCGTTGTGCAGGACGACGCGCGACAGACGATTGAGGCCGGCCATGTCGGTTACCGACGGCATCATGACGATGTCGGAGACATCGACGTAAGGCTCGGTATCGCCGGAGGCCAGCGTCGAGACCATGATCTTCGGTAGGCCGAGCGGTAGGGCGCGCATGCCGGCGGTGACAATCGATGTGCCGCCGCCGCCGCCAATGCCGATCACGCCGGCGACGTCGTCGCGCGATTGGATGAAGCGGATAAAGGCGACACCCATGCCGGCAACGGCGAGTCCGCGGTCGTCAGTGCCGAGCACGGCGCCGGCTCCATCGGGATGATGCGCGGCGACCTCGCTGGCCGCGACATCCACCGGGACGGTCGCGCCGCGTGTGCCGATATCGACGCGGACGACCGAGCCGCCGCCGGCGGCGACGGCGTCGGCCAGGAAGGCAAGCTCCTCACCCTTGGTGTCGGCGGTGCCGACCACATAGATACGCTTCATTCGCCTTTCCCCGTCGTCTCCTCGGTTAGCCGGCCTGCTCGGCGGTGCGGCCTGCCGCTTCGGGCCCGGCGCTTGGTCCGGCCATTGCAATTTTTTGAGACGCGCGTATCGTATTGATATGGATGTCTCACGTCAACAAGCCGCTTCCGATGACGCCGAGCAGCTGAGAGCCGGGAAGGGGGCCCGCGCCCGTACCAGGCGGCTGATGCTGGAAACGGCGACGCGGCTGATGCAGTCCGGCGCGACGCCTTCGGTCAGCGAGGTTGCAGAGGCTGCGGAAGTGTCGCGCGCGACCGCCTATCGCTACTTTCCGAGCCAGGCCGCGCTGGTGCAGGCGGTCGTCGACGAGGGGCTCGGACCGATCCTGACCTGGAAATCGAATTCGAAAGATCCGGAACAGCGGGTCGCCGAACTCTTCGCCTCCGCCATGCCGCGCATCGAGGCTTTCGAGGCGACGTTCAAGGCGGCGCTCAAGCTTTCGCTCGACCAGTGGGCGAGACAGCAGGCTGGCACGCTAGGCGCCGAACCGGCTTTCAAGCGCGGCCATCGGATCGACCTCCTGAAGGACGCGATCGCTCCGCTCAAGGGTCAGCTCAAGCCGCGCCAGTTCAAGCGTCTTGCCCAGGCGCTGTCGATGATGTTCGGTGTCGAGGTGCTGATCGTGCTGAAGGATATGTGGCGGCTGGACAGCCGTGACATGATGGCGGTCGCCGAGTGGGCGGCGGGCGCGCTGGTGCGCGCGGCGGTGGCGGAATCAGGAGCGAAGGCGACTGGAGGTTCGGCATCAGCTGAAATAGACATGTCCTGAATCTGGTTCGACCAGATTGGAGAGGATACCAACAACAATGACTGCAATACATCGCTGGAGACAAGGTCTCCGCATATCAAGGAGTACGAAAAATTATAGAAAACAGAGGGATATCGCGTTGAGCGGCTTGTGGAGCCGTTTTGGACTGCACAAGAAAGAACTTGACGTCCCTCTTGAATTGGTAATACCAGATCAGGACGCGTAAAGCGGAGCGAAGGTGAAGGTTGCGATCGATTTTTCGGGCCGGGCGAGGAGGCCCAAACCGGAAAATGCCGTCACAGGAGGAACTGCCAGGGCCGACCGCTATGCCGGCCCGCATGACAAGGTAGAAGGCGCACAAGGGAGGAAAACTATGCGCAAGATAGTGACCAGCGTGATCGCTGGTATCGGGCTGGCGCTTGCCTGCGGGACATCCGTCCGCGCGCAAGACAAGGAACTCACCATCTTTTGGGCGGAATGGGATCCGGCGAACTATCTGCAGGAACTCGTCAACGACTACACGGCCGAGACGGGCGTGAAAGTCACGGTGCAGACCACGCCCTGGCCTGATTTCCAGACCAAGGCCTTCACCGAGTTCAACGCGCATGGCGACGCCTACGACATGGTGGTCGGCGACTCGCAATGGCTGGGCGCCGGCTCGACGCAGGGCCACTATGTGGATCTGACCGACTTCTTCAACAAGCATAAGCTTGGCGATGTGATGGCGCCCGCCACCATCAAATATTATGCCGAGTACCCGGGCGGTTCCGGCAAGTACTGGGCGATCCCGCTGGAAGGCGATGCGATCGGCTGGTCTTACCGCAAGGACTGGTTCGAGGACCCGAAGGAGAAGGAAGCCTTCAAGGCGAAGTACGGCTACGACCTCGATGTTCCGAAGACCTATGCGCAGCTGCGCGACATCGCCGAGTTCTTCCATCGTCCGGACCAGAAGCGCTACGGCGTCGCGATCTACACCGACAACTCGTATGACGCGATGGCGATGGGCGTCGAAAGCGCGATCTTCAGCTATGGCGGCGATCTCGGCGACTACGCGACCTACAAGGTCGACGGCATCACCAATTCCAAGGAGGCCGTCGCCGGCCTCGAAATGTACAAGGAACTCTACAAGTTCACGCCTCCCGGCTGGGGCAAGACGTTCTTCGTGGAGGACAACCAAGCCATCACTGGCGGGCTCGCCGCGATGAGCATGAACTTCTTCGCCTTCTTCCCGCCGCTGGTGAACAAAGCCACCAACCCCTATGCCGACGTGACCGGCTTCTTCGCCAACCCGGCCGGTCCGGACGGCAAGCGCTTCGCCGCTCTCGGCGGCCAGGGCATCTCCGTCGTCTCGTACTCGAAGAACAAGGACGAGGCGATGAAATTCCTTGAGTGGTTCATCAAGGACGAGACCCAGAAGAAGTGGGCCGAGCTCGGCGGCTATACCTGCAGCCAGGCCGTGCTGAAGTCGGAGGCCTTCCAGAACGCTACGCCGTATAACAAGGCCTTCTACGACACGATGTTCATGGTCAAGGACTTCTGGGCAACGCCTGAATATGCCGAAGTGCTCGATCAGCTGAACCAGAATATCTATCCGTTCGTGGTCGGCGGCAAGGGCACCGCCCAGGAAGCGCTCGACAAGACCGCCGCCGACTGGAAGGCGACGTTCACCAAATACAACCGCTACAAGTAGGCGTCACAGTCAGAATGCCGGAGGAGGGTTTCCCCTCCGGCATTCCTGTTTTCAGGGAGAACGACCGTTGGCTTCGGTAGCCCTTACCAATCTTGATCCAGCATCCAGGGCCGCCGCGCGAGGCTGGTCGGATCTGACCATCCGCAACATGTTCATCATCCCGACGCTGGTTTTCCTGATCGTCTTCAACATTTTTCCGCTGATCTATTCGCTCGGCTATTCCTTCACCAACTTCGCCGCGAACCGCAGCGAGCCCTGGCAGTTCGTCGGCCTGCAGAATTACCGCGAGCTGCTCAGCGACGATCACATCTGGTCGAACTTCGTCATCACCGCGAAATATGTGATCGTGTCGGTGGCCGGGCAGATGATCGTAGGCTTCGGCCTCGCGCTTCTGCTCAACCGCAGCTTTCCGATGAAGGGCCTGATCACGACCTTGCTGTTGCTGCCGATGATGATGTCGGCGGCGGTCGTTGGCCTGTTCTGGCAGCTGCTCTACAGCCCGTCCTGGGGCCCGATCAACTACGTCTTCGGCCTCGGCGACTTCGCCTGGCTCTCCAATCCCGACAGCGCCCTCTACGCGGTCGCGATCACCGACATCTGGATGTGGTCGCCCTTCGTCATGCTGCTGTCGCTCGCCGGCCTGTCGGCGGTGCCGCAGCACCTCTACGAAGCCGCCGCGATCGACCGCGCCAGCTGGTGGTACACCTTCACCCGCATCACGTTGCCGCTGGTCTCGCCGATCCTTTTGATCGCGCTGATCTTCCGCACCATGGAAGCCTTCAAGACCTTCGACATCGCCTACACGATGACGACTCAGCCGACCGCCGAGCTGATCGCGATCCGGCTCTACAAGCAGGCCTTCCAGCAGTGGGACACCGGCAAATCCTGCGCGCTCGCCTACATCGTGCTGATCATGGTGCTGGCCATCACCAACCTCTACGTGAAGTATCTCAACAAGGTGAAGGAGCGCTGAGATGGCCGCTGTCCGCACTTCTTCCGAGGTCGCGCTCAACCGTGTCGCCATCGCCGCGGTGCTGATCGCCACGCTGGTCTTCCTCGCACCGATCTATTGGATCGCCTCGACGGCATTCAAGCCGAAGGAGCTCGCCGTCAGCGTGCCGCCAACCGTGCTGTTCGAGCCCGAGGTGACGCCGTTCGTGCGGCTCTTCACCAAGCGCGTGCAGATGCAGAAGACCGTCGACCCGCAAGTCTACGAAGCCGCGCCCTGGTGGGAAAAGCGCATCTACGACGGCGGCGAGCGGGTACTGAAGGTCGGCAAGGACGTGCAGCTTTCGCAATATCCCGACCGGTTCATGAACAGCCTGATCGTGGCGGTGGTCAGCACCGTTCTCGCCGTCGGCATGGGAACCTTCACCGCCTACGGCTTCTCGCGTTTCAAGATTACCGGCGAGGCGGACCTTCTGTTCTTCATCCTCTCGACGCGCATGCTGCCGCCGGTGGTCGTCGCCATCCCGATGTTCCTGATGTACCGGGCAGTTGGCCTCAACGACTCCCATATCGGCCTGATCATCCTCTACGTCGCCTTCAATCTGTCCTTCTCGGTCTGGCTGATGAAGGGCTTCATGGATGAGATCCCGAAAGAGTATGAGGAGGCAGCACTTGTCGACGGCTATACGCGCATGCAGGCCTTCTTCAAGATCGTTCTGCCCGAGGCCGCAACCGGCATCGCCGCCACCGCCGTGTTCTGCTTCATCACCGCCTGGAACGAGTACGCTTTCGCGTTGATCATGACCAACCGGCGCGCCCAGACGGCGCCGCCCTTCATCCCATCGCAGATCGGCTCCGGCCTGCCGGACTGGACCACGATCGCGGCGGGCACGTTCCTGTTCCTGCTGCCGGTTGCGATCTTCACCTTCCTGCTGCGCAACCACCTGCTTCGCGGCGTGACTTTCGGAGCGATCCGCAAATGAGTTTTCGCGCCGTCAACGAGAAGTACTTTTTGCCGGCATCGCAGATCCTCATGGTGCTCGGCATCGTCGCGCTCTGCCAGCCATGGAGCCTCAGCCTGCATTCCTATGGGGTGACGATCATCCTGATCGGGCTGATCGGCTTCAACATCACGTCGAAAATCGCACCGGAGCAGAGAGAGGAAACCGGCGCCGTGACGCATGAGGGGGCCGGGCAGTGACGCAGATCGAACTTCGCGGCATCGAGAAATTCTTTGGTGCGGTCCAGGTCATCCATAATCTGAACCTCGCCATCGCCGACAACGAGTTCATCGTGCTGCTTGGACAGTCGGGCTGCGGCAAGACGACGACGCTGCGCGCGATTGCCGGGCTCGAGACGATCGATCAGGGCGACATCCTGATCGACGGCAAGGCGGTGCAGCATCTGAAAGCTGCAGACCGCGACATCGCCATGGTGTTCCAGTCCTTCTCGCTCTATCCGCATATGACGGTGTTCGAGAACATCGCCTTTCCGTTGCGGGCCACGCGGATGAGCAGCAGTGAAGTCGACACCTCGGTGCGCGAGATCGCAAGGGTGTTGCGGATCACCGACCTGCTCGACAAGCGGCCGTCTGCGCTTTCGGGCGGAGACATGCAACGCGTGGCGATCGGCCGCGCGCTGGTGCGGCGGCCGAAGGCGATGCTGATGGATGAGCCGATCGGCGCGCTGGACGCCAAGCTGCGCGAGGAAATGCGGGCCGAGATCAAGCGGCTGCACATCAAGCAGGGATCGACCACGATTTATGTCACCCACGACCAGATCGAGGCGATGAGTCTGGCCGACCGCATCGTCATCATGCACGAGGGCTTCATCCAGCAGGTCGGCACGCCGGACGAGGTCTACTCGCATCCGGCAAACCTGTTCGTGGCGCAATTCGTCGGCAGCCCGGTGATGAACATCGCCGAGGCGAGCGTCGCCGATCAGGCCGGCGCCGCCTCCGTCACCGTCGGCGGTGCGCCGACGGGTTTCGAGTTCCCGCGCGAGCTCCTCTCCAGGCTCAACGGGCATTCCAATGGTGGCTTGACGCTCGGCATCCGTCCGGAAGGCGTGCTCGTCCGGCATGATGCCGCTCCCGGCTACGTGCCGGTCGAAGCGCAGATCATCGAGCCGCTCGGCTCCTTCGACATTGTCGACCTCAAGGTCGGCTCCAAGATGCTGCGCGCCCGCACCAAGGCCGGCTACGTGTCGGGTCCGGGCGAGAAGGTTCATGCCCGCATCGACCCCGAGCAGGCGCATTTCTTCGACACGGCAAGCGGCAAGTCGCTGGGAGTAAGGCTGTAATGGCCCATATCGAACTGAAGAACATCACCAAGAAGTTCGGCGGCCATACCGCGCTGACGGGTCTCAACCTCAATATCGCCGATGGCGAGTTCTTCGTGCTTTTGGGCGAAACCGGCGCCGGCAAGACGACGACGCTCCGGATGATCGCCGGCCTCGAGAAACCGACCGCGGGCCAGGTCTTCATCGACGGCGTCGACGTCGCCGACTGGAGCGCGGCCGAGCGCGACGTGGCCTTGGTGCTGCAGCAATATTCGCTCTATCCGCGCTACACGGTGCGGCAGAATCTCGAGTTTCCGCTGAGGCCAAAGATCCGCCGGCTGCCGGATGCCGAGATCAAGGACCGCGTCGCGCGCGCCGCCCGCACGCTGCGCATCGAGCACCTGCTCGACCGCAAGACCGACCGGCTCTCCGGTGGCGAGATGCAGCGCGTCTCGATCGGCCGCGCGATCGTGCGCAAACCACGCGTGTTCCTGATGGACGAGCCGCTGTCGGCGCTCGACGCCAAGCTACGCGAGGCGCTGCGCACGGAGTTGAAGAACCTGCAGATGCAGCTCGGTGCCACCTTCCTGTTCGTCACCCACGACCAGATCGAAGCGATGTCGATGGGCGACAAGGTCGGCGTGCTGAACCATGGCCGCATCGTTCAGACCGGCACGCCGCAGGAGATCTACAACAATCCGCGCGATACCTATGTCGCAAGCTTCGTCGGCTCGCCGCCGATGAACCTCATCGACGGCAAGCTGGTCGACGACCGCGCGGTGATGGCGCCGATGAGTTTCGAATTGCCGGTTGGCGGGGGCGCCAGGGCTTCTTGGGGGCTAAAGACGAGCGGCGCGAGCGACGGTCGCCCGCTCGTCTTCGGCATCCGTCCGGAGGACGTCTATCTGGAAGGCGGCGCGCCGGTCGAGGCTAAGGTCCACGACATCGAGAACCACGGCGTCGAGAAGATCGTGACGCTGAGGGTCGGCGACACGATGCTGAGAGCCACCGTGCCGGCGAGAACCGCCGTCGAGATCGAGCAGCCGGTCCGCTTTGCCTGGAACGCGGACAAGGTGGTGCTGTTCGATAAGGGCACCGGCGTCAGCTTGCGGCACGCCGGATAGCGGGCGGACCGGCCGAATGCTGTCGGCTTGCACTTACTTCGGCAGATAGGTCTCGTAGGGCGTGTCGTTGATCAGCAGGATCACGCATTCGGTGTCGGACAGGCAGGCATCGTCATGCATCTCGTTGGCTTTCTGGGTCCAGTAGGAGCCCGGCGGCAGCTCGACCCTGGTCGCCTCGCCGCCTTGGATCTGCCAATGCGCCCAGAGCCCCTTGATGACCACGGCGCGATAGTCGGCGGTGTGCGCGTGGACCGGCGCGCGCCAGTTGCCGGGAACTTTGAGCAGCGTGCCGGCCGCGCCCTCGGCTCGCGAGCCCCATAGCGGGCCGAGGCGCTGCGGCTGGTCCGGCGCTTCAACGACATAAGGGATCTTGTCGGCCGGCAGATAGCTGTCTTCAAGGCCGAATGCCTGCCCAGGAGAGATGGTGAGCGCGGCGAGCGCAAGTGCTGCGAGTTGGTTAGCCATGAGCGGTTCCTCCTGTGGCCAGCTTAGGCGCTTCCTGTCGGTGGAGAATGATGCGTCGTCCAAAAGACTTGGCAATTCCTCCAGCCTGGTAGCGACCTGAACGCCGGCTGTCAGGATTGCTCGCCGCCGCCGCCGTTGCGCAGATGGCTCGGCGCGACACCCATCACCCGCTTGAAGGCGCGGCTGAAGGAAGCTTCCGAATCGTAGCCCAGTTTCGCCGCCACCACCGACACCCGCATCCCGTCGCGGGCGAGCCATTGCCGCGCCTGATGCATGCGCACGCGCAGCACATATTTGGCCGGCGTCTCGCCGACCACGGTGGCGAAGCGCTGCGCGAAGGCGGAGCGAGACGCGCCCATCAATCGGGCCAGGCCCCCGACCGTCCAATCGCGGTCGGGCTGCAGATGAATAGCGGCGAGCACCTTGCCGACGTCAGGATTGCGCACCGCGGCGATCCATCCGGTCGCGTCGCCGCAGCCGTTCTCTACCCAGGAGCGGATGATTGTGGCGGCGAGCACGTCAGCCAGGCGGGCGAGAATGCCGCCGGAGCCGACACGGTCCATCGTCACCTCGCCGGCCATCGCATCGAGCAGATGCTGGATGCCGGGCGCGTTCGCCATCAGCTTATGCGCCTGCATCAGGTCGGGCATCATGTCGAGCAGCGGATGCGAGCCGTCGAGATTGAAATGCATGCTGCCGCAAAACAGCAAGGTCTTGCAGCCGTCGCAGCCGTTGGAGACGTCATAGATGTTCTGGCAGACCGGCTCGATCGTGTAGCGGCCGATCGGCACGGGCGGAACGCCCGGCGCGCTCGCCAGCACATGCTCGTCGCCACGCGGGATTAAGAGCGCGTCGCCGACCGAGAGCTCGATCCATTCCTTGGCCGGTGAGAACAGCCAGCAGCCCTGTTGGCCGATGAAATGGAACCGCGCCGCCCTCTGCGCGGGGAAGGAAACGGCCCACGGTTCGCCCAGCACGCAGCGGCCATAGTCGACGCCGTCGAGCCGCAATCCGCGCAGCATGTCGGTCAGCGGATCGCCGGACGCCGGGGATGTGGTTATGGACGAATTGTAATTCATTTCGGCGTTTCTAGCATGGAAACTCCAGCCCGTCACTCCCTATGTTGCACTGCAGCGTCGCGCGCCGGGCCTGTAACGGGTGGATCCCGAACTGGCGGTCTTGCAAATGGCGCCGCAAAACAGAACGGAGATTTTCCCATGACCGAACCCGCCACAGGCGTCATCGACGCCGCCGTTCTCGATAGAACCGAAGCCGAGGAGCGAAGCGAGCCGGTATGGGGCGCGGTGGTCTCGCTGGCGCTCGGCGTGTTTGGCTTGGTGACCGCCGAATTTCTGCCCGCCAGCCTGCTGACGCGGCTGGCGCAGGATCTCGGCGTCAGCGAAGGCGCCGCCGGCCAGGCCGTGACGGCGACGGCCGTCGTCGGCGCGATCGCAGCACCCACGATGGCCATCGTCACCAAGCGGCTGGACCGCAGGCTGGTCATGTGGCTGCTCACCGTGCTTCTGATCGTCTCCAACTTGCTTGCCGCCTTCGCCTCCTCGCTCACGATGCTGCTTCTGGCCCGCGTGGTGCTGGGCGTCGCGCTCGGCGGCTTCTGGTCGATGTCGGCCGCCATGGCGATGCGGCTGGTGCCGATGCGGCTGATGCCGCGCGCCATGTCGATCATCCTGACTGGCGTATCGGTGGCGACCGTCACCGCGGCGCCGGTCGGCGCCTATGTCGGCGACATCTGGGGCTGGCGTACGGCCTTCATGATCGCGGCGGTCGTCGGCGCGCTGACGCTGCTCGTACAGCTTGCCACCATCCCCAGCCTGCCGCCGACGGCCGTGGCGAGCTTTCGCACGCTGATCGAGGTACTGAAGCGGCGGACGATCCGCATCGCCCTGCTGGTCGTGCTGCTCGTCGCCTCGGGACAGTTTGCCGGCTTCACCTATGTGCGGCCATTCCTGGAGACGGTGCCGGTCATGCCGATCGAGACCATCTCGCTGGTGCTGCTCGCCTATGGCATCGGCGGCTTCTTCGGCAATTTCGCCGGCGCCTTCCTGGCCGAGCGCAATCTGAAGTTTGCGGTCGGATTGGCGCCGCTGCTGATCGCGCTGTCGGCGCTTGCCATGCTCACCATCGGCGCTTCACCGGTGATTGCAGCGATCGCAGTTGCAGCATGGGGCTTTGCCTTCGGCGCGGTGCCGGTCGGGCTGCAGACTTGGCTGGTGCGCGCCGCTCCCGACCAGGCCGAGAGCGCCGGCGGCCTGATGGTCGCGACGTTCCAGGTGGCGATCGCGCTGGGCGCAGTCTTCGGCGGCCTGCTGGTCGACCATGCCGGCGTCGCCAGCGCATTCGGCTACGGTGCCATGGCAACGCTGCTCGCGGCGCTGGTGACTTTCGCCGTCGGGCCGAAACAGGTTGATTAACCTTGGGCCGACAAGCCAGCCGGTACGGCCGGCTTGTCGGCAGAGCGATGCAGTCTGGACTAAGCCGAGCGGCCGTCGAACTCGAATACCTCGATGGCGGCGTGATCGATGCCGTCGAGGCAATTGATGTTGATGTAGGCGCTGCGCTCGCTGCCTTGACTGACATCCTCGGCGAAGGGATGGATGCCGCAAGTCCGGCAGAAGCGATGCGCGATCAAGCCCTTGCCGAAGGTGTATTTGCCGAGGTCGTCGCCCCAGGCAACCAGGCGCATGCTGGCGTGCGGCACGGCCCAAAGCAGCGCCCCCTTGCGCGCGCAGATCGAGCAGTTGCAGCGCACGGCGCCGCCGAGCTCGCCTGCGACCTCGAAAGCCACCTTGCCGCAGTGGCAACTGCCTTTGTACAGCATCAGTCTCTTTCCTATCGCTGGCAGGTGCAAAGGCACCCTTGCCGGGTTATCCATCCGCTAGCCAAATCGGCTGCCTTAAAAGACGTTGCATCCTTGCGGAGTCCGACATCGACATGCAATCCGTGCGCGACCGTCTCGAAATCGTCCTGTCACGTCTTGCCAATCGCGCGGCTGACGAAAAGGTCTACGTCAAGCTATATACCCAAGCGGCGCTCGCCGCAGCGGATGCAGCCGACGCGCGGCAAAGAGCCGGCGTCTGCCTCGGGCCGCTCGATGGCGTCGTCGTGTCGATCAAGGATCTGTTCGATGTCGCCGGCGAGCCGACCCGGGCAGGCTCGCTGATGCTCGCCGGTGCTCAGCCCGCCGCGCAGGACGCGGCGATCGTACGCCGGCTGCGCCAGGCGGGCGCGGTGATCCTCGGCAAGACCAACATGACCGAATTCGCCTTCACCGCGATCGGCGACAACCTGCACTACGGCACACCGGGCAATGCGGCGGATGCCAGCCTGATCCCGGGCGGTTCTTCATCCGGCGCCGGCGTTGCGGTAGGCGAAGGCAGCAGCCAGATCTCGATCGGCTCGGACACGGGCGGCTCGGTGCGCATTCCGGCCTCGCTCAACGGCGTCGTCGGCTTCAAGCCGACGGCCCGGCGCGTGTCCTTGGACGGCGCGTTTCCCTTGTCGGCGACACTGGATTCGATCGGTCCGCTCGCCCGCAGCGTCGCTGATTGCGCGGTTGCCGACGCGATCATGGCGGGGGAGGAGCCGGTTCCCCTCCAGCCGATCCCGCTCGCCGGTCTGCGCATCGGCGTTCCGCGCGGCCGGCTGTTCGACGACACGCTAGCCGAGGTCGCCGCGGCCTTTGAGGCCTGCACCGGCCAAATGGAGCGGGCAGGCGCACGCGTCGCCGATCTGTCGATCGATGACCTTATCGGCGGGATGCGCGCGGCGACCGTGCGCGCCTCGATCGCGTCGATGGAGGGTGCGGAGGTGCATGCCGACTGGCTGGCGACCGGCGCCTCGGTGCCCGTGGACCCACATGTCAGCGGGCCTTTGTCGCGCGCGCTGACGGTTCCCGCTTCCGCCTATATCAGGACAATCCGCCGCCGGGCGGAACTGGTCGCGGCCATGGCGGAACGGCTGCAAGCGGTCGACGCGCTTGCTCTGCCGACCGTGCCGATGGTCGCGCCGTCGATCGCGGCGATGGCCGGCGACGAAGCGCTACGCGGCAGGACGGAAGGCTTGCTCCTGCGCAACACGCAGGTCGCCAACCACTTCGATCTCTGTGCAATCTCGCTGCCGATGCCGGGCACGAAGCTGCCGGCTGGGCTGATGCTGGTGGCGAGGCATGGGCACGACCGACGTCTGCTCGGAATTGCTGCCGCGGTGGAGGCTTTGCTGAGCGGTTGAGGTGGTGCAGCGGCGCAATCAGTCGGCAGGAAAGCGCCGACGGTAACGCTCGATCACTTCCGGATTCCGCAGGTTGACCGGCAGCTTGTCGGCAAGCACCAGCAAGGCCTCGTTCGCCGCGCCGACGCCCATGCGCATCATCGATTCCTCGGTGATGCCGGCCATATGCGGAGTGATGATGACGTTGTCGAAGCTGAAATAGGGGTGGCTCGGCGGCAGCGGCTGGGTCGCAAAGACGTCGAGCGCCGCACCGCCGATGCGGCCTCTTCGCAGCGCTTCGATCAGCGCCTCGTCATCGACCACCGGCCCGCGCGAGACATTGATCAACAGCGCATTGGGCTTCATGCGGGCGATGCGCTCGCGGCTGATCAGGCCGCGCGTCTCCTCGGTCAGCGGGCAGCAGAGCACGATGATCTCGCTCTGCTCGACCAGCGCGTCTATCGACAGGAAGCCGACGCGCTCGGGCGCCGGGCGCAGGCTACGCGTCGTCGCCACGACATTGAGGTCGAAGCCGTGCGCGGCGATGTGGCCGACGGCCTGGCCGACGGCGCCGAGGCCGACGATGCCGATCGTCTTGCCGGCGAGCTCGCTGGTCGAATTGGCATGCTCGCGCCCGGCGAGCCAGCCCCTGGCGCGCAGGTCGCGATCCATCATGCGGAAGCGCCTGAGCAGCGCCAGCGCCGTGAACATTACATGTTCGGCCACCGAGCGGGCATTGACGGCCGGCACGTTCGCCACCAGCACGCCGGCGGCGGTGGCCGCCTCGACCGGGATCATGTCCAGTCCCGCGCCATGGCGGATTGCGGCGCGCAACAGGGACGCGCCTGCGAACAGCTCCGGCGGCAGCGGCGCTCGGACGATGACGATGTCTGCGTCTTTCGCCTCGGCAGCCAGTGTTTTTGCATCGAGCGCGGAGGCGACGACCAGCCGGCCGGCTCCCGCCAGCATGCTTGTCGCGCGCGGATGTAGCGGATGCGTCGACAGGATCTTGCGCATGAAGCTCAGGCCCTTTCGAGCGCCGCGCTTTTCGGCTCGGTCCAGCGACCTCCGATGATCCCCTTCCAGTAGCTCTCGGCGCCTTGCAGGTGCGCACTCATCAGCGCCTGGGCGAGGTTGCCGTCGCGGCGCAACAGCGCCTCGTAGATCTGGATGTGTTCGGCATGCGAGCGCATGCTGCGCTCCAGATCGTTGAAATAGATCGGCAGGCGCTGCTCGCCCATCAGGTAGTAGACGCTGCAGATGTTGTGAAAGACGCCGTTCTTGGTCGCTCGCACGATCTCGAGGTGGAACTCGCGGTCTTCCTTGGCGAGGCCTTCGCCGGCGGCGATGCGCTCCTCGGAAGCCTTCAGGATCTCGCGCAGCCGCTCGAAATTCTCCTCGGTGGCGCGTGAGCAGGCAAGCTCGGCCGCCTTGATCTCGTGGATCTTGCGCAGCTCGACGGTCTCGTAGATCTGCACCGGATCGAGCGGCAGGCCCGCGCGGGCGAAAAGCGCTAACGCTTCCACGCTTGCCTGTTTGGTATCGATATAGATGCCGGACTTGGCGCGGCGCTCGACGATGCGCATCGCTTCGAGGATGGCAAGCGCCTCGCGGATCTGGCCGCGGCTGACGGCGAAATGCTCCGCCAGCTCGCGCTCCGACGGCGTGCGGCCCGACTCCTTGTCCGAGTTGGAGAACAGATAGGCGGCGAGTTCCGCAAGAAGGTTCTTTTCTTTCATCGTCAAATGCGTAGCGCGTGGGCCTCCAGGAATCGCTCCGAAACGGTGAAACCCAATCCGGGCTTTTCAGGGATCGCTATCATACCGTCCTTTGCTTCGACAGTCTCCTCGACGAGATCGTGGATCATCGGATTGGCGCCCAGCGAATACTCGACGATGAAGGTCGCGGGGGAAGCCGCGCAGACATGCAGTCCGGCGAAGAAGCAGGGCGCGCCGGCCCACAGATGCGGCGCGAAGCGCAGGTTAAAGGCGCTGGCGATGGTGCCGATCTTCATCGCCTCGCTGATGCCGCCGCAGAAGGCGGGATCAGGCTGGAAGATGTCGGCCGATTTCAACACGGCCAGGTCGCGGAAGGCGTAGCGCGTCGCCTCGCTCTCGCCGGTGGCGATCGGGGTCGAACCGGACGCGCGCACCTCGGCCATACCGGACTTGTCGTCGGCGATCACCGGCTCCTCGAACCAGGCCAGATCGAGATCGGCGGTGAGGCTGATGAAGCGCTTGGCCTCGGCGACGGTGTAGGTGCCGTGCGCGTCCACCATAAGTTCGACATCGGGACCGATCGCTTCCCTGGCGGCGCGGACGCGCGCGGCCGAGATATGCGGCGTGCCGTCCATGGCGCCGATGCGCATCTTCAGCGCCTTGAAGCCGCCTTTGGCGATATAGGATTTGAGCTGGTCGCCGATGGTATCGGCTGGCGCCCAGCCGCCCGAGGCATAGGCCTGCATGCGCTCGACCTTGCGGCCGCCGAGCAGCCGCCAGACCGGCTGCCCCAGCGACTTGCCGAGGATGTCCCAAAGCGCGATGTCGACGGCGCTGATCGCCGCCACGCTCATGCCGCGCCGCGCCAGCTGGGGCATGGCATGGCCGGCATGGGCCGCCGTGTGGTGTCGCACGCCGTTGTAGAGCATCTCCCAGATGATGCCGATATCGGCCGGATCACGGCCGATGAGCTGCGGCGCAATTTCGTGGTTCAGCATGTGGACCAGCGCGCCATAGCTGCCGGCGCTGCCGGCGGCGTTCTTGCCCTCGCCCCAGCCGACCAGGCCGTCGTCGGTCTCGACGCGCAGGATGGCGGCGTCGAACGTCGTCACCTGACCGAAGTCGCTGCGATGCTGCTTTGCGACTTCGATCGGTATGCGAACCCACCAGGCCTGGACGCTTTTTAT
Organism: Mesorhizobium sp. WSM3864; assembly: GCF_002294955.1. Taxonomy (NCBI): domain Bacteria; kingdom Pseudomonadati; phylum Pseudomonadota; class Alphaproteobacteria; order Hyphomicrobiales; family Phyllobacteriaceae; genus Mesorhizobium; species Mesorhizobium sp. WSM3864. The sequence continues at coordinate 48,416 of NZ_NSGD01000015.1, forward strand.
ACGCATCTTGATCCCCGGACCCGCCGCCCGGCCAGGACGGTAGGGCTAAGCTCCAATCGGACCCTCTACTTGATCAGCGGCAGCAGCGTTTCGGCGGTGATGCGCATCTGATCGGTGTAGAACTTCTCGGTGAGCACGCTGGAGCCGTGATCCTGGATGAATTTGAGCTGCTCGGGCGAGATGTCGACCGGGTTGCGCTCCACCATCTCCGGATAAGGGGCGGCCGGCGTGCGGTCGACCGGCGCGACGAACTCGTTGGTCAGCGCGCCGTCATAGCCGATCTCCTTCAGCGTGCCGACGATCTTCGGCCAGTCGATCTGGCCGAGACCCGCGGCAAAGCGGTTGTTGTCGGCGACATGGAAGTCGTAGAGGCGCTTGCCGACCTGGCGGATGGCGTCATAGACGTTAAATTCCTCCATATGGATGTGGTATGCGTCGAGGCAGACGCCGCATTCCGGGCTCACCGCATCCGCGAGCGCGAGCGCCTGGGCACCACGATTGAAGAGGTAGGTCTCGAAACGGTTGAGCGGCTCGACGGCGATCTTGACGCCGACCTTCTTGGCATGCGCGAAGCATTCGCGCGTGGCGTCCACCACCCAGCCCCACTCTTCCGCCTCGGTGCCGTCGGGCACCACCCTGCCGACGGTGGCGGGAACCAGCGTGATGATCTCGCCGTCAAGCTCGCTCACCATGGTCAGCACGTCCTTGACATATTGTACCGATCGCTCGCGCTGGCCCTGGTTCTTGGCGGCAAGGTTGCGTTCGCCCAGCATCAGCGTCACCGAACCCCAGCAACGTATGCCGTGCTCCTTCAGGAGCGCGCGCGTTTCCTTGGTCTTGTACTGCTCGGGCTCGCCGGAAATCTCGATCGACTCATAGCCGAACTTCTTGATGCGCTTCAGCGTCACCTCCAGCGGCTCCGCCCGCATCCAGTTGTGCGTCGAAAGGTGCATGGTCTATCCTTCCCAGAATTCGCCTGTCACGTTTTTCGCGGCGTTCTCCACCGAGCCCGTCGCATGATCTCCTCCCCACGGCGTTCCAGTGTTTTTTCTCGAAACTGGTTCGACCAATTGGGCCTGACAGAAGCTCTACAGCAAATTCACAGTAACGGCAAGGAGACCGCCTATTGGGCTCAACTTATCAGTCAATGCTTTGATTTGAATAGATTAAGATGCCTTTCGGCAATCGTGCGGCTCGCATTCCAACTGTTTCTGGCCGCTTGACCAAACAGCCGTATTTGGTAATACCAGAATGCCGCTGCTTGTCGGCGCCGAGACGAACGGTCGAAGAGGCTGGCCCTCGCTTCAATCGGCGCTATGCTTGGTCCATGAAAACGAGAGAGGGAGGATGCCGATGCCGACGACGATGAAGGGGCCCGGCCTGTTTCTGGCGCAGTTCGCGGGCGACGCCGCGCCGTTCAATTCGCTGGCCTCGATCACCAAATGGGCGGCCGGGCTCGGCTACAAAGGCGTACAGATCCCGACCTGGGACGGACGCCTGTTCGACCTGAAAAAGGCGGCGTCGTCGAAAACCTATTGCGACGAGGTGAAGGGCATCTGCACTGAAGCCGGCGTCGAGATTACCGAGCTGTCGACGCACCTGCAGGGGCAATTGGTGGCGGTGCATCCAGCTTACGACGCGCAGTTCGACGGGTTTGCGCCGCCAGAGGTGCACAACAATCCGAAGGCTCGGCAGAAATGGGCGGTCGAGCAGATGGAATTCGGCGCCAAGGCATCGAAGAATCTCGGCCTCAAGGCGTCGGTGAGCTTCAGCGGCGCGCTCGCTTTCCCATACCTCTATCCGTGGCCGCAGCGGCCGCCTGGGCTGATCGAGGAGGCGTTTGCCGAGCTGGGCAAGCGCTGGAAGCCGATCCTCGACGTCTATGATGAGAACGGCGTCGATATCGGCTACGAGATCCATCCAGGCGAGGACGTATTCGACGGCGCGACCTTCGAGATGTTCCTCGACGCGGTAGGCGGCCACAAGCGCTGCAACATCAATTACGACCCGTCGCACTTTTTGTTGCAGCAGCTCGACTATCTCGAGTTCATCGACATCTACCACGAGCGGATCAAGGCCTTCCACGTCAAGGATGCCGAGTTCAACCCGACGGGGCGGCAAGGCGTCTATTCGGGCTATCAGGGCTGGGTGAACCGTGCCGGGCGTTTCCGTTCACTCGGCGACGGGCAGGTCGATTTCAGCGGCATTTTCTCCAAGCTCACCCAGTACAACTACGATTCCTGGGCGGTGCTGGAATGGGAATGCTGCCTCAAGCATCCCGAGGACGGCGCGGCCGAAGGCGCACCCTTCATCCAGCATCATATCATCCGGGTCACCGAAAGGGCCTTTGATGATTTCGCCGGCGGCACCAGCGACAAGAAGCTGCTGCGCGCGATGATGGGGATTTAGCACCTTTATCCTCCCCTCGAGGGGAGAGTGGCCCAAAGGGCCGGGCTGGGTCGGTTTATGCCGAGATCCACGCCCGGCGACCCCACCCGATCCGCTGTGCGGATCGACCTCCCCTCAAGGGGGAGCTAACCAACATGAGGGAGAACGAAAGCATGGTCGGCGCATCGAAATCGGAAACGGGAGGCGGCCCGATCCGCTACGGCATGGTCGGCGGCGGGCAGGGCGCTTTCATCGGCGCGGTGCACCGGATTGCGGCGCGCATGGACAGCGACTTCGTGCTGGTGGCCGGCGCGCTGTCGTCGGACCCGGCGCGCGCGAAGGCCTCGGCCGAAGAACTCGGGCTCGATCCGTCACGCAGCTACGGCTCCTATGCCGAGATGGCCAAGGCCGAAGCCAAACGCCCGGACGGCATCGAGGCAGTGGCGATCGTCACGCCCAACAATGTGCATGTGCCGGCGGCCAAAGCCTTCCTGGAGGCGGGTATCCACGTCATCTGCGACAAGCCGCTCGCGACCTCGCTCGCCGAGGCGAAGAAGCTTGCCGCACTGGTCGAGAAGGCTGGAAAGGTGTTCGTGCTCACCCACAACTACACAGCCTATCCGATGGTGCGGCAGGCGCGCGAGATGGTGGCCAAGGGCATGCTCGGCGACATCCGCATCGTGCAGTCGGAATATCCGCAGGACTGGCTGACCGAAGACCTAGCCGCGACCGGTCAGAAGCAGGCCTCATGGCGCTCCGACCCCAAGCAGGCCGGCGCCGGCGGCGCGCTCGGCGACATTGGCACGCACGCCTATAACCTCGCCCGCTTCGTCTCGGGGCTCGAGCTGGATTCCCTTTCGGCCGACCTCGACGCTTTCGTGCCGGGACGCCAGCTCGACGACAACGTCAATGTGCTGTTGCGCTTCAAGCCGGTCGGCAACAAGCATCCGGCCAAGGGCATGATCTGGGCGAGCCAGGTGGCGCCCGGCCACGAGAACGGGCTGAAGCTGCGCATCTACGGCTCGAAGGGCGGGCTCGAATGGGTGCAGGCCGACCCGAACTATCTCTGGTACACGCCCTTCGGCCAGCCGAAGCAGTTGCTGACCCGCGCCGGCGCCGGCGCGATGCCGGTAGCGGCGCGCGTCAGCCGCGTGCCCTCCGGCCATCCGGAGGGCTATCTCGAAGGCTTCGCCAATATCTACCAGGAGGCGGCCCGCGCCATCCGCGCGGCGCGCAAGAAAGGCGGCAAGCTTGCCAAGGATGTCGCTTTCCCGACGATCGCGGACGGCGTCGAAGGCATGGCCTTCATCGAGGCGTGCGTGAAGTCGTCGAAGAAGAACGGGGCGTGGACGAGGCTATAGAGGCGGGCTCGGCGACGGCGCGGGCCGGATGAGGGGAGTGCGGCCTGCTAGCGCAAGTGGTTGGCCGCAGAGGAGGGGTGTCGATGAAAATCGGCATGTGCATGTTCTTGTGGACGACGAGCGTCTCGAAAAAGCACGAGGCGCTGCTGAAGGACATCAAGGCAACCGGCTTCGACGGCGTCGAGATACCGGTCTTCGCGGGCGAACCGGATGACTACCAGAGGCTCGGCGAGATGCTCGATCGCATCGGACTGGAGCGCACCGCGGTCTCGGCCATGGGCGATCCGGCGATGAACCTGATCTCGCCCGATGCCGCGACGCGCAAGGCAGGCATCAACTACATGAAATGGGCGATCGACTGCAGCGCCGCGCTCGGCGCTGACAGGCTGAGCGGGCCGCTGCATTCTACGCTTGGCGCCTTTTCCGGCAGCGGGCCGACGGCGGCCGAGAGGAAGCGCTCGGTCACCTCGCAGCGGGCCATTGGCGATCATGCCGGCAAGAGGGGCGTCACCATCGGGCTTGAGGCGCTGAACCGCTTCGAGTGCTATCTGGTCAACACGATGGACGACCTGTCCGAGCATGTCGACGCGATCGACCGGCCGCACATCAAGGCGATGTACGACACTTTTCACGCCAATATCGAGGAGGCCGACCCGATCGGCGCCTATACGCGCAATCGTCGGAACATCGTCCACATCCATATTTCCGAAAACGACCGCGGCGTGCCGGGGCGCGGCAACATCCCGTGGAAGGAAACTTTCGCGGCGATCCGCAAGAGCGCCTATGACGATTGGCTGACCATCGAGTCCTTCGGCCGGTCACTGAAGGATCTGGCGGCTGCGACCAAGGTGTGGCGGGATTTTGCCGAAAGCCCTGAGGCGGTGTATCGCGAAGGGTACAGGCATATCAGGGATGGGTGGAAGGCTGCCGCTTAACGCCCTCTCCATTCGTCATCCACGGGCGGAGCGGGAGCGAAGCGGACGCCGAGACCCGAGGATCCATTCCGTGACGTCGACGCTCCGCCACGATGCAATTCTGCACCGGCTGCATTCTACGGCTTAGGGAACGGAATTACTGTGTTCATGCGAAGGCTGTTTTGTCTCGAATGATGGCATTGAGGACGACCAGGAGCTTCCTTGCAACGGCGATGATGGCCAGTTCTTGGACCCTGAGCGGGCTGCGAGGTTTGTGCGGCATCGAGACGATCGGTCTTGGCGCGCCGTCTTGTCGACTTCGCATAGTGGTGGGTGTGTGCCGGGTTGTGCGGCGAGAACGGCACGCCGGACTTGGCCAGCGCATGGCGCAACAACCGCTCATGGACGCCAGTCGCCTCCGACTAGCCTTCGACGTCGTCATCAAGGGCGACAACCCCTGAGGTCGTCATCCACGGGCGGGTCGGGCCTCCCTATCCGACCTCGATAACCGCTTTGATCAACCCGGATTTTTCGTGCGCCCAGCGCGCTAGATCGCGCGGCGTATCGGCAAGGGTCGTGCGGTGGGTGACGAGTTTCTCCAGCGGCACGGCGCCGTTGCGGATCGAGGCGGCGACATGGTCGAAGTCTGCTCTGAGCGCATTGCGGCTGCCGACCAGCGTCATCTCGCGCTTGTGAAACTCGGGATCGGAGAAGGTGATGTCGTCCTTGACGACGCTGACCAGCACCAGCGCTCCGCCATGCGCGACATGGGTGAAGGCGGACTGAACCGACTGCGTGTTGCCGGTGGCGTCGAACACAAGGTCGAAGCCTTCGCCGCGGGACGCCTGCCGCACCAGATCGGCAGCCGGCGCTTTCGAGCCGTCGAGTGCGGCAAAGCCGAGCTCGCTTTCGGCGAAATCGAGCCGTTCGGTGCTCATGTCGAGCAGGCTGACATCGAGGCCGGCGATGCGGGCGAACAGTGCCGTGCCAAGGCCGATCGGACCGGCGCCGATGACCAGCGTGCGCTGGCCGGGCGCACTCAGCGAGCGCCGCACGGCGTGTGCGCCGATGGCCAGGAATTCGACGGCGGCGGCATCGGCCAGCGATAGGCCATTTGCTGGATAAAGGTTTTGCGCCGGCACCAGGATCTCGTCGCACATGGCGCCGTCGCGATGGACGCCAAGCACCTCGATCTGCACGCAGCAGTTCGGCTTGCCGTGCCGGCAGGCAACGCATTTGCCGCAGGCGAGATAGGGGTTGATGATCACCGGCTCGCCGATGGCAAGCTCGACGCCTTCACCTCGCTCGACGACCGTGCCCGAGACCTCGTGGCCCATGATGCGCGGATAGGCGAGGAACGGGTGCTTGCCTTCGAAGATGTGATAGTCGGTGCCGCAGATGCCGACATGGCTGACTGCGATGCGCGCCCAGCCGGGCGGCGGCGCGCCGGGTTCGGCGCGGTCTTCGAGAACAAGGTCGCCAGGCGAGCGGCAGACGACGGCTTTCATGCGCTGATCCAGTGTTAGAAGGGACGTCGGCCCCGCTCGATCGGGGCCGGCGCGTCATTTCAGGAACGATTATTTGCCGCGACGGCGCAGGCCGTCGAAGTAGACGATGACGATGATCAGCAGGCCGGTGATGACGCGCTGCCAGAAGGTGTTGACGTTGAGCAGGTTGGCGCCGTTGTTGATCGTTGAAAGAATGAAGGACCCGATCAGCGGTCCATGCACCGAGCCGATGGCGCCGAACAGCGAGGTGCCGCCGATCACCGACGAGGCGATGGCCTGCAGCTCATAAGTGTCGCCCTGGGTCGGGTTGCCGATGCCGATGCGCGAGGCAAGCAGCACACCCACGAAAGCCGCGAGCAGGCCGGACAGGATATAGGCCATGAAGATGGTGCGCGGCACGTTCACGCCGGAAAGGCGCGCGGCCTCCGCATTGGAGCCGACCGAGAACAAATAGCGGCCCCAGCGCGTGTGGTGCAGGAACACATAGGACGGTATGGCGACCAGGATCACCATCCAGAACAGGTAGGGGATACCGAGCAGCGAGCCGCGCGAGAAGGCCTGGAAAGAGTCGCTGTTGATCGAGATCGAATTGCCGTTGGTCATCAAGAGACCGATGCCGCGCAGCGAGGTCATCGTGGCCAGGGTGATGATGAAGGGCGGCAGGCCCATCTTGACGATGCCGAAGCCGTGGAACAGGCCGATGGCGACGCCGGCGAGCAAGGTAATGAGCACAGCCGCCCAGATCGGCCAGCCGGCATTGATCAGAAGCGCCACGATGACGGTGGTGAAGCCGACCACGGCACCGACCGAGAGATCGATGCCGCCGGTGATGATGACGAAGGTCTGGCCGACCGCGAGGATGGCGATCAGCGAACCCTGACGCAAAAGATTGGTGATGTTGAGCGTCGTGGCGAAGGAGGGTGTGGCGACCGCCAGCACGATCCACATCAAAAGCAACAAGCCGAGCAGCGTCAGCCCGAACAGGGCGTTGTAGTTGCGCTTCGGCTTTTCGGCGGGGATCGCCTCGGTGCTCATTTTCGTCCTCCCGTCTTTTCTTGTTTCTCGGCCAGCGCTTGGCCCAAAATGTCCTCATGGCTGGCGGTGCGGAAGCCATGCGTGGCGACCAGCTTGCCGCGGCGGAACACATGCAGCGTGTCGGCGAGCTCGTAGACTTCCGGCAGGTAGGACGAGATCAGGATGATGCCGGCGCCCTTGGACAGAAGCGTCGAGAACAGCCGGTAAATCTCGGCCTTGGTACCGACATCGACGCCGACCGTCGGCTCGTCGAAGATGAACAGCTTGGCGCCATGCGCCAGCCATTTGCCGATGACGATCTTCTGCTGATTGCCGCCCGACAGGCTGGAGGCCAGCGCATGGCGCGTCGGCGTCTTGATCCTGAGATCGGCTATCTGGCGATCGGCCTCGGCCTTCTCGCGCGAGCCTGAGATCAGAAGATTGCTCGAGATGCGCTTGTAGATCGGCAGGTTGAGATTCGTGCCGACCGGCAGGTTGAGGCAGAGGCCTTGGTCGCGGCGGCTTTCGGGGGCGAGGGCCATGCCGAGCCTTATCGCGTCATGCTCGGAGTTGACTTGCACCTCCTTGCCTTGCCACAGGATCTGACCGGCCGACTTCCTGTGGCGGCCGTAAAGCGTGGTGACGAACTCGCTGCGGCCGGCTCCGATCAAGCCGTAAAGTCCGACGATCTCGCCCGCGCGGACAGTCACCGAGACGTTCTCGAAACCCTTGCCGGACAGATTCCGCGTCTCGACGATCGTCGCGCCCGGCGTGAAATGCTCCTTGTGGTAGATCTGCTCGATCGAGCGATTGATCATCAGTTTGACCAGTTCCGGCTCGCTGGTCTCGGCTATGTTGCGGGTGCCGACGAGGGTGCCGTCGCGCAGCACCGAAACGCGATCGGCAAGCTCGAACACCTCCTCCATGCGGTGGCTGATATAGATGATGGTGACACCTTCGCCCTTTAGCCGGCGGATCAGCTTGAACAGCTGGTCGGCCTCCTTGCGGGTGAGGTAGGCGGTCGGCTCGTCGAAGATGAGGAACTTTGTGCCGCGTACCGTGGCGCGGGCGGCGGCGATCAGCTGCTGCTGGCCGATGGTGAGGTCGCCCAGCATGACATGCGCGGGCAGATCGAAGCCGAGGCCGTCGATGATCTTCTGCGCTTCCTTCACCATGGCGCGCTGCTGCAAGAGACCGAAGCGGGAATTCTCCTCGCCGAGGAACATGTTGGCGGCGACGGTGAGGTGGCGGCAAAGCACGACCTCCTGGTGGACGGCATTGATGCCGAGCGCCATCGCCTCGTGCGGCGTGGCCAGCGCCTCGGGCTTACCTTCCCAGACGACTTCGCCGGAGGTGCGCGGCATGACGCCGGTTAAAAGCTTTATCAGCGTCGATTTGCCGGCGCCGTTCTCGCCGACGATGGCGTGGATCTCGCCCGACTTGAAGGCAAGGTCCACCGGCTTCAGCGCATGTGTGCCGGGATAGCGCTTTTCCAGGCCTTTCAACTCGAGGATGGTCCTGCCCGGTTTCAGCGTGGGGGGCGGGTGCAGTTCCTGCGCCGTCGACGTCATGACAATCCTCCCAGATTGATCCAACCGTTGGATACGCAGCGATGCGTCTGGCGCGCATCTAGAAGGCAGAGCCTAAAGCAAGCCGGCGGATTTCCAAACTGTCCGCGGCGATGTTTCCGGGGCGGCGAAGCCCCGGAAACGAATGTCGCGAAGATCAGTTGAGCTTCGGGTTGAGCAGCGCGTCGATCTTCGGATCCTTCATGTTGTCCTTGGTCACGAGATTGGCGCCGGTGTCGACATTGGCCTCGACCTTCTCGCCCTTCGAGGCGGCTAAGGCGGTCTTGATGCCGTCGTAGCCCATCCGGTACGGATCCTGGACGACGAGGCCGGAGATGACGCCGTCGTTGAGGAACTTGATCAGCTTCTCGTCGCTGTCGAAACCGATCAGCGCCACCTTGCCGGCGAGGTTGTTCTCGGCGATCGCCTGGCCAACGCCCTGCGCCATGATCAGGTTCGATGCGAAGATGCCCTTGAGGTCCGGATTGGCGGTGATCAGGTCGGTCGCGATGTTGAGGCCGGTGGTGGCCTGACCGTCGGCATATTTGTCGGCGACCAGTTCGAGGCCGGGATATTTCGCCTTGAGCTGTTCCTTGAAGCCTTGCGCACGCTGCTCGAGCGAGCCGGCGCCGGGCAGCGCGGTGATCAGCGCAACCTTGCCCTCGACTTTGCCGCCATTGGCGGCGCCGATCGCGGCAGCGAGACCGTCAGCGGCGACACGGCCGCCCTGGACGTTGTCGGTGGTGAGGAAGGAGGTGAAGGCCTTGGATTCGGCGCTGGAGTCGATGCCGATGACCTTGACCTTGGTCGCCGCCTCGTCGATCGGCTTGCCGAGCGCCTTGGCCTCGGTCGGCGCGATCACGATCGCGGCCGGATTGCCGGCGACGGCGTTCTCGAGGATCGAGATCTGACCGTTGACGTCGGTTTCGGCCTGGGCGCCAAGCTCCGGCACGTTGATGCCGAGATCCTTGCCGGCCTTGCGGGCGCCGGCCAGCACGATCTGCCAGTAGAAAGAAGTGGTGTCCTTGACGATGATCGGGATGGTCACGTCGGCCGCCGAGGCGGGTGCCGAATGCATCGCACCGGCGAGCATCGAGGCGGCGGCCAAAGCCACGAAGGCGCGGCGGTTGAGAAGGCTGGTTACGAATTTCATTAGGTTCCTCCCTAAGGTCGCCCGGTGAAGGTTCGGAAGCTCCATCTGGATAGGCGCGAGCCAAACAGAACTTTATCAATAAAAAACATTTGCCGGATTTTGATAGTGCATTGCCCTGATCGATGCAAGCGGTGTCTCATGCCGTTTGCGTGATGGCGTGGCAGCTGATCGGTCTGCCGGCTCCTCCGCATCTCAGCCAAGCTGCTGGACGATCGTATAAGGATCGTATTTGGCAAATTCCGCCGCCGCCACCTTGACATCCAGCAGTTCGAGATTGCGCGTCAGATTCGCGGGCTTGGCGGTGCCGGTCAGCACCGAGGCAACGACAGGCTCGTGCAGAGGGAATTGGAACGCGGCAGCGGCCAGCGGATAGCCACCTCCGATGGCGATGCGCTCCATTGCGCTGACGCGGTCGAGAATATCCCTGCTCGCCGGCAGATAATCGAAATGCGCGCCATGCACCGGTCCCGTCGCCAATATGCCCGAGTTGAAGACGCCGCCGATGATCAGCGAGGTCCGCCGCTCGCGGCAAAGCGGCAGCAGGTCGGCCTCGGCGCTGCGATCAAGCAGCGAATAGCGGCTGGCGAGCAGGATGCAGTCGAGCGGCGCGCGGCGAAGCACGTCGAGGCAGATCTGGACCTCGTTTACGCCAAGGCCGTAGGCGGAAATCGTGCCGGACGATTTCAGCTCCTCCAGCGCCTTCAGCCCGCCGTCCATCAGCTGACGGAAATGCAGCTTCGTCTTCTCGACGCCATGCGTGTAGGCGCCGATGTCGTGGACGAACAGGATGTCGATCTTGTTGAGGCCGAGCCGCGCGTAGGAAAAATCCACTGAGCGCATGATGCCGTCATAGGAATAGTCGTAGTCGAGCGCGAAGGGCAGCGGATCGACATAGGAGTGATCGGGAACCTGGTCCTCCGGCACCGGCCGGAACAGGCGACCGACCTTGGTCGAGAGCACATAGGAGGAGCGCGGCTTCTCACGCAGGAAATCGCCTGTGCGCCGCTCCGACAGGCCGAAGCCGTAGAAGGGCGCGGTGTCGAAGTAACGCAGCCCGCCGTCCCAGGCCGCCTGCAGCGTTTCCATTGCGGGCTCGCGCGGACAGGCGCGATAAAGGCCGCCGATGGCGGCGCCGCCGAAGCTGACTTCGGTGACTTCGAGCGCGGTCGTGCCGATCCGGCGTTTGTTCATCAAAGCCTCCCTTTGCCGTTCGACCGGCGGTCGTTTCGACTATTTAGAGCGTCGCGCCGAGATGCCAGGGCACGAACTCGTTGTCGCCGTAGCCGAACGCCTCGCTCTTGGTCTTGCGTCCGGACGCCGTCTCGATGATCAGCTCGAAGATCTCGCGGCCCATGCCGGCGATCGTCTTCTCGCCGGAAGCGATGACACCGCAATTGACGTCCATGTCCTCTTCCATCTGGTGGTACATGGTCGAGTTCGTGGCGACCTTGATCGACGGCGTCGGACGGCAGCCGAAGCAGGAGCCGCGGCCGGTGGTGAAGACGATGACATTGGCGCCGCCGGCCACCTGGCCGGTGGCCGAGACCGGATCGTAGCCGGGCGTGTCCATGAACACCAAGCCGCTGCCGCTGACCTTCTCGGCGTAACCGAAGACGCCGTTGAGCGGCGTCTGACCGCCCTTGGCAACAGCACCCAGCGACTTCTCCAGGATCGTGGTCAGGCCGCCGCGCTTGTTGCCCGGCGAGGGATTGTTGTCGATCGAGGCGCCGTGCTTGGCTGTATGGTCCTCCCACCATTTCACAAAGCCATCGAGCTTGGCGGCGATCTCGGGCGAGGCGGCGCGATAGGCAAGCAGATGCTCGGCGCCGTAGATCTCGGTCGTCTCGGACAGGATGCCGATGCCGCCGCAGCCGGCCAGGATATCGACCGCCGCCCCCAGCGCCGGGTTGGCGGTGATGCCGGACATGCCGTCCGAGCCGCCGCATTGCAGGCCGACGACGATCTCGCTGACCGGGATTGGTTCGCGCTGCAACTGGCCGACTTCCTCGGCGATCTCGGCCAGCACGCCCATTGCCCGCTCGACGGATTTGCGCGAGCCGCCGGCCTCCTGGATGTTGAAGTGCCGCTTTCCCGCCGCGACGCCCTTTTGGCCGTAAAGGGTGAGCTGGTTGACCTCGCAACCCAGGCCGACCATCAGCACGCCGCCGAAATTCGGGTGGCGGGCATAGCCGGCCAGCGTGCGGTGCAGCACCATCATGCCGTCGCCGGTGGCGCTCATGCCGCAGCCCTGCCCGTGGACGATCGGTACGAAACCGTCGATGCCGGGATATTTCGGCAAAAGCGTGCGATTGGCCTCGTCGGCGATCGCATGGCAGACGGTGGACGAGCAATTGACGCTGGCGATGATGCCGATGAAGTTGCGCGTTCCGGCGCGACCATCGGCGCGGCGATAGCCCATGAAGGTGCGCTTGCGGTCCGCTTCGGTGGCGTGCTCGGCCTCGCTCGGCGGCACCACAGGCAAGCGGCCGCTCTCGAACACCAGATTATGCGAGTGGACGTGCTCGCCCGGCGCGATGGCTTGAGTGGCGCGGCCGATCGCCTGCGCATATTTCACCACCGCTTCGCCCGCCGCGATCGGCTTGATCGCGACCTTGTGCCCTGGGTCGATCGCCGCCACCGCAACCGCGCCGCCGGGCAGCGCCGCACCGATCTCGATGCGGCCATTGGCGACCGCGACATTATCGGCGGGGGAAAGAAGAATGGTGCTTGCGGCGTTCACGGGCGGCTGTCCTGGGTAAACCTGGGAGTATGGGCGGATTGACATGCGCCCGTTTGAAGATAATGTCTTTTATCGTGAAAAAACATTTTTGCGTCAATTGTTTTTTCATCGCGCGCCGAGCGCCCTTGGGTGCGTGGCCGCCCGTTAGATAAAGCCGGCGAAATTCGTTCCGCATTTCGGAGGCTTGCGCTAGGAACACCGATCATATTGCGCTTCCGGCCGGCCGCCGCAAGCGTTGGGGATACGGGGCATGTCGAAGAGCAACAACGTCTATAAGGACGCCTTCAACCGCGGACTGCGGCTGCTCGACGAAACCAGGAGCCTGCCGTCCGAGCCCGAGCTCGGAACGCTGCTCGGCGTCAGCCGCACCACGGTGCGCAGCATTCTTTCGCGCATGGAAGAAACCGGGCTGATCGCCTGGAACAAGCGCAACAAAACGGTGCTGCGGGCGCCGAAGGCGGAAGATTTCTTCCCCGAGGAAGAGACCGACTCGCTGGCCGAGATCATCGAGCGCTCCTTCATGCGCCGGCTGCTCGCCGGCGGCGCGGAAGCAGGCATGCAGATCAACGAGCTCGAGCTGGCGCGCGAGATCGGCGTCGGCACCACCAGCGTGCGCGAATTCCTGATCCGCTTCTCGCGCTTCGGTTTGATCGAGAAGCGGCGCAACAGCCACTGGGTGCTCAAGGGCTTCACCCGCGCCTTCGCGCTTGAGCTGACTGAGATCCGCGAGATGTTCGAGCTGCGTTCGGCGGCTGCCTTCGTCGCGCTGCCGCAGGAAAGCGCGGTCTGGGCCGATCTTGACCGGCTGGAGATCGAACATCGCCAACTGGCGAGCGAGATCGCGACGCGCTTCAACGAATTCTCCGAGCTCGATGAGCGCTTCCACCGGCTGATCCACCGCGCCTCGCACAACCGCTTCATCGTCGATTTCTACGATGTGATCGCGATGATCTTCCACTACCACTACCAATGGAACAAGGCGCAGGAACGCGAGCGCAACGAGGTCGCGGTCCAAGAGCATCTCGCCTATATCGCGGCGCTGAAATCGCGCGATCCCGCCAAGGTGGACGCCGCCTGCCGCAAGCATCTGAAGTCGGCGCGCCAGACGCTGTTGAGCTCCATTCCGGAAGGGCGGCAGGTGCAGCCCGCCTGATCAGGCGCGTCGCGCCGCGTTGCCGCAGCACGGTTTTGACGATTTTCCGGCCGCCGCCCCCATGCTAGGCTCAGTCGAATTGCTGGAAAGAGGCAGGTCATTTGGATATCCGGCTGAGACGATGGAGCATGCCGGCCGCGTTCGTCGCGGCGCTGCTGCTGTTGCTTCAGTCGGCGCTTGGCGCCTTCGCCTTTGGCGCGCCTTCAAAGCTCGATGCCTTCGGCAACGTCATCTGCACGCATGACGGGGCAGTCAAGCTTCCGGGCGGCGATCCGCACCGGCAGCACATGCCGGCCTGCTGCCTGGCTGGCTGCAGCATGGTTTCGCCGGCGCATCTGCCGCCGCCGGATACCGGCGCGCCCGCCAGGGTGCTGGTGTTCGACGCGGTCGCTTTCCCGCCTTTGGCCTTCCGGCATCTCGATTTTGCCCGCGACCGCTCTCCGGCCAATCCGCGCGCGCCGCCGGCCGCAGTCTGACAAAAACCCGCGAAACCTTTCGCGGGCGCATTCATCCAAGATCAGACTGCTCGCGGCCGGATCACGGCGCGATCTCATACTCATGGAGCAACCCATGTCCAATCTTCTTCCCGCCGCGCGAGCGCAAGCTCGTCCGCGCGGTTTTGAACGGCTCGGCCTTGCCGTGTTCGCTCTTCTCCTGTTCGCATGCGTTCCCGGCGCCCAGGCGCATGAATTCAAGGCCGGTGACCTGGAGGTCGGGCACCCGTGGTCGCGCGCAACGCCGCCGGGCGCCAAGGTGGCCGGCGGCTATTTCACCGTCACCAACAAGGGCGGCTCGCCCGACCGGCTGCTGTCGATTTCCTCCGACATCTCCGACAAGGCCGAATTGCATGAGATGAGTGTCAAGGACGGCGTCATGACCATGCGGCCGGTGAGCGGCGGGCTCGTGATCCCGGCCGGCGGCAAGGTCGCACTGAAGCCGGGTGCCTATCACCTGATGTTCATCGGCCTGAAGCGACAGCCCAAGCAGGGCGAGAAATTCCCGGCCACGCTGACCTTCGAGAAGGCCGGCAGCGTCAAAGTCGAGTTCGCCGTCGAGGGCATGGGCGAGACGGGCGGCATGGACGATCACGCCGAGTGATCATTTCGAAATTAGAGGGACAATTCATGAAGAAGTATCTTTTGGCGGTGGGCGCGGTTCTGGCGCTCGGAACAAACGCCGCGCTTGCGCACATCACGCTCGAAACTCAGGAAGCGGCCGTCGGCTCGACCTATAAGGCCGTGCTGCGCGTGCCGCATGGCTGCGAGGGCAAGGCGACGACCGCGGTGCGCGTGCAGATTCCGGAAGGCGTCATTTCGGTCAAGCCGATGCCAAAGCCCGGCTGGACGCTGCAGACCAAGAAAGGCCGATACGAGAAATCCTACCAGCTCTATGGCGAGACGCTGACCACCGGCGTCAAGGAAGTCGACTGGAGCGGCGGCAACCTGCCGGACGATTTCTATGACGAGTTCATTTTCCGTGCTTCGCTCGCCGCCGATCTTCCGGCCGGCCAGATGCTCTATTTCCCGGTGGTCCAGGAATGCGGCGATGCCGCCGATCGCTGGATCGAGATTCCGGCGGCGGGACAGGATGAGGATGCGCTGGAAAATCCGGCGCCGGGCATCAAATTGCTGCCGAAGAAATGATCTCTTGACTGCGCGTCCCATTCGGGCGCGCCGTCCCTTCTCGAAAGACCGCATGAACGCAGCAACTTTCCCAATCCGCCCGAGGGGCATGCGCATCGGGCCAGTCGCCAGCGGCCTGGTCGCGGCTTTCGTGCTCGTGCTGCTGCTGGTGCTTCCCGGCCGCGCATTCGCGCATGCCGCGTTGGTCGCGACCGATCCGCCCGATGGTGCGGTGCTGTCTCAGAGTCCCGCGCGGTTTTCGCTGACCTTCAGCGAGCCGGTTTCGCCCCTGGTGCTCACTCTGGTGCGGCCGGACGGCACGCAACTTTCGCTGACCTCCTTCCGGCTCAACGATCAGACCGTCGAGATCGATAATCCGGAGACGCTCAAATCCGGCACGCATGTGCTGAGCTGGCGGGTGATTTCGGAGGACGGCCATCCGGTCGGCGGCTCGGAGCTGTTTTCCGTCGGCGCGCCGAGTGCTGCGCCGGCAGCGGGCGAAGCCGTCGATTTGTTGCTGCGCACGGCAATCTGGATCGGCAAGCTCCTTCTCTATGCCGGGCTGTTCCTCGGCGCCGGCGGCGCCTTCGCGCTCGCCTGGCTCGCTGGAGACTGTCGCTGCGGCCAGGGTTTCGTTATCGGCGCTCTTCTGTGTGGACTGGCCGCCGCCCCGTTCTCGCTCGGCTTTCAGGGGTTGGACGCGCTCGGCGCGCCGCTCGCCCGGTTTGCGGCGCCCATCGTGTGGGAGACCGCGCTTGCCACCAGCTTCGGCTGGACGGTGCTTGCCGCCCTGATTGCACTCGGCCTTGCCTTGCTGTCCCTCGTCGGACCGCGCGCTCTTGGCAAGCTGCTTGCGCTCGCCGGGCTCGTCAGTGTGGGCACGGCGCTTGCGGCAAGCGGCCACGCCAGCGCCGCCGAGCCGCAATGGCTGACGCGGCCGCTGGTTTTCCTGCATGGCACAGCCATCGCCTTCTGGACCGGCGCGCTCGCGCCGCTCGGCCTTGCGTTGCGCTATCAGCCGGCGGAGGCCAAAATCTTCTTGCGCCGGTTTTCGCGCGCGATCCTGCCCGTGGTTTTCGTGCTTGCGATAAGCGGCATCGTGCTGGCGATCATCCAAGTGCGCGAACCGGCAGCGCTCATCAACACCGCCTATGGCCGCCTGCTGCTGCTGAAACTGGCCCTGCTTTTGTTCCTGTTCACCCTTGCCTCCGTGAACCGATGGACGCTGACCGCGCCGGCCGAAACGGGCGACACGGAAGTGCAGCGGCGGCTGGTGCGTTCGATCGGCATCGAGACGCTGATCGTGCTTGCCATCTTCGGCGTCGCCGCCGGCTGGCGCTTCACGCCGCCGCCACGCGCGCTGGCGATCGCCGCAGCGCAGCCGGCCTCGATCCACATCCACACCCTGCAGGCGATGGCCGATCTCAGCATCACGCCGGGCCATGCCGGCCAGGTTGCCGCCACGATGGTGATCATGACCGGCGATTTCGGTCCGATGGATGCCAAGCAGGTGACCCTGGTGCTGTCGAAGCCGGATTCCGGCATCGAGCCGATCAAACGGCCGGCGACGAAACGCGGCGACGGCACCTGGCGCGTCGACGATCTCATCATCCCGTTGCCCGGCCGCTGGAACGCCCGGCTCGACATCCTGGTTTCCGATTTCGAGATGGTGAAGATTGAAGCGCCAATTGATATCAGAGCCGACTGACCTAGACCGCGACACAATTCGGCGAGGCGGTTGACGCCGTCGCGAAGGCCCGTCAATCATCCGTCCAAAACGCGGCCTCAACAAAATCCGAAAGCAGGGAAGAAACGATGGAAAAAGCCGAAATCGGCCTGATCGGCCTTGGCACGATGGGCTCCAACCTTGCGCTCAACATCGCCGAGCATGGGCACCGCATCGCCGTCTTCAACCGCACGCCGTCGCGCACCGACGCCTTCGTCGAGAGCGCAGGGGCGCTCAGGGACATGGTCGTGCCCTGCTACAGCCTGAAGGAACTCGCCGCAGCGATCCGGCCGCCTCGTCCGATCATCATCATGGTGCTGGCAGGCAAGCCGGTCGACGAGCAGATCGAGGCGCTGCGCGGCGTCCTCTCCGACAACGACATCGTCATCGATGCCGGCAATGCCAATTTCCGCGACACGATGCGGCGCTTCTCCGAGCTGTCGGGCTCCGGCCTGACCTTTATCGGCATGGGCGTGTCGGGCGGCGAGGAGGGCGCGCGCCACGGGCCGTCGATCATGGTCGGGGGCACGGAAGACTCCTGGAAGCGCGTCGAGAGGGTGCTGACGGCGATTTCCGCCAAGTTCAAGGACGAGCCTTGCGCCGCCTGGCTCGGCACCGACGGCGCCGGCCATTTCGTCAAAACCATCCACAACGGCATCGAATATGCCGACATGCAGATGATCGCCGAGATCTACGGCATCCTGCGCGACGGTCTCGGCATGGAGCCGAAGGAGATCGGCAAGGTCTTCGACGGCTGGAACCAGGGTCGGCTCAACTCCTACCTCATCGAGATCACCGCCAAGGTTCTCGCAGCCGACGATCCCAAGACCGGCAAGCCGGTGGTCGACGTCATCCTCGATCGCGCCGGCCAGAAGGGCACCGGCAAATGGTCGGTCATCGAAGCGCAGCAGCTCGGCATTCCGGCGACGGCCATCGAGGCTGCCGTCGCGGCGCGCGTGCTGTCGTCGATCAAGGACGAACGGCAGGCGGCGGAAAAGGCCTACGGCAATATAGGCGTCGAGAAGATTTCCGGCGACAAGGCGGCGCTGCTGAAGGATCTCGAGCTGGCGCTGTTTGCCGGCAAGATCGCGGCTTACGCGCAGGGTTTTGGTGTGATGAGCGGCGCCTCAAAGGAATTCAACTGGAACCTGCCGATGCCGACCATCGCCAAGATATGGCGTGCCGGCTGCATCATCCGCTCGCAGATGCTGGACACAATGGCGGAGGCCTTTGGGTCAGGCGGCGCTTCGACCAATCTCCTGATGGCGCCGGCCTTCATCGCCATGATGAAGGAAGCCCATCCGTCGCTCAGGCGCATGGTGGCCAGGGCCTCCGAGGCCGGCTCACCGGTGCCGGCGCTGTCCTCGGCGCTCGCCTATTTCGACAGCTACCGCCAGGGCCGCGGCACCTCGAACCTGATCCAGGCGCAGCGCGATTTCTTCGGCGCGCACGGCTTCGAGCGCATCGGCGAGGAGGGGGCGTTCCATGGGCCGTGGGGAAGCGGCGCCGCCTAGAGTCAGGTTAGGCCAGCGTGCAGAGGGCGGCTTCCTGCGCTCCCGGTCCTACTCAAGCACGCTTCCGGTTCTCGGAAGCCGCCGACTCAGCCTGACCTGACTCTCAAGTCGCGCCAGTCAACCCCGATAGGGCAGGACCTCGCTCGGTTTGCTCAGTGATTGCAGCGAGCCAGGTTCCTTGCCGCCGATCCAGCCGAGCACGGCGCGGGCAAGCTCGGAGCCGGCGAGCCGGAAATTCTCGTTCACGACCAGCAGTTCGCGCCGGAACAAATGCAGCAGTTCCGAGGACTGTTTCGACACCACGTCGACATCGCGGCCGAGTTTCAGGCCGGCGTCCTCGATGCCTGCAACAACGGCGAGCGTAGCGGCGGCGGCGCTGCTGACGATGCCGTCCGGACGGCTCTCGCGGCGCATGAGCTGCGCGGTTCGCATCCTGATCTGCTCGATCGTGTGGTCGATGGAGACGGTGTTGAACGGCACCTCGCTGGCGCCGACCTCGCTCAGCGCATCGGCAAAACCGTTCACCGTGTGGTCGTAATAGGTGAGGCCGACCGGCGGCGTCACCAGAGCCAGCCGGCGCCGGCCCATGCCGGCGAGATGGCGGACCGCCTCGCCGGCGAAAGCATAGTTGTCGAAGTCGTGATAGGGATGCACCAGCCCCATGTCGGTGCGGCCATGCGTGGCAAATGGGATGCCGTGTTCCAGCATATAGCGGGCGCGCGGGTCGTTGGGCTGCGTGCGTGAAATGATGACGCCGTCGGCCGAGCCCGTCTCCACCAGATAGCGGACCGGATCCAGCGGGTCCTGGGAGCGCGAATAGGGCGTGACGATCAGGTGATAGGGCGTGTCGGCGATCACCTCGGTGACGCCGTAGATGATGTCCGAGACGAAGCTCATCAGCTCGTGCTCGGTGTTGAGCACCAGGCTGATAACGTTGGTCTTGCCGGTCCTCAGCCTCACGCCGGCGCGGTTCGGGCGATAGCCGATCTGCTTGGCGACGAGCTGCACGCGCCGCCTGGTCTCGGCGCCGATCTCAGGCGCGTCCTTCAGCGCGCGCGAGACGGTGGTGACGCCGAGCCCGGTCATGAAGGCAAGCGTCTTCAGCGTCGGCCGTCCCTTAGCCGACGTGTCGTCGTCCTTCTCGGTTGCTCGTCTGTCCATTCGTCCCGCCCATCAGGCGCATAGCAGCCGCGAAGCCGGCCGGCAATCGCGCCCATCCATTTGCGCGGCCTTCAGCCCGTGACACGGTGCAATATACTGAAACGTTACAGATGCCAACGCCCGTGATCATCGGGCAGGTCGCACTCGTTGTGGTCAGCGCCACAGGGGTGGGCTGAAAGCTGCTGAAATCATAACACAAATCTCGATTTAGCTCTGCTTTTTTGTATCGATTGGCCGCACCAGCGACTCCCCGACAGGCCCTTTGGAGAGGATTTTGTTCGTGCCCCGAAGAAATCTCATGCCGTCCCATTCGAGGGGTTGCCTATATTGGGCATTTGCCGTATCGAAAATCTGTAACGTTTCAGATTCTGGGAGGAACCGAAATGCGATACAAATTCCTGACCGCCGCGTTCGCCGCGACGGCCGCGCTGAACTTCGCCGGACCGGCGGCCGCGACCGATCTCGAAGTCACCCATTGGTGGACTTCGGGCGGCGAGGCGGCGGCAGTGGCCGAACTGGCCAAGGCGTTCGACGCGACCGGCAATCACTGGGTCGACGGCGCCATCGCCGGTTCCGGCGGCACGGCGCGGCCGATCATGATCAGCCGCATCACCGGCGGCGATCCGATGGGCGCCACCCAGTTCAACCACGGCCGGCAGGCGGAGGAGCTCGTCCAGGCCGGGCTGATGCGCGACCTCACCGATCTCGCCACCAAGGAAAAGTGGACGGAAATCGTGCGGCCGAAGAGCCTGCTCGACTCGTGCACCATCGGCGGCAAGATCTATTGCGTGCCGGTCAACATCCATTCCTGGCAGTGGCTGTGGCTGTCGAACGAAGCCTTCCAGAAGGCCGGCGTGCCAATGCCGAAGGACTGGAATGAATTCGTGGCGGCTGCGCCGGCGCTGGAAAAAGCCGGCATCATCCCGCTCGCCGTCGGCGGGCAGCCCTGGCAGGCGTCCGGCGCCTTCGACGTGCTGCTTGCCGCCGTCGGCGGCACCGACGCCTTCCTCAAGGTCTACAGGGACAAGGACGCCAAATTCGCAGGCGGTCCCGAGATCGCCAAGGTGTTCAAGGCCGCCGACGACGCCCGTAAGATGGCCAAGAACACCAATGTGCAGGACTGGAACCAGGCGACCAATCTGGTCATCACCGGCAAGGCCGGCGGCCAGATCATGGGCGACTGGGCGCAGGGCGAGTTCCAGGTCGCCGGCAAGACCGCCGGCAAAGACTACACCTGCCTGCCCGGTCTCGGCCTGAACGAGGTCATCGCCACCGGCGGCGACGCGTTCTACTTCCCGCTGCTCAAGGATGCCGACAAGGCCAAGGCTCAGGAAGTTCTGGCCGAGACGCTGCTCGACCCGAAGACCCAGGTCGCCTTCAATCTCAAGAAGGGCTCGCTTCCGGTGCGCGGCGACGTCGACCTCAACACGGCTAACGACTGCATGAAGAAGGGCCTCGCCATCCTCGCCAAAGGCGCGGTGATCCCGTGGACGGACCAGCTCTTGTCGCAGGACAGCCAGAAGCAGAAGGAGGATCTGTTCTCCGAATTCTTCGCCAAGCCCGACATGACGCTCGAAGAGGCGCAGAAGCGCTTCGCCGACATCATCGCGTCGGCAGACTGATCAACGGCGCCCCCGCCAGCTCCCGGCCCCCGCCTATCCGGGGTCGGGAGCGTGATGCCCTGATTGTCCCAGCCCGGCTGCCGAGATGAGCAACAGCGAACGCCCCAACCAGCTTTTACGCAACCTCAACGCCAAGGTCGCATCAATCCCGATGATCCTGACCGCGCTGGTCGTCTTCGTCGGCGGCACGGCCTGGACGGTGCTCTATTCCTTCACCAATTCGAAGCTCTTGCCGCGGCTGAACTTCGTCGGCCTCGACCAATATTACCGGCTATGGGCGACGCCGCGCTGGCTGGTGTCGATCGAGAACCTTTTGATCTACGGCGTGATCTCGCTGTTGTTCTCGCTGGTGATCGGCTTCATCCTCGCGGCATTGCTCGATCAGAAGATCCGCTTCGAGGACACGTTTCGCACGATCTTCCTCTATCCTTTCGCACTTTCTTTCATCGTCACCGGGCTGGTCTGGCAGTGGCTGCTCAATCCCGATTTCGGCATCCAGCGCGTCGTGCGCGACCTCGGCTGGACGAGCTTCAGCTTCGATCCGCTCTACAATTCCAGCATCGTCATCTACGGCATTTCGATCGCGGCGCTCTGGCAAGGCACGGGACTGATCATGTGCCTGATGCTCGCCGGCCTGCGCGGCATCGACGAGGACATCTGGAAGGCCGCACGGGTTGACGGCATACCGATGTGGAAGACCTATCTCTTCATCATCATCCCGATGATGCGGCCGGTCTTTATCACCACCTTGGTGATCATCGCCGCCGGCATCGTCAAGGTCTACGACCTTGTGGTGGCGCAGACCAGCGGCGGTCCGGGCATCGCTTCCGAAGTGCCGGCGAAATACGTCTACGACTACATGTTCTTCGCCCAGAATCTCGGCCAGGGTTTTGCCGCCTCGACCATGATGCTGCTCTCGGTGGTGATCGTCATCGTGCCATGGGCCTACCTCGAATTCGGAGGCAAGAAGCATGGCTGAAGCTGCTGCCTCCATGTCCAGTGACGCTCTTCGGCGCGAAGCCTCGTCGCGCGATGCATCGGGGCCGAGCGGAACGAAGCCGCGGCACGCGCTCTCGCGCCGCAACATCTTCCTCTACGGCACGCTGATCGTCGTGGCGCTCTATTACCTGCTGCCGCTCTACGTGATGATCGTCACATCGCTGAAGGGCATGCCGGAAATCCGCCTCGGCAACATCTTCTCGCCGCCGCTGGAGATCACCTTCGAGCCGTGGGTCAAGGCGTGGTCGCAGGCCTGCACCGGGCTCAATTGCGACGGGCTGTCGCGCGGCTTCTGGAACTCGGTGCGCATCACCGTGCCGTCGGTGCTGCTGTCGATCGCGATCGCTTCGGTCAACGGCTATGCCTTGGCCAACTGGCGCTTCAAGGGCGCCGACACCTTCTTCATCATCCTGATCGTCGGCGCCTTCATTCCCTATCAGGTGATGATCTACCCGATCGTCATCATCCTGCGCGAGATCGGCATCTACGGCACGCTGACCGGCCTGGTGATCGTGCATTCGATTTTCGGCATGCCGATCCTGACGCTGCTGTTCCGCAACTATTTCACGTCCATGCCGGAGGAACTGTTCCGCGCCGCGCGCGTCGACGGCGCAGGTTTCTGGGGCATCTATCTACGCATCATGCTGCCGATGTCGCTGCCGATCTTCGTCGTCGCCATCATCCTGCAGGTGACAGGCATCTGGAACGACTTCCTGTTCGGCGTCGTCTACACCCGCCCCGACACCTATCCGATGACGGTGCAGCTCAACAACATCGTCAACTCGGTACAGGGCGTGAAGGAGTACAACGTCAACATGGCCGCGACCATCCTGACCGGCCTTGTGCCGCTCATCGTCTACTTCGTTTCCGGCAAGCTCTTCGTGCGCGGCATCGCCGCCGGCGCGGTGAAAGGATGATGATGGCAGCAGCGATCGCCAATCCCAGCGTTTCGATCCAGGACCTGTCGCTGAATTTCGGCGTCATGTCGGTGCTGAAGACGCTCAATCTCGACGTCGCCGAGGGCGAGTTCATCGTGCTGCTCGGACCATCCGGCTGCGGCAAGTCGACCTTGCTCAACTGCATCGCCGGCCTGCTCGACATCTCCGAGGGCCGCATCTTCATCAAGGGCAAGAATGTCACCTGGGAGGAGCCGAAGGATCGCGGCATCGGCATGGTGTTCCAGTCCTACGCGCTCTACCCGCAGATGACGGTGGAGAAGAACCTTTCCTTCGGCCTGCGCGTCGCCGGCGTGCCCAAGGACGAGATCGCCAAACGCATCGCGCGCGCGGCGGAGATCCTGCAGGTCGAACCACTGTTGCAGAGGAAGCCGTCGGCGCTTTCCGGAGGCCAGCGGCAGCGCGTGGCGATCGGGCGGGCACTGGTGCGCGACGTCGACGTCTTCCTGTTCGACGAGCCGCTCTCCAACCTCGACGCCAAGCTGCGATCGGAATTGCGCGTCGAGATCAAGCTTTTGCACCGCAGGCTGCAGAACACGATGATCTACGTCACCCACGACCAGATCGAGGCGATGACGCTGGCCGACCGTATCGCGGTGATGAAGGGCGGCGTCATCCAGCAGCTCGATGCGCCCCAGACGATCTACAATCGCCCGGTCAACCGCTTCGTCGCCGGCTTCCTCGGCTCGCCGGCGATGAATTTTATCAAGGGACACCTGGAAGCAAGCGACGCGCTGGTGTTCAAGGCCGACGGTGTTTCGGTGCCGCTCGGCCGTTATCAGTTCGACAACGAAAGCGGGCGCGCCGCCAAACCCTGCGTGTTCGGCATCCGACCGGAGCATATCGCTTTTGGCGAAGCGGCGAGGGCCATGCCGTTCACCGCCGAGTCCACTGTCGAGATTGTCGATCCGATGGGCTCCGACACGCTGGTGTGGACGAAGCTCGGCGGCCAGATCCTCTCCTTCCGCGTCGAAGCCGACAAGACGCTGCGCAGCGGCGATGCGATCCGCATCGGCTTCGATCCGGCGCGCGCCTCGCTGTTCGACGCCGAGACCGACAGCAGGCTCTAACCTCCCACCACAACCTCCCGGAACCATCAAACAGAACGGACAGACAGATGAACTGGTCATTCCAACTTTATAGTGCCCGCAACTTCCAGCCATGGGACGGCGTGCTGAAAATGCTCGGCGAACTGGGCTACAAAGAAGTCGAAGGTTTCGGCGGCGTCTATGACGATCCCAAGGCTTTCCGCGCCGAGCTCGACAAAAACGGGCTCGCCATGCCGACCGGGCATTTCTCGATCGATGCGCTGGAGAAGGATTTCGACGGCGTGCGCAGGATTGCCGATGCGCTCGGCATCTCGCTGCTCATCTGCCCCTACCTGATGCCCGATGCGCGGCCGGGCGACGCCGCCGGCTGGCGCGGCTTCGGCGAGCGGCTTGCCAAGGTGGGCGACACCGCGAAGAAGGCCGGCTACGGCTTTGCCTGGCACAACCATGATTTCGAGTTCAAGCCGCTCGCCGATGGCTCGCTGCCGCAGGAGCACATCCTGTCCGCCGCGCCCGACATCGGCTGGGAGATGGACGTCGCCTGGGTGGTGCGCGGCGGCGCCGATCCGCTGCCCTGGATCGAAAAGCACGGCAAGCGCATCAGTGCCGTCCACGTCAAGGACATGGCGAAGCCGGGGGAGGGGCTGGACGAGGACGGCTGGTCGGATGTCGGCCACGGCACCATCGACTGGGCCGGCCTGATCAAGACGTTGCGCGCGAAAAGCGCGACGAAGTACTTCGTCATGGAGCAGGACAACCCCAACGACATCGAGCGCTTCGCCCGTCGCTCGATCCAATCCGTCAAGAATTTCTAGGACATACCATCATGGCAAACAAACTTGGCGTAGGCGTCGTCGGCTGCGGCAACATCTCGAAGGCGTATTTCTCGCTGGCGCCGCTCTTCCGCGGCATCGAGATGCGCGCCTGCGCGGACATCAACATGGACGCGGCGAAGATGCGGGCGAAGGAGTTCAAGCTCCGCGCCGAGACGGTCAACGACCTTCTCAAAGATGACGGCATCGACATCGTCGTTAATCTCACCATTCCGGCCGTGCACTATGACGTGTCGAAGGCGGTGCTCGACGCCGGCAAGCACGTCTATTCGGAAAAACCCTTCGTGCTGTCGGTCAAGGAAGGACTGGATCTCAAGAAGCGGGCGGAGAAGAAGGGGCTTCGCATCGGCTCGGCGCCCGACACGTTCTTCGGCGGCGCGCATCAGCTGGCGCGCGATCTGATCGACAGCGGCAAGCTTGGCAAGATCACCAGCGGCACCTGCCACGTGATGGGCCATGGCATGGAACACTGGCACCCCAATCCCGACTTCTTCTTCCAGCCGGGCGCCGGTCCGGTGCTCGACATCGGCCCGTACTATGTCACCAACCTGATCCAGCTGATCGGGCCGGTGAAGCAGGTCGCGGCTTTCGCGGCGACGCCGGCCAAGGAGCGCACCATCAGCTCCAAACCGCGCGCGGGCGAAAAAATCCCGGTCAACACGCCGACCACCATCCATGCGCTGCTGGAATTCGCGAATGGCGCGGTGGTGACACTCAACACCTCGTGGGACGTGTGGAGCCACGGCCATGCGCCGATGGAGCTCTACGGCGAGGCGGGCACCGTCTTTGTGCCGGACCCGAATTTCTTCGGCGGCGAAGTCCGCTTCACCGATGCGACCAAGCCGGTGAAGAAGCTTCCCAAGTGGGATCATCCGTTCGGCGTGCCCAATGAGATGCACAGCCAAGGCATGATGGCCAACTACCGCACGGCAGGTCTTGCCGACATGGCGATCGCGATCGGCGAAGGGCGGCCGCACCGCTGCTCGATGGAGCTTGCGCTGCATGCCGTCGATGTCATGACCGGCGTCCTGCGCTCCGGCGAAAGCGGCAAGTTCGTCGCCATGCAGACGACCTGCGAGCGGCCGGCGGCGCTCGGCATCAAGGAAGCGAAGGCGCTGCTGGCGAAGAAAAAGTAGGTGGCAACCCCTCTCCCCGTTTCGGCGGGGAGAGGGTAAAGCTGCGGGGCGAGCATCGATTCAAGTCACCTAGCGGCGATCCCGGCCGCCTCTCCCAAGGATTCCCTATGCCCTATGTCGCCGCCGAGAATCGCTACGAGAAGATGATCTACAACCGCTGCGGACGGTCCGGCCTCAAGCTGCCGGCCATCTCGCTCGGGCTGTGGCACAATTTCGGCAATGACACGCCGCACAGGACCAAGCAGGCGATCGTGCGCAAGGCCTTCGACCTCGGCATCACGCATTTCGATCTCGCCAACAATTACGGCCCGCCGCCCGGCTCGGCCGAGACCGCCTTTGGCGAGATCCTGCGCACCGATTTCGCCGCCTATCGTGACGAGCTGATCATCTCGACCAAGGCCGGCTACGAGATGTGGGCCGGCCCCTACGGCGAATGGGGCAGCCGCAAATATGTGCTCGCGAGCCTCGACCAGAGCCTCAAGCGGATGGGGCTCGATTATGTCGATATTTTCTATTCCCACCGTTTCGATCCCGAGACGCCGCTGGAAGAAACGATGAGCGCGCTCGACCATGCGGTGCGCTCGGGCAAGGCGCTCTATGCCGGCATCTCCTCCTACAATTCGCAGCGCACCCGCGAGGCGGCCGACATCCTGCGGCGGCTCGGCACGCCCTGCCTGATCCACCAGCCGAGCTATTCCATGCTCAACCGCTGGGTCGAGGAAGACGGGCTGCTCGATACGCTGGAAGGGCTCGGCATCGGCTCGATCGTGTTCTCGCCGCTGGCGCAGGGCATGTTGACCGATAAATATCTCGGCGGCATCCCGGAAGGCAGCCGCGCATCCCAGGGCAAGTCGCTGCGTCCGGCCTTCATCAACGATAAGTCGGTCAACAACATCAAGGCATTGAACGCCATCGCTAGCCGGCGCGGCCAGACGCTGGCGCAGATGGCGCTGGCCTGGGTGCTGCGCAAAGGGCGCGTGACGACGGCGCTGATCGGCGCCAGCCGGCCGGAACAGGTCGAGGATTGCGTCGGCGCTCTCAAGGCGCTCGACTTCAGCGACGCCGAGCTTGCCGAGATCGACACCTATGCGCGCGAGGCCGACATCAATCTTTGGGCGGCCTCCGCCGAGCGCAAGGGGCCGCCACGCAAGTAGTGGCCCGCGCCGGGCCGCCAGCTGCGGAAACAGTGGCAAAGATGCGCGTTCGTCGCTATCTCATGGACCAAAGGCCGTTCGCGTGCGCAGTCGGCACGCGAAACGACGCGACGACCGGAGACACGATGACGGCAAGGGATGCGCTGACCAAGAACCAGCTGTGCGTGCTTGAGAAGCTCGAAGCCGCCAGCGGGCCGCTGAGCGCTTATATGCTGCTCGACCAACTGCGCGAGCGCGGCTTCCGGGCGCCGCTGCAGGTCTACCGCGCGCTGGACACGCTGGTGAAGTCGGGCTTCGTGCACCGGCTCGAAAGCTTGAACTCCTTCGTCGCCTGCGCCGAGCCGCACGACCACAGTCATTCGATGACCGCATTCGCCATCTGCGACAGCTGCGGCCAGGTAACCGAGATGTCCGACCATGATGTCGACCACCGGCTGGACGAATGGGTGCGCTCGACCGGCTTCGCCGCCAAGAAGGCCGTGATCGAGTTTCGCGGGGTTTGCGCGAAGTGTAGAGCTGAGGCGGCTTAGCCCCTCGAGTCGTCATCCTCGGGTCAAGCCCGAGGATGACGAAGGTATCAGTGCGCCTCGTCCCAGTTGTCGGCGGCCCGCGCATCGACATGCAGCGGCACCGACATCGAGACCGCCGGCATCGGCGCGTTCTCCATCACGCGGCGCACCACCGGAATTGTCGCTTCGACTTCCGCTTCCACCGTCTCGAAGATCAGCTCGTCATGCACCTGCAAGAGCATGCGGGCCGACAGCTTCGCCTTCTCCAGCGCCTCTTCCATGTGCACCATTGCGCGGCGGATGATGTCGGCCGCAGTGCCCTGGAGCCTCGCATTGATCGAAGCGCGCTCGTTGAAGGCGCGAACCGACGGGTTGGAGGACCTTATCTCCGGATAGTGGATGCGGCGGCCGAAGATGGTTTCGACGAAGCCGTATTCGCGCGCATAGGCCTTGGTTTCCTCGATATAGTCGCGGATGCCCGGGAAGCGCTCGAAATAGCGCTTGATGTAGGCGCTCGCCTCCTCGCGCGGGATCGACAGCTGGTTCGCCAGACCGAAGGCCGAGATGCCGTAGATGATGCCGAAATTGATCGCCTTGGCACGCCGCCGCACTTCCGAAGGCATGCCTGCGACCGGCACGTTGAACATTTCGGACGCGGTGATGGCGTGGATATCCGCGCCGTCCGCAAAAGCCTGCTTGAGCTGCGGGATTTCGGCGACATGGGCCAGCACGCGCAATTCAATCTGGCTGTAGTCGGCCGAGACCAGCTTGTGGCCCTTTTCGGCGATGAAGGCGGTCCTGATCTTGCGGCCTTCGGCGGTGCGCACCGGGATGTTCTGCAGGTTGGGATCGGAGGATGACAGACGACCGGTCGTCGTCGCGGCCAGCGCATAGGAAGTGTGGACGCGGTTCGTCCCGGGATTGATGAAGCCGGGCAAGGCGTCGGTATAGGTCGATTTCAGCTTGGTGAGCTGGCGCCAGTCGACGATCTTGCGCGGCAGCTCGTGGCCTTCGGCGGCGAGATCTTCCAGCAACTGCGCCGAGGTCGACCACTGACCGGTCTTGGTCTTGGAGCCGCCCGGCAGGCCCATCTTGCCGAACAATATGTCGCCGAGCTGCTTCGGCGAGCCAATGTTGATGCGCTCGCCGACGATCCCATAGATCTCTTCCTCGGCGCGGGCGGCGCCTTGCGCCAGCTCACCCGACAGTCTGGAGAGAATCTGGCGATCGACCGAAATGCCGCGCTGCTCCATGCGGGCAAGCACGGGCACAAGCGGCCGCTCCAGCCTTTCATAGACGGAGACGAGACCCTTGGCGGCGAGCCGCGGCTTCAACATTTGCCACAGCCGCAGCGCCAGATCGGCCTGCTCGCCGGCATAGGCGGTCGCCCGCTCGATGCCGACCTGGTCGAAGCCGACCGCGCCCTTGCCCGAGCCGGCAAGCTCCTTCTTCGTGCCTGGCGCATGGCCGAGCCACTTCTCCGACAGCGAGGCGAGGTCATGCCCGCCGGATGTGCCGGCGTCGAGCACGTAGGAGATCAGCATCGTGTCGTCGAACGGGCCGACCTCGATACCATGCCGGCTCATCACGACGATGTCGTATTTCATGTCCTGGACAATCTTGAGGACCGACCGGTCCTCGAGCAGGGGCTTGAGCAGAGCCAGCGCGTCGCGGACCGGGACCTGGTCCGGCAGCATGCCGCCGCCAAGCAGGTCGCCATTGCCGCTCGCGTGGGCGAGCGGCACGTAGGCGGCGCGGCCCGGCGCGATCGCCATGGACAGGCCGATCAAGTCGGCCTGCATCGGATCGGACGAGGAGGTCTCGGCGTCGAAGGCAAGGATGCCGGCTTCCCTCGCTTCGGCGATCCAGGCCTTCAGCGCGGCCGTATCGCGAATGGCGACATAGGCCGCGGGATCGATCTTGCGCGCCGTCGCCTGCTCCAGCCGCAGCGCCGAGAGCAGGGAAGGCGTATCGCCCTGCGGTGGGGCATCCTCGGGCCTGACCGGTGCTGCAGGCTTCGCGGCGCCGTTCGGCGTCGCCGCCGGTCTTGAGGCAGTCGGCGTGCCGGCGCCGACATCGGGACCATGTGCGGTGTCGGCGCGCTCGATGGTGACACTGGAAGCCTGGACGTCGCCGATCTCGGTTGCAGTCGCTTCCGCGACGCGGCGTGTCAGCGTGGTGAACTCCATCGTCTTCAGGAAGCCGATCAGCTTCGGCCCGTCCGGGGCATGCAGCACAAGGTCGTCCAGCCCCTCCTTGAGCGGCACGTCGTTCTTCAACGTCACCAGCTCGCGCGAGATGCGCGCCTTGTCGGCATTGGCGATGATCGATTCGCGCCGCTTTTCCTGCTTGATCTCGCCGGCGCGCGCCAGCAGGCCGTCAAGGTCACCGAACTGCTCCAGAAGTTGCGCCGCGGTCTTCGGGCCGATGCCCGGCACGCCGGGCACGTTGTCGACGGAGTCGCCGGTCAGCGCCTGCAGGTCGATCATCTTTTCCGGCGGCACGCCCCATTTCTCGATCACCTCGGGAATGCCGATCTGGCGATCCTTCATCGGGTCGTACATGCCGACCGTCGGGCCGACCAATTGCATCAGGTCCTTGTCGGAGGAGATGATGGTGGTGTCGGCGCCGACCTCGCAGGCTAGGCGGCAATAGGTCGCGATGATGTCGTCAGCCTCGAAACCTTCCATCTCGATGCAGGGCAGGTTGAAGGCCACGGTCGCCTGGCGGATCAGGCCGAATTGCGGGATCAGGTCTTCCGGCGGCGCCGAGCGGTTGGCCTTGTATTCGGGATAAAGGTCGCTGCGGAAGGTCTTCGCCGAATAGTCGAAGATGACGGCGAAATGGGTCGGCACGATGCCTACGTTCGTGTTGCGGGCGTCCTGCATCAGCTTCCATACCATGTTGCAGAAGCCGAGCACGGCGCTGGTGGGCAGGCCGTCGGATTTGCGGTTGAGCGGCGGCAGCGCGTGGTAGGCGCGGAAAATGTAGCCGGAGCCGTCGACCAGAAAAAGATGATCGCCTTTTTTCATGCCGGCAGGGATAGCGCGGCCAAGCTTCGCGGTCCATGCCAAACGCTTCGGAAACGGCCGGTTCCGGCAACACCCCTGACAGACAGGTCCCGGACAAATTCAGCCGCTCACGGGCATGTTACAAAAGTGTAATCTTCGTGCCCTTGAATCGCCATTTTCACAGACCCAAATAGCTGTCATCGGCAATTTTCGCCGAAGTCCGGAGTAAGGCCCGTCCCCCGCCTATCCCGGGCAACTGCGGCAGCCTATCCCCCCTCTCCGGGCTGCCGCAACGTTTCGAGTAAAGACCGCCGTGGTTCCCCCTCCACCACGGCGGTTCTTTTTTGTCTCCCAGCCCGCGTGTTACCGACGCCGGAGCGCGTGGTCCAACGATCGCGGCTTTGCGTTTTCTGCTCGCCCCTTTAGGGTCGGGCCAGAATCGAAAGGCTGAAGAAATGTCCAGACTCTCCCCCGTCCTTGACCGTCTCGACCAGAACCTCGACCAGAGCCTGGAGCGGCTTTTCGGCTTGCTTGGTATCAAGTCGATCTCCACCGACCCGGCCTTTGCCGCCGATTGCCGCAAGGGCGCCGAATGGCTGGCGGCCGAGCTCAAGCTGATCGGCTTCGACGCCAGCGTGCGCGACACGCCCGGCCACCCGATGGTGGTGGCGCATCACGCAGGACCGGCCGGGGCGCCGCATGTGCTGTTCTACGGCCATTACGACGTGCAGCCGGTCGATCCGATCGAGCTGTGGGAAACGGACCCGTTCGCGCCGGCGATCAAGGAGATCGGGCCCGGACGCAAGGTGATCGCCGGGCGCGGCTCGGCGGACGACAAGGGTCAGCTGATGACCTTCGTCGAGGCCTGCCGCGCCTGGAAGCAGGTGCACGGCAATCTGCCGTGCCGCGTCACGATCCTGTTCGAGGGCGAGGAAGAGTCCGGCTCGCCGTCGCTCAAGCCCTTTCTCGAGGCCAACGCCGCCGAGCTGAAAGCGGATTTCGCGCTGGTCTGCGACACCAGCATGTGGAACCGCGAGACGCCGTCGATCTGCGTGTCCCTACGCGGCATGGTCGGCGAGGAAGTCACCGTCAAGGCAGCCAGCCGCGACCTGCATTCAGGCCTCTATGGCGGCCCGGCCGCCAATCCGATCCGGATCCTGACCAAAATTCTCGCCGACATTCATGATCAAGACGGCCGCATCACCATCCCGGGCTTCTATGACGGCGTCGAAGAGACGCCCTCGCAGGTGCTGAAATCCTGGGAGGGGCTCGGCGAGACCGCCGAGACCTTCCTCGGACCGGTCGGGCTTTCCATTCCCGCCGGCGAAAAGGGCCGCTCCGTGCTCGAACTCACCTGGGCACGGCCGACGGCCGAGTTCAACGGCATCATCGGCGGCTATACCGGCAAGGGCTTCAAGACGGTGATCGCGGCGGAAGCATCGGCGAAAGTGTCGTTCCGGCTCGTCCACAAGCAGGATCCGAAAAAAATCCGCGCCGCCTTCCAGGCTTTCGTGCGCGATCGGATTCCCGGCGACTGCTCCGTCGAATTCCATCCGCATGGCGGCTCGCCGGCGATCCAGCTTTCCTACGACTCGCCGTTCCTGGCCAAGGCCAAGGATGCGCTCTCCGACGAATGGGAAAAGCAGGCCGTCACCACCGGCGGCGGCGGCTCCATCCCCGTGGTCGGCGATTTCCAGACCTATCTCGGCATGGAATCGCTGCTGGTCGGCTTCGGCCTCGATGACGATCGCATCCATTCGCCCAACGAGAAGTACGAACTCACCTCTTTCCACAAGGGGCAGCGTTCCTGGGCGCGCATTCTCGATGCTCTGACACGCTGAGGTGAACCCGCGGCGACCGCGAAAATCAACTTTCTGTTGATTTTTTTCCGGATCGCGGCAAGGACGGGCGTGATAGCGCAGTGCGCGGCGCCTTCGCGTCCAAAAACGGGTGCGCCGCTGGCCGCGATCCGGAGAAGAGAATGACCGACATCCGTTTCCACAAGAACGATCTGCCGGACCTTTCCCGCTACAATGTCGGTGCGGTCGCCATCGACACGGAAACGCTGGGCTTGAACCCGCATCGTGACCGGCTCTGCGTGGTTCAGATCTCGCCCGGCGACGGCAGCGCCGACGTCATCCAGATCGCGCCGGGCCAGAAGGAGGCGCCCAACCTTGTCAGCCTTCTCAGGAACGACGCCGTGGTGAAGCTGTTTCACTACGGCCGTTTCGACATTGCCGTCCTTTATCACGCTTTCGGCGTCATGGCCGAACCGGTTTTCTGCACAAAGATCGCCTCGCGGCTGACCCGTACCTACACGGACCGCCACGGGCTGAAGGATATATGCAACGAACTGCTCGGTATCGGCCTCTCCAAGGCGCAGCAATCGTCGGACTGGGCGGCGGAAACACTGTCGCCCGAGCAGCTCGAATATGCCGCCTCCGACGTGCTTTACCTGCACCGGCTGCGCGAGGTGCTGGCCGCGCGGCTTGCGCGCGAGGGTCGCACCAAGGAGGCCGAAGCCTGCTTCCGCTTCCTGCCGACGCGCGCCAAGCTCGACCTGATGGGCTGGGCGGAAGAGGATATCTTCGCGCATAGCTGACGGAACCCGGCGCATCGAGCGACGTTGCTGCCGGTCCATTGTCGGCGTGAGATGGGAGGGAATGAATGGCAGAGCGCAAACCGATAGCGAGCGCGCCGAAGGACGGCTCGCAGGTCACGATCCTGTGGAACGACGAGCACGGCGTGGTCAACGAATCCGTCGGGCAATACCGCGACGGCGGCTGGTGGGTCTACACCGACAGCAACACCCAGAAAAAAGTCGAGCCGACCAGTTGGCGGCCTGCATCGGCCAATGATGACAGCGACCAGTGAGCGACCGCCGCAGGGCCTCGAAGCAGGCGCGAGACTCGGCAGCAAGAAGGGGGCGAGATGAGACAGAATATGCTCTACCTCATCATCGGCGCGTTGGTCGTCGTGGTCATCGCGCTTGGCATCTACATCTACCGCGAGCAGACCAGGCCGAAGGGCGTGGAGCTCAAGATCGACGACAAGGGCATTTCGATCCAACAGAATTGATCTCACCACGTCCGCATCTCGCGGACTTGACCGGTCGGCTCCGGATAGCGCCTATTGCATCCGGGTCCGCTCGCTGGAGCGGCGGTGGTTTTTGATATGATTCCCCGGATCGATTTCGAGGCCACCGGTGCCGTGAACGATGCGCTCGCCGCGATCGGACGGACCGAGGACCTGCGCTTTTCGCCCGACAACCGCTTGCTTGCGGTCGCCGGATATGGTCGCAGGCGATGCCTGATGCTGCGCATCGACATAGAGCCGACGGCCGGTGCACCGAGCATCGTTATCCGTGGCTTCGTGGAGCTCAGATCGGACAGCATGGGCGAGGTGCATGGCCTCGATTTCATCGACAACAGGACTTTTGTGGTTGCCAATCGCGATGGGCTGGTTGCGGTCTTCGCCCTGCCGCAAGGCGAACCGGCCGGACAAGGGCACGAAATCTCGCCGCTTCGCGTGATCAAAGGCAGCCGATTGTGCAGATTGAGAACGCCCGGCTCGGTCGCCGTCAGGCGTGAGTCACATGGCCGGCTCAGCCTGCTGGTCTGTAACAACTACACGCATCGGGTGACCCGCCATGTGATTCACCGGCGATGGGGATACCGCGCCCTGTGGAATCAGCTTCTCCTGGAGCAGGGCCTCGACATCCCGGACGGCATCGCGCTCAGCCATGACGGGCGGTGGGTCGCCGTCAGCAGCCACGGCACCAACGACGTGAAGATCTACGACATGTCGGAACCGCTTGGCCCTGAAACCCGGCCCGCCGGTGTCCTGGAAAATGCCAACTACCCGCATGGCCTGCGCTTCACGCAGGACGGCAGCCACATTCTTGTCGCCGACGCCGGCAGCCCGATGGTTCACGTCTATGCAAGCGACGAAGGCTGGAAGGGGCGCCGCACGCCGTCGCGTTCGGTCGCCGTGCTCGACGACGAAAGCTTTCTGCGCGGCAGGGCCAGCGTCGAGGAGGGTGGGCCGAAGGGCCTGGACATAGACAAGTCGAACAGCGTCGTGGCGGTGACTTGTCAGGAACAGCCGCTGGCTTTCTACGGACTGTCGTCGATCGTCGGTCGAAAGGCGGCGGAGCCCGAGTTCACCATTCTTGGACGTCCAGGATGAGCCTGTGATTTCGGCTCCATATTCTGGCGACGGCATGAAGAAACACGGGGGCCGCGCGCAGCCCATCAAATCTTGCGGGGGTGGATGGCAAACGGATGACGTCCGCGCGGTTCGGCGATATCATGCTGCGCATAGGGAGTTTTGGGGCCGACCAACCTAGCCTCTAGGAGGTTGCCATGAAGCACCAAACACTGGACCAGTTGCACGCCGTTGCCGAGGTCCGCACCGCCAAACCCGTCATGAGCCGAACCCAGCGCCTCGCACGTTGGGCGGAGCTTCTCGAACGTGAGCCAAACCGGCTCCTGACCGCGCTGATCGGCACTGAATATCGTGCCCCGCGGGAACGCAATGTCATGCGGGGCGCCGGCTCGCCCATATCCGTCGCCCTGGAAGACCCCGTTCTGCACGACGAGGGTTTGAAGAACGACACCTACGGCGAAGCAAAACGCTTCTTCGAGCTGACGGACTATCAGCTGCACGAGATCGTCTGCTACTGCCATGTCGGCGATGTCATGCGGGCATCGAGAGCTGCGCTCTCGGTCCGTGCCGTGCTCGACTAGTCCGAGCCGACTCGCCCGCCTATGCAAACTCTGGAGCGCGGCCGGAATGCCACGCCGATCGCGCTCCGTCAGGTGGCCGCTTACCAAACATTTGATTTTCAATCACTTCGATTTTTCCCCACTTAACGCGCCTTTAAACCGCCGCATCTACTCTGCAACCCGAGCGCCATCGGCATCGGGGACAGCAAGCACAGCGCAATGGCGAACCGCAGAGACAGCCGCATCGAACCGAGCTTCGAGGGCTCGCCGCGGGCGAAATCCTCCGACGGCTTTTCGGTCAGCGAGGAGGATCGCGTCGTGCCGGCAAGTCGTAAATCCGCAGCGAAACGCAAATCCGCCAAGGCGAAATCGCGCGGCCGGGGGCGCGATCGCAGCCAGCGCGGGCTGTTTTCCATCTTCGGCCGCCTGCTCTACTGGTGCTTCGTTTTCTGCATCTGGGGCGGCATCGCGGTGGCCGGCGTCGTCGTCTATTACGGCGCCAAGATGCCGGCGGCGACCACATGGTCGATCCCCGACCGCGCGCCCAACATCAAGATCGTCTCGGTCGACGGGCAACTCATCGCAAATCGCGGCATGAGCGGCGGCGAGGCCGTCGGCCTCAATGAAATGTCGCCATATATTCCCGAGGCCGTCGTCGCCATCGAGGATCGGCGGTTCTATTCGCATTTCGGCATCGACCCGATCGGGCTGGCGCGCGCCATGGTCACCAACGTCCTTGGCGGTCATTTCTCGCAGGGCGGCTCGACGCTGACGCAGCAGCTGGCCAAGAACCTGTTCCTGACGCCGGATCGCACGTTGGAGCGCAAGGTGCAGGAAGTGCTGCTGGCGCTGTGGCTGGAGCACAAGCACAGCAAGGACCAGATCCTCGAAATGTATCTCAACCGGGTCTATTTTGGGTCCGGCGCCTATGGCGTGGAGGCCGCCTCGCGGCGGTACTTCGGCAAGAGCGCGCGCGATGTCACGCTTTCCGAGGCAGCGCTTCTGGCCGGTTTGCTCAAGGCGCCGTCGCGGCTTTCGCCGGCGCGCGATCCCAAGGCGGCGGAAGAACGCGCACAGCTCGTGCTCGCCGCCATGCGCGAGGAAGGCAAGATCGGCGACAAGGAATACAAAATGGCGCTGAGCGCGCCGGCGACGCGCTCGCCCTCCTACTGGACCGGTTCGGAGAATTACGTCGCCGACACGGTCATGGAGGAGCTTCCCGACCTGATCGGCGACGTGCGCGGCGATATCGTCATCGACACCACCGTGGATCTGACGCTGCAGAAGCTCGCCGAGCAGTCGATCCGCCGGCTGATCGACGAGAGCGGCAAGAAGCTCAACGTCACCCAGGGCGCGTTGGTGTCGATCGATGATTCCGGCGCCGTTCGCGCCATGGTCGGCGGTTACGACTATTCGACCAGCCAGTTCGACCGCGCCTCGGAAGCGCGGCGCCAGCCGGGATCGGCCTTCAAGCCTTTCGTCTACATGGCGGCGCTGGAAGCAGGCCGCACACCGGACAGCGTGCGCAACGACGCCCCGATCAGAATAGGCAAATGGACGCCGGAGAATTATGGCGGCAAATATTATGGCAAGGTGACGCTGGCCACCGCATTGGCGAAGTCGCTGAACTCGGTGGCGGCGCAACTCACCATGGAGGTCGGCCCCGACGCCGTGGTTGAGGCCGCGCACCGCATGGGCATCCAGTCCGACCTGCAGTCGAACACCTCGATCGCGCTCGGCACCTCGGAAGTGACGCCGCTGGAACTGACCGCTGCCTATGTGCCTTTCGCCAATGGCGGCTACAGGCCGGATATCCACTTCATCCAGCGCGTCACCACGGCTAGCGGCAAGGTGCTCTACGAGAACAATGGCGGCAGCGCGCCGCGCGTCCTCAAGGCCGACATCGTCGGCATGATGAACTCGATGATGACGGGCACGGTCGAAGTCGGCACCGCCAAGAAGGCGGCCTTCAACTGGCCCTCGGCCGGCAAGACCGGCACCAGCCAGAATTCCCGCGACGCTTGGTTCGTCGGCTACACCGCCAACCTCACGACGGGTGTGTGGTTCGGCAATGACGACGGCAGCCCGATGAAGAAGGTGACCGGCGGCGCCTTGCCGGCGCAGGCCTGGCACGAATTCATGGTCGCCGCGCATGAAGGCTTGCCGGTCAGGCCGTTGCCCGGCACGTGGAAATCGACGCCGCCCGATACGGTCGTGCCGGACGAGATACCCTCGGCCGACAACTCGCAGCCGGCGCCGCCCGCCCCCGTCGGCCAGTCGAGCCCTGTCGCACGGCAGGCGCGTCCAGCCCAGACGGTCGATGCCGACGGCTTCGATATGCCGAGCGACGGCGGGACTACCGCCTCGGTCGGGCATCCGGTGCCGCCCGGCGATGTCGGCGGCCCGAAGAAAAGGCGCCAGACGTCGATCCTCGACATCCTCAGCGGCGGTTGAGCGGCAACTCGCCTCTCGCAATGGCTGGCGCCTTCGGCTACATGTCCGGCCGGAGATCAAGCCATGGCCGAAATCGACAGCAGAAAAACCATCGTGCTCACCGGCGCCAGCCGCGGCATCGGCCATGCGACGGTGAAACGCTTTTCACGCGAGGGCTGGCGCGTAATTACCTGCTCGCGACAGGCCTTTGCCGAGGACTGCCCATGGCCGGCCGGTCCCGAGGACCACATCAAGGTCGACCTTGCCGATCAGGAGGATGTCGGCATTGCCGTCTCGGAAATCCGCCACCGGCTGGAGGCGCATGGCGGGCAGTTGCACGCGCTGGTCAACAATGCCGGCATCTCGCCCAAGCTCAAGGACGGCGGCCGGATGAACTCGATCGAGACGCCGATGCATGTCTGGCGCGACGTGTTCCAGGTCAATTTCTTCGCGCCGATCATGCTGGCGAGAGGGCTGTTCAAGGAACTCGCCGCCGCCAAGGGCTCGATCGTCAACGTCACCTCGATCGCCGGCACGCGCGTGCATCCATTTGCCGGCACGGCCTATGCGACGTCGAAGGCGGCGCTGGGTTCTCTGACGCGCGAGATGGCGCATGACTTCGGGCCGCACGGCATCCGCGTCAACGCGATCGCGCCGGGCGAGATCGACACGGCGATCCTGTCGCCCGGCACCGACAAGATCGTCGAGACGATCCCGCTGAGAAGGCTGGGCGCCACGTCGGAAGTGGCCGACATCATCTTTTTCCTGTGTTCGGGCCAGGCGTCCTACGTGACCGGCTCGGAAATCCACATCAATGGCGGCCAGCACGTGTGACTTCCATCTCAGCGGCACCGCTTCCGTTATTCGTTTCCTGATCCGCTTGGTTTGTGCAGACGAGCGTCAGGCAGGCTGCGGCCTGATCTCGACAGCGGCGTCGTCCAGCCGAGCAGGTGACATGCCGGTAACCGCCTCGACAATGCCGCGTGCTATTTCGCGCTCGCCCATGATCACGGTGTCGGCGCCGAGAGCCTTGAGATGCTCGACCTCGGCATCGGAATGGGCGCGCGCAATGACGCTGATGCCGGGATTGGCCGCGCGCGCCCGCAACACCACCTGTCCCGCCTCGAAGGCGTTGGGGATGGCGAGGATCAGCCGTTTGGCGCCTTCCGGATTGGTGGCCGCGAAGACGTCCGCATTGGCGGCATTGCCGGCCACCGTTTCGACGCCGTCGGCCCTCAGCTTCGCCAGCGTGTTGTCGGCATCCTCGACGACCAGGAAGGGCAGGGCGGCTTGTTTCAGCGCGGCACCCACGAGGCTGCCGACACGTCCATAGCCGATCAGGATGGAATGGTCGGTGAGTCCCGTTCGCGGCGGCAGACCATTCTCGCTTTCAGACACTGCCGCCGCCGAGGCCACCTGGCCGGGCTCGGTCGCCGGGCCGATCGGCCTTGATTCCTCGGGCTCTGCCGTTTTGCCGGCGCGCTTTTCCAGCCACGGCTTCATCCTGTCGACGATCAGGAACATCAGCGGGTTGAGCAGGATCGACAGGATGGCGCCGGCCAGAATGAGGTCGCGGCCCTGTTCGGGCAGAAGCTTCAACCCGACGCCGAGCTCGGCCAAGATGAAGGAGAATTCGCCGATCTGGGCAAGGCTGGCCGAGATCATCAGCGCTGTCGCGACCGGATAGCGGAAGGCGATCACGATGACGAAAGCGGCGAGCGATTTGCCGATGAGGATGATGGCTAAAGTGGCCAGGATGGGCAGGCCGTTGCTGACCAGGCTGAATGGATCGAACAGCATGCCGACGGAAACGAAGAACAGCACGGAAAAGGCGTCACGCAGCGGCAGCGATTCCTCGGCCGCGCGGTGGCTGAGCTCGGACTCGCTCATGACCATGCCGGCGAAGAAGGCGCCCAGCGCCAGCGAGACGCCGAACAGCTTCGCCGCGCCGAAGGCGACGCCGAGCGCGATGGCAAGCACCGCGAGCCGGAACAGCTCGCGTGAGCCGGTATGGGCGACATAGTGGAGGATCCAGGGGATGACCCTGCGGCCTACCACCAGCATGACGACGACGAAGGCGACGACCTTGGCCAGCGTTATGCCGACCACGCCCCATATGCCGTGGCTGGCGGGCAGCGAAAGCAGGCTCGCATGGTCGTCGGCTTGCGGCTGGCCGCCAAGCACGCCGGCGAGCGCCGGCAAAAGCACCAGCGCCAGCACCATGGCCAGATCCTCGACGATCAGCCAGCCGACCGCGATGCGGCCGCGCTCGGTCTCGGTCAGCCGCCGCTCCTGCATGGCGCGCAGCAGCACGACGGTCGAGGCGACGGAGAGCGCGAGGCCGAAGACAAGGCCGGCGCCGAGCGACCAGCCAAGCAGCCAGGCGAGGCCGACGCCGAGCAGCGTAGCAAAGCCGATCTGCACGACGGCGCCGGGCAAGGCGATTGCGCGGACCGACAAAAGATCCTTCAGCGAGAAATGCAGGCCGACGCCGAACATCAGCAGGATGACGCCGATCTCGGCGAGTTCGTTGGCAAGGCTGGCGTCGGCGACGAAGCCCGGCGTGTTCGGCCCGACCAGCACGCCGGCCACCAGATAGCCGACCAGCGGCGGGATGCGGAATCGGTTGGCCAATGCTCCGAAAACGAAGGCAAGCCCCAAACCGGCGACGATGGTGGCGATCAGGGGCGTGTCATGCGGCATTGTCTATGGAGCGCCTTTCGAGAATTCACGATGTCGATAAGCGCCGCCCGAGGGCCGCCGCCCCTTCGCAATATGGTCGGGGGAGGGGCGGGGACGCAACCACCGCTAGACGGAATTCGGCGCCGCGATCGGACGCCGGATGAGAAAATCAGAGCGAGCCGCCATCAGGGGGCCACGGCATCAATCCCGTGCACTGTGCGTTCCTGCGTGCCGCTCAGGCCGCTTTGAGCAGATTCTCGATGTCGAAGACGGTATGATTGGTCAGCGTCTTGGGGATTTCGGCCTGCACTTTTTCGCTGACTTCCTTGTGCAGCTTCTGCCGCATCTCGCCGAGCACCTGCGGCGGCGCGATCAGCACGAGCTGGTCGAACTCACCCCGATGCGCAAGCTTGTAGAGCCGGTCGGCAATATCGCTTGCGAAACGTTCCTTGCCGAGGCGATGCCAGTCGGTCTCTTCGATCGCGCTGCGTGGTCCTTCGGCATATCGGCCCGGTTTATCGGTGCCTTGCTCCCTGGTGGCGGGATTTTCCTGCTCCATCTCCTGAACCACCTCGAGGTTCGGAAACTTGCTGTCGCCTTCATTGCGGAGGAAAAGCGCCTTTTCGCCGTCGGCCACGACCACCCAGAGACCGCGTTTAAGCTTGATGTTCATGATTTTCCTCCTTGCCTTGAGCACAAATGGAGCCCGCGAGCGCGGCTCGACCGACGGGATGGATCGTTAGCGAAACGTACCGCCGAGCATGATAGTTCCGGATGAACCAACGACTGGAGGATGTGCTGCAGGCGGCAGCGACCTCACCCACCAGCAAGACCGCGTCTTAATCTACTAAGTTAGTAGAATTTAGAAAAAACCGTTTTGCCGTGTCGGCTGCACGGCGCTAAAAACTATGCCGGATCAATAGCTCTCGCAGAGGTGCCCGACCACCTCGAGGTCCGGCGTAGAATTTTTTTCTCCTGCCTTTCGCGGCTGCGAAAAAGCGATTGCCTGCCATCAAGGGATGCGCGAGTGCTTGCCTTCTGGTTTTTCCCAGGCCCGCATAAAACTGCCAGACTGTTCTCGTACTGTTTATCGCCATGTCGCCAGCCAATGCCAAGCTCAACGCCTTCCCCGTCTTCCTGCGGGTCGACGGCGAAGCCGTGGCCATCGTCGGCAACGGCGAGGAGGCACTGGCCAAGGCCAGACTGCTTGCTCAATCAAACGCGACGCTGCGCATCACTGCCGACAATGCCGATCCCGAGCTTTTGAATTTCATTGCAACCGCCGGCGCTGTCCACGTCGATGTCGCCTACGATGCCGCGCACCTCGAGGACGCGGCTATGGTGTTTGCCGCCAGCGGCGACGAGGCGCTCGACCGCCGCGTCGTCGAAGACGCCCGCCGGCTGGGCATTCCGGTCAACGCCGTCGACCGGCCTGAGCTCTGCGACTTCTTCACGCCGGCGCTGGTCAACCGCGCGCCGGTCGCCATCGCCATCGGCACCGAGGGCGCCGGCCCTGTGCTGGCGCAGCTGCTGCGGGTGCGCATCGATCGCATGCTGTCGCCGTCGCTTGGCCGGCTGGCAGCCTTGGCGTCGTCGTTTCGCACTGCTGCCGAGCGGCTGCCGAAGGGCAATCGCCGCCGCCGGTTCTGGAGCGATTTCTTCGCCGGCCTCCCGGCCAAGGCGGTTGAAGCCGGAGAGTTCGCCAGGGCGCATAGTGCTGCGCTCGAACTCCTGACTTCGGACGCGCCGACCGCGGGTCACATCGCGCTGGTCGGCGCCGGCCCGGGCGCGGAGGATCTTTTGACGCTGCGCGCCCACCGCCTGCTGATGGAGGCCGACGCGATCGTCTATGACGCGCTGGTGCCGGAAGCGATCGTCACCATGGGGCGCCGCGATGCCGAGCGCTTGCCTGTCGGCAAGCGCAAGGGCTGCCATTCCAAGAGCCAGGAAGAAATCAACGCTCTGCTCATCGAGCTTGGCCGCGCCGGCAAGCGCGTCGTGCGGCTGAAGTCAGGCGATCCGCTTGTGTTCGGGCGGGCGGGCGAGGAAATGGCAGCACTTCGCGAGGCCGGCATCGCCTATGAGGTGATTCCGGGCGTGACCGCCGCCTTCGCCGCGGCCGCCGATTTCGAATTGCCGCTGACGCTGCGCGGCGTGACGTCCTCGATGGTGTTCACCACCGGGCATGACCTCAAGGGCAACTCACTGCCCGATTGGGCAAAACTTGCCATTTCCGGCGCCACCGTCGCCGTCTATATGGGCCGCTCGGTCGCAGCCGAGGTCGCCGGCCGGCTGATCGAAGCCGGGCTGTCGCCCGATACCGCGGTCGCCGTGGTGGAGAATGCCAGCCTTGGCAATCGCCGCCGCTTCCACGGCACGCTCGCCGACCTGCCGTCGCTGGAAGCGCGCGCCGATCTTACCGGTCCGGTCATGACCATCATCGGCGACGCGGTCGCCGGCGCCAATTTCGAACAATCCGAGCCGCTTGCGGCGCACACGCGTGAAGAGACGGCCGGCGTAGCGGCCGAAGGAGTTGAGCAATGAAGGTTCTGACCGCTAACAGGCTCTCCGACGGTATCGCCGTCTGGTACGCCGATGGCGGCTGGG
Organism: Mesorhizobium sp. WSM3864; assembly: GCF_002294955.1. Taxonomy (NCBI): domain Bacteria; kingdom Pseudomonadati; phylum Pseudomonadota; class Alphaproteobacteria; order Hyphomicrobiales; family Phyllobacteriaceae; genus Mesorhizobium; species Mesorhizobium sp. WSM3864. The sequence goes on from NZ_NSGD01000015.1 coordinate 91,956, forward strand.
CGGAGACCGTCAGTGGTGCCGACATCGCCCATGACAAGGCGGCGGAGGATCGGCTCGAGGCCGTCGGCGCCGCGGCCGCTGCCAACAACGAAGTCGTCGACGTCAACCTGATCGATGTGACCGTGATCAACGGCGCGGTCGAGCCGGTGCGGCTGCGCGAGAAGATCCGCGCCGCGGGCCCCACCATCCGCACCGACATCGGCAAGCAGGCGAGCCCGGCTCCGGCACGGGCGGCATAGAACAATAAAGCGGGCGGACGCGCCCTGAAAGACGAAGCATGTACCGTTACGACGAGTTCGACCACGATTTCGTAAAGGCCCGCGTCGCCGAGTTCAGCGACCAGGTGCAGCGCCGGCTTGCCGGCGAGATCACCGAGGACCAGTTCCGGCCGCTCCGGCTGATGAACGGCGTCTATTTGCAGTTGCACGCCTATATGCTGCGTATCGCCGTGCCCTACGGCACGCTGAACAGCAGGCAATTGCGCATGCTCGGCCACATCGCCCGCAAATACGACAAGGGCTACGGCCACTTCACCACGCGCCAGAACATCCAGTTCAACTGGCCGGCGCTGTCCGACATCCCGGCGATCCTTGCTGATCTGGCGAGTGTCGAAATGCATGCCATCCAGACCAGCGGTAACTGCATCCGCAACGTCACCGCGGATCATTTCGCCGGCGCGGCCGCCGACGAGGTTGCCGATCCGCGTCCCTATGCGGAGATCCTGCGCCAGTGGTCGTCGGTGCATCCGGAGTTCTCGTACCTGCCGCGCAAGTTCAAGATCGCGGTGACCGGCGCCGAGCGTGATCGCGCCGCCATCCAGACGCACGACATCGGGCTGCATCTGAAGAAGAACGCGGCCGGCGAGCTGGGCTTTGCCGTCTATGTCGGTGGCGGCCAGGGCCGCACGCCGATGGTCGCCAAGAAGATCCGCGACTTCCTGCCGGAAGCCGAGCTGTTGTCCTACTGCACGGCGATCCTGCGCGTTTACAACCTCTATGGCCGCCGCGATAACAAGTACAAGGCGCGTATCAAGATCCTCGTCCACGAGACCGGGGTCGAGGAGATCACCCGCCAGATCGAGGCCGAATGGCAGGAGTTGAAGGACGCGGAGCTGAAGCTGCCGGACGCCGACATCCAGGCGATCAATGCCTATTTCGCGCCGCCGGCATTGCCTGACCGGCCAGAAGGCGACGCGCAGGTAAAGCAGGCGCGGCTCGATTCCAAGAGTTTTTCGGAGTGGCTCGACCAGAATGTGATAACGCATCGCCACCCCGACTATGCGGCGGTGACGATCTCGCTCAAGGGCATCGGCGAGGTGCCCGGTGACGCCTCCGACAGCCAGATGGAGGCGGTTGCCGACATCGCCGAGAAATACGCCTTCGACGAGCTGCGCGTCAGCCACGAGCAGAACCTGATCCTGCCGCATGTGGCGCGCGCCGACCTCAAGGCCGTCTATGACGCCCTGGTCGAGATCGACTTGGCGACCGCCAATTCCAACCTGATCAGCGATATCATCTCCTGCCCCGGCCTCGATTATTGCGCGCTTGCCACGGCGCGTTCGATTCCGGTCGCGCAGGAAATCTCGCGCCGCTTCGCCTCGCTGGAGCGGCAACGCGAGATCGGTGAGCTGAAGCTGAAGATTTCCGGCTGCATCAACGCCTGCGGCCACCACCATGTCGGCCATATCGGCATTCTCGGCGTGGAGAAGAAGGGCTCCGAGCTCTACCAGGTCACGCTTGGCGGCTCGGCCGACGAGAACACGTCGGTCGGCGAGATCATCGGCCGCGGTTTCTCTTCGGAAGAAATCACCGATGCCATCGAGCAGATCGTCGACACCTATCTCGGCCTTCGGCTCAATCCCAGTGAACGTTTTATCGACGCCTACCGCCGTGTCGGTCCCGCGCCGTTCAAGGAGGCGCTCTATGCTGGCGAAACCAAGGCCGCTTGACCGGATCGGCGGCGTCGAGGCCGGCGTTGCCGCGGAAGCGGCGGGGCTCGACGCGCTGCTCGGCCATCTGAAGCCGATCGAGATCATCGAGCGCTCGGGGCGTGAATTCTTCCGCGGCGAGGTTGCCGCCGTGTCGTCCTTCGGCGCCGATTCGGCAGTCCTCCTGCACATGATTGCCGAGATCGACCGCTCGCTGCCGGTGATCTTTCTCGACACCGGCAAGCATTTCGAGGAGACGCTGGGCTACCGCGACGCGCTGGTCGCCGATTTCGGCCTGACCGATGTCAGAGTGATCAAGCCGAACGAAGCGGCGCTCGAACGCGTCGATCCGACCGGCCGGCTGCATGAGACCGATACCGACGCGTGCTGCAACCTGCGCAAGGTCGAGCCGCTGGCGCGTGGCGTCGAGCCGTTCCGCGCCTGGTTCACCGGTCGCAAGCGCTTCCAGGCTTCGACGCGCGCGGCACTCCCGGTCTTCGAGGCCGTCGGCTCGCGTATCCGCATCAATCCGCTCGCGCATTGGACGACATCTGACCAGGCCGACTACATGCGCGCGCATGCGCTGCGCGAAAACCCGCTGGTCGCCTATGGCTATCTGTCGATCGGCTGCTTCCCGTGCACGCAGCCGGTACAGCCAGGCGAGGATGCGCGCAGCGGCCGCTGGGCGGGGCACGCCAAGACCGAGTGCGGCATCCATCTGTCGGGGCTGGAGAAGTCGCTGACCGACGCATCACTTTAAGGACAGCCGCTACTCAGGTGAGGCCGGCCTGCAAATGGCTGGTTCCTACGCTTTCGGAGCTCGCGTAGTTGAAGTACGCTCCGCTCCCGTTCTCGAAAGCCACCATTTTCGATTCCGGGCCGACCTGAACAGCGACATATCCCTTCATTCTTAGGGCATTTGGATCTTAGGGCATTAGGAATTTGGATGACTGAGCCGACCAAATCGGAAATCCGCCTCTGGACCCCGAAGGGTTTCCGCGAGGACGAATGGACCCATGCCGAGCGCGGCGAAGCGCTTGCCGGCAATGGCCGCTTCATCCTGCCGTTGCAGGCCTTTCTCGGGCTCGATGACGATATCCGCAGGTCGGCCAAGGAGCGCCTCGGCGTGCTCCTGCTCCCCGGCGACGAGCTCGACAAGATCGTCGGCCTGCTCGACCAGCTGTCGCTGGTGGCGCTAGCCTTCCCGGCCTTCAACGACGGCCGCTCCTTCTCCAAAGGCGAATTGCTGCGCACCCGGCATAACTTCAAAGGCGCGGTCCGCGCCACGGGCCAGGTGCTGGTCGACCAGTTGCCGCATATGCTGCGGCTCGGCTTCGACGAGTTCGAGGTCTCCAATCCGGTGCTGTTGAAGCGGCTGGAGGAAGGCCGCACAGGCGGCTTGCCGGTCTATTACCAGCCGGCGGTAGAGCCGGAAGCCAAGGGCCCGAAATATTCCTGGCGGCGCAAACGCCCGGGCTGAGCCGTCCCCGCGCTGACCGCCGAAGGCAGCCATCCGGTAAACCAAGCGAGCCTGCAGCTTTGGTCTGACCAAGCACCTTGCTTTTGACGTCTTGGCGCAGTCGGCTCAGTTCTACGCGCCTCTTTGCAACAATCTGGTCAGACCACTTCTGCGAATTTCACTTTCTCTTTTGCCGTCTTGCCCTTAGGATACGGTGATTATTTCGCGCTCCGAAATAAACAGCCGGCAAAGGAGGGAACGGCATGGCAGGCAAGAAGATACTGATGCTCGTTGGCGAGTTCAGCGAAGAATACGAGATTTTCGTTTTTGAGCAGGCGATGCATGCGGTCGGCCACACCGTCCATGTCGTCTGCCCGGACAAGAAGGCCGGCGACGTGCTCAAGACCTCGCTGCACGACTTCGAGGGCCATCAGACCTATACGGAAAAGCTCGGCCACGACTATATCCTCAACAAGACATTCGCCGAGGTGAATCCCGCCGATTACGACGCGGTCTACGCTGCGGGCGGACGCGGGCCGGAATATATTCGCATCGACAAGCGCGTGCAGGCGCTGGTCAGGCATTTCCACGAGACCGGCAAGCCGATCTTCACCATCTGCCACGGCGTGCAAATCCTGATCGCGGTCGACGGCGTGGTGCGCGGCAGGGAGGTGGCGGCGCTGCAGTATTGCGAGCCCGAAGTGACGCTCGCCGGGGGCACCTATATCGACGTGTCGCCGACCGGCGCGCATGTCGACGGCAATCTGGTTTCGGCAAAGGGATGGCCCGGCCTTGCGGCGTTCATGCGGGAGTGCCTCAAGGTGCTTGGCACCGAGATTCGCCATGGCGAGGCGCTGATGCGCGACGAGCGCAGGGCCGCATAGCTCCTCAGCGCCTTACGCTGTGGAATTAGGGAAAGGGCGGTCTGCGGCTAGTGCTGCCGCTGGCCGTCCACCTTGTCCGCTTCGGCGCCGTCCAGGCGGTCGAGCAGATCCGTGAACTGCTTTGGGACTTCTTTTTCCAGGCGAAATGCCGGCAGCGTGCGCAGAAGGCGCTTGGTCGTTTCGGTGCCAACCTGTCGCCTGATATCCTCGGCGAGCTTGGCGCGCCTTTCGCCGATGTTGCCCTTCATGGTCCCAAAATCCTGTGTCGGCTTCGAAACTCTCGCAGCCCGGCAATGGTTCCCGCATAGGCCCTTAGTGGCAAGCAAAGCCGTCCGGTACGGTAAAATTTGAATTAATTTGGAACGATCGTGGAAGGGTGGTCATCGGTGCTTGCCCCTTGATTTTTGGCCCCTAAACCTCGATATCGGGCGCAAATCCAAACCAATTCGAATGACGGGAAATGGCGATGAGCGACCAGGCAAAAGACGAACGCGCGCCCGAGGAAATCGAAGCCAACCAGGCTTCCGAGGCCCGGGCTTCCGGCGAACGTGCGGAAGGCGGCGTCGACGGCGACTATGAGGCGCTTGTGCGGTTGCTGAAGGAAAACGAGGAACTGAAGGACCGGGCGCTTCGCGTAGCTGCCGAAATGGAGAATCTGCGGCGCCGTACCGCGCGTGATGTACATGACGCACGCACCTACGCTGTGGCCAATTTCGCGCGCGACATGCTGTCGGTGTCGGACAATTTGCGCCGCGCGCTGGACGCCATTCCGACCGAGGCCAAGGCCTCCGGCGATGCCGGCTTCAAGGCGCTGATCGAGGGCGTCGACCTCACCGAGCGCGCCATGCTGGCGGCGCTGGAGCGGCATGGGGTGAAGAAGCTTGCGCCCGAAGGCGAGAAGTTCGACCCGAACTTCCATCAGGCGATGTTCGAGGTGTCCAACCCCGACGTTCCGGCCGGGACCGTGGTCCAGGTCGTGCAACCCGGCTATTCGATCGGCGAGCGCGTGTTGAGGCCGGCGATGGTCGGCGTCTCCAAGGGCGGCCCAAAGGCCGCCGCCGCCGAAGCGCCGGTCGAGCCGGGTCCGGTGAACGAGCAGGCCGAGAAGGATGCGTGAAGGGAGCCAATAGCGAATAGGGAATAGCGAATAGGGAAGGACGGTACCAACCGCACCGCTTCGTGATATTCACTGTGCACTGACTATTCGCCAATCACTATTCGCTCGCCAATGAATCCCATCGAGCTGCTCGACTATGCCGGCGTCGCCGTCTTCGCGGCGACCGGCGCGCTTGCCGCGTCACGCAAAGAGCTCGATATCATCGGCTTCCTGTTTCTGGCCAGCATCACCGGCATCGGTGGCGGAACGCTGCGCGACGTCATTCTCAACCTGCCGGTGTTCTGGGTCGCCAACAGCGGCTATGTGCTGATCTGCGCCGTGATGGCAGTGCTTGTCTTCTTCAGCGCCCATCGCGTGGAATCCCGCTACAGGCTGCTGCTCTGGCTCGATGCGATCGGGCTTGCCGCTTTTGCGGTGATGGGGGCTGCAAAGGGCCTGGCGATCACCGGCTCGCCGGTCGTGTCGGTCATCACCGGGGTGCTCACCGCGACCTTCGGCGGCATATTGCGCGACCTGATCGCAGGCGAGCCTTCCGTGCTGCTCAGGCCCGAAATCTATGTCACGGCCGCGCTTGCGGGTGCAGCGCTCTTCACGTTTGGCGATCTCGTTGGCATGTCGGCCCTGCCATCCAGCCTGCTCGGCTTTGCGGCGGCGTTCCTGGTGCGGGGCGGGGCGCTCAAATTCGGCTGGTCGTTCCCGGCCTATAAGAGCCGGCCGGGGCGAAGGCCGGAGGATATTCCGTAACAGCAAACAGCGAATAGCGAATAGGTAGCAAACAGCGAATAGCGAATAGGGAGTAGCGAATAGGGCTGGTTGTAATCAGCCCACTATCGTTACTACCTTCGCTATTCGCTATTCGCTATTCGCTATTCGCTATTCGCTATTCGCTATTCGCTATTCGCTATTCGCTAGACTCACGCCGCGAAACGCTGGCCCTCGCCGCCATAGTAGTTGACGTAGCGGGCGCCGATCTCCTTGACCGGCATGACGACGAAAATGTCGACGGTGGAGAATTCGTGGTCGATGACGCAGCCGTCGCCGATGCGGGCGCCGACACGCAGATAGCCTTTGACGAGCGGCGGCATGGCGGCGATCGCGGCCTTGGCATTGACCGCCTCGATCGGCATCAAGTCCATCGAGCAGTAGCGGCCGGCCACCGCCCGGACATCCCAGGCCTGGTCGGTGCGGCAGTGATGGGCGAGGTAGGTAAGCGCCTCCGCATGCGCCGCCGGCACGGTGCCGTGGAAGGAGGCGCAGCCGGTCATCACGCCGATGCCATAGTGGTTGATATAGGCCCAGATGCCTTGCCAGAGCGCCTCGATGGTGCGCTTGGAGCGGTATTCCGGCAACACGCAGGAGCGCCCGAGCTCCAGGAAGCGTTGGCCCGGATGGCGCGCCACCAGCTTGGTCAGCTCGAACTCGCCCTCGGAGTAGAAGCCGCCCGCCGCGGTGGCGATCTCCTGCCGCAGCAGGCGATAGGTGCCGACGATACGGCGGTGCTCTGGGCCGGGAAGCGAGGTGTCGAAAACCAGGAGATGATCGCAGAGCGGGTCGAAGCGGTCGGCATCGCGCCGATCCTGCGCCTGGAACAAATCCTTCCTCGCGCCGAGCTCGTCATAGAATACCCGATAACGCACTTCCTGGGCGGCGGCGATCTCGGCCCCGTTGCGGGCGAGCCGCACTTCCAGGTTGCCGATGCGGCCCAGCGGTGCGCCGCTTGCGAAAGCGTCGGCGGCACGCGCGCCGAGAAGGGCGCTGGCGTTCGGCCGAGTATCGCATTCAGGCATGACTGTATGCACGAGTGATTCTCCTTCGAGCCATCCCTCTTGGCACGGGGATACGGTGTAGGTGCAACAGGATTGTGACAGTACCGTGATACGGCGATCCCGGCAATACTTCGTCGGCTGGGCAATACCCTCAACCGGCTATCTTATGGCTGCGAAAGCCAAGCAATCCAAGGCGTTCGGGAAAGTCTAAAATATTCGTTACGCCGCTGCCTGGCTCTCGACGGCCTGGACGAGCGCATCGGGGTCGAGAGGCTTGGTGACGAAGCCGCTGGCGCCGTGGGCCAAAACCGTGTGGCGCGTCTTTTCCTGGCTGTCGGCCGAAAGCACCATGATCGGGATCGGCGGGACGGCAAGCGCTTCCTCATGGCGGCGGATGGCGGCGATCGCGTCCAGCCCGTCCATCACCGGCATGTGGAGATCCATCAGCACGACATCGAAACGATGCTTGAGGCCGGCGTCGGTGACGGCTTCGACCGCGGCCTTGCCGTTGCTGACGATCTTGACGCGATGTCCAGCCTTGAGCAGCGTGGCGCGGGCAAGCATCGCGTTGATGTCATTGTCCTCCGCGATCAGCACGGACAGGCCCTTGTCGCGGCGGCGGACGGACGCGGTGCCGCGCGGTTCCGACCGCGGCTCGGCGGGTGCCGGCACATGGCTGGTCAACAGCACGCGCAGCAGCGTTTCGCCGCGCACCGGCCGGGCGAGAAACGTCGCGTAGCCGTTGGCGCGGAATTCGCCAAGCATGCCGCGATCGGCGGGTGCGATCAGGGTGATGGCCTGGCAGTCGACAAAACCGCTCTGACGCAGCCGCTTGAGCAGGCGGCCGTCGCTGTTCTCGAGCGCGGCGTCGACCAGAAGCACGTTGCAGCCGGCGGCGAAGGCAATGGCCTGGTCCGGCGTGGCCGCGATCTCGACGGCACCGCCATGCGCGCGGATGGTGCGAGCGATGGCATCGGCCTCGACGGCATTCTTGGACACAATCACCGCGCGTCGGCCCGAGAGGATGTCCCGGCGATATTGTGGCGGTTGGGTTGCCGCGGTCGCCGGAATGTCGAAGACGAATTCGGATCCCTCGCCTAGCCGGCTCGAAACCGAGATCGTGCCGCCCATGGCGATCACCAGGCGCTTGGAGATGGCGAGGCCGAGACCGGCGCCGCCGTGCACCCTGGTCGAAGTACCGTCGGATTGCTCGAATTCCTCGAAGATGCGCTCCATATCCTCTTCGCGCAGCCCCGGACCGGTGTCGGCGATGGTGAAGCGGATGCGGTCGGTGCTCTCGGTGCTGGCGCGCGCGACGGTAAGCAGCACGCCGCCTGTGTCGGTGAACTTGACGGCATTGCCGATGAGGTTGAGCAGCACCTGGCGCACGCGACCGGGGTCGGCGGTGATCATCTGCGGCACGTCGGGTTCGACGTGACAGCCGAGGCCGATGGTCTTGGAGAAGGCCTTCGCGGCCAGCAGCTCGATGATGTTGTCGGCGATCTCACGCAGTGATGTGGGCTGCGGCTCGGGATCGAAGCGGCCGGCCTCGATCTTGGAGTAGTCGAGCAGATCCTCGATCAGCGCCAGCAGCGAGCTTGCGGAAGTCGAGACGGCGCCGACATAGGTACGCTGCTCGGGCGACAGGTCGGTGTCGGCAAGCAGCTTCGCCATGCCCATGATGCCATTCATCGGCGTGCGGATCTCGTGGCTGACGGTGGCAAGGAAGCGCGACTTGGCCTGGCTGGCGTATTCGGCCCGCTCGCGGGCGGTGATCAGCGACGATTCGGCGCGCTTGCGGGCGGTGATGTCACGGGCGATCGCCCGGTGCGAAACAGCACCGGTGTCCCTGTCCCGCACCGAGAGCTCGATCCAGGAGAACCAGCGCGGCCCGTTCGGCGTGCGGATGGCGACATCGGTGGAGCTCAGGCATTCATGATCCGAAAAGGCGGCCTCGGGCACGACGCCGACGTCGATGCCGAGCTCGGAAAGCGTCTTGCCTGCGAGGTCGCGCTGATCGATCTCGACGAGCGAGGCGAACACCTTGTTGGCGTAGACGATGTGGCCGTCGCGGTCGCGATGGACAACGAGGTCGCCGAGCGCATCGATCAGACCGCGAAAACGCTCTTCGCTCTCCTGCATCTCCCACATGCGATCGGCGAGGGTCTCGATCTCGGCGCGGCTACGGGCGGCCGTCTCGTCGAGAAGTGCGGCGGTGCGCCGCTCGGCGCGCTGGTTGCGCAGATGCATCATCAGGCCGCCCAGACCCGTCGCCAGGAGGCCTATGGTGATGAAGATCGGCGCTCCGGTGAGATGCGCCAGCCCGGCCAGGACGACTATGGCGACGATCGTCAGGAACGGCAGGCCTTCATGACTGTCCGCTTGGAATGCGGGGACCAGCGGCGGCGCGACCAGCACCTGCCGCTTCGGCGCGTCAGGACCCAGTCCGTCGTCGCCTGCGGCTTTGCTGTCCTGTCTGAAGTCGGAGTCCGCGAGCATGCGGAAAACCTTGCCAGACAGAGATTATGGAAGATTGCGGCGGATCGTTCGAATTTTAGTCGTCCATGCCGATAACCGGCAGTTTTGCCTGGTTTTGGGCGCCTTGGACGCGAAATCGCCGAACTCTATTCCTGGAATTGCCCTATAGATCGACGACCACGCGGCCTCTGATCTTGCCGTCGACGATGTCGCGCGCGGCGCCGATGATGCCGTCGAAGCCGATCGAGCGCGACAGGGTCGACAGTTTCTTGAGGTCGAGGTCGGCGCCAATGCGGCGCCACGCCTCGAGGCGGACCGCTTTCGGCGCCATGACGGAATCGATGCCGAGCAGCGAGACGCCGCGCAGGATGAAGGGGGCGACGCTCGTCGGAAGGTCCATGCCGCCGGCCAGGCCGCACGCGGCGATCGCGCCGCCATAGGACGTCATCGACAGCACGTTGGCCAGCGTATGGGTGCCGACCGAGTCGACGCCGCCGGCCCAGCGTTCCTTGGCCAGCGGCTTGGCCGGCTGGCTGAGCTCGTCGCGTGAGATCACCTCAGCCGCGCCGAGGTCGATCAGATAGGGGCTTTCGGCATTGCGCCCGGTCGAGGCGATCACATGGTAGCCGAGGGTGGAGAGGATCGAGATGGCGACCGAGCCGACGCCGCCGGCGGCCCCCGTCACCACCACCGGCCCGCGATCCGGCACGATGCCATGCCGCTCCAGCGCCATGACGGCGAGCATTGCCGTATAGCCGGCGGTGCCGACTGCCATCGCATCATGCGGGCTCATGCCGTCGGGCAGCGGCACCAGCCAGTCGCCCTTGACGCGGGCGCGGGCGGCAAAGGCGCCGTAATGCGTCTCGCCGACGCCCCAGCCATTGAGAATGACCTTGTCGCCCTTGCGCCAGTCGGGGTGCGAAGATTCGATGACAGTGCCGGCGAAATCGATGCCGGGCACCAGCGGCCAGCGGCGCACGACCGGGGCCTTGCCGGTGATGGCCAGCCCATCCTTGTAATTCACCGTCGTCGCCTCGACGGCGACGGTGACATCGCCTTCCATCAGGTCAGCTTCGGTGAGGTCGACGATCTCGACCGACTGCTTCTTCTCGGCGTCGCGCGAAACGAGGATGGCTTTGAAGGTATCGGACACTTTGGTCTCCTCGTTTTGTTTGAAACAAATTTGCGGCGGTGGCCGCGCCAGGTCAATTGCCTGGATCCTGGGACCTGGTTTCCCGCCGCCAGCCGATCAGCTCGTCGAAGACGACCAGCGCGGCGCCGACGGAAATGAAGGCGTCAGCAAAGTTGAACACCGCGAAGGACCAGACCGGCGTGTGGAAAAGAATATAGTCGATCACGTGGCCGTAGACCGCGCGGTCGATCAGATTGCCGAGCGCGCCGCCGACGATCAGGGCGAAGCCGATCCGGGCAAGGACATGACCGGCGGGCGTGCGCACCGCCAGATAGAGCACGAAGGCGACGACGAGCGCGGCGATGGCCACCAGGCCGGTGTCGCCGAAGGACGAGAACATCGAGAAGGCGATGCCGGTGTTGTAGGTGCGAAACAGCGCCAGGAAAGGCAGCAGATCCACCTTTTCCTGGAAGGCGAGGCCGTTTTCCACCAGCTGTTTTATCCACTGGTCGAGTGCGATAGCGAGCACGACCAGCAGGGCGTAAGGGGACCAGGATTTCACGTTTTCGCAGCCCTCATCGCGTCGGCAGTGGGGTCGAGCTTCAACGCGCCACGCCGGATTTCGAACAGCATGACGCCGGTGGCAACCGCCAGATTGAGAGAATCGGCGCGTCCGGCCTGCGGGATCCTGAGCAGCCGGTCGCAACTGTCGGCAAGGCTGTCGGGCAGGCCCTGCTGCTCATTGCCCATTAACAGCAGCACCGGGCCTCTCGAAAAGTCGACCGACCGGTAGTCGACCGCGCCCTTCAGATGCGTTCCGGCGACGAGGCCCGGAAAGTCGCGCCGCCAGGCCAGAAAAGCCTGCTCCGTCGCCTTCGCGACCGGCACGGCAAAGATCGAGCCCATGCTGGCGCGCACCGTTTCCAGCGAAAACGGATCGGTGGTGTCGCCGACCAGGATGACGCCCTTGGCGCCGACGGCGTCGACGGTGCGGATGACGGTGCCGAGATTGCCGGGATCGCGAACCCGGTCGAGCGCGACCCAGACGTCGCCGTCCGTGGCGCGGATATCCTTCAGCGGCAGCGTCTGCTGGACGAAGACGCCGACGACCATTTGCGGGTTTTCCCGGCGGGTGATTGCCGCCAGCACCTTTTCCGAGACTTCGAGCACGGTGCCGCCGGCGGCGACAGTGCGCGCCGCGACCTTTTCTATCGCCGCGTTGCCGCGCCCGGCCTTGGCGAAGACGAGCGTCCTGATCGACCAGCCGAGGTCGAGTGCGTCGATGACCAGCTTCAGGCCTTCCGCCATGAAGGCGTTCTGCTGGTCGCGGAACTTCTTCAGCGCCAGCGCCTTGATGTCCTTGACCAGCGGATTGGCGAGGCTGGTGACTTCCTTGACCTGCCCGACGGGCCGGGCGCCATCATGCGGGACCATTCAAGCCACCCAGCGCGAGAACAGCGAGGTCGACAGCGCGCGGCCGGCGGATTTCTCGCGGATGATCAGCTCGCCGGATTCGACCGTGCCGCCCATGCCGGCGAAGGCGTCCCGCATCAAGGCATGGATGGCGAAGAAGGAGGCGCGGATCGAATAGGCGGTCAGCACCACGGCGATCGGCTTCGGCGTCAGGATCGAGCGGCAGAGATCGGTGAGCCCCGGCAGATCCTCGAACAATTGCCAGACTTCCCCCTTGGGACCGCGGCCATAGGCGGGCGGGTCGAAGAGCACGATGTCATAGTGGCTGCCACGGCGCTCCTCACGCTCGGCGAACTTAACCGCGTCCTCGACGATCCAGCGGATCGGCTTGTCGGAGAGGCCGGCTCTCTCCTGGTTCTCGCGCGCCCATCCGATCGCCTTCTTCGAGGCGTCGACATGAGTGACCTCTGCGCCGGCGCGCGCCGCCACCAGCGAGGCAAGGCCTGTGTAACCGAAGAGGTTCAGCACCTTGATCGGTCGCTTTGCCGCGGCGATCAGGCCGGCCATGTGGTCCCAATGCGATGCTTGTTCGGGAAAGACGCCGACATGGCGGAATGAGGTGAAGCGGCCGAGATAGTCGATGCCGTCATGCTTCATCGGCCAGGTTTCGCCGAGCGGCGTTTTTGGAAAGCGCCAGCGGCCGATGCCTTCCTCGTCGGTGTCGCCGGTGAAGATGGCGTCGGCGCGCTGCCATTCCTTGGCGGGAAGCGCCCGCTGCCAGATCGCCTGGCCTTCGGGGCGCACGATGCGGTAGGGCCCATACTGCTCCAGTTTTTCACCGGCGCCGCTGTCGAGCAGCGCATAGTCGGCGTTGGGCGCGACCTCGAGGATCAGCGGCAGGCGCTCGGCGGGCAACGGGCCTTCGCGGCGGGCGAGGGGGCGCTGCGCTGGTTCTGCTGCCTGACGACGATGCGGCTCCGGCCTCTCCGGCGAAGCCGCCTCCCGCAGGCGCGACTGGCTGGGGGGATTCGCCGGCTGGCGCGGACGGTTGTCGCGGTTTCGGTCGCGAAAGGACTTCAAGAACAATCTCCGGAACGGCACGCCGCTTTTGGCATAGGCCCATGACCTTCGCAACCGCATGGTCCGGCGCTGTTCTGTCGCGATGCGATGGACCTCGCCCGAAGAAACGGGCAAGTCTCCGGTCATGTCCCGTTCCGAACGCCTGCTCGACCTGATCCAGATTCTGCGCCGCCACCGCCGGCCGGTCAGCGGCCGCACGCTTGCGGAGGAAATGGGCGTGTCGATCCGCACGCTCTATCGCGACATCGCGATGCTGCAGGGGCAGGGCGCGCCGATCGAAGGCGAGGCGGGGCTGGGCTATGTGCTGAAGCCCGGCTTCATGCTGCCGCCGCTGATGTTCACCGACGAGGAGATCGAGGCGATCGTGCTCGGCTCGCGCTGGGTGGCGAAACAGCCGGACAAGCGGCTGGCCGCGGCGGCGGCGGATGCGTTGTCCAAGATCGCGGCGGTCTTGCCGGACGATCTGCGTGAGGATCTCGACGCCACGACGCTACTGGTCGGGCCGAATTCAGCGAGCGGCGAGACGATCGATCTCGGCATCGTCAGGCAGGCGATCCGCAGCGAGCGCAAGCTCGGCTTCCTTTACCGCGACGCCGGTGGCGCGACCTCTGAGCGCATGGTCTGGCCGTTCGCGCTCGGCTTCTTCGACAAGGTGCGGGTGGTGGTTGCGTGGTGCGAGCTGCGCCAGGATTTCCGGCATTTCCGCGCCGACCGCATGGCCAATCTCGCAGCCACCGAGATCCGCTATCCGCGCCGCCGCCAGGCGATGCTCAAGGAATGGCGAGCGACGCACGATGAATCGGCCCGGAAAACGGCGCAGGAGCCTGCTGGCTGATCGCTGCTGCCAGAATCTGACAGTGGGATGATCTAGCTTGGCCAAGGTTCAAACACCTTGGAGACCGACATGACCACGCCCAATTTCGTCATCCTCTATGTCGACAGCCCCGAGAAGAGCGGGGCGTTCTACGCCTCGCTGCTCGGGCGCCAGCCAGTAGAGGCCTCGCCCACCTTCGCCATGTTCGTCCTCGACAACGGCTTCAAGCTCGGCTTGTGGTCGCGTCACACGGTTGAACCGGCGGCCGCCGCCGCGGGCGGGGGCGGCGAGCTCGTGCTTGCGATGGAGAATGCGGCCGCGGTCGACGCCACGCATGCGGACTGGGCGGAACGGGGGCTGAGAATGCTACAGGCACCGACCGACATGGATTTCGGACGCACGTTCGTCGCGCTCGATCCCGACGGTCATCGGCTGCGTGTCTATTGGCCGAACGAGGCAGCAGGGCAGTAGGGCGGTAGGG
>NZ_NSGD01000016.1:0-92010 GCF_002294955.1 Mesorhizobium sp. WSM3864
CGGGCCGGAACGCCGCGTCGGACAGCGCCGCCTTGGCCTCGTCGTAGCCTGTCACCCACCAGCCTTCGTGCCCGGACGGGAAGCGCACGCGGTGGATCGGACCGTTGGCGCGTAGCGCCAGCATCTCGGGCGAGGGCTCGATGTGATCGACGCGCCACATCGGCAGTGTCGGCAAGGGGTGTTCGGACATGGTGGCACTTCACTCTCTAAGCGATGGAAGGGCGGAAGGCGCTGCGGGGAGCGAATGACGTAAGACGGCATGTAGACGTCCTCCGCGGCGTAGCCGGCTCGATTATCAAGATTGGCCAACGTATAACTGTCCAGCCATACCGCGCGGGGCGAGATGCAGAACTTATCCTGCGCCTTTGAAGGCAGGATTGAGCGAGTGTGGTGGGCCGGCCTTTGAGTCGCAGCCGGCCATCAAGATTTTCCGGCGCAAGGGTCGACAAGGGCGGCGCCTGTTTCAGTACGGGGCGGTCTCGCCGAGGCCGCCTTGCCATAGAATGATATCTTGATGCGGATTGACATTTGCTTTTCTTTCTTCGTTCCATCGATCGCGGTGTCATCCACGAAATGAAGGTCGGTCGGCGGCCTCGGCTCCCAACGAGGGAGTTTCAAAATTCGTGCCAACTTGGCCGACCCGGCAGAAGAAAAAACATTGTGATTGCTTTTGAGCGGATTAGCGTGAGGCCAGACAAGAGCTCGGCGAAAAAGACCGGTGGCACGGACCCAACAAAAGCGACAGAACAGTGTCAGATAGTATACGATCGCCCCACCCCAGACCGGCGACACACCCCGCAAACGCGCCATCCTCCCACTTCCCCGTCATTGAAGCCTGACCGGCACATCAGGGCACCAGCGATTGCTGATGTTGGCGCTCAAATCATCGCCGTCGTTTAATTTCAACCTGGTGGGTGTGCCGCGGTGCAATCGGTCGACGAGTTTCACGCGTTCGTCCACCGGCGAGCGCCACACCTACTGAAGACGTCATTAAGCCGTTGCTCGGCGCCAGGAGTTACTCAGATCCTTGCGTTTTCTTCGCTGAGGCGAAGGCTTGCAGATTTCTGGACTTTGCCGATCTCCTGATCCGCGTGAAATGATCGAAAATGCCGCGGAAGGATGTTCTTTCTTCGCCCGCCTTCAGAAGCTGTTTCGGCGTCATGTCCGGGCTCGCCTCCTCAATGTGCGGCTGCATGCGCGCAAAGCGCCACGCTCTTAGCCGTGCCGGTGTTCATCGGCTCACGGCAGCGAACAAGGAAGTACGCCAGCACCTTGCGCCTTGCATGATGGAGAGCTTTCTCCACACTCAGCCCTTTCGACCGGGCCAACGACCGAAGCAATTATCCGATGAACAGGCGCGATCACGCCCTGAGCTTCCAGAGCACAACGTTCGCAGGGTGTCCCTCTGCGGGAAAGCGATCTGTAGACGGGAGTTCCGCTATGGCGCCCAGAATTATCTGTCGCAGTCCGAAATTAAGTCAGGACGTCACTGTAGGGCGCAAGTTACTCACGCTGGCATTCTGACGCCATCTGTCTCAAGGGATTGCGGGGAAGTACAGAGCTGAATCTTGGTCGATAGGGCTGCTGCTTCGGTTTACCAATCCTGTGTTTTTGGGTTGACCAATCCGTTGCCTACCGCAAGCGGGTTGACCAATAAAGGCGCTCAGATCCTACGCTGATCCAACGACTTAACGCCAATCCCGAATTACTGTGATGGGGGCCATTGGTAAACCCGGTGTTTAGATCGGGAGTGCCTATGCATGACCTGATGACTCTCTTGTTTTCAATGGTATAGGTGGAACACCCGCGGCCCATAATTCCGGACTGGTAAAGCCCATGAAATGCCAAATAATTCCGGACATCATAACATAATGCCAATTATGCGACTTGCGAAGCACAAAGAGTGAACATTGAAAGGGCGTTGTGTGTTTGACGTCAATAGGCCTGCCCATTCCGTCGGTTCCGGTGATCACTAGTCTAGCAATGGCAGGAACGGGGGCCGGAACCGGCCCTGCAGCTTTCAGGGGAGGAACACCAGTTACCGTCGCCCATAGCGTCGATGATCGATTTGATGCCCCATTGCGGGGTTAAGCTTTGACCGCCGCAGCGTGGTGGGGAGCATGGCGTCGATCTCCTTGTCGGAAACATAAGCTCCTCATTGTCCTTCAACGACGCCTGAGCGTTCGTGTGGGCCCTGCCATCTGTGAACGGCGCGCCGCGATAGATACATGAAGGCTGGTCTGTAGCTCGTCGCGCTTCGTCCGGAGCTCCTCGACAGGCACCGCGTTATTCAACGCGTCGGCGATCAGACTAAGGTAGGATTCGCGGACATTCCAGAAGTCGGACCCGGTCTCCCTGTGCCGTTGCGCGAGCGCGCCGGGGGTTAAGGTCCTTCTGGTAGGCGTTGTATATTAGACTGAGAATCGGGAGCGCGACCGTCGCGTAAACCTTCCAGGGTCACGCCTCAAGCTGGCCGTGTCGCGCGCCGCATGGTCCGCCGCCCTTGCGCCTGCCGTCTCGGCAATCGACGCCGGGACGGTGCCGGCCGCGCTCTAAATCGGCTATCGATCTCTTCGAGCGTTTCCATCGCCGCATAGGATTCGATTTCGATCAGAAGCTCGAATAGGGACGTGCCAACGTCGCGTGTTTCCGGTCCCAATCGGTGCAGAGTGACAGCTAGATTGACGAGGTCCGCAGCGGCAAAGGCCGTGCTTGTCTGAATATTGCCCAGATCATCGCGCCAATGCTCGATCAGGCGCTCGGACAGCCGCGCAACCAAAAGGGCCTGGTGCGGCAGCAGCGAAGCGAGCCGCTCCACGATAAAGGCGGCGTCGACCCGGGCCTCCCTGGTGAGGCGATCGGCGATCGTCGTAAGCAGAGCAGCCGTCTCGGCATCGGGTGAAAGCTCGTCGACCAGCCGAAACACATCGAATACCGCCGGCCAGACCGCAGCGGGTCCGCGCTCCAGCCCGCGAACGAGGATCGGGTTCGCGTGTGACCGATGGTTCGGATCGGCCCACAGATTGGCCGCCGAATGCACGGCTCCAACCCGCGCGTCGCCCATCGTTTCGTCGTCGAGTAGTTTTTCAAGACGCGCACGCGCCCAATCGAGTGCGGGCTGCACGACGGCGGCGATAGCCACAATCTCGCCATAGGCCATCCGAGTTCGACGACTGCCCGAGGCCTGCCAGCGATCAAGCTGTGCGTCGACGAATGCAGCCTCATGCCAATGCGCGTTTGCCAGATAATGCGCCGCCATCTTGGTCCCCACAAGGCCGGGGACCTCGATGAACAACCGCTCCAGAAACGCCGTTCGGCGCGCCGGATCGGCGGTTTCGACATGGGCCAGGAACAGCAGCAGATGTTCCCAATTCTCAGGGGCTTTGTCGCAGGCGAGGAAGCGTTCGAGCGTGTCGATCAAGCGGTCGCCCTCCTTCCGGGCCAATCGAGCCCGCGTGAGCGCTTCGACGACCGGATAGGCGCCGCCCGGGATGATGGACAAAACGCCATGCCCCCAGACCAGGCTCTCCTGAAGACTGTCGCCATCGGATTCGGCTTTCTCGGTTACGTCTTCGACCGCGCTATCGAAAATCTCCTCGTCGTCCGACGCATCAGCGTCATCTCCGGCGTCCCTTGGCGCCGGCATCACGAGCCAGCCCTCAAGCAACTCCAAAATGTCATCGGGCACCGGCTCCTTGCGCCGCACCAGCTTCTCGATGGCACGCGCCGCGGAGCCCCGAAACTCTTCCCCGTCAAAGCCGCGCTTGGTCACATCGCGCAGAAGGGGGATCACAGCATCGGCATTGGCGCTCTCCGCCATCGCATCGAGCGCATAACCGGCGGCGCGGGTGCCGTTGTCGGGTCCAAGACGATCCAGGATGCGGCGCGCGCGGACCGGATCCTGCGCGGCGAACGTCGCAAACTCGCGCGACAGCTGAATGTTGCCCCCAACCATGAAGCTCCGCGGGTGATCCCATCCCGTCACATCTGGCAGCATCTCAAACGCTCCGACCACATCGTCATCGCTGGCGCGCGCGATCACGTCGGCATCCATCGGCGAACCGATCACCCGCGCTTCGGTGAAACGGGAGCCAATGCCGCGGTTCCCAAAGGCACGTTGCTCTTCGGTGACGCGCCGGCGCGCGGCAGCGCTCATCTGGTGTTTCGGCAGGGCTCGCAGCAAGTCGAGCTGGACGCGCCGAACCGCGCGGCGCCAAAAACGACGATCTTCTGGCTTTGTCTGGTCCGGCGGGGGCGGCGGCGCGAAACCAGTTATCGCCGCTTCGAAGCGGGCTACGTCGTCCGGTGTCCAATAATGGGCGCACGCCGCGACCAGTCCCTTTGTCGTGCCGCTCAACGCCCCGGCGGTGCCAAGGCAGAAGCGGCGCGGATCATCGAGAAGATAGCCCAATGCATCCTTGGCGTAGAGCGCAGGGAGATGGGCGAAGGCGTGGGCAATGAGGCGTTGCACCGGTGCCAGCGCGATCGCCGTCTGCACGTTTGCCCAAGCAAGAAACGCGTCTTTGTCCGCAGCAGCCCATTGCTCAACCGCGACGCGAAGCGCGTTAAGCAGCGCCGGTTCGGGCAGGCCGTCGGCCTGTTCTTCATCGAACTGGAAGTTGCCCGCGCTCGGCAATGGATAGCCGAGATAACCTTCACGCTGCTCGACGAAGCGCGCTAGCGTCTCGAACACCGAGCGGAACCAGGGCCAAAGCGTTTCGATAAAGACGACCGGAGACTGCTCAGCCAGCGCGGGAAGGCTGTCCCACTCCTGCCGTTCCTCAATCAGCTTTTTGATCGGATCGCGCGGGTCGTTCTTGATGAACCACACAAAGTGGTCCTCATATTTCTCGAATTTGGGCTTGGGGACCTTGGCTTTCTCGGCCGCCTCGCCCTCCGCGATGCGGAGTTGCCTTTCAAGCCGAGTTCGCACCAATCGCAATGCGTGCTCGGGATGGTCGATCCCGATTGTCGCCACGACACGGTCGATCATCATCGGCGCGATGTCGGTTCGTGCTATAACCGTGCAGGCTATGTCGGTGACCTGATCGGTCCAATCGGTAGCATTCTGAACCACTACCCAAGCGCGCGCATCATAGGCCGGGTCCGGCAACCATCGGTCCGCCACCAGCGCCGCCACTTTCGCCGACGCAAAAGCCCAGGCGCGAGAAAGCACTTCGATCATCCGGTCCGCCGATCGGTCGTCCGCCGTCATCGCCTCACTGATGAAGCTATAGGCAAACCGCTCGAACCAGCCGCGACTTCCACTCAGCGCACGAAAGGTGCGCCAGCGTTCAGCCGGAAGCGCAAGCGCCTGCTCCATCAGCAGCGCCTCGCGATCCGTCGGTGCGGCCTCATGGCCGAGGAAGTCGATCAGCAGGAAGCGCAGATGCCGGCGCAGATCCGGCGCCGTCCAGATTCGTTCGAGCTCGACTAGATAGGCGTTGCGATCGACGCCCCGCAGATAGGTAAGCCCGGCCCACAACTTCGGCCGCAAAAACAGCGAATTCTGCCGCTCAAGCACATATTTCGATAGTCGTCCGGGCTCACGGGCGAAGCTGCGCGCGAGCGCGAAATCGAACAGCGTCTGATGACTGAAACCAACACTGCCATCGACCGCGGTCAAAATTCCGACGGCTTCAAACGCCTTCAGGTCGGCGCGGTGATCATCGAACCGGGCGGCAGCCAGCCACAGGCTTTCCTCCTGGGCCATGTGGTCCGCGATATCGGCGAGCAGCCGGGCACGACGAGGGCCGTCTTCGCCCGCCAGAACCCGCTCCTCCCAAAGCCGCTCCAGCATCGCCTGGTAGCTGTCGAATGGCTCGGACTCGCGGCTGCTGCGAAGCTGGAGGTAGATCGACAAAGCCTGCGGGATGCGCATCAATTCCTGGGCATCGGGCGGCCAGCCGCCCGCCTGCACGCCGTGCTGATCGAGCAGCTCGACCACGGTACTCCAGGGTGGCAGCGCCAGCGCTACTTGTTCAGCCTGCACCGCGCGCAGCCGGGTGTCATGATTAAACTCAAAGAGCCGGGCCGAGAGGATGACGTGGACGTTGTCGAGCCTGCCGATCCGCCGCACGAGATTGAGCAGAAGGCTGAGGCGCGCCGTCCGAATATCGAGATAGCCCGCAAGGGCATCGAGTTGGTCGATGATCACCAGGATGGGCCGGAATGTCGCGATCTGTTCGACGACAGTGCCGGCCGACCTCTCCAGGCCGAGCCGATCTCTCAGATCGGTATCAGTTGCGATATCGGGGTCGAGCGCGTCCGCCTTGATACCAAGGACCGGCCATCCTCGCTCGACATAGCGGTGCGCCAGTGCTGCCAGCAGCGCCGATTTGCCAGCACCCGGCGGCCCCAGCACGACGGTAGTGCTCGACACCTGGCCCTCGATCCGCTCGACCAGCGTCTCCAGTTCGGGGCGCTCGATCCATTCGCCATCGGGCAGCGTCTGCGGCCACGCCATAAGGTCGACCGATGCGGCCACCAGATTCGCGATCGAGGCGTCGAGCGCTACGGCATCGGCCACAGCCATCACACCGATCAGTTCGACATCCGCCTTCGTCAGCAGTCCTTCCCGCAAGGCGATTCTGCGGACCGCTCGCAGCGCTCCTGTTGGATCGGCGACGAATAGCCGTACCGAGCCCGCCGCCGCTCGAACCACTAGGATTTCATCCGTGCCGCAGATTTCTCGCAGCGCCGTCTGTAGCGTTGCGATCCATTCAGGCGTCACCTCTTCCATCTGCGCATTGAGGTTGATCACCACATCTGCGCTGACAGAGGGCTCTGGTTTCGCTGTAACGGGCTCCGCCTCCGTGGCCGCGACGTCGGGCGTGGTATCGGGTCGCGACCTCCGCGACCTCGATAACCGCCGTGACCGGTGTTTCCGGGGCACCGAGTTGCACCGCTGCCGTGTCGCCGCCACTACTCGATCGCGGATAAATCTGGCCCCAATGGCTCAACATCTCGAACGCGAAAGCCGCCGCGTGCGCCGCCGCGATGGGTTGCCGAAGCGCGTCGTCCTCTGGTGACTTTCCCTGCGTCATGTCCGAGACGCCGCGGACGACTATGCCGGGTGTTCGTTCCCGGCTGGCAGCATAGATCGCCCCATAGCCTTCCATTTCGACGACGTAGGTATCGCCATAATCCTCGGCGATCAGCGCCTCGAGTTCGCTTTTTGGATCGTCGAGAACCGCCTCGATCGACGCGATCGGCTTCACCAGGCCGATCGGCGGATAATCGACTGGGTAGATATCGCGCGGCGGCAGGACGCAGTCGAGTGGATCGCGAATGCGGGTCGGCCAGCCCTTCTTTTCCCGACGGATTTTTTTGGCGATACCGATCAGACGGCTGTCCGGTTGAAATGAGCGGGGGCGGCTGGAACGACCTTTCGGTCCATATTTCGCGCTATACGGCATGTAGACGTGCTCCGAGGCAACCACACTTCCGATCGGCGCCTCTTCCTTGCGTGAGCCGCCTACACCAACCAAAATCATCACTTCGAAGGGCGCAAATGCTCGGTGGGCATAGCTCACGGCACTCAGCGCGGCATGGGTGCCTTCTCCCGTTTCAGTGACCACCACCAGCCAATCTTGACCAAGATCGGAGAAGACGCCGCATTCGTATACGGCGCCGTCCTCGCCACTGACGGAGCCCAGATGGTCGATATGACTTTGCACCGCCTCCATCTCGAGCATCATTGCGGTCACGACAAACGCCCGGCGCATGCCGTGCCGGTCGGCTTCCTCCAGAATGTCGGCAGCAGACCTGTAAGTCATGGCGAGGGCATGATCCTGCGCATGAAGCTGTCGAACAGCGGCACCGTGAAGGCGGTATCGCCATGAGCAGGGCTGTACAGCATGCCCTTCGCGATCAGGGCGTTGCGTATCGGCGCGACGGTGGTCACCTGGCGGCCCAGTTGCGCGGCGACATCGCCGGAACGATGCGGTCCCGGGCCAAGCTCCGCCATGGCTCGCATATAGCCCTTTTCGGCAGGCGTCAGCCGGTCGAACCGCACCCGAAAAAAACTCGCGTCCAGATCGGCCAGAGCTTCATCCGTTGCCCGGCGAGCATCGTCGCCATCGATTGGGGAAGCGTCCGCCACGTTCCAGCTATGCTTGCCCCATTCCTGAAGGAAATAGGGGTAACCCCTGCTCTTATCGAGAATGATGCCGACGGCATCGTCAGAAAACTCCACGCCCGCGCGTTGCGCCGGGAGGCGGAGCGCATCGCGCGCGGCATCAGCGTCGAGCCTGTCGATCGCGATGAACTCGAACAACCGCTCCGCGTAGGATTTGGCGCGGCCCATCGAGCCCAGCAGTTGCGGAAGGCCAGCGCCCACCATCGTGATCGGAAGTTGCGCCTGGTTGGCACTGTGCAGCGCCATGATCAGCGCGGCGAGCTGATCTTCAGGCACATATTGCAGCTCATCGGCGAACAGGACGACCGCCGTGCCACGCTCGGCGGCGGCCTCTGCCACCGCGGCGATCAGATCGGCCAGATCCGTGTCGAGATCGCCGCTGTCGGCGAGGCCGTGCTCAGGGTCCATATTGAGGCCAACCTCGATATCGGCATATTTGATCTTCAGCGCGCCCGCGAAACCGGCAAGCGCCTTCATCGCCCGCCCCAAGCCCGCCTTGGCGGCATCAATTCGGCGCAGCCGGAAGAGCGCGGCTCTAAGGGCAGGGGCGAGCAGCGCGGGTAGTGATCGTTCTTCTGGCGCCTCGATTCGTACGCTGGCGATCCCGCGTGTCTCGGCGTCGAGCCGAATCCGGTTCAGCAAGACGGTCTTGCCGACCCCGCGCAGCCCATAGAGGACGACACTTCGCGCCGACCTCCCCGCACGGATCCGATCGAGCGCGACTGCAGCGCGCTCAATGATGTCGTCTCGCCCAGCCAATTCGGGCGGGGGCGTACCGGCGCCTGGCGCATAGGGGTTGAGACGAGCGTCCAATTCGAGGAACCTTAGCAAAGTTTACCTGATTTCGATAATATGGGGTAAGCTCAGCATAATCAATGGCCGGCCGGGACCATGTCGGGAAACAGGTTGAGCGAGCGCCGTGCCGTCGCGACCAGTGCTTCGACGAACGGGGCGGGCTCTGCCGCCGACCACATCACGGTCGTGCAATGATTGGTATCGAAATGCGTTTTCGCGGCATCGAACTTCGATTGCTCGCACAGGTAGATCACCGGTTTACCCAACCCCTCGGCATACCCGGCTTCCCAATACGCGCCGGCATTATCATGGGTGAGATCGACCAGCACAAAGGCCGCATCGCGAATCTGTGCCCGCAGGATGTTGTCGATGACACCCGCTCGCGAGACATTGCGCAAGTCAACGAGATCGAAGCCGATGGCATCGCGGATCGCGGGCTTCACCACAGTTTCGACGAACGGGTCGAGCACCGCATCGCCGAACTTCATCGCGATGAAGCCGTAGCGGCCAGCAAATTTGCCACGCTTCTCGGCTTCGTAGCGTTCCCACCCTTCCAGCGAAAGTCCGAAGAGCGTGCCCTGGAGGACGCCGACATCGCGAGGATTTGGCACACTCGCCTTACCGACGGCCGTGACCAGGCCGCGCTCGAGAACCTCCTTCAGAAGCGCGTCGAACATGGTCCGGTTGAAAGCCCCGACGAGCGGTGTATCGACGACATGGTCAAGAAAGCATCCTTCCCCGGTCTCCGCCATGACATCGCCGATATGCGCGATGAGATTGGCAACTTGCGTCGCGGGCGTTGGCAGTCGCGCGCTTGGCAAGAAGCGCTCCATCCAGTCGGTGGTGATCATCAGAGGCGATGTCCCACGCGATGCCGTTCGCAACGCGTGGCTGAGCGCCGAACGTTGGAGGGCGGTAAGGCGATGACGATTGGGCTCGAACCATGTCACCAGGGCCGTCCGGCTAATCTCGAACGCGCCACAACCGTCGCAATCGAATGCGGACGTATCGCGAGGCGTCGCACGCTCTCGGCATCGGCCGAACGCCCCCTGGCACACCGGACACGTCGTCAAACCTTGCATCTAAGCCTACCTCTTATTCACCTGGCGCGCGTTCGCCATCATCATGCCTTGGCAATCATCAGTCACCCGTCGAATCGTTGCCCTCGAACGAAATCAGATGTGACTCCTCCTCGCAATCGCGGCGGCGCTTAATGCATCCGACCCGCCACAAGGTGGCCCAAGGTACGACCGCTTTCGGGGGCACTTCACACGCGAAGTACGGCCGATTTTGGGGGCGGGTTGTCCAGACTAAACATTGTGGCTGATCAAACAGCTCGACGATCGCAGCTCGCTCCGGTCGAAGACAATAGCTGATAGCCTTCGACTCCACACAATGCTGCGGCAGTTCCTAAGCTAGAGCATATTGGCTTCGGAACGAGCCTCGGCTCGGCACTGACACTTATTGCGCTAGGCAAGTGAAACCGTGATCTCCTGAGGGAATCCTCAGCAAATAGGCCTCACTAGACCTCTGCTACATTTAGGAGCATTCTCCCGCTTGGGGGGATAGGGTGTGGATAGGTCACGTTACGACAATCGTTCTGATCGCTGGCGCAAGCGCACTGGAGCAAAACGCTCTCGTGCACTGCGGCGGGCAAGTGTCCCGCGACGGTTGATTTTCGTCACCGCTGCTGCAGTCGGTGCCTTAGCCGCTCAGACGGTCATGATGCACAGTGACCGCTTCCCCGCCTTGACCCCTTCGAGCTGGATCGAGCCAAAGCCCGCCCCCATGACCGGCGTGGCGTCGGTCATTGACGGTGACACGATTGAGATCCGCGGCCAGCGCATTCGGTTCAACGGGATCGATGCGCCAGAGAGCAAGCAATATTGCGACGACGCCAAGGGCTTCGAGTACCCATGCGGTCAGCGATCCGCCGAAGCGCTGGATAGTTTCCTGGCCGCCTCGCGGCCGGTGCAGTGCACTTTCGTGACTTGGGATCGCTATCACCGCTTCGTCGGCGACTGCCGGCGCGCCGACGGCGCCAGCGTGGCGGCGTGGATGGTAGAGCATGGCCAGGCGCTCGATTGGCCGCACTACAGCAACGGCGCCTACGCGCCGCAGCAGGCCAACGCCAAGGCGGCGAAGCTTGGTCTATGTTGGCAAGTTCGACGCGCCTTGGGACTGGCGCGCATCGCATGGCGACGGGGCTGCGCCGTCGAGCCAGCCGTTCGGCATCATCAGTCGCAAGCTGGTTTCGCAAAGCGGCGGCCTTTCGTGCGAGCCCCGGCGGTTACTGCTCGCAAGTCAGCTCCTGCGAAGACGCCCAATGGTACCTGCACAACTGTGCGTGGGGCCGCAAGCTGGATAGGGATGGTGACGGGGTAGCGTGCGAGACGCGGATGACAAGTTTTACAACCGCGTCGGCGGCGATCGTATTTCTTCGCGGCAGATCGATGAGTTGATCGGGTTAGCGCGCGGCCTCGCTGCAGACGGGACTATCAACAAGGCAGAAGTCGAGTTTCTTCAAAAGTGGCTGGCCGCGAACGTCGAGATTAGCGATCAGCCGATTGTCCGGACCTTGTACCGACGGGTCAATGAAATCCTTGCGGACGGCGTGCTCGATGCCGATGAACACATCGAACTTCTCGACACGCTGAATAGCTTCTCGAACCGAGATTTCGAACTCGGGGAAGTGTTGAAGCCGACCACCCTGCCCCTTTGCAATCCGCCTCCGCATTTGACCTTTGAAGGTCGGTCGTACTGTTTCACCGGGACGTTCAATTATGGCCAGCGAAAATACTGCGAGCAGGCCATAGCGGATCGTGGCGGCCGCGCCGGCAGTTTGACGCAAAAGACCGACGTACTCGTGATCGGTGCGTACGCCACAGAGTCTTGGAAGCACTCATCGTTTGGCGACAAGATTTTCAAAGCGACCGCCTGGCGCGACGAGGGGTTGCCAATCTCGATTGTCGCCGAGAGCCATTGGGTCGGTTTTCTCTGACATCGTCCGTTGGTTTGGCAGCGTCTCATACCATCAGCACTCTATTCGACCGAGGTGGAACGATGCGGCACAATGCGTTCAGCGATCAGATCCGCCTGTCTCGGCGATTTGCAGGTCGCTTCATTACGAGCGTGATCGCGCTCGCAGTTGCAACTGCAGCTGGGTGCACCTCCATAGACTACCAGAAGCTTACCACCGGTGAGATATCCGGCAGCTTGTTTGTGATGTGGGTCGGTGAGGGCAACAATTCCGGTGACGGGAGTTTCCTGTTCGTGCCCGACCCTCATGATCCCCTGATCTTCCATCGGGCAGATCCGGCAGCACCAGGAAGCACGATCAAGCCAGGCCTCATGTACACGGACGGCGGCTCAATCCCGAAGATCGCGCAGGTCTTCAAAGGGCTGTCGCCTTGGGGCTACGCCCCAGCCTACATGATCCACGACTGGAACTTCATTGCGCATCACTGCATCGTTGACGGGAGCACGGAGAAGAGGTTCGATCAAGTTCGCGGGATTGGCTTCGACGACTCCGCTGCGATCCTCGGTGAGGCAATCAAGGCGTTGATCGCGACGCGCCAAGTCGCGCCGAACGATGTCGCACCCACTGCCATCACGGCGGCGGTGTGAAGCGCGGTTGCCAAGAATATTTGGGACGAGAAGGGAGCCTGCAAGTCGCTGCAGGTGAGTGCAAAAGACATTGCTTCCGCGGAGGCAGCGATACCGGGCTCCACATCCAAAGCTCAGAACCTGAGGACCTTCCAAATACCAGAAGCCGTCACACCTTCGATCCGAGCAGTGAAGCCAGCGAAGATCATCGCTCGTCTGTCCTTCTGACCTGAGCGTCAAGCCAACCCATGGCGGCCGGCGTGCGGCGACTGACCGTCGAAACAGCCGTCATGGGAGATCGTCGCGGACCTAGCGCGAATGGCGGCCCGTGTCGGACGAGTCCGCTTTCAGCGACCAATTGAACGACCCAAAGGAGGCGCGAAGCGGTTATTGACGATGCCAATTGTTTCGAGCACACGCCGGCAACGACCCCGTTTGAATTACCCGAGCTCGTGGATAGCCACGTTAGGGACAACCCACTTCGCTATCTCGCAAAGGTGTTGATGATGCGTCAGGTAAATGACCTGACCCACCTTGGCCATCTCGCCGAACAATCGGAAAACTTCCTCCGACCGGAGATGGTCGAAGGTCTCCATGATGTCGTCGGCGATGAAGGGAACAGATGGCCTGAGCTTGGCAAACTCATAGTACCCGGCGAGGCGTAGGGCCAGATAGAGCTGAAAACGCGCGCCTTTCGACAGAGCGTCCGCGACCTTCGATTGGCCGTCTTTCTGTGTCGCGATCAGGACCTCGCCACCCTTTACTGGCTGGGTCGTCAAGCCTGTGTACTGGCCGCGCGTGATCAGCGCGAAGGCATCGGAGGCCTGGCTCATCATTCCAGAGCGGTGACGTTCGCGGTAGACCCGGAGCGCGCTCGTCGCCGACATGACGCCGAGTTTCAACCCGATATAGCGGGCAGCCCTCTCCTCGATTTCGAGAAG
The DNA here is from genome assembly GCF_002294955.1 of Mesorhizobium sp. WSM3864. Lineage (NCBI taxonomy): Bacteria > Pseudomonadati > Pseudomonadota > Alphaproteobacteria > Hyphomicrobiales > Phyllobacteriaceae > Mesorhizobium > Mesorhizobium sp. WSM3864. Next base: position 13,483 of record NZ_NSGD01000016.1, read on the forward strand.
AACTGTCCGGCGCTCCGCATCAATCCGAGCGACCTGGCTGTCGCCGCCAATCGCGTCGAGCTTGTCGGCCGCCCGAGTGCGCCGGACAAGTTGCTGTTGCAACGCTTCATCGAGGTCAGCAAGGCGCCGCTCGATTTCCGCCTTTTCAATTGCCAATCCGTCGAGATCGACGCTCTCCAGCAATGAGCGCGCCTGGGCGAAGTCCTCGAGGGCGAGCTCGCTCGTCAGTCGTTCTTCAAGCTCGGCCACCGCGCTCAGCAGGCGGTCTCGCTCGCGAAGCTGTTCGTCGCGCTCTGCGACCTCGGGCAGAGTTTTCGCCCCGAAAGCCTCGAGCACTTGCCGCTTGGTCGTCTCGTATAACGCCATCTCGGCGTGCAACGCCACCTGAACGTCTTGCAACTTCTGAATATCGACTAGGAGATTCGCCCTCGCCTCACGCGCGCGCTCGGCTTTCTCCAGACGCTCGGTCAGCCTGGCGCTCACCTGTTCCGGCGCCTCCTCGCTTGAGTGATCCCCGGCCTGCGCACCAAGCCGGGCTACCTCTTCAGCAAAACCAGTCCTATCCGCCTCCATCTTGCTTATGCGCGTACGCATGGCCTCGCGATCCTGCAGGGCCTTTGATAGATCCGACAGCTGATCGAGCACGCTGCCGAGCCCGGTTCCGGCGATGCCGTCTTCAAGCCAGGTCCCCTTCAGCGTTTCATTGACTTCGGCGTGCCATGCAACATCCCGCCGCTCGGCAATTTCAACAGCGAGCCGCCTGGCGGCCAGCTCCTCTTCCTTCGCGGCGACGCTCCTCAGTGCTTCCGCTCGTTCCGCATCGACCTTCGCCTGTCTGTCGAGAAAGCGGTCGGCGGCGACAACCATGGCGTCCAGGGCCTCACCGGCTTCCGGCTGAATTCCAACGCTTCGAAGAGCCGAGGCCAATCCGAGATGGATCCGCTCTCCTTCGGCTGTCGCGCGTTCGCTTCTTGCGCGTGCGAGCAGGATGTCGTCAAAGGCGCCAAGCGCGTCGGCGCGCGCGGAAAGGCGCTCCTCCAGAAGTCCGATTAAGAGGTCGAACGACTGCGCCTGGCAATCCTCAAGCAAGCTGCCGGCTGTTCGCTTGACTTCAGCGGTCGCCATTTCAGCGCGCGCGTCCAGTTCGCCGAGTTGGACACTGACGCGCTCTACTGCCACTTCGGTTTCGGCCGCCTTTTGCTTGATTGCGCGCAGGTCTGCGAGATCGCCGGCATGAGCCAATCGTGCCGCACCGACCTGATCGTCCCTGGCGAGTATCGCGGCGAACGCGTCTGCAGTTTCGGCCTTCAAGTCGTCGCGATGATGTCGCCAGGCCTTATCCCTCTCACGCCGAATGGCCGCTGCAGTTTCATCGTCGGTAATGTCCGCCGAGGCGCGGACAGCAGCCACCCGTGACGAAGTAGTTATCCGACTTTGTTCATGCTCAGCCAGACGCTCGGAGAAGACTGCTTTGTCCCTTTGAAGGTCCGCGGCCAGTGTTTTCCAGGCGGCCATCTGCATCGGCGGCGGAACTGGCATTTTCGAAAGTGCCTCCGCATCTCCCGACCACGGCCGAAGGCGCCGCATCGCATTGGCCAGCCCTGTTTGCCGCTCGTCCTCGAACGCCAACGCCTCTGCGATTTCGCGTTTGTGACCACTGGCCTTGGCTTCCGACACGGCTGCCATTAGCCTGGCTCTTGCGGGCTCGGGCACCGCCCTCTCCTCGCCAACGCGGCCTCGGGCTGCATTGAGCCCGTCGAGCGCGGCAGCGGCCTCATCTCGGGCCATCCGCAGGCTCGTTGTAATGCCGGAGCGTTGCTCAACCATGGTGCGAAGCGTGCCGACCACGACGGCCGGCAGGATGAGCCGGGACGGATCCTGTTCGGCCGACCTTCCAAGCGCGGCGAGACAGCTAGCCACCGTCTGATCGAGCAGCTGGGCCTCCATCTTGCGGGTCGGCAGGTCCATGCCGGCGGACAGATAGCGCGCCTTGCGGTCGGCCAGTCCTCGCACCTGCTCCGAGATCGCGAGCATGGCATCGTCGACAGCGATTGCCTCGATCTTTGCCTTCGCGCGATCGATCTCGTCGGCACTTGCCTGGAGACGGGTCCTCAAGCGTGCATCCAGATCGATCAATTCCGCGATGCTGCCACTCCAGGTCCTGGCAGGAGACGGGATGTCCGGCAGCTCAGCCAGCCTGCTTGCCTTGCGTTTTATCTCGGCCAGGACAGGCGCGGCGCGCACATATCGCTCGATCGTGGCGAGCCGGGCCGACAACGCCGCGCGCTCGGCCAGGCTGCGGTCATACTTCTCCTGGGTCTCCGCCCGTTCCGCCTCGAGCGCCTCGAATGTCGAGGCCAGCGTGTCGATCGCCTCCTTGCGTGACTTGAGCTCCGCGAACCGCTTTTTCAGCAGCGCGATTTCGGTCGTCTGGGCCTGTTTCCGGTGAAGCCCGTCGGCCTCGATCTCAAGGGCGGCCAGGACATCGCTGGCATGCCCGAGCCCGGCGCTGGCGGTGAAAAGTAGCTTTCCTAGATCGCCACGCGATTCAAGGATCGCCTTGCCGCCTGCTTCCAACGTCTCATCATCCAGCGAGAACATGCTGCTGTAGGCATCGCGAGACAAGCCCGCAAGGTGAGCCGAAATGGCAATTTCGCTCAGTGGCCGCCCTTCGGCGTCATGCAGCGAGTTGCTACGGCTTTTGGTGCGCGAAACGGCAAGCGTCTGCCCCTCGAATTCGAGCAGGCCGCCGATGCGCATCGAGCTATAGTCATGCAGGAAATTATAACGGCTGCGCTCTTCGATGCCGAAGAGCAGATCAAGGTAGGCGGAAAGTGCCGTCGACTTGCCGGCCTCGTTCAGGCCGAAAACGATATGCAGATCGGGGCCTGAAACCGGCTTCTCTCCAAAATCGATCGCCTTGTCGGTGAACTTGCCGTAGCGGGTCAGGGCAAGGCGCCGCAATCTCATCGCGTCGCACCTGCCTTGAGCCGGGCCGTGACCAGGTCAACGCTTCCGGCAAGCACATCGTCGAGAAACTGTTCGAGGCCTGCTTCGTCCTTGCCTGCGAAGCCGCGCGCATCGGGCGGCAGGTCTGCGATCGTCTTCAGGACGAATTCCCGCGCTTCGGATCGAAATGCTTCCGAGTTCGCATTGGCGCGCATGGACTGCGCGAGTTCCAAAGTAGGATCGGCGACAGTTCCCCAGTCTCCGGCAGCGGGAGCCGAAAGATCAAGCTCCAGCTTCTCCACCCAGGTGTCGCCCACCTGTTCCGCTGCCTGTTCGGCTTCCGCGATAGCCAGGTCCCGGTCCCGCATCAGCGACCATGAAAGGGCGGACGTGCCGACCAAACCAAGGCGGGTAACAAGGTAGCGCGATCTGGCCTGCTTTCGGGCTTGTTCCAGCCCTGCCCGGATGCGGATGACAGCCTCGCTCCATTCGGCTGTCCCCGTCAGATCGACACCCACACGCTCGAATTGCGCGACACTGGTGAGCCTCTCCTCGATCTCGACAGAGCGATCGTCGCGAATGGTGACCAGCGTGACCGATTTCTCGCCTGCCTCGTTGATATCCCTACCCTGAGGGATCCCCGGCATCACCAGCGTGCTCGCGCCGGAATAGACCTGGCGAACGTGGATATGGCCAAGCGCCCAATAGCCAAAGCCGTGGCCGTGAAGATCGGCGACGCTGCAAGGTGCATAAACGTCATGACCCGGGGAACCAGCCAGGCTCGTATGCATGATGCCGATGTTGGCAGCTCCCTCCTGGGGGCGAGCATATTTGGGCAGCAGGCTTTCGGGCGCCTTGGGGCTGGCGAAGCTCAGCCCATGGAACACAACGTCTATCGCGGAGCCAGGCTGCACCACAGATTGGCAGCGGCCGCCAAAGATCGTCACCGTGTCTGGCAAGACGAGCTGCTTGGTAATCCGCGACATGGCGTCGTGATTGCCGCGGATCATGTAGACCCTGACGCCGGCTTGATGGAGGCGCGTCATTTGGGAGGCCAAAAAGCGTGCTGTTTTCATCGAGGTCTGGTCGCCGTCGTAAAGATCGCCGGCGATGACAAGCGCATCGACCTGCTCCGCTAGGCACAAATCCACAACGGCGATGAACGCCTGACGGCTGGCATCTCCGACCAGCTCGGCGAGCTCCGGATTGCGCAGCGCAAGGGAGCGCAGTGGCGAGTCGAGATGGATGTCGGCCGTATGAACAAATCGAAATGCCATTCGAAGGACTCTCCGGGGCTGAACGAAAAGCTCAGGCAAAATGCTGGCCCTAAGTCAATCTAGCTACCCGGCCGTGATGGCGCACGGTTAAGACAGCTTGGGTCTCGGTATCAAAGTCCGATAGCGTTTCGCAACAGTCCTGGTGAGTGAGGTCACGAAATTAGGGGTGGACCGCCCCTTTCTGATGGTGCATTCGCTTCCCTCGCCTTTTTCTTGGCCGACCCAACTATCGCGTGGATAGAGAACGCGATTGTATTCGCGTGACCGGCAAGGCCCTTTTATATCCTGAAAAAATTGCTAGTCTGCATGTGGGGACTGGTCAATGCAATCTGTTGATAGTTCAGAGTTAGTATCAAATGATGATGCGGTAGCCGAACGCTCGACGGCCCGGAGCATAAGCGCCGACGTCGCGTCCAGCTTCACTTATGCATCCTATCAGAACGCAATTCCGGTAATCCGGTCTATCCGACTAGATAACGACACCGCCGGCAGCCTGGAGAGTTGCCGCCTGGAACTCACGTCATCGCCGTCGTTTCTGAGACCGAAGACTTGGGCAGTTGACCGTCTCGTTCCTGGCGATAGGCTTCAACTGAGCGACCGCAAGGTCGAGCTCGATTCCGGATATCTTGCTGGCCTGAACGAGGCCGAGCGCGGAGAAATCACCTTGCGCCTTTCCGCGGGTGGTGAGGTCCTGGACGAACGGCGCCTGACCGTCCGGCTGCTCGCGCGCGACGAGTGGGGCGGTGTCGCCGACATGGCGCAATTGCTTCCGGCTTTCGTCATGCCCAATGACCCTGGCGTTGCACCGATCCTGAGGGCGGCGGCAGATCGGCTTGCCGCGCACGGGCATCCCAGCGGCCTTGATGGCTATCAATCGCAAAACCCGCAGCGGGCATACATGTTGGCTGCAGCCGTCTATTCTGCGATCACCGGCATGGGGTTGCACTATGCCGAACCTCCGGCGAGCTTCGAGAGCCGAGGGCAAAAGGTCAGGCGTCCCGCGACGATCGCCGAGGAACGTCTGGCGACCTGCTTGGACACTTCACTTTTGTTTGCCGCTACTTTGGAAGCTGCCGGCCTGCACCCGGCCGTGCTGATGTTTGACGGGCATGCAGCTGTCGGCGTCTGGCTGGCCAAACGAACCTTCGCCAACGCCGTGGAAACGGACCAGATGGAGGTCCGCAAGGCGCTTGCGTCCCGCGAATTCATCGCGTTTGAAACCACAGGCGTCACTCACCGACCCGCGCTCACATTCGAGGCGGCGCAGAATGCGCTCGGTATCCGGCTCGCGGAAGAACAGGCGCATGCATTCGTTGCGGCCATCGACGTCAGGCGATCGCGCAGCGGCGGTATAACGCCCCTCGCTTCGCACGAGCATATCCGGCGCAATGGCGCCGAGGAGGAGCCGTCTGCGGCCATCGCGGCACTGCCGCTCCCCGCGGCTCCAGCAATTGGCGCGATGCCAGTGGAGGTCGTTGAGATAAAGCCTACCACAGCCGCGAGTCGCATCGACCGCTGGCAGAAGAAGCTGCTCGACCTGACGCTCAGGAATCGCCTGCTCAATTTCCCCGATTCAAAAAAGACGATCCCGTTCTTGTGTACCGACGTCGCCTATCTCGAGGACAGGTTGGCAAATGGTGCTGCCGTGCGCCTCATTTCCTTGCCCGAGCAGAACCCTTTGGGGGAGCGAGACGCGGAGCTCTATCGCGATGTCCATGGTCGCGATCTGCAACGCGGTTTTGCCGCGGAAGCGCTGCTCAGGGATGAGCTCGCCTCAACGCTGGACTTCCGTCAGCTTGAGGCCAGATTGATCGATCTGTACCGTCAGGTGCGCAATGACTTCGCCGAGGGTGGAGCAAACACGCTGTTCCTGGCCGTGGGTTTTCTTCGCTGGAAGAAAAAGCCCGAAGATGAACGCAGTTATCGGGCGCCGCTTCTCCTGGTGCCGGTCCGGCTAGAAAGACGGAGCGCGAGCTCGCGCTTCACGATCCGCTTCCATGAAGACGAGCCGCGTTTCAACGCCACCCTTCTCCAGTTCCTTGAGCGGGAGTTCGAACTTCGCCTTCCGCAGTTCGCCGGCGATCTGCCGCTCGACGACAGCGGAATCGATGTGCCGCGCATCCTATCCTCCATGCGACAGGCGGTCCGCGATGTTCCTGGAATGGAGGTCATCGACGAAACCGCCTTGTCGACATTCTCCTTCGCAAAGTTCCTGATGTGGAAGGACCTTGTCGAGCGAACCGATGCACTGCGACAGAACAGGGTCGTTCGCCATCTCATCGACACGCCCGAGCAGGCGTTCGAGATCTCGGGTGGTCAGTCAGCCTTCCGTGATGAGGCCGAGCTGGACCGCGCTTACGAACCCGCCGCCATCATAAGCCTCCTTCCCCTCGATTCATCGCAGACCGCCGCCAGCCTGGCGGCAGCCGAAGGACGCGACTTCGTGATCGTCGGGCCGCCCGGGACGGGGAAGAGCCAGACGATCGCCAACATGATTGCCAACTGTCTGGGCGTAGGCAAGACCGTCCTGTTCGTGGCGGAAAAGACGGCCGCACTCGATGTCGTCTACCGCCGGCTGCGTGAGCATGGACTTGGAAACCACTGCATCGAGCTGCACTCGAACAAGGCCGATCGGAGACGTTTTCTAACGCAACTGAAGGCTTCGTGGGAGCACGGAGGTAACGCCGACGCGTCTCAATGGATCCCAGTCAACGAGCGGCTCCGCCTGCGTCGGGATGAATTGAATGCCTATGTCGAGGCGCTTCACAAACGGTATCCAAACGGATGGACGCCCTATTTGGCGTTAGGCATAGCGCTGAAGTCGAACGACCAAGCTGCGCCGACATTCGCGTGGCAGTCCTCCGATGGGCACGATGCGCAAACTCTTCTTCACCTGGAGGAGCTGGCCGCGCAGGTCGGTCTGGTGTTCGCGTCGGTCGAACGTCAGCCAGCGTTGGATCTGATCGATGTCGGAGAGTGGAGCAGCGATTGGCAACTAAGGTTGCTGGCCGCCGCAACGTCCCTGCACTCCGCCAGCGGGCAATTGACGGCATCGATACGGGATTACCAGTCCAGTCTCGGCCTTTCGCCTAATGAGACGTTCTCGCATACGGAACTCCAGTCGCTCATAGGCCTGGCACAGGTTCTGGCCCAAACGCGGAACCGCGATATCTCGATTGCGTATGACCGGGATTTCTCAACCTTCGGGGAGGCGCTTGCCAAGCTGGAACGCGCGATCGGGGGTTATCGCGAGAGCGAGCGCAGCCTCTCCGCCGCCTATGACGTCGCGACCGTCCGTGACCTCGACCTGGATGTCCTGGTCCGCCAATGGCGTGAGGCCACAGAATCGTTTTGGCCGAGATCGGCCCTAGGCAAGCGCAAGGTTCAGAAACTGCTTCAAAGCCGCACGCAGCGTGATGCTGCGGACCCCGGCAGGGACCTTCCTCTGCTCCGCCAGATGAGGGAGTTTCTGGCAGCAATCGACCAAAGCCCGCTGGCAGGCAAGCCACTACCGATCGAAGGTCTGACAACCGACGTGGCGGCTGTCGCGAGCATACTTGATTCCGCCCGGCGTCTCCGCGCGGCACTTCGCATTCCTGGACGCAGTCAGGACGAATTTCGGGCCGTCGTTCGCTCCGTGGCACCAAGTCTGCGTGGCACCCTTGAAAATGACCGACTGCGCGACGCGGGCGACCGGCTGTTGGCAGCTGCCAAGCAGTTCGACGCCGTGCGATCGGTATTCGGCGAAGTTTCGGCACGGGAGATTTCAGACCCCACGGATGGTCCTAGCCTTGAAGCGCTCAGAGCCAAGCTGATTGAGCTAGCGGATGCTCGAAACCTGTTTCGCGATTGGTCGGAATGGTGCCGGGTGAAAAGGCAGGCGATCCAACGCGATCTGGCACCTCTGGTTGAGCAGATCGAGACGGGAACGATAGCCGCCGACAAGGCGCGCCCGGCCTTCCGGGTGGGCTACGCAAGATGGTGGCTGCCGAAGGTTCTTGACGGAGACGCGGTATTGCGAAACTTCCGCAGGTTCCAGCACGAGAACGCGATTACGGAATTTCGTGAGATCGACGATCTTGTGCGCACACAAGCCACCCAGCGCGTGGTAAGCGCGCTCACGCATGGGCTCCCCTCTGTACAAAGCGTTTCCCGCAATTCCGAACTTGGGTTGTTGCGGCACCAGATGGAGCTTCAGCGGCCGAGCCAATCCATCCGCGACATGATTGGCAAGATGCCTGAGAGCTTTGCCAAGCTTGCGCCCTGCATGTTGATGTCGCCGCTTTCGATTGCCCAGTACCTTCCTCCAAACCAGGCCTTGTTCGATGTGGTGATCTTCGACGAGGCTTCGCAGATCACCACCTGGGATGCAGTTGGAGCTATCGCCAGGGCGCGACAGACCATTATCGTGGGCGATCCCAAGCAGCTGCCGCCGACCAATTTCTTCGGCCGCAACGAGGACGAAGAGGAGATCGCCGACCACGAAAAGGACCTGGAAAGCATTCTTGATGAGGCAAGGGCGTCAGGAATTCCGGTGCGCGATCTGAGATGGCACTACCGCAGCCGCAGCGAGTCGCTGATCGCGTTCTCGAACTATCACTACTACCGCAACCGCTTGGTGACGTTCCCCTCGCCGGCGGTCGATGATCGCGCGGTGCGGCTGCACCGGGTGCCTGACGGCATCTACGACCGCGGCAAGAGCCGCACCAACAAGATCGAGGCCATGGCGGTCGTCAGCGAGGCAGTCAGTCGCATGAGGAGCTGGCTGGCGCTCCCGGAGAATGGCCGGCCGACGCTCGGCGTAATCACGTTCAATGCGCAACAGCAATCGCTGATCTTGGATCTTTTCGATGCTGCGCGCCGGGACCATCCGGAACTTGAATGGTTCTTTGCCGAAGATCGGGTTGAGCCCGCGATCGTGAAGAACCTCGAAAACGTCCAGGGTGATGAGAGGGATGTTATCCTGTTCTCGATAACATTCTATAAGGACGGCTCCGGAAAGCCACCGGCGATGGACTTCGGGGCTCTCAACCGAGATGGCGGCGAGCGGCGCCTCAACGTGGCGGTGACGCGCGCCCGACAGGAACTTATCATCTTCTCCGGCTTTACCGCGGACCAGATCGATCCGTCGCGAAGCAAGGCGATCGCAGTCCAACACCTGAAGACATTCCTCGACTACGCCGAACGCGGCCCGATCGCTTTGCCCGCCCAGGATCTTGGATCTGTCGGCGGGTTCGATTCGCCGTTCGAGGAGGCAGTTTCCGAGCAACTGGAGCGGCGCGGATGGTTTGTCGTCCCGCAAGTCGGGATTTCAGATTTCCGGATCGATCTGGGCGTCCGCCACCCGGATCTTGCAGGAGCTTATCTGGCCGGTGTGGAATGTGATGGGGCGACCTATCATCGATCGGCGACGGCAAGGGATCGCGACAAGGTTCGCGAGCAGGTTTTAACGGGGCTCGGCTGGACGATCTTGCGCGTCTGGTCGACCGATTGGTGGTTCGACGCGAAGGGTTGCGCCGAACGCCTCCACGCACGCCTGGAAATCCTACTCGAAGAAAGTCGGGCACGTCGTTCGAACGAACAGACGGAGGAGGTGACGACACGCTGGGAAATGGGTCAGCAGATCGAGCCAATAAGCGAGACCAGCGAACAGAAACTGCCACAAATTGAGGAGCTCCCGCCCCTTCCGAATGCATCCAATGTTGAGCTCGTTTCGGCCAATACTCCAACAGCTCCCGAGTCTTTTGGCTTTGCAGCATTTTCAACGATGGCGGGCCAGCCGGTCCAAGGTAATGTTGAGAAAGGGCGTTACCAAGTGACCGATCTCACGACCTTCCGGGCAGACCCCGAGCAGTTCTTCGAGTTCAGCTATAGGACCACGCTGCAGGGCATGGTCGCGGCCATCGTCGAGACCGAAAGCCCGTTGCGCGCAGACGTTCTCGCCCAGCGCATAGCCCGGGCACATGGGTGGCTCCGCACGGGTGGTCGCATCCGCGAGAGGATTGACCTGCACCTGAGGGACTTGGATCGCACACTGGAGTCGAGCGGCGAATTCATTTGGAAGAAGGGTGCGATCTCGGACTCAGTACCCTATCGTCGACCGGCCAATGAGGAGGCACGACGCTCCATTGCGGACATACCTTTGGCGGAGCTTGCCTCGGTGGTTATCGACAATCCCGGACTTCTCGACATGCCTGACCCCGCACGCGACGTGGCCCATCTTCTGGGGGTAGAACGCCTCGCCGCAATCTCACGTGCGCGCCTCGATGAGGCAATCGCCAAGGCAAAGGAGCACATGGCAATCCCCTCTCAGCAATAGGACATTGCGCCCGATCGATATCGCGTCTTTGCAACTTGAACCGGCTCGACATGGTCGGAACTCAGTAGGGTCATGCGTTCTAGAATCTAACCACGGCATCCGCGAATTGGGGGTGGAATGAAACATGCAAAGGGACATCACCCGGGGGCGGTGTGGCGAAAGACCGACTTCCAGATCCATACGCCGCGCGACCCCGGATGGACAGGCGGCGGTGGCTTGCCAGGTGGATCCGAGGAGAAGGAGCTGGCGCGCGAAGCGTGGGCGGACGAATTCGTGGCAGCATGCCTCAAGAGGGACATCGGAGCGATCGCGATCACCGATCATCACGACATAGTCATGTACCCCTATGTGGCGAGGGCGATCGAAAGATCACCGGCAGCCAAGTCGAGGCTGTGGTTGCTCCCGGGCATGGAGGTGACATGCAACGACTCTGTTCAGTGCTTGATCCTTTTCGACCAGGATACGCCAACCGGTGTCATAGATCGCCTGTTTGGCATGATGCCCAAAGTGCCTGCACCCGATCCACTTGCCGCCCGAGCCCCGCAAGCCAGCCTCTGCGGAAAGGACATTGAGGATTTGTTGGGGGCAATCTTCCAGGACGAAATGCTCAAGGGCAGGAACATCGCTCTGCCTCATGCTAGCAGGGGCGGCCATAAGGACAAATTGAGGCAGGGCTTTCATCAGCGTTTCGCCGACCTCGAAGTCGACGGGGTCTATAACGAGAAGCCGTTTGCAAGCCTCGACGAGACGACGCGAAAGAAGATCTACGGCGAGATATCAGATTGGGGTGATCGCCGGCACGGCATCATCACCACCGGCGACAATCGCGCGTCCAACTATGCCGACCTAGGCATCAATGCGTGTTGGATGCGGCTCGGCGAGGCTACGGCGGAAGCCGTCCGCCAAGCGGTGTTGGCGGATGAGGCGCGCATTACCTATACAGAGCCGTCCATCCCCAGCCAGCGGATTTTGGAATTGCGGGTAAGCTCGACGCTGACGGGAGACAATTTCAGCATAACATTCAACGATGGTTTCAACACCTTGATCGGCGGCCGAGGCTCCGGGAAATCGGCAATCCTGGAGTATCTGAGGTTCGCGCTTGGCCGCAGCACCCTGGACGCTGCCGACGACGTGGCAACCAATCGCGAACGCGACATGATCACCTCGACGTTGATAGGGGGGTTCGTCGAGGTCGACCTCGACCGCAATGGCGTCGTCGAGACGTGGCGGCGAACGCTTGACAAGCAGACCATGATTACCGTGTCTTTGGACGGAGAGGCCCGCGACCTCCCCCTCAGCGTAGCGCAGGAACGGTTTCGCGCTCGCGCATTTTCTCAAAAACAGCTGTCGACCATGGTGAGGCGGCCAGAGACCGCCGATGAACAAATAACTGGCATAGCGGCGGCAGAAAGTGTCGATCGCCGGCGCAAGGCAGAACAGGATATCGACGAGGCGGAACGCGCGATCCGGGCGGCCTTCCAGCAGGTCGTCCAAAGTTGGGCGGCGCAGGCCGCGTTCAACCGCGCCGAATCTGCTTCTGCCGACTTGGCGAGACGACTTGAGTCGATCCGGAGCCGACTTGAACAGGGCGGTCTCAGTGCCGAGCAGCAGGCCATTCTCGACCAGCAGCCGATCTATAATCGAACCTTGGCCTCGTTCCAGACCGCCGTGAAACTCGTGCAGGCAACGCTCGACCAGGCAAACCGTCTCAAGGAGATCCCAATGGAAGGGTGGGAAGGCCTTGTCGAGACCCCATCCGTCAATAACGCACGGCAAGCCATCATGCGGTTGAACGACCGGATTCGCGGCGCCATTGACGAAATCACGGACGCGCTTGCGATGGCGCTTGAGGAGCTCGCGCGGCATCAGGGCGAATTCGGCACCGACCAAGCCAAATTCAACGAGCAATACGCTGTCGCGAGCTTGGCGCAATCACATCTGACAACGCTGCTTGCAGAGTTCCGTCAGCTCGGAGAAGAACAGCAGGTCGCTGAGAGAAACCTGCAGGACGCCAAAACGGCCATGTCCAAACTGGTCGGGATCGAGGTCAGGCTTGCAGAGGCGAGGACACTGCTCGGAACGAGGTTGACAACGTTGCGAGAAATCCTCAACGAGGCATCGGATCACGTAATCGAGATGTCCACCGGAGTGCTTCGCGCCCATGTGGAGGAGGAGACAATCCCCCGTCGCTTCGTGGACGCTCTGATGGAGCTTTGCGAACGTTGTGGCATCCGCGAAATAGAGGTCCGCTGCCGGGAGCTCGTCGAAACCGCAGCCCGTAACGGGCGTCAAGGATGGGAGGAGCTCGTCCACCGCTTGCAACGAATCAGGCATGGACAGGTCCTGCGTGGTCACGGGAATGAAGTCGATCCAACTGATATCACTGAGCTGAAGGCAGTGCTCACCTGGCTGACCGACAACCAGGCGCGCCTCGTGCTGGGGCGGTTGGACGATGATCGCCTCGGCAAATTCTTGTCAGCGTGGGCGTCGCCTTTCATTCGTTTCGACTACAGAGACCGAGGGAGCTACATGCCGTTTGAACGTGCATCGCCGGGACAGCAAGCCTCGGCACTGCTCACGCTGCTTCTGCACCAGGAAGCAGGTACGCTCATAATTGACCAGCCAGAAGATGACCTCGATAACCGAGTGATCATGGCAATCGCCAAGCTGCTGCAGACAACCAAACGCAAGCGTCAACTAATATTTGCCACCCACAACCCGAATTTCGTCGTAAATGGCGACGCCGACAAAGTTGTGGCTCTAGTGCCGAGTGTCGAGCCGAACGCCACGGAGGCTGTAAGAGCAGCTCAAATTGCGATTGAAGAGGATGGGGCGATTGAAACTCCCGCGGTCAGGGAAGCCATAACCGAAACAATGGAAGGCGGAATGCGGGCATTTGAACTTCGAGGAAGGAAATACGCCGTTGTGTGACGCAACGACATCTTGGATTGTCGTACTCGACGATTGCTGCTTCACCCGACCACCGTCAAGCTGCAAATGATCCCGCCGTCCCGGTCAACAGCGAAGCGTTTTTCCAAGCGGCCGGCGTAGACACTGGAGTGAACGCGGCCGTTGAAGTTCTCCAGCAGGCATCAATCGACATGGGCATCCACGCCGGCGAGATGGCCTCGACTAAGGCGGGTGGAGCAGGCATTCGCTCACCCCGCTCGATCGCGTGTTGTTGCTATTCGAATTGAAGGGATCGAGGGTTTGCAGAAGCGAGTTTCCCTTGCCGGGCCACAGGCGGCATCGTGCCGGAATTATTCAGATAATTGGCCGCGCAACGGCAAATCAGAGCCGGAGCCTGAGCTCATGTTGCTGTTTGCTGAAGCAACTGCATTTTAGAAATCGCTAACTTCCGGTACGGCCAGCCTGCGCCGTAGCGGGTGACTAATCCTCAATCTCGACGTCGGCTTGCTTCTGGTAAGATGAAAACTCGGGCATGATGTCACCGGCCAGCAGCTTCTCCTTCGACAGCAACCCGGCGTCTTCGAGCGCTTCGAAATCCGGCAACTGGCGCAGCGTGTCGAGCCCGAACTGCGACAGAAAGTTTTTGGTCGTCACATAGGTGTAGGGCGCGCCCGGTTGCGGGCTGCGCGGCCCCGAGGCGATGAGCTCCTGCGCGCGCAGCACGCCGATCAGGTCGCGCGACACCTCCTTGCCGAAGAAGGAAGACAGCTCGCCCCGGGTAATCGGCTGGAAATAGGCGATGCACATCAGGACAAGCGCCTCCGACTGGGACAACTCTTTTGTCCCCTGCCCCACGGCCGTCCCGAAGGCGGCGTGGATGACGTCGCCAAAGACCTTCTTGGTCCGGTGCTGCCGGCCGCCGGCGACCGACACCAGTTCGTAGGGGCGGCCGGCGAGCTCGGCGCGGATGTCGTCGACGACCAGGTCGAGATTGCAATTTTTTCCCACCACCCGCGCGAGAACCTCGCGCGGCACCGGTTCATTTGCCGCAAAGATCACCGCTTCGACGCGGCCCATCCATTCGCGCCAGCGCAGTTCCGGCGGCAGGTGCTCGAGCTCGGTGTCCAGCAGCGCCGGCTGATCGTTCGGCTTGCAGCGGGCGGAGGCTTGGCTCATCGCTACAGCCCAAACAGCCGGAAGCTGGCGCGGCCCGACAGCTCGCGCACGGCCTCGAGTTGCTGCAGTCGCTCGAACAGGCGTCGCGCCGCGAAGCGTGACAGGTTTTTGGTCGTCAGCGATCCGGCGACGGCGTCTTCATTCAAGAGCAAAAAAATCACGTCGCTGGCGCCCTTCGCGCGCAGTTTCGGCGCCACCGCCAGGAGTTTTTCGGCGCGGCGCGCCAGATCGGCGGCCAGCCGGCAGGCTTCGGCCGCCGCTTGCGCCAGCGCCAGGCACACCGCCCACTCAAAATTTTTGCCCCCGGGTCGGATGCGCTTGCCGCTGGCCTCGCCGCGAAAAGCCGGGCCAAAGGCCTGCGCCATCAGCAGCGGCAGCGGCCGCGGCCAGCGCAGGCTTTGCGCCAGCACCAGGTCGGCGAGCCACCAGGCGAACAGCTCGGCGTCGGGCCGCATGGCGACGACATGGGAGGCGATCGCCGCGGCAGCGAACGGCGCCGGCCGCTGTGAGCCCGCCACGTCTTCGATCTTCATGCAGAGGTCGGCGAGCGCCTCGTCGTCCCAGGCGAGGCCGAGCAGCTCGGTCACTTTTGCCAGCCGATCGGTGCTGGCCGGCGGCGGCTGCAGCGCCAGCTGGCGCCAGGCGCCAAAAATGGCGCCGGCGGGACCGGGATCGGCGCCGGCCGGGCAAAGCTGCCCGGCGTCGCGCAAACCGGCTTCATCCTCGGCGCGGCCGGCGAGCCGCATGCTGGCGGCGGCGCATTTGAGCGCCAGCCGCTGGCGCCAGGCGCCGGACCAGGCCGGCAGCGCCCGGGCGAGCGTGTCAAGCGAAGCCAGGGCGGCGCCGGCCTGGAAGGCGGCGGAGGCGTCGATTGGTTCGCCGCCGGCGGCAAGCGCCCAGGAGGGGACGGTCGGCGGCGCGAACGGATTGGCGGTCGCGGGATCGAGGCGAATCATGCCTTCGAGGGTAAAATGCCGGTGCGCTTTACGCCATCAATTTCGTGCCAAAACGCACAGGCTGTCGTATCAGCAAAACGAATGATAATGTTGCCTTACCAGTCGTTTAACTCTACTTCTTCCACTCGCAATAGGTTAGCATCGTTCTCCGGGCGCATCCGGACGTCCGTAGATTGCAGGGGCCGGAAGCCGCCCCAGCCAAATCATCACAGCGCCCGCCCAATCGAACATGAAATCATACCGGGCGGCGTACTTGCACGGGGTGGGCCAACGTTGCACGCTGCAACTGGAGCAGGCGAGTGAAAGCGCACATGAATCGGGGGGCTCCAATATTTTGGCATTGCTTTAATCGATTATAGTTGTGAAGAGCAATTTCAGCCCGTTTACTTGCTGCTCAAGTCGCGGATAAAAGAGGTAGCACCGATTCGGTAGCTTATCCCCTGTCTTTCGCGTACTCGCGGTCGTGGCGCCGCGTGGACGATTGAAGACCGACGGTCTCACCAGCAGGTGGGCACGAGGGGGCGGGATTGGCAAGCCACAGGAGTAGGACAATGTCGAAGGATTCAGGTAAGACCGATAATCACGGCGGCGGGCCAGGCAAGATCGAGATCACGGTGGTCGTGAACGGCCAGCCCACGCAGGTCGAAGCCAATCCCAACCAGCCGCTGCACGTCGTTCGTACCAAAGCCCTTGAAAACACGCAGAACGTCGCCCAACCGGCCGAGAATTGGGAATTCAAGGATGAGGCCGGCAACTTGCTCGACGTCGACAAAAAAGTTGGCGATCTCGGTTTCGCGAATCCTGTGACCCTGTTCCTAAGCCTGAAGGCGGGTGTTGCAGGTGCCTGAACTCCAAACTGTGGACCCGGAGGTCTCCCGAGCGAAGTTTGATCGTGAGATGGGCCGGTTCCGGCCATATGCAGATGCCTATCGTGCTCAAGGCTGCTTCCTGATCGAGGCGAGCTTCCCGAGCGCCTTCTTCATATTTGCACCGCCGAAGATAAAGCCACAGATGATCGGTGCAGCTGTCGAGATCGACTTCTCCAACTTCGACCTTCGACCTCCTTCGGTGGTCTTCGTAGACCCGTTTACCCGTCAGCCAGTTGCCCGGAAGGATTTGATGCTTAGAATGCTGAGACGTCCTGCGTTGCCGGGAACTCCTCCGGGGATGATCCCAGCCCTGATCCAGCAGAATGCTGTGGCCTTGACGGACTTCATCCAGGCCAACGGCCCCGAAGACCCCCCATTCCTGTGCATGGCGGGTATCCGCGAATACCACGATAACCCAGCCCATTCAGGTGACCCATGGCTACTTCATCGGGGTTCTGGCGAAGGCTGTTTGGCCTTCATTCTGGACAAGATCATCAAATACGGAATCAATCCTGTAGAGCAGTTGCAGATTCATCTCCAACCGACCGTCGTGGGAATGGCGGTGTCGCCTCAGGCGATACCGGAATGACTGAATTGAAAGATGTAGCGACCGTGACTCTCCCGCGCGGCTGCATCTCGACCACGCATGCGCATCTGCGCTCAGTTGGTCGCGAGGGCAATGAGGGGATGGCGCTCTGGGTCGGCGTTCAGCAAGACCGGCAGTTTGCCGTAACAGAGACGGTTATCCCGGCGCAGCGTCACATTCGGACAAGCGATGGCGTTTGCGTGATAGTTCCGGCCGAAGAACTGCACCGGCTCAATGTCTGGCTCTACAAAAGCGGCCTGAAACTGTTGGCCCAGATTCACAGCCATCCGGGCCGCGCCTACCATTCGACGACCGACGACGCTTATGCGGTTGCTAGCACGGTTGGGTGTCTGTCGCTGGTAGTGCCGAATTTCGCCCGTGAGCCTTTCGATCTTGCTCGCGTCGCTGCCTACCGACTTGACGCGAAGGCGAACTGGAATGAGGTCGCGTCCACGGCCCTGATGCGAATGATCACGATAACGAGCTGACGATGGCCCTTGCAAACTTCATCGACCGCGCTGCCACGGCGGCATCTCAGGTGCTGGCCGACTTTCATCTGGGCGACTTTAAAGCCGCTCTTGAAAAGCAGGTCGTGGCAGTCGCGTTCGACAATCAGGCGGCTTCCTGCGCCGAAGGCGAGGCGACGCTGGATCTTGCGGTGAGATTGCTCGCCAGGCTCTACCCAGTTCTGGCGATACTCCCGCTGGACAGCGCGGCAAGGTGTCAAACCCAAGCGCTGGAGCGCTTGGCAAAGTCGATCAATCCAAAAGTCGGCATCCGGCGTTCCGGCAAATCTGCCACCGTCTGCGTAGTTGCAGGGGTAACGCGCCCATCACTCCGGTGCCCAACCTTTTTCATGGGATCGGACGGTTGGTCGGCCAAGCTGTCGCTTACGGACCCGGTGGGCTCTGGCTCAAGTTTGCTGCCCTATGGAGCTGGCGCCGCCGGTTGCTTCGGCGCCGCCAATGTCTTTCGAACCATTTTCGCCGCCCAACTGACCGGCGCCGAGTTGGACGAAACCATCGACCTCTCGTTATACAGCTACGACAAGACCAAAGCCGGCGAGGAAGGCCCGATCGATTTCCCTGTCGACCTTGGCGAAACGCACCTCGTTGGGCTCGGCGCGATAGGCCATGGCTCGCTTTGGACGCTAGCGAGACACCCCGGCCTCTCGGGTCGCCTGCATGTAATCGATCCCGAAGCGATCGAACTCTCAAACCTGCAGCGCTACGCATTAGCCGGCCAGGCGGAGATAGGCATGTCCAAGGCGGTCCTTGCAACCACCGTCCTTCGATCGACCGCCCTCGATGTCGAGGCGCACCCGGTGAAGTGGGCAGAATATGTTGCGCGCAGGGGCAATTGGGTCTTCGACCAAGTGGGTGTGGCGCTTGACACCGCCGCCGACCGTCTGGCTGTCCAAGGTGCTCTGCCCCGATGGATCGCGAATGCCTGGACCCAGGAGCACGATCTCGGAATCTCGCGGCACGGTTTCGATGACGGCCAGGCTTGCCTTTGTTGCATGTACATGCCGTCCGGGAAATCCAAGGACGAGCACCAGCTGATTGCCGAGGAACTCGGAATACCGGAAGCACACGAGCAGGTAAAAACGCTGCTGCAGACCAATGCCGGAGTTCCCAACGACTTTGTAGTTCGGGTGGCTACTGCGATGGCTGTGCCGTTTGAACCGCTAGCCCCGTTTGTTGGCCAGCCCTTGCGGTCCTTTTATCAGCAAGCGATCTGCGGCGGTCTGGTGTTCGAGCTTAGCGATGGAAATCGCCTCGTTCGAACCGTGGTTCCGATGGCCTTTCAGTCAGCGCTTGCCGGGATTATGCTTGCCGCGGAGCTGGTCAAACATAGTGCGGGTTTTCCCATGAGCGCGACGACGAGCACTCGGGTGAATCTTCTGCGCCCCCTTGGCTCTCATTTGCATGATCCGAAGGCCAAAGATTCCAGCGGCCGCTGCATCTGTAGCGACGGCGATTTCATCGCCGGTTACAGGCGCAAATATAGCAAGAACGTTGAGCAGCTAAGCTATGTCTCCGGCTCCTAAGCGACGCGGACGTCTCCCTTGCCCCAGAGCGGCGGCTTGTGCGCGTGAGATGTCGGCGCCACTATGACACGCTTGGCCCACTCCTTTGCCGGCCGATCGCCCAGGAAATCCCGTCCCCGCGCATGATCCCGGACACCTCCTTGCCGATGTGTCGCTCTAGCACCGGTCGCCATGGCACCAGTGTGAACTCGCGCGACTTCTCGATCACGCCATATTTGCCGCTGGCAAGCTCGACGGAACGGCGGAGCGTACCCTGTACTCGTTCTCCGGATCGCGCTTCAGCATAGGGCAGACGAAGTTCCTCCGACAGTTGGCCGGCAACACGGTTCAACTCACGCTGCCGCAGGATCGAAAGCATGTTGGCGCGGTAGACGATCCGATCCTGCTCTACGCGCGCGAGGCCTTGCGCGATCAGCCACTGCCGCCTGCTGGCTTGCGCCTCCCGGACCTCATGCCCGAAGCCTGAGTTGCGCAACCGCTCTGGTCCGTCGGCAACCAGTTCCCGGTCGAGCCAGGTGGCACCTTCAAAGCTGACTTGGTGCTCCAGCGGCATTGTTGACAGCCTGTCGACAACGACAGGCTCGACCCTGGCCCGCTGGCGCTCGTATTCCACGACACGATCGAGATGGTCCGGCGCGACCAGCCAGGTGCCGTTCGGCTCTCGCTCGATGCCGCCGGTCGCGCGGCGGATCGCCTCCAGCCGCCGGACATGCGTTTGCGCAAAGCTCTGGGTGGCGGATGGCTCATGCTTCATGTGGATATCAGCGTCGTAACGGCCGCCATGGGCTGCGGCGATCTCGGCGACAGTACGGTCGACCTGCCTCGGCTCGGTGCTCCTCGGGGTGGCAAGCACGATGCAGCCTTCTGGCATCGGTTCGGTGGCCTCACCGTTGCCGACGTCGATCCAATGGCTTTTACCGTCAACTCCGTCGACGAGAAGATATTGCCGGTCATTGATTTCGTCGGCGAGCCCGCGAGCGACGACGCGGCCGACGACGGGCTGGGCCGGCTCACCGGATCGATCGTGGATCACGCAGTCGGCGGCACTGCGCGCGAGCCCCTTGCCGGCCAGCTCGCGATGCATGGTCTTGATGATGTCGCCGCGATCACCGATACGCCGCAGGGTCGCTTCCAGCTCGCCGTCGAGTCGCCAGGAGCCAGCGCCGACGTCCTCGGCCAGACCCATGCGCTCCAGCTTGCGAAGCCTGCCCTGATGCAGCGTCTGGCGAAAGGTGTCGCGGCCGTTTGTCGAAACAAGACCGTCATCGTGACGCGTGCGCAGCAGTTGCCGGTCGATTCTGGTGAAGCGTTCCTGCTCCATTTCCTGGCGCAGGCGCTGCTCGATCTCGCGATCGGTGAGTGGACCGAGATCGAGGCTGACCAGCTCGGCAGCGCGCTCGCGGATGCCGCTCGAAATATACTCACGGGCGATGACGAGGTTCTCCCCGCGGTCGTGCTTGCCACGCACGATGATGTGGCTGTGCGGATGACCGGTGTTGAAATGGTCGACGGCGACCCAGTCGAGCTTGGTGCCGAGATCCTCTTCCATCTGAGCCATGAGGCGCCGAGTCAGCGGCTTGAGGTCCTCATACTCGATGCCATCTTCGGCTGCGACGATGAAGCGGAACTGATGGCGGTCGCCATCAGTGCGATCGACAAACGCCTTACCATCGATGCGGTCGCTATCGGCGCCATAGAGGTCGCCAGGTTCGCCTTCGCGGGTGACGCCGTCGCGCTGAAGATAGCGCAGATGCGCACGCGCCCCGTCCGCGCCCTTGCCGGCGAGCTTGACGAAGCGGGCCTTGACGACGACCCGCCGCTGGCGGAAGGCGGCATACCGGTCGCGGGATTTGAGGAGTGCTGCGGCCGCCCCTCCCCGCCCTGCCCGGCTTCCGGTGAAGCGACCATCGCGTTGCAGCCGGCCGCCGGCCCTGTTGATCGCTGTCCGGATCTGGCTGGCGAAGCGTTTGCCTGCTTTCGATCCGCGCGACCCGATCTTGCCGAGCTTCGGCCTGAATTCATCGTCCTGCATGTCGGCCTCCGGATAATCCAAAGCTAGATCAACGGTTTAGGCGCCGCAGCCTCCTGGCCCCGCCAGCTGCCTCCTCGAAAAACGATGTGCAGACAAAGACTTGACCGCCTCCCGGAGGCGGTACCTTTATCTTGCCTTACGCGCACTGCCCTTGTCGCGCGCGCACAGCCTCCAAACTCCTAGCCATCCGGCTCCTTCGGCCGCATGTCATCCTTGCGAAGCGGCACGAGCAGATCGCCGTTTCGCGTGCCGGCGCGAACACCGTCGTGGAGGAAGAACAGCGAGCGCCCCGAGGGTGCCTTTCGCCTCTCCGGAGCGACAGATTCGCCCTTGAATTGTTTCATGTCGGTGGCCGAAATCCCCGCCGCCCTGAGCTGATCGAGGTAATCGACGTAGGCGGCGAACAGGCCGGGGAATCCGAAGCGGTCATGCATGGCTCGGAGATAGGCGGTGCCGGCGAGAATATTGTCGCGCGGATCGTGCGGATTTGGGCCGAGACCATGGGCCACGCGCATCTCCGCATAGGTGGCGGGCATCACCTGCATGAGGCCAATGGCGCCGGCGCGAGAGGTGATGGGGCGGCCGTCGCGCATGGTGTTGCCGCCGCTTTCGGCATCCATGACGGCGTAGATCCAGGCCTGCGGAACACGAAAACGCCGGCTCGCTTCCGCTACGAACTGTTGCCAGTTTCGAAGCTGCGGACTTAGGGAGATGGCGACCGGCTCGGCGCCGGTCGAGGCGGAACAGGCGCATGGCGCAATGGCGATCATGCCTAACACCAGGAGGGTCACTCGGTCCATAGCGGCACGAGCCTCCCGATGACATTGGCGGCCGGCACCGGCCCGAAATAGCGGCTGTCGAAGGAGCGACTGGTCTCGCTGCCGAGCAGGAACACCTCGGACTTCGTGAGTGCCCGGCAGCCGTTCCACCATGGCAAGGGCCGGCCTTGGGCGTCGATCTTGAGCCGGCGCGCGACGATGTCGCCGCCGATGATGATGGCGTCATGGAAGGCGCAGACATGCTCGCCGGGCAGTGCGGCAAGGCGTTTGACGAGCTTCACATTGACAGGCAGATAGCCGCGTTGGGCCGCCAGATACGCCACGTAATCAGGCGGGCGGACGAGCACCAGATCGCCCAGCGCCGGCGTGCCCGCAGCGATGCGATAGAGGCCGATCGGCGCGCTCGCCGAGGCGTTCCAGACCAGCCAGGGCGTGGGTTTTGCGAACGTGGTGAAGCCTAAAAGGCTGAGGCCAATCGTGGCAATGGCGATCGTCTTGCGGGCGCGAACGCGGCGCAGGCCGGAGCCGATCATGCGCAGAAAAGGACGCCGGGTCATGAGCGGCCCCCATCGTCGGCCGGCGTGGAACCGGCTTCGGGAGCGCCGCAGTGCGGATGGCCTTTCGACCATTCGTCGAGCTCGTCGATGTGATAGCGGACATAGCGGCCGTGCTTGCGGAATTTCGGGCCGCCGCCCTTGAGCCGCATCTTTTCGAGCGTGCGCTGGGAGAGGCCGATATAGAAGGCTGCCTGCGCGGTATTGAGAAAGGGGCTGCCCTTCTTGGCGCGGGCGGCGCGTTCGTTTTCGTCGTCCATGATTGTCCTCGTATCGCTTAAGGAGAAGCGACGGAGAGGATGGGCGAGCGAGGTCGCTGCGGGGACGGGCGAAGAGTCGGGGGCGAGTTTTCGCCGCTCTTGTCAGATGAGCCCCGCGCCGGTCGCGGCGCGGGACTCGGAGCTCCGCCGTTTTAGTCGACGGGATTCCAGATGATGGCGTAGGTGTCGTCATCGTCCTGGCCGGCGGCGCGGCCGAGATTGGCGTAGAGCTTGCGCGGACCGAACTCCGGGGCGGCAATCGACAGGCTCACATAGTCCTTGCCGGAAGCTTCGCCCATGCGGATCCAGCCGGCGCCGACTTCGACGCCTTGCGTCAGCACCCGGAAGTCTGGATGATTGTCGGCGGTCTTGCCCTGGTTGGGCACGATGTCGATGTCGGCACGGACGCTGAGCGTCTTGAGCTGGCCCTTGTAGCCGCCGTTTTCCTGCTTGGTGACGTATCCGATCGCGGTCATGTTAGTCTCCTGTTTTGCTGTCGCCGGGGACCATTCCCCTGCGATGGCGGACCGTGATGGGCGCGTCCGGCCCGCCTGAACCCGACAGGGCCGCAGCGACAGCGCAGGACCCGAGCGGGCGGCTTTTTTGGAGCGAAGCGGGCGCGAGGAAGCCGCCATAGGCGGCGGGGAAAAAAGCTGCTGGCCGAGGGTTTCGGGCGGGTCGGAACCGCCCATAGGTCGACAAGCCAACCGCAGGGAAATGGTCCTGAAAGACGCTTGGGAGACAGATCGCGCGATCGGCTGACACGATCCCCAAGCAACATGGCGGGTACCGGGCTTGGCACGGGTTCAGACACCGCAGCCAGCGACGACGTGCCTAACCCGAGTGGCGCCTCGGCGAGCATTCCGGCCTGGCACAGGGCTGGCGAGGGCATCGATTTGCGTCGGACCACCACATGCAGTGCGCGCTTCAAAAATCGCGAAAGTGCAACCGGTTCTGCCCGAGAGGTGCCCCAAGCGGCGGCTTTCGAAATGCCGCCGCTTGAGGCTTGGCCGGTCACTCCGACACGAACAGGTGCCGGACCTTGGCCCACTGATCGGCGGTGCGGAAGCCGCCGCGCGCTGTGTAGCTTTCGGCGGGGAATTTCATCCAGCGCGGCAGCCAGCTTTCCACCTTCTCTCGGCCGTTCTCGCCGGCAAGGAAGTCGCGGATGATCTTCTTTTGCGTCTTGACCTTCTCCAAGACATTGCCGTCGGCGACAGGCTTGCCGCCGATGTCGGCGAGCATGGCATTGGCGACTTCCTTGTCGCGCAGTAGCTCGAAGAACGCCTCGTCCGCTTGCCAGAAAGCAGCCATGTCGACGTTCAGATTATGCCCAAGCGCCTCAATGACGGCGCTGCCGGCCTCGAGCGTCTCGGCCATGACAAGGCTGAGAACGCGCAAGACATCGTCATCGGAGAGCGCCAGCAAGCGGGCAAAGACGCTGGCGAAAGCAAGGGCGTCGACGTGGCCGCCGGTGAGCGGGCCATCATCGTTCGCCTGCCCAATCAGCGCCAAAACCTCACACCGCTTTTCGGCGAAGGCGGCTTCGGCCTTGCAGGTGGCGAGGCTGGCGGCGACCGTCTCGTTCGCCGCGCGCTGCGGCTCGCGGCGCACCTGCCACAGGCTTGAACCGGAAATCGCATGCGCCACCATGAGGCGCATTGCGATGGCGGGATGATCGAGCAAGGCGGTGCGCACGGCACCGTGACGATGCAGATCGACATAGTTCTGCATCGGGCCGGTGAGTTCAGGCCGCGACGGCTTGAGGACCTGTTCGTCCGGCTCGCCGCCCTCGTCATCGGCGCGGGCGCGCCGCGCTTCCTTGCGCGAAAGCCAGCCCTCGTGACACTCGACCTCGCCGCGATGCGAGACGGTGATGACGACCTTGCCGCCCTTCTTCTTTGGCGTTTTCTCGTGGTCCCAGGAATGAAAATACTGACCCGGTTCGAGCACCGTCACTTCGCTCCATCCAGCCTCGATATAGGCGTCGCGTCTGGCGGCGATCGCCTCGTTCTGCTTCAGCCAAAACACGTCGGCATCGGCAAAATAGCTGTCCTCGCCAAACAGATCGGACACGACCATGCCCGGATAGTCCTCGATGGCGAACAGCGCCACCTTGGTGGAAATCGACTGGCCGCCGAACAGCCATTGTTTCAGCTGGTAGCCGCGCGGCGCGTATTGCTCGGGGTCGGCATAAAGCGCCAGCCAGTCCTTCTGCTGCGCTTTCGAAGCCATGGTGAGATAGCGCGCCGTCTCGGCGTCGATCTCCTCGCCGCGGTATGCTTCGCGGATCTTGGGGAGAAGCTCGCCGAGTGCCAGGATGCGCTTCACCTGAAGCTCGGTGATGCCGAAGGTGGCGGCGATTTCGGCAATGGAGCGGCCTTCTTTGATCAGCCGGGAGAAGGTTTCCCATTGCGAGACCTCGTCGGGGTCGAGGCGAGCGATGTTTTCGATGAGCGAGGCTTCGAGCGCATCGGCGTCGTCGCCATCCTCCATGATGGCGCAGGGCAAGGCGTCGCTCTCGCCTCGCTCGTCAGCGAGCGACTTGGCGGCGAAATAGCGTCGCCGTCCGGCGACGATTTCGAAGCTTTCCGGCGTCCCGTTGGGCCGCACAAGAAGCGGCACGAGAACGCCGCGCGCGCGAACGGACGGCAGGATATCGGAGATGTCCGGCGCGCGTTTGCCGTGGCGCATGTTGAGGGCGGAAATGTTGAGCCTATCAAGCGGAATATGAGCAAGCTGCATGATCTGTCTCCTTCGGTTTGGTTGAGGTTCTCCCGCCGCAAAGGCCGCAAGGCCGGCGCGGCGGGACGGTTTTCGCGCCCTAGCGGCGCGGTTGTTCCGCCGTGTCAGGCGGAAGCTCGGAATGGGGGCTTGCAAGCGCGTCTGCTGCCTGCCGCAGCAGACGCTCGTCCTGGGTAATGCGGCAACACAGCCGCGCGGCTTCGGCGTAGACGGAGAGCGGAAACTCGGCCTTGAAATAGCGGTCGCGCTCGATGCCGAGGCCAAGCCGGCCCTTGACGCTTTGCAGTTCGGCAAGGCTGACGCTGCCGAGTTCGGGAAAGCCGACGCCGAGATCGCAAAGGCCGAACAGCGTGTCGCCGTCGGCGGCGAGTTCGCTCAAGAGCCAGGTTGCTGCCCCGGTCGGATCGAACAGTTTTACGACCGGAACATGGTCGGTTTCGGTGTCGGAAGCGCCATTGGCGAGGAGACGGGCGCAAAGGTCGTCGGTGATCAGGATCATTGCGGAATTCCTGTCAAAACGGGTCGAGTTCATTGCGCGCGCCTTCGTCGAAAAGGCCGATATCGAGCGGCTTTCGTGCCTTGCGCGGTCGCATCGGCGCGTGAATCAGAAGCGAAAAGCCGGTCGCGCGTGGTGACTGGCCGGACACCGGGATGAGCGTCTGCTCGCCTTCCGGCGTCGTGTCGGGCGGCAGCGTATGAGGATCGTGCGCGCTCACGCCGCGATCTCCTCACGGTCCGAGTCTTCAGTGCTGGGGATAGAGCAGAGCAGCAAATCGGCGGCTTTCGAGGCTTGGCTGGCGGCGCGGAAAATGGCGCGGTTGTCCTCGCGCAGCACGGCGAGCCATGAGCCGATGTAATCGGCATGGCGCACGGTCGGCTCGATACCGAGACTGCTGCAGACGAAGGCTGCGCAGATTTCTGCGACCAGTTCCTCTCGCGCATAGACCTTCGAGCCGAAGGAGCCGGAAAGGTCGCGCGCAAGCCGGGTTGGATGGCCGGTCCAGTGGCCAAGCTCGTGGAAGCAGGTGCGGTAATAGTCGATCTGGTGAAAGAAAGCAGGCTGCGGCGGCACTTGAATGAAGTCGCTGCCCGGCATGTAAAAAGCGCGATCGCCGCCGATGCGGAAGTCAGCGCCGCAGCCGTGAATCAGCGCCTCGGCCTGCGGAACGATCTGACGCTGGGGCAGCGGTTTGGCGGCGGCATAAAGATGATCCGGCAGGTTGTCGCATTGCGCGACATTGAAGACGGTGAAGCGCTTCAAAAAGGGCACGGCGTGCGGTTCGTCGCCGTCCGTCTTGGCGCGTTCCTTTTCCTCCTTGGGAACAAAGCGGTCAGCGTGGACGATGGTCGTGCCGTGTTCGCCCTTCCTGACATTGCCGCCGAGCGCTTGAGCCTGCCGGAAGGTCAGCCAGTTCTGGCTGGCATACCCGCGCTCGAAGACAGCGCCCCAAAGGATCAGGATGTTGATGCCGGAATAGGCGCGACCGGTGGCCGCGTTGCTGGGCAGGCCGAGGCCGGCCTTGGCGCTGCCCCATGGCTTGACCCATGGCACCGTGCCGCGCTCCAGCTCGGCGATGATGCGATCAGTGATTTCCTGATAAAGGCTGGCGCTCGTGCGCCCGCCCCTGCCCGCGCCAGCCTCTTGGCTACCGGAACGCTTGTATTTTGCACCCATCGTCTGGTCCTCCGCTCTTAATCCCGCGCCCTCCCCGGAAGCGGGGTGGGCGGCGAAAGCGACCGGAAAGGCCCGACGTCCAAGGCGGACCGCATCCGAAGGACCGGAACGAAGAGGCGGACCCGAAGCGAAGCGAAGGGTTGCGGGACGCCGCGGCGGGCCTAGAAGGGAGTGCCGCCCACCGCGCGCCACCGGGGAAGGCCAGTACAAGAAACCACGCCGGCCCAAAGGCCGGCGACCGTCAGCAGCCGACAGGCTGCCCCGCGCCAGGGGGCGAAGCCGCAGGGCCGAGACCGCCTGAGCTTGCCGAAGAAAGTGGGCTCGGTTCACGAGCACCCGGCGCGCGCCTCAGGCGCGCGGGCGCTGAGCAGTGCCGATGGCGTCAAGGCGACCGCTGCGCCCTTGGCGGCTTACTAAGCCTATGGCGTCAATTACCATAGGACTCTCTTTGCGAAAGAGGCTGCGCCGCGATGCGGTCGCCCGCTTCTTCGCCAATTTGCCGGCGTGTCTGGTCGGCATGGAGGCTTTGAATGGGGCGCGCTATTGAGCTCGCGTGCTCACTAAGCTTGGCCACCAGGCGCCTGTGGGCATGTGCCGCGATATCCACGCCATGGATGCACTATATCCAAACAATCAAGTTTACCGATGGGTTCTCATACTGCATAGCGCATTGCTTGAAAGCGTATGCCCGATGCTTTCCAGCTCACGTTCGTCGGTTGTCCTAAGTTGTTCCACAGCTAACTTTGACATGGATCTATTATGCGAATTTGCGGTATTAAGCTAACGCACGACGGGGCAATCGCTGTCGTCGAGGACGGCCGATTGGCCTTCTGCATCGAGCAGGAAAAACTCGACAATAATCCTCGATATCAATCCATTGATCGTCTTGAAACGATTGTTGCCGCCTTAGCGGAACATGGCCTGGATCCGCGCGATGTAGACCGGTTCGTCATCGATGGCTGGGACGGTGAGATCGAGTCGCAATTCGAGGTTGTTAGTGAGGGCACACCAGTCACTCTCAACGGGGCACCATATGTGGAGCGGGATCCTAAAAGTCCCCTGACAGCTTGTCATGGCTCAGGCCTCGTGCTGGGCGGCGGGGTATTTTCTTATGAAAGCTATCCGCATGTCCTTGGCCACGTAGCTTCCGCATACTGCACCAGTTCATTCGCCAAAGCCAAAGAACCTGCCCTTTGCCTGGTATGGGACGGCTTCATCTTCCCGCGGCTTTACTACGTGGAACCAAGCGGAGTGCGGTTTATCGAATGCCTGTTTCCGATGATGGGTCATGCCTATGCCGCCGCGGGCCAACACTTCGGTCCTTACAGGCAGGAAACGAGGACCGGCTGGAATCTGGATATCGCCGGCAAGCTGATGGCCTATATCGCGCTCGGATCTGTCAGCGAAAAGATCGTGACAGTATTTGGGGAACTTTACGACCAACATTTCGCCGGTGACACGAAGCTTGCTATTGAATATAGAAACAACAGCCGCTCCGAGGACGCGTTACTCACGGCCGTGCATGATTTCTTCGATGCAGCCGAGGCACGGCTGGTCGCCGAGACACCTGAGGACATACTTGCTTCGTTTCATGCCTTTCTCGAGCGTCTTCTGGTTCGCGAAATGGCAATCGCGCTGCGTGGGCTCTCGGTTGCCGGAACGCGAAACCTGTGCATCGCCGGGGGATGCGGGCTGAATATCAAATGGAACAGCGCACTTCGGGCGAGTGGTTTGTTCGATACAGTTTGGGTGCCTCCGTTCCCAAACGACAGCGGGTCGGCGATCGGTGCCGCTTGCTGCGCGCTGGCTGCCGACAAAGGCTTCGTTCACCTCGATTGGTCGGTCTACAGCGGACCAAACATGAAGGATGGCCCCGTGCCGCCGGGATGGCAGGCTGCTCCATGCAGCGTGGCAGAACTGGCCAGCGTGCTCGCCGACGGCAAGCCTGTCGTTTTCCTCACTGGCCGTGCAGAGCTTGGTCCACGAGCCTTGGGAGGCAGAAGCATCCTGGCCGCCGCGACTTCGCTCCAAATGAAGGACCACCTCAACAAAGTAAAACGCCGAGAGCACTTCCGGCCGGTAGCGCCAATATGCTTGGAGGATCGCGCAGTTGATATATTTGAACCTGGC
Source organism: Mesorhizobium sp. WSM3864 (assembly GCF_002294955.1). NCBI lineage: Bacteria > Pseudomonadati > Pseudomonadota > Alphaproteobacteria > Hyphomicrobiales > Phyllobacteriaceae > Mesorhizobium > Mesorhizobium sp. WSM3864. The sequence goes on from NZ_NSGD01000016.1 coordinate 42,750, forward strand.
ACGCCTGATCCCTACATGCTGTTCGATCACCGAACACGTTCGGAGTGGAAAGAGAAAATCCCGGCAGTCATTCATCTCGACGGGACTGCACGACTACAGACAGTTTCTAGAAAATCTGATCACCCAATTGCAGAGCTCCTGGTCGAATACGAACAACTCACCGGCATTCCGCTGCTCTGCAACACGAGTGCCAACCTAAACGGACGGGGCTTCTTTCCCGATGCCTCGGCAGCGTGTGAGTGGGGATACGTGGACCACGTTTGGTGCGATGGGTTGCTGTTGACCAAGACGGGCTAGTCGCCGCTCCGGTCTTCAATAAGGCTGGCTGTGTGTGCAGGGTCAATCGCGCCTGGTTTGGCGCGTGCATGCGGCATCATCGGGCAGCGTAGCCGGCGTCACAAGCCCGTGGCCGGTCGAAGGATAGGGCATGAAGGCTCTCCTCACGGTATTTCTTGTCAGGATTCGACAACCGCCACGCCGCCAATCGTTGGTCAATCACCGCTGAGCTCGTGAAGCACTGCTGACGACGCCCACTGCCAAAATTGTCGGAGCAAGTTGCGCGCCGATCGCCGTGCCGTTTGCCTTTGACCATTGCCCCAGTACGGGCAGACGGCCGAGGCGATCTTTTGGTCGCGCTTGCAACATTCTTGTCCGCCTTCGGGCCCAAAAAAAGTTTTTCGGATGGGCGCCCCCGCGAGCAAATCAAGGCATCTCGATCATGCAACGATCCTGACGCCCAGCCGAACTCGATCCTTACCACGTGCAGACCGGCGCGGTGCTGATGAGCGGGAGGCGTCAAAGACCTTCCTCGACGGGGGAGCAGCAACAGCGCAATGGTAGAGGTGCGATGGCCGCGTCATCCCAGATCCCCGGCCTGCGCACGCAATCACCCACTAAAAAAACGCGGTCGATGCAGGTCCCAACTCCCGAGCATGCCGAGAACGCCGGTGGACTGATGGCCGCAACGTTCCAAGTGGCCATCGCGCTGGGAGCATCGGCGTGGGCCGCGGTGATTGCGGTTTCGTATGGGGCTTTGCCTTCGGCGGGTGCCGGTGGGTATGCAGACATGGATGGTGCTGCGCGCCGCTGCAGCCGGCGCGGTTTTCGGCGGACTACTCGTGGACAATGCCGGCGTGGCCAGTGTTTTTGCCTACAGCGCCGTAGCCTCGTTCCTCGCTGCCCTGACGGTGTTCTTGCTCGGCCCCAAGCGCGATGCCTAGACCGTTGAAAGAGGCCGTAAGTGAAAGCGCGGGGATAGATGCAATCAGATCGGCCGCGCGGGCCGATCCTGCGCACGATCTTTGGCGGTTGCAGGCTTCGCAATCGGCCCCGGACGCCGCCAGCAGGACGACCAAAATCGCGACTTTGCTCGCCGGGTTCCTGGCCACGTCCAGCAGACGGCGAAAGCTGGCCCCATCGGAGGCAGCCTCGGAAGGGTCACGAGTTGCACTATCAGTGTAATGGCGGCTACGACCGCAGCGATGATGAAGGCGGTTCGCCATTCCCAGATGTCGCCGACATAGGCGCCGATAGGAGCCGCGCACTTTAGCGACGGTAACGCCGGTGAGGATGATCGACATGGCGCGCTGCAGGAAGGTGACTTGGAACGAGCCGCATCGCCAGCGCTGCTGAAATCGACCAGAAGCCTCCGATCGCTATTCCGAGCACGACGCGGGCGGTCACAAGAACCGGCAGCGACCCCGCGACGGCCGATAGAACGTTCGACAGGATCAGCAGCAGCGTCATCGCCCACATGACGATCCTGCGGTCAAGGCGATTTGTGATGATGGCCATCGTCGGCGCGGCGATGGCACCGACGATTGCAGTCGCTGTCAGCGCCTGTCCAACTGCACCCTCGGTGATACCGAGATCATGCGCGAGCGGCGTCAGCACGCTGGCAGGCAGAAACTCTGCCGCCACAAGCCCGAAGGTGCCTAAGGCAAGCGAGATGACCGCACCGCAGGGCGGGACCCGACCGTTGATTTTGGCTGTTCTGGGTCATGCAGAACTCCGTCCATGTATATCGCGGATTCGGTCATGAACCGGGTCTCCAGTTTCGATGCGCACGCCGCGTGACCTCCGGGAAGCACCCGGGGACAGTGTCGGAAGCCAGCACCACACCGTCATGCCAAAATCATCGAAGAGCCAGGCCCAATTTTTTGCGCGCCGTTTGCACCCGTACGAGGCGCTGAGTAAAATCCAGAGCTGGACCAGCGAGCACCCGCAACTTCACATGCGGGACGCCTCCTGCAACATTATCTGCCGCATCCAGGTACTTGCTGGATCGCTGTTGTGAAGGGTGGGCCATTGGACGGCCTCGGTGAACGTGGGTAGTGGCCGCGGAAGTTCGATGATCCGCAAGGGAAAGGTGTTTTTGAAATGCTGAACCAGCCGGAGCGGCATGGTCGCTATACGAGATGTGCCCGAGACCATCGGCGGGATCATGCTAAAAGCCTGAACGATGATCTCGACACGCCTCTTGAGGCCATTCTCAAGCAAAAACCGTTCCTCGATGGATGGCATCTGCGCGCGGCCGAGCCTGAACGCAATGTGCTTCATCGTCACGTATCTCTCAAATGTAAGCTGCCCTGGCAATTGCTTGTTCGTGGGGCAGCCGACGCACACGAATGTCTCGTCGAATAGCGCCGCTCTTGGATGCGCGCTCGACATGAACAATTCGGGAAGGATCAGAAAATCAACGTCACCGCGCCGGAGAAGATCGTCCGGATCGTCGTCGAGCGGCAGCAATTCGAAGCTGATGGCGGGTGCTTCGCGTGCAACACGCTCCACGACCTTTTCAAAAAACACAAGTGTGACGAAATCCGAAACCATGATCCGGAAGCGGCGATCGGATTGAGCCGGCTTAAACGGCTCCCAAGAAATAATCGAGCACTGGATGTGCAGGAGTGCGCCGCGAACTGCGGGAGCGAGTGTTTCCGCACGCGGGGTTAGAACACGTTCGCGTCCGCTCATCGTAAACAGTTCATCGTTGAAATAATGGCGCAGCCGCCCGACGGCCGCGCTCATGGCCGGCTGGCTCAGGTTGATGCTGTTTGCCGCCGCCGTGAGGTTGCGCTCGGTCAGCAGTGCGTCGAGTACGACGAGAAGGTTCAGATCAAGGCCTTTGAAGCGCATGCCTCATCCGTCCGCAACGTGGTTGCTTGTCATCGCGACCATTGCGTAAGTCCAAGGTGTTGTGTCTTGACCTGCCGCCCACGCGTGTGGAGGAAGTGCTCGGGTTATGCCGATTGCGCGGCCGATCAGCGAATGGCCGGCCTGTACAACTGTTGATCGGACAGGTCCGGAGCTATGAACTGAATTTTTCACGTGGCTAATTGATCACAGATTGAGGTTTGAGCAGGCTTGGGCGTGGCGGCGCTCCGACAACGATCTGCGACACATATCCAAGGTCGCCCACAAACTTGCGAATTGCCATCGCTGTTACGACAATGGCCACTCCAAGAACACTTGCGAACGCGATTCTGGTCGTGAGATTCCAGACTTCTCCAAACTGTATAAAATCCGTGAGGCGAAACACGGCACCCTGAACCAGGTAAAGCAGCAGCGTGCTCTGACCAAGCTCGACCGCTACAAAGTGAGCTGTTCTGGTCGAATACCCGATTCTCCAGCATTGCAACATAAACTGCATTGCCACTGCAGAAGCCGCCGCAGAGCCGGCGAACATTAGCAATACTTGCTTAGCTGACCGTCCATCATTGATTAACACGAGATTGTTGAAGGCGTAGGTCTGCTTATCCCACCATAGCAAGCATATGAAAGCTGCTATCGAAAGTAGGAACAAAAATATTGATTTGTGGGTCCAGATAATACTTTCTTGCCACCCTTTCGACTGGGCAAAAAAGAAACCCAAACAATAAAATGGGTATGTGTATCTTAACGACGGGATTATCGATGATGTGATGGGGGCGATTGCGACCGCAATTGCAGATGCGCTTATGATCCACATCGATAGACGACTGAAAGTTGTAAAAAACTTAACCAGGACGAACGACATAAACGCCGCCCATATGAACCAGTATGTTCCAATGACCTCGTTCAAAAGATCCAACAACCCACCAGTTAAACTCTTCGTCGGGACCATCACGGTGGACTTTAGCGTCCAAATCAACGCACACCAAAAAAGCATTGGCAGCAGTAGCTGGGTTGCTCGATTGCGGACCCCCAGAATGAATGGTTTTCGCAAAATTGCCCCAGAAGATAGATAGCCGCTTATGGCCATAAAGAGAGGCATATGAAATATGTATATCGACTTGAAATACGGCGAAAGCCAGAAGGCGTCAGTGCCTCGATAAATGCAATATTGTAATAAGTGCCCAATTATCACTAAAGTAATGAGTATACCCTTGGCGAAATCAAAGCTTGGGTCTCGGTTGTTTGTTCCGGCTGGGCGCGAGTCGCGTGCTTTCGCTCCGATTGTTATGTGATCAAGCATCAGACTCCAGCCTATCTATCGCATTGCTACGTGCTGTCTGCGGGCACGGCGAGCGCGCCAGTTTCGGCGCAAAGGATCGAAACTGACGGGGATCGGGCATGGTATTGTGGGGCGATTGGCTGCAAGCGAGCGGACAAAATCTCAGCGCCTGATCGCTACCTCGATCGCGGCGGCGGTCGCGATCATGTGCGGCGACGCGAACGCACGGCACTATTGCCGTCAGGCGGTCTCTGCAGAACTTCTCAAGGTGGTTCCACAGAGCGTGCCGAACCGTGCCGAAAGCGAATGGAATGTCAGGCTGCTGCGGTGGGACACGCATGACGCGGATAGAATGGCTCATTCCGAGTCTCTCAAGATCCGACTTGCACCGTTGTACAATCCGAGTTCGCCTACCAAGAAATCAACCTCGCCGACCGCGAGGAAACGGCGCAGCAGGTCCAAGTGAGCCGCTACGCCGTGCAGTGGCGTGATCGGGTGCATCTCGGGTGCGGTCATCTATGCAGCGCCATTGAAGTTTGGTAAAATCGATTGTTTAGATCGTGAGCATCCACGCTATGGATAAGTGAAAGCCATGCGCTTCAAGGGCCTTGATCTGAACCTTCTCGTCGTGCTCGACGCACTGCTGAGCGAGCGCAACCTCACGGCGGCGGCAGACAGCATCAACCTGAGTCAGCCGGCCATGAGCGCGGCCGTCGGCCGGCTGCGCGATTATTTCAACGATGAACTGTTTACGATGAGCGGACGCGAACGTGTTCTAACGCAGCGTGCGGAGACACTCGCTCCCGCAGTTCGCGGCGCACTCCTGACAATCCAATCCTCGATTATTTCTTGGGATCCGTTTAACCCGGCTCAATCCGATCGCCGTTTCAGGATCATTCTTTCCGATTTCGTCACACTCGTGTTTTTTGAAAAGGTCGTGGAGCGTGTTGCACGCGAAGCACCCGGCGTCAGCTTCGAATTGCTGCCGCTCGACGACGATCCGGATGAGCTTCTCCGGCGCGGCGACGTCGATTTCCTGATTTGTCCCGAATTGTTCATGTCGAGCGCGCATCCAAGAGCGGCGCTGTTCGACGAGACACTCGTGTGCGTCGGCTGCCCCACGAACAAGCAGCTGCCAGGGCAGCTTACCTTCGAGAGCTACATGTCTATGAGGCACGTTGCGGTCAAGTTCGGCCATGCGCTGACGCCATCCATGGAGGAACGGTTTTTGCTTGAGCATGGTCTCAAGAGACGTATCGAGATCGTCGTACAGGCTTTTAGCATGATCCCGCCGATGGTCTCAGGCACAGCTCGTATCGCCAGCATGCCCTTCCGGCTGGTTAAATATTTCGAAAAAACCTTGCCCCTGCGGATCGTCGAACTTCCGCTGCCGCTTCCCGCATTCACCGAGGCCGTCCAGTGGCCCGCCCTTCACAACAGCGATCCGGCAAGCATCTGGATGCGAGAGGTGTTGTTACAGGAGGCGTCTCGAATGACTTCTCCGCCGGACGCCAAAGGGCGCCGCAGGCACCCCCACACCCGCGTCTCAGGCCGCCAGTCGGGTCAATAGCCCGTGTCGGACTAGATCGATGCTTGCGGCAAGTGCGCCTGCGAAGTCATCGAGCGGGTGGGCTGCATCGACAAACGGTGCGAATGAGAAGGGGCCCCCATAACCGCCATCAAGCAGCGCCCGGATCTGGCTGCCATTGTCGGAACCTGCCAGGACGCGATCCGGGTAAATCCAGTGGATTGGATCGTTCACTCTTGAAATGTGCACTAGACCGGTCAGCTCGCAGGAGAAGAACGTCTCCCCGGCGAGCGTGTGATGGAACGTGTCGTGCACGAGTCGGAATACCGATTGGCCATCAACAGCGGCGATGGCCTTAGCCGCTTCGTTCTTCGATCGAAGCGAGCAGGTTTGGAAGCCCAGCGGCTCGACGAGACCGATCAGACCGCGCGACTGGAGGATCGGCTTGAGCGCCTTCAAGGCGGCGTGGAGATCGCCCCGGCGCTCGCCATTGGCGGGCCAGGAACCGTCGTTGACCGGGACCAGCATGAGCATCTTGGCTCCGCAGGCGGCCGCGTAATCGGCGAGTTTGCTCGCCTCGGCCTTGCGGGCGGGTGTCCACTCATTGAAGCGCTGCAAGGCATTGACGGAAAGAATCCCAACGCCTGCTTCGGCGGCGGCAGACCGGACGTCCGCTGCCGGGATGCCGAGTGCAACCGCATTGCTGCGCGGCTGGCCGCGGATCTGGACCTCGGTCAGCCCTTGGTCGCGGGCAAAAGCGAAAAGTGCCCCGACGTCAAGTCCGGGTGTCGCCATATGATCGAGTGCAAAGCGGGGCGATGCTTGGCGCATGGGTTGGTTTTCCTTCCAGGAAACGGATGCCATTCTCGGCTGACTTGTCTTCTACCGTCCGTTGATATGCGAGGGCCGAAATGATCTTCATGCGGGAGGCGAGTCGGTCGAGCTCACGCTTCTCTCACTGTGGTGCCGCGCCTTCCGAGAAATTGCCTGAATAGGTGCAATGACCGAAGCTGGCTCGGGCCATCCATCTGCTTGCGCAAGCTAACCCGCCAACCCACAGAGACGGCCAACCGATCGGATTCACAATTCAGGCAGCCGGGTTCTTGGCCAGAGCGAGGCCTACGCCCAGCGCGATCATCGCGCCGCCCGACGCTTCCCTTAGGCGGCGGATCAACCCGGGACGCGCTGCCGCGCCGTCTTGAATGCCGCTGGCCAGGAAGGCAACCACGATGTCGGCAAGCGTGTTGAGTGCAATCGACAAGGAGCCAAGCACCACGAATTGCAGAGCTACGAACCCTGCGCTCGGGTTCACGAACTGCGGAAGGAAGGCTAAAAAAAACGCTGCCGTCTTCGGGTTGAGAGCCTCGACCAGCACCCCTTCACGAAATGCCCGCCGGGGTCCGACTGGACTCACCCGGTGGCCGTCATGGCCGCCAGTCGCTCCCTTGCGGCGGGCGGTTTGAAAGGTGCGCAAGCCCAGCCAGACGAGGTAGACCGCGCCGAACAGCTTTAATGCAGAGAACAGTTCCGAGCTCCCGAGCACGATCGCGGAGACACCTAAGCTTGCGGCGAGGACATGGATCATGCCCCCTACCCCGGTGCCGAAGCTGGAAGCGATACCTTCCGCACGACCGCCGGCAAGCGTGCGCGCGGCAACGTAGAAGATGCCCGGACCTGGCGTGATGGCGAGCATGAAGGCCGCGGCGAGATACAGGGCGAACGGGGTCAGTTCTGGCATCATGGTCGATTCCAACGAGGTTCACGATTTTTTGGGATGAGCGCGGCGATCTCTCGGTCAGATGCCCGCCCGCTCGGTGCAAGGCCCTCCTTGCGTTACCAGTCAGCTACTGGCAATCTGACCTGCTGAAAACGGCCAGTCAGAAGCTATCGACGTGGTCCAGTTGACGAAAGACGGCATCGCGCCGATCCGATCAGGGACAGATCCCGCGGCGGGGTGGGCGAGTCTGGCAACGGCCTGCGTCCTTCGCAGCCGAGCGGTGGTGCATATCCCGCAACGACGGCAACGGCGGCTAGTTTCCCAAACCTTGTGGCCCGCGATCACGCAGGAATGTGGTATAGGCCTCTGGCAAGCCCAATGAATTGAGCTAACGCAAAATGAGCCATGTTAAAACAACCTCCAGGAGAGCGCGTCGGCCAGGTAATGCCAAGAGCGTGCGCGGGTCCGGCAGGTGACAACTACCTTCCACGCTTAAGCGAACGGTCGCAGTTCGTCCGAGGTCGACGAAGTGCTTGTGCGCAGGGCGTAACCGGCCTGCAAGCCTTCATGCGCGAGATCACAAGGTTCTGGCGGGAAGCAGGTCCAATCCGGCATTTCAGTGATGTTCTGGTAGCGAGCGAATTTCATATCCGCGGGCATGTAATGCCGGAATCAGATTGGACAGCGCCATAACGGTCTGGTCGCGCAGACTGGCTTGAGTGCTGGACTCGTCGGGAGGGCAACCGTCATGCAAGAGCACGATTGCGCCAGGCCGGACCGAAGCGAGCACTGCATCGACGATTGCGTCGGTGCCGGGCCGCGCCCAGTCCTTTGGGTCTATCGACCAATGAAGGGCGGCCAGCCCGGCGATCTCTGACGCAGTGAACACTTCTTCGCTCCAGGCGCCGTATGGCGCGCGAATGTAGCGGATCGAGGCCTGCGGGCATGCTGCCATAATGGCACGGTTGGCCTCAAATACCTCACGTTGCACTTCACCCAAGTCGCATTTGGACAGATCTGGATGAGACATGGTGTGGTTGCCTACCTCGTGCCCTTCTGCGATCATTCGCTGGATGAGATCCGGGTGCTCTGCGGCACAGGCACCGATGGCGAAGAAAGTCGCTGGCACCCCATTTTGCGCCAGCACATCGAGTATCTGTGGCGTGAAAAATGGATCGGGACCGTCGTCAAACGTCAGATAAACGCTCCGACTTCCATCAGCGCATTCACTCTGCACCTCCCATCTTTCATCATGATATTTCATAGCTCTGGATCCTTCCGGTCAATTGTTGTACCGGCCATTTGCTCATCGGCCCCGCAATCGGCATAGCCACGAGAGCACGTGCTCAAACGCGCGAGACGGCCGGTCGAGGTTCGGCACTCCGGAGTGGGATCGTACGCGAAAGTAGACGCGATAGCCGCACGCCTGTTTCTGCAGGACCTCAAATTGGTTCCGCAGCGCGTGCCCCAAGTGAGAAAGCACTGGATATGGTATACAAAATGAATTGCTGATTCCGAACCGATCAAGATGCGGACGCATCGCGTGCAACCCGAATTCTCCCGCCACGACATCAACCTCGCCGATCCTGATGGCGGCGCAGCAGGCCCAAGTAAGCCGTGACGACCAGCGCGTCGTAGCCGTTAGGCCGAAGCCCCAGCCCAACTTCGAACGGCTGCGAATAGCTTTCCATCAAAGGATCAGTCCCTCGATAGGTTTTTCGGAAGAGTCAGAGAGTTCGACATGATCGGCCACTTGCAACTTGTTTCCAAGCACAACCTCCACCGTCCTTGGGAGCGCATGGGAAAACCTCAACCTTGTTGATGCTTGAGGTAGGCGCCTACGCCACCTGAGGGAGCTTGTGGCGAAGAGCCGACCCGATGCAGCTTGCGCCGATCACCGACGAACCTGATCGGAAAGCGGATCGGCTCGCCTAAGTTCGGCGCAGCCCAGGAGGCACACACCAGAAATGCTCCTCGGAGCCAACGTATACATCGACAATCCTTTTAGGGCTGCATCTTCCTATGCGACGTCCTGTCCAATCCGCAAAATCGATTGCTTCGATGACAAGCATCCAGTTTGTGAATAGATGAGATCAAGCCCTTGATCTGAACCTCCTGGTCGTGCGACGCACCGACCGAAGTGCAACCTCACGGGGGGGCAAGCAGCATCAACCCAAGTCAGCCGGCCATGAGTGCGGCCGTTGCCCGGCTGCTTTCAACGATGAACTGTTTACGATGAGCACCCGCGAACGTGTCCTACTCCGCATGCGGAAACTGTCAGCGTCTCAGAGTTGAGCGACGACGTCCCGCAGCATCTCGACGCCTTTTTCGATCTGCCGGATGCTCAAGGCGGAATAGCCCATGACAAGCCCGACGCGATCGGCCTCGCCTGCTCCCGATTGCCCATGATAAAGCGGCGAAATGAGGTGCAGACCTAGACCTGCGCATTGCGCGGCTTCGACCAACGCCGTTTCGCGCGACCGCGGCAGGTCGTTGAACCATATGACGACGTGCAGTCCGGCCTCTGCCCCTTGGACGGCGATCCTATCTTGAAAACTCCGTTTCATGGTGGTCAGCAACACCTCCCGGCGCTCGCCGTTGAGGCGGCGCACGCGGCGAACATGGCTTTCATAGCTGCCGCTCTCGATCAGAGAGGCCAATGACTCCTGCTCGGCCATCGGAGAATGCCGGTCGGCAAACTGCTTGGCGGTTTCGAAAACCTGCTGCAATTCCACCGGGACGACGAGATAGCCGATGCGCAGCATCGGCGAGAGCGTCTTGGAGATGGTGCCTAGGTAGATGACGGCCCCATGATCCTCCAGGCTGTGCAGTGGGGGAACGGGGCTGATATCGTAGCGATATTCGCTGTCGTAGTCGTCCTCGATGACGTAGGCGCCCTCGTCCCGCGCCCATTCCAGAAGCTGATGCCGCCGCGCGATCGGCATGACACCGCCGAGCGGAAACTGATGCGATGGCGTCGCATAGGCCAGCCGAGCCGCGAGCCCCGCCAGTTGCTCCGTCTGCATGCCATGCTCGTCAACCTCGACCGGAACCGGCGTGGCACCTGTACTGGCAAAGACCTGGCGTGCCATCCTGTAGCAGGGGTCCTCGATGACGAAGCTGTCCCCTGGGTCGAGCAGCAGGCGCGCGCAGAGATCGAGCCCCTGCTGCGACCCATTGACGATGACGATTTGCTCAGGGTCGCAGCGCACAGTACGGGCGCGCCAGAGATAGCCCTGAAGCGCCTGGCGCAGCCGGCGCGAACCGCACGGATGGTCGTAGGCGAGCCGTGCAGGCCGCTGCGCGATAGCCGCGTTCATCGCGCGCTTCCAAACCGGTGCCGGAAAATCTGAGGGCGCCAGGTCGCCATATCGGAAATCGATCTTCAGCCTGTTGGGCAGGTGATCCGGCCAGCGCGGAGTGCCACGCAGCCGTTCGCCATAGTTCGACAAGTGACCCGGGCCGGCCCGTTTTGGGGGATTGGCGGTTAGCTCAGGTCCGATCAGCGAGGATGCGACACGATGGCGCGCGCCTTGACGGACGTCGATGAAACCTTCCGCCGCCAGCTGCTCGTAGGCAGCGGTGACGGTCGTTCGCGAGACTCCAAGTTCCTCGGCGAGACCACGTGAGGAGGGCAGTTGGCTGCCGGCGTCGTAGACGCCTCTGAGGATCTGCTCGCGAAGCGATTCGTAGATCTGGCGCGCACCCATGCCGTACGAGCGGTTTGAGCCGCCGGGACCTGGAAACTGGACCATTTCTTTTCCTCCCAACTGGACCAGTTTGCAGCTACTCTTGCCGAAAGCCAAGAGCATGTCCGAAGTCGATGCCCGAGCCCGCCCCACCGATCCAAGACTGATAAACTGGCACCGTCTGCGAACGGCCAACTCGGCTGCCCGCGCGATAGGCCGCGGCGCTCCAGTCGAACTCGCATGGTTTAGATCGGCGTGCCAACTGAGGTTCGCGTCACGCTAGCAATTCCACGTTCCTCGCGGAAATACTTCAGCGACGCGTGGCGCAGCTTGAGAACAGCTCGCCTTGGCCACGCTTTCATTCGCTGCCCTCGACACGAGGCGATGACGCGTTCGACGCGGCTCCAACTGCCGGCTCCGTGAACGAATTTGACCTTCGGACTCGCCCTTCGCCGGGACGCTTCGAAGCGCGCCATTGTGCGGGGCTCCAGATCCGCGCCATGCCTTGCGCAAGCTCATGGTGAGCGCCAGGCCGAGGCTGAAGTCGATATATTGGCCCGGCACCAGTCGAAAAACCTGCGGACTGCAATAAATGGCTATGGATCAGGATCCGGGTGTTCGGCCAATTGCTCCGGATCCCCCGCACCAAGCGGCTTGTCATATGAAGGTGCTTGGACGCACCGGTGTTTCGGCAGCTGGTATCGGTCGTCCAGGCTCTGGCATCATTTTTGGTGGACGCGAGCAGCTTGTGAGGGGTGCATCCGAACGTGGCGCTGCTCCCACAACCGTCTCAGCTCTGATGTGAGAGCCTCGCGCTGGGCTTGATCCATCGTGGTTGTGTCGAGGAGCTCTGCGAGCACGGCCTCGCCTTCGATCCGCGTCAGCAGATCGAACAAGTCATGTGAGATACGCGCGCAGTCACGGTTATCCGTTCGGATTTCGCAGACGGTCTCCTGGCGATCCTGCGCCGTGTATGCGCGGACTTTATGCAGGGATACATATGGCGGCAATGAAACCGCGAGCGCAGTCCAGTCCTGCAGCGTTGCGGCCCGTTTTTTGACGAGGTACGGCCCGACCACAAGTCCATCCAGCTCTGTCGTCAAGAACGTGGCAATCGAGTCTGCAACTGAATCTACGATCGGCTCGGCATTGTTGTTAAAGGACGTATTGAGCAGCATTGGAATGCCAGTCCGCTGCTTGAAGGCATTGATAACGTTCCAGTAGGCAGGACTGGCCTTGCGCGATACTGTTTGCAGCCGAGCCGTACCGTCGACGTGCGTGATGGCGCCGAGCAAACCACGTTTGGAATCGTGCACACGAACTACGAAGTTCATGAACGGAAATTCGCCCGCACTCCCCGGAAGGTCAAAGAATTCGCGCGCATCCTCCTCCAGCACAGATGGGGCGAACGGGCGATACCCTTCCCGCTTCTTGACCATAGCGTTGATCCGGTCCTTGTTTGTGGCGGGCCTGGGATCGGCAAGAATGCTGCGATTTCCGAGCGCGCGCGGCCCGAACTCCGAACGACCTTGCACCCAGCCGATCACGGCCCCACCGGCCATCCACTCGGCTGCCCTATCCGCCACTTCCTCGGTGCGTTCAAACTCCAGGTGCCCCGCCCATGCCTTTAGTTCCTCTTCGACAGCGTGATCACTCGCGAGATCCGGCCCCCAATAAACCTCCTGCAATCGCGCACGCGGCGCGGGGCGGCCCAGCTCATTAGACGCGATTAGTGCAGCGCCTAATGCGCACCCAGCGTCATGCGATGCAGGCTGCACGAAGATGTCTTCGAAAAGTCCTGAATAGAGGAGCTTGCCGTTCATGGAGCAATTGTGCGCAACTCCGCCGGCCAGGCATAACCGCGTCATCCCGGTGGCCTCACGATAATGCCGAAGAATGTGAAACACGATGCGTTCGAGCGCTTCCTGTAACGACGCACTCACATCCTTGTGCTGCTGGGTGAATGGCATTCCCTTTTTCCGCACCTGAATGCTGCGGAGCAAAGTCGGACCGATGCGGTCCAGGTGGACGCGATACTCGCCGTTTGCTGAGAGTTCATAGAACTGCTCGAAAAGTTCGCGATAGGCAACGGGATCGCCGTAGGGGGCTAGCCCCATTACCTTGTATTCATCGAACAAGCCGTAGCCGAGATACCGGATCGTCTCGAGATAAAATTGCCCAAGGGAATTGTTCTCCGGGAAAGTCGCGAGTTGCGTAATTTCAGTACCGGATCCTATCGCCATTAGGCCCGACAGGAAATCACCAGAGCCATCGACCGCAAAAATCAGACTTTGCTCGAAGCCCGACATTGCAAAAGCACTCACGGCGTGCGCCTGATGATGACTTACGAATGAGATACGCGAAGCGTCGAGTTCGGTACCGAATTCCTGCGCCAACAGCTTCTGCACCAACAGTTTAGCATCCAACGGAATGGAGGCATCCGGCTGGGAAACAAGCATGTTTTCTAGCATGGCATTCGAGTAGGCTTCGGTAGCGTAGAACGCCACACGATCGATTTCGCTGAGCTGAACCCCGGCTGCTGAAAGACAGTATTGAGCCGCGCTAATTGGGAGCTTGTTGGAATGTTTGATCCGATTGAGGCGCTCTTCTTCTACTGCCGCAATGACCTGTCCGTCCCGGACGAGCACCGCAGCGCCATCGTGCATGAATGTGTTTGGAATCTGAAACCTGTTTTCATGGACTTTGTCCAATCCGCCGTTCAATCCTAGACACAGCATCTGGCTCTCCGTTTGTCGTACAAGAATACTAAATTGGCCTGTCTCGAGGCCGTTCGATCAGAAAGACCGGCTGCGTTGTCATTCGTCCCGGCGAACGCCAGTCAGACATCACTGACCTCAAAGAAATCCTCTTGGGTCCGCCGGGATCAACATAAGATTCTGTGCTCGAGACGCCGGTCCCATAGCGTTGTGAGATTGTATTGACGCCAGCCAAACCCTTCGCGGCACATGCTGGCGATGTCGTTTTTATTTGCGCTCATAGGGCATGATTTATCTCCTTCTCTCTTTCGCGTCAGCGCATCAGTCGGCGGCGCAACAGCGCCATCGAGAGAAAGAATGGCAACAGTGCGTATAGGCCGAGCACACCGATGTGCAGGGCGATGCCGGCGATCGGGCGATCAAGCATAACAGGTCGAATGAGGTCGATCGAATGTGACAGCGGCATGCATCGCGCTATCTTCTGAAAGGCGTCAGGCAGCTGATTCAATGGGAAAACGGCGCCCGACAGGAACAGCATAGGTGTAAGCACAAGCGTCTGGTAAAATACGAAGTAATCGTAGCTGGGCGAAAGTGCGGTGACGATCATCGCGAGGCTCGCAAATACGCACCCCGTCAGAGCAATGATTGGCAGCGCATAGAGGACGGACGGCCAGGCTGCATAGCCCAACGTTACGGTGACAATCGTAATTGCCGTACCGGCCAGGAAGGCCTTGGTGGCTGCCCAGGCCAGTTCACCCAAAACGATGTCGCCGAGGGTAACGTGCGTGTACAGCATGGCTTCCCATGTGCGTTGAGAATGCATGCGAGCGAAAGCCGCGTACAATGTTTCGAGGGTAGAGGCGGTCATCGCACTTACCGCGACCATACCGGCCGCCAAAAAGGCGATATACGACGCACCGTCAACGTGGCCGACCATTATGCCGAGTCCGGTGCCGAGTCCGAAAAGATAGATCATCGGATCGGCGAGGTTACCGAGAATCGACACGAGTGCGACTTTCTTCCATGCCAGATAGTTGCGGCGCCACACCGCAACCCAGTTCCACGCATTGGCCGGCAGCGCCGCGGCAAAACCTTCAATCATCGTTCACTCCTCCATCTCGCGCCCGGTCAGCCGCAAGAAAACATCCTCGAGATTGGCTGGGCGCAGAAGAAGACGCAGACCTGCACGCTCCTGCAGTTGCGTGCGCACCTGGTCAGGGTCTGGCCCATAGCAATAAAGGGTTTCGCCGCTGATCTCGATGCGCTGAGAATGTGGCTTGACCAGCGAATGCAACTCGTGCGGATCGCCGCCGTAGATCTCCATGACCTGGCATCCTATATGCTCGTCGATAAGCGCCTGCGGGCGGCCTTCGGCGATGTTGCGACCTCTTTCGAGCACGCACAGCCGATCGCATAATCTCTCAGCCTCTTCCATGAAATGCGTCGTCAGGATAATCGTCTTGCCGCATGCCAACAGGGCGCGCAGCCGCTCCCAAATCAGGTGGCGCGCGTGCGGATCGAGGCCGGTTGTCGGCTCGTCCATCACAATGAGCTGGGGGTCGTTGATCAACGCCCGCGCCATCGTCAGGCATCGCTTCATCCCGCCGGACAGTTCCGAGACACGCGCATCCGCCTTTCGCTCGAGGCGAGCGAATTCGAGAAGGGACGGGATGACTGCTTCGCTCTGGCGTGTGCTCATGCCGAAGTAGCGGCCGAACACCAGCAGGTTCTCGCGTACGGTGAATTCCTGGTCAAGATTGTCGAATTGCGGGACCACGCCAATGCCCCTGCGTGCCAGCCGAGCTCGCGCCGGCACCGGGACGCCGAGCACTGTGATCGTGCCCGCGTCAGGGCATGTCATGCCAAGGAGCATACGCGCAATCGTGCTTTTGCCCGCGCCGTTTGGTCCGAGGAGGCCGAAACACTCGCCCGACGCAACGCTGAACGACAGTTCGTCGACAACGGCCTTGTTCCCATACGACTTGGTTACGCCGGCAAAATCGACAGCCACGGTCGACAGAGGGCCAGGCAGGGAGCTTTTCGCGCTTGTTTGCCCGTGAGACTTCCGTTCGATCGGACCAGTCTCGAGCCGCCGCAAATCCTCTGGGCCCAACTTCCGACTCAACACTTGATGTTCCTGGTCCTGGCTCAAAGCTCTTCCACCTACGTGACTATTGCTGTTCGCTGTAAGTTGCGTCAGATCCCACCAAGTTGTGCTTTGGAACGGCGCCGCCGATGTTTGGCACATTGGCCGCAGAGCCTCGCGACAACCAATCGCTATTGCTCAATGTACACAGCGCGTATGCTTTCAATGGGAGCAAGAGAAAAATGTTGATGAGTGTGTGGAGCGAGAATCCGAGAAATCGAAGTTGGCGCGCACGAAACGCTGCCACGCTGCAGCGAATTATAGTCATGACCGCAATCGTCAGGCACGCCGTCCAAGGCACGGTACCCGTCGTTAGGAATTGCGCGAGCCCCGCCAGGAGCGACAATGACAGCAATAATGGGCCAAGGTTCTGCCCAATCACATCCAATGTGAGATAGATATTAAGGCCGCGCAGCAGTTGGAGCCCCAGCAACGTGTCACGGAACGTGCTCCGAGCCCAGCGAAGTTGTTGGCGCAGATAAGGCCCCATGCTGTTGGGAACGACTGTTGCCGCGACGGCCTCCGGGACATATTCTGTTCGAAAGCCTGCCTTCAGCATCAGGATCGTAAGGTGGCGGTCCTCACCGAAGTCGCTCGGTTTCCCTCGAAAGCGCTGCGTCTCGTACTGATCAAGCAGCGAAACAAGCGCGGTTCGCCGGTACATGGCACACGGACCGCAGCAACACATGACGGCACCGAACCGAGCCTGCGCTGCCCGCTCTTCGTTGCAGGCGAGCCAGTATTCCATGTCAATTAACCGCGTCAGCCAAGTTTCATTGCGATTGCTAGCCGCCAACTGGCCCATGGCGGCGCCGATCGCTTGATCTTGCATCTTTAGCGCAAGCCTTGTGATGACGTCCGGTGCGAGTATCGTGTCCGAATCTACATTGAGCACCAAATCTCCGCACGAGCGGCGAACCGCCGCAATCTGTGCCTTGCGCTTTCCGACATTCTTTGGGAGCGCAATGAAATTGAACCTCGGGTCGCGCGCGTATTCCTCGTGCACACCTACGAGGGCATCGCGGTTTCCAGAACCATCATCAACAACATAGACTTGCAGTTCTCCGGCATAGTCCTGACTTGCAATGGAAGCCAGGCAGTCCGAGAGGGTGCGAGGTGCCTCGTTGTAGCACGGGATAATGACATCGACGCTCGGCCAAGGCTCACAGCCGGCCGGTTCGCCCGAGGACGGCGGTACGTCTGCAGGCAGGGTATAAAGCACCTGCGCGGTCTTATAGACGGTCGACAGCAGCGCATAAGAGCAGACGGCGACAATACTGGCCGGGACAAAGAGGTTCATGAGATGTCAGATTTTTCAGTACATTTGAGGAAGCGAGCGGACAACAAATCCGCGGTCAATGCTGGGTTCAGATCGGTCAATGCGATGAGGGGCGGGTCGCGGTGACTGATATCATTGCGGGTGTTCTTCATAGCTCTGGACCGTTCCGATCGATCAAAGTGCCGGCCGGCCACTCGCTCATTGAGCGTCCAATTGGGAGCACCATGACGAGCACGTCGTCGTCGATTCGCGTGGGAGGCAGATCTGGGTACACGTCCGGGCGGGTTGAACGCACGCGAACGCCCGACAAAATGCTCGCCAAGCCTTTGCGGCAGAACCTGCCAAGATGGTTCCGGAGCGCGTGCCGAACCGTGCCGAAAGCGAATGGAACGCCAAGCTGCTGCAGCACTGGATACATCGCGCTGATCGAATGGGCGATTCCTAGCCCCTCAAGATCCGGACGCACCCCGTATAGACCGAGTTCAGCGACAAGGAGATCAGCGTCGCCCACTTTGATGTATCGGCGCAGCACGCCCAAGTGAGCCGCTATCCCGTGCACATCATAGCCGATTGCGCGGACCTCCGGCCTTGCACCGGCCCAACTTCGACCGCCCGCGAATGCCTTTGCACTAAAGGCTCCGACAGGCTCATAGATCTTCCGGAAGAACTCAGAGAGTTCGAGATGATCGGTAAGCCGCAACTCATTTTCCCAGCACAACCTCCACTGCACGTCAGAGCGCATGCGAAGACTTCCTTTTTTTCGGGTTCTTTTGTGTACCTCACGCGGTGGTGCAACGGCGGTGTACGTCATGTGCGGCGGTCTATGAATGACCCGCTCGGATTGGTAAAATTGATTGTTTAGATGGCGAGCATCCACACTGTGGATGTTAACACCATGCGTTTCAAAGCCCTGATCTAAACCTTCTGGTCTTCCTCGATCGGCCCGATAATGCGACGGCAGCGATGGCGGCTGTCGGTGACACAACCTGCCTCAAGAGCGGCCGCCAGCGGCGTGTCTGCGCCTCGTGCCGAAGCAGCGATCAAGTGGAGGAAGGGCCGACCCACCAACGACAATGATGTCGAAGCCGTCGTCACAGCCGGCCATCAACGTGCCGCCAGCGCGTCGGCTCTCTTGGTGAGACGCTGCTGGAGTCGAGCCGCATGTCGTGCATCGAGCGGACTGATCTGCAATGAGCGTCAAACCGACCGCGAGCTCAACCTCGCCTACACACTGGCATCCAGGCTCAATTCCAAGCTCATCCCCTTCCTGCCTCGCGACAACATCGTCCGAACTCAGGAAGATGTCAGTGATCCAGCGTGCGCCGGACTCCAAGCAGGCAGGGGAATTGCAAACAGGTGGATGTATCTTCGCGCATCTCGGAATGTCGTCGCATCGCCTTACCCTTCGTATTCAGCCCAGAATTTCGGCGGTGCCGACTTACCATGCGCAGAGCGGCTATTCCGCCGGCCGCGTCTGCGGGACAGTACGGCGGTCGACTGACTCCAGCAGCACAGCGGCGGCGACGGCTAGCAGCGCCAGCGCCGCACCTACCAGCGGCAACCGGGCGTAGGACACGCCCCAGGAGATAGCGAGGCCACCGATCCAAGCGCCGCCGGCATTGCCGACATTGAAGGCGCTCTGGATGAGCGTGGCGGCCAGGTTCGGGCCCTCGGCAGCCGCCTCGATGACGCGGATCTGCAGCGGCGGCACGACGATGAAGATCAGCATACCCCATAGGAAGACGATGGCTATGGCAACCATCCCTATCGCACCGAATTTGGCGAAGATGACGAACATCAAGGCCATGGCGAAAAGCGTGCCGATTACCGTCGGCATCAGCCTCCATTGGGCTAGGCTGCCGCCGATGAGGTTGCCGATCGTCATGCCGGCGCCGAACAAGAGCAGCACCCAGGTGACGGTCGCCGTCGACAGGCCGGAGACGGCGGTGAGATAAGGCTTGATGTATGTGAAAACCGCGAACAGGCTGGCCGATGCAAGCGAGGCGATCACCATCGCCAACCACACCTGCAGCTTGCCGAGCACGCGCAATTCAGCGAGCAGGCCACCGCTCGGCTCGGCGACATCCGAAGGCACCAGCCAGGCGATGGCCGCGACCGAGACCAGCCCGATGCCAACGACGGCAAAGAAGGTGGCGCGCCAGCCGAAGGCTTCGCCGAGCACGGTGCCGGAGGGGACGCCGAGTATGTTGGAGAGCGTCAGACCGGCGAACATGAGCGCGATCGCGCTCGCCCTTTTGTTGCGCGGCACAAGACTCGCGGCGACGACCGAGCCGATGCCGAAGAAGGCGCCATGGCCGAAAGCGGTGAAGACGCGCGCCGCCATCAGCAGCCAGTAATTGGGCGCAAGCGCGCAGAACAGATTGCCGATGACAAAGAGCGTAGCGAGGCCGACAAGCACCGGCTTGCGCGGCAGGCGGGCCGTCGCCACAGCGACGATCGGTGCGCCGATGACAACGCCCAGCGCGTAGCCGGTGACGAGCAAGCCGGCCGATGGAATTGAAACGCCGAGATCGGCGGCCACCTCCGGCAGCAGTCCCATGATGACGAATTCGGTGGTGCCTATGCAGAAGGATGCAATGGCAAGTGCAAGGATCGGCAAAGGCATGGGGTGTCCAGACTCGCTCGGTGATGACTCGCGGACAACCAAGCATGTGCCGTTCCGAATAAAAGGTCATTCTGGAACAAGCAGATAGCGTAAACAGATACGTCGCCTGTCCGACATTGTCGCCCCGGCTTTGTCATTTCTGCACTGCTGTCCGGGAAGCCCATGCCGCGCGTTGAGGGAGTTTCCCGGCTACCTTCTGAGCATCGGGTGAATGCTTCACTGGCTAAAACCGGTGGCTTCAGCTTACGGCTCAAAGCCGGATCGCTCCGCCGTCCGGCGGACAGGGCGCGAACTCACGTCACGTTGATATTGTCGTCAGGCTCGGGCGGCGTCTGGTTCCCCACATTTCGTCGGTAATATTGCCGCTTGTGGCAACCCAATGACCCCTCGCCCACAGATGCTGGCCCTAGTAGCGTTTGCGCAATATCCGAACTCGCTCAGCAGCTTGTGTGAACTGCGTCCCTTCAGGCGCTGCACCGCACCCGATACCGACAGGTTCGGCGGGACCGACACAAGCATGCGCACGTCGATCCGGCGTGAATGACAATTTCGTGCGCCCGCGCCGTCTCACGCAGCAACTCCCGGCATCGCCATACCAATGCGAATGTTCGTGCTGCTTCCCGGTATTGCGAGCACAGGAGGCCATTCGAGCCGTTATTGCCATTTCCGGCGCTTGCTTCGCCGGCGGCATCCCTATTTCGCTCGGCCTGGAATGTCTTACGCGATGGCCGTATGAACACGGACGTGCCGATTGCGAGAAGCGGTGATGGTGGTGCCGGTGCCTTGCGGGTGTGCGGTCTCTAGGTTTGGATGCCCATGCTGCCCTTCATCGTCGAGCCGCTTTTTCGCCCTGAATTCAGCGCTGCACTACTGTCGGAAGGGCGAGCGAGCTCGTCGACGTCGGTATCCCGGAGGCTAAGGAAGGGCAGTCTCTCGCTTTCCGCTGCGCCGACTATTCAGACGGTCACCAACCTCAAAGAATCGCGCGTAAGGTCCGCCTGCGAAGTGACGCCGCAACTCTCCGAAATTCTCTATCGTTTGGTCCAGGGGGCGCGCTTCCTGCCGCTTAAGAATAGTGGCACCAGAGAGCCGAACCGCTGGAATCCCCAGGAACTCCCAAATTGTTGCCAAGCACGCAGAGGGTTCGCCAAGAAGGCTCTCGTACTCGACCACATGCAAGTCGGTGGACGCGAAGGAGCGCGCGACGAGATTGTGGAATTCATCGGCGGTCTTGAAATAAGCCTCGCAGCAGGCGACTGTCAGTTTGACGCATGGATTCGCGTCGTTGCTCGAAATGTACTTAAGCCATTGGCGGGTTTGCCTCGCCTGTGTCAGCGATCGTAGCGATTCCAATGTGTTTCTGCGAACTAGAAGGATGACCTTCAGGCATGGCCAACGCGCGAGCTCAGCAAAAAAGCCCGGACGCTCGCGAAACTGAGGTTCGTTGATCTTGCAACCGACGCGCGTCACCTTCTTGTCGGTTGCGTTGGGATAACGCAAGTAGGCAAGCTCGAGGAGCTCGCGATCGCTGCCTAGAAAGCGGTCCTTATCGACCCAGTTAGTATCATAGGGGTTGAGCAACTCACCATTGCTCAGTACGCTCGCATGCTCGTTCAGCAGTTCTTCCAAGTAATGCGTACCCGCCCTCGGCATCGCAAGGATCACAAATGGGCTAGGTGAAGGCATTGGATGGGTCATGCAAGTGTTTCCGTTCCAAGGTTTGTTCGGCTGGGGTTGACCTACGATGTCAGCCCTGGATGAAGCGGCGCAGCAACTCTATGTAAGCCGCCTTCCTAAAAATGGCTTTTTCAAAGAATTCGGCGAATTCGACGTTGTCTGCAAGTTCCAGCTCATTTCCCGCATAGTCTCCCGGCGTACTTTGGGAAGCGCATGGAATAACTTCCTCTTGCCGTTTCCTGGGTTAGGCGCCACGCGATCCGATCTCGACCAGTCTGGAAAGCGTACGGAGCTTTTGCCGGTGGTATGCCTCCAAGCGGCCTGGCTTGGTTGCGTCAGCCGGATCGATGGAGCTTGCGCAACGTCCGAAGAACATATTCGAGTGAGCATGGCCTCGTTTGATGCTAGACGTCTACTTCAGAAATGCAGCACTCCATAAACGTCGCAAAATCGATTGTTCGGATACTTCACATCCATGCCGTGGAAAAATCGACCGTGCGCTTCAAGGGCCTTGATGTGAATGCTCTACGGGCTAAAGCCGGTGCGCGACTTTTTCCGCGACGAGCTATTTATCATCAGAGGCCGTGAACTTGTCCCAACACGCCGTGCGGAAGGGCTCGTCCCCGCGGTCCGCGAGGCTCTGCTGCACATCCAGCTCTCTATCATTCCCTGGGATAGTTCAACCCAACCCAATCGGCGCGTCGCTTCAGGATCGGCACTTCCGATTTCATGACGGTCTTCAAGCGGTCGTGGAGCGTGTCGCCCGGGAAGCACCCGCCACCGGCTTTGAATTGCTGCCTCTCGAGAACGACCTGCGTGAGGGGCGTTTGCGTTCCCAGCTTCATGTAGTGCCCGCTATCAGTCGGGGCGAGACGATTATCAGGTACCGATTTCATCCCGGTACAGGGAAATGGGTTGTTGTTGCCGGGCGATCGCCGTGGTGACGAGGTCGACCTCCCATCCGACAGCCTGTCGGCACACTGGCCCAGTAGCCGATCTGGATGATGGAGGGTCGGGCGGCGGCGATGAGGGTGAAGGAGACACCGCACCTCCTGTGCGAACTCCACCTTCAGCTATCTGAGCTTGCGGCGTGATCACTTACATCGCGAAGGAGACGTACAAGACGGCGCGCATCGTCGTTCCGGAGAAACGGAACACCTTCGCTACCGTGTGGATGTGCGATCGTTGTTGCAGACCGTCATGTCCTCGCTCAGGCGGCGCAGCGGGCTCAACTCGGCCATTTCAAACTCTGTTCCAGAATGCGCTTCAACGTCCAATCCTATGCCAACTCACAAAGGTGTCATCGCCCAATGTCTCGGCCCCCGACATTGACGAAGCGAACTCGCTCGCGAGAGGTGCCGCATGTCTAGGGTCACAACGGCCGGGGGCGACTTCGCGACCTGACATCATCCAGGCGTTTAGAACTTCTTCACCTCAATTCCGTGCCGGCGCAGAGCATAGCCGACTTGCAGCGGCGTGGGGCCGAGGATACGAGCCGCCCTAGCATGGACCCAGTTGGCCTTCTCCATCGCGTCGATCAGCCGCGTTCCGTCAGCCGCGAGGCCCATTGTGGAGCAATTGGGCTCCTTCGGATCGTCGCCCCTGCGGTTCGTTCGGTCGCCCACCTCGTGTGCCGGCTGCGCCGGATGCGGCTGACCATGGAACGGCAAGCGTGCAACCAGGGAACCGGCTGGGCGCTGCGCGGGTCGAAAATCGCGGCGGTCCTCTCTCGTTCCAAGACAGAGCAATCCTGACCGATCGCTCAGTAGAGGGGCGGCCCTGCCATAATCAGCACCGAAAGCCGATTGACCGGCCCAGATACCTCGTCGTCCGCACTAGGAACACAGACGCCTGAAAGAGCAGAGCACGCCTTCGCCTATACAAGGGGAGGAAGGCGTCATGCTCTTGCGGCGATCGACGATTCCGCGCAGCCGCGACCGCTCACATCGAACCACACTCGCCAGCCTGCTAGGCCGGCACGCGGACGATGCCACTGTGACTGGGGTTCACCGCCTCAGCATGGCCGCAATGCCATAACGGACAAAGGGAAGATGTTGTCCGAGGCGCAGCCCCACATGCCTTGCAAGCCGTGCTGCCGGATGCTCGCTTGAGTAGAGACCGACGAGAATATTCGTAGCATGGTAGAGCGGCGCGGCCGACAGGCGCAGTCGGCTTTCATATCTGTGGAGCATGTCGGGATCGGCAATGTCGCGACGGTCGCGCCATGCTGTCTGAATACCACGGGCGAGCTGCTTCTGGCCGCCGAGGCCGATGTTGAAGCCATGCGCGGTCACCGGGTGCATGCCGATGGCAGCGTCGCCGATCAATGCGGCGCTCGGCGCCCGGAACCTGTGCGCCCAGGTCGTGACCAACGGATAGATATGGCGTTGGCTTGCCAGGCTCATGTTGCCGAGGCGGCCTCGACAGCGTTTCGTCAACTCCATCAGGAACAACTCGTCATCAAGGGCAAGCAGTCCTTCGGCCTCGTTTGAGGGCAAAGTCAAAAGCAGCGACGACACGCCCTTGGCGAGGGGCAACATCGCTATCGTCTGATGATGATCGAACCATTCGATCGCGATCTGATGGTGGGGGCGCTCGTGCCTCACCCGGCAAATCAGCATCGAGTTGCCAAGCCGATTGATATCGGCGCCGATGCCGAGCAGATTGCGGGTGGCGGACAAACGCGAATCGGCGGCAACGAGAAGCCGAGCGGTCAGCTGCCTGCCATTGGAGAGCGTTATAACTGCTCGCTGGCGGCTGTTTGTTGCACGCACGACCGAGTGGCCGCACAGCAGCCGAACATGGCCCTGCAAGCGGATGATCTTGAAAAGGGCATCGCGGATCCGGCAATTCGGGACCAGAACGCCCAGTGGTTCTGCGGATCGGCCCGGTGAATCGAAACACAGCGCAAAGGGACTCGATCCGTTGAGGACGCGTGCGCCTTGAAGCGGTGACTTGTCCGAAGCACGGATAACATCCCAGGCGCCGAGCTCGCAAAGGATGCCAATCGAGGCGTGGGTGAGCGCGATCTCGCGACCGTCGAAAGCCGGACTTGCCAGTCTTTCCAGGGACTGTCCTTCGACAACCGCCAGTTTGAACTCGCTGTGGGCAAGCGATGCGGCGAAGGAAAGACCGACCGGCCCGGCGCCAACGACAATGATGTCGAAGCTGTCGTCAAGGCCGGGCATCAGCGTGCCGCCTGCGCGTCGGCTCTCTTCGCGAAACGCTGCTGGATTCGAGCCGTATGTCGCACATCGATCGCGCTGCGATCCATGGCCCGCCGCATCGCCTCAGGCGCGTTTCTCGCGTCGGTTCCTGGCTGGTGAAGCGTCATTTGCCCGCCGTATGGTCCGGATTGTAAAGATGATGGGAGCGACGATCAGGCTTTCGGTCAGCACATGCGTTTCCCCTGAAGAACTGGCCGATCAGACCACGCCGACAAGAACATGGCCTTGATCTGGGTCAGTCGAGGCCCAACCGGGGTCGGATGACCTCGATCCAGTGTGCCAGCTGATCCCATGACGACGCCATGGCACCAGCTAGCCCAAGGGAGAACCAGGCGTGTGATCTGGGGAAAGCTGTTTTCAGCACTTTGCGAGATCAGCGAATGACCGGCTCGCCATGGAAGCGCCGGCGCGAGGGCGGCGACACGCCGAAGCCGACTTCCATCATCAATCGTGGCGTGCGCGAAGGCACGGTGCCCATATGGAAGCCAAACGGATCCTCGACAAATCCGAGGCCGGCCTCGCCGGTCAGCGTGACGGGGCTGTCATCGCCATAGACGTTGAGAACCTCATGCGCGGGATGGCCGACGAGCAGCGTCAGTTGATGCTTGAGGATGCGCCGCTTGTGGCTGCCCCGGACATAGACATGCGGGCCGGTGCCCTCGTCGACCGGCGCCAGATAGAAGAAGAATTTCAGCATCCGCCAGTCATCGAGATCGAAATGATACTTCCCCAGCGAGGCACGGTTCTTGTCGGCGTCGGAAGCCTGGCCGGTGGGAAAGCTCCACCACACGCGTGTGGTGATCAGTTTCGCCTGAGCGCCCAGATAATGCGCGGCGATGTCGAGCAGAAGCGGGTCGTTCTGGAGGGCGACCGCTGCCTCGCAGCCGAGGATGCGTTCGAAATAGTGGCCGCTGAGCAAGGAGCGGCCGAAACGCTTTTCGGCCTCGGCATGGTCCTCAGGCATGAATTCGAGACGGCGATCGAAATTGCCGAAACAAGGCGTGCACCGGGCGAAGGCGGCGATCTCCTCATGGATGAAAGTCGGAAGGACGAGCCCGCAAAACAGCCCGTCCGACCGCAGCGCCTCGACAACGTCCTGGCGATTGACGCCGGCAAACATCGTGTCGTGGGCCTTTTGCGACACGCAAACCGGCTTTGCCCCACGCCAGTGCATCCTGCGGGCCGGCATGGTGCGGGCCAGCACGAACATCGGCAGCCATGCCGGGTTCTCCCGAGTGTCCGAAAGATAGGTGGGAATGCGCACGGCGATGCGGCGCAGCACGCCGCCGTCTCGCGCGATGGCCTCGAGACTAGCGGTGCCGGATTTGTCAGGGCTCGAAAGGGTCATGAAGGTCCTCAGCTATGAATGCGATATCGACGAAGCATCGGATCTCGCTGCCCCGCCGCTGGGATCCAAGCCCGATTCCCGCAGCGGACGGACGTGTAGCCGCGGGTCGGATTCTGTGCAATGCACAATAGCCTTGCGCGTGGCGAGGAAAGGGAAACCTCAACGATCTGATCACGACCTGTAGACGTAGGACTGTCAGGTTCGACCGTATACGTCCTCAAATCGCACAATGTCATCTTCGCCGAGGTATTCGCCGCTTTGGACCTCAATTATAACCAGGCCAATATTGCCGGGGTTCTCGAGCCGGTGTTTGTGGCCGCACGGGATATAGGTGGATTGATTGGTGGTCAGGAGTAGCTCCTGGTCGCCGTTGACTATTTTCGCAGTGCCGCTGACCACGACCCAATGCTCGGAGCGGTGATGGTGCATCTGCAGGCTCAAGCGCCCGCCCGGGTTAACCTCGATGCGCTTGATCTTGAAGCCCTCGCTTTCCTCCAGAACCGTGTAGGTGCCCCAGGGCCGGTGCACGGTACCGTGAAGCAAGTGCGCATCATGTCCCGCAGCCCTGAGCCCCTCGAACAGTTTCTTGACGTCCTGGACGCGATCGCGGGATGCAACGAGCAGCGCATCGGGGGAATCGACAATCACCAGGTCGCTGACGCCAACCGTCCCTATGACTCGTTTGTCCGAGCTTATGTAGGTGTCGACGGTGTCCACTACATGGACATCGCCGCGGATCCTGTTGCCGCTCTCGTCGGGAGGGATCAGTTCGGCCATTGCGTTCCAGGAACCGATGTCATTCCACCCCATCTCGCAAGGAACGACGGCGAGATTGAGCGCCTTTTCCATCACCGCCCGGTCGAGCGAGATGCGCGGAGCCACAGCGAGATGCTTGGCCGAGAGCTCGATGCTGGCGAAGCGCTCGCCGTCAATGATCGCGGCGTTCTCGTAGCTGCCGAGAACGGCATCGACCACCTCCTTGCAATGCAGGGCAATCTCATCGAGCATGACCTGCGCTTTGAAGCAGAAGATGCCGGCGTTCCAGAAGAAACGTTTGGAGGCGACATAGGATTTGGCGGTCTCGACGTCCGGCTTCTCGACGAAACGGACGACTTTTTCGCCATCGGCCTCGATGTAGCCGAATGCCGTGTCCGGCCTGTCTGGATTGATGCCCAAGGTTGCAATGCGCCCCTGCCCCGCATGCTCGATCGCCCGACTGATGGCGCTTCCAAAGGCCGCCAGGTCGCCGATCATCTGGTCCGCGGGAAAAATGCACAGGATTGCATCCGGCCCCTGTGTCGCCTTGGCGTGGATGGTCGCCGCGGCGATAGCGGCGGCCGTGTCCCGGCCCTCCGGCTCGAGCAGGAAGGTGCGCGGGAGCACGACGGAATCCAGCTCGTCAAAATGGTCTTTCGTGAGGAAGAGATGGTCCTTGGAGGTCACGGTGACGAGCTCGGCCGCCCCCACTATGGAAGCGGCGCGCAAGACGCTGTGCTGAATGAGCGAATACCCGTCCGCCATCTTGAGGAAAGGCTTGGGGTGCGATTGCCTGGAGGCGGGCCATAACCGCGAGCCGGCTCCGCCGCTGATGATGACAGGAACCACTTTCATCAAATGCCCTCTAACGTCTGCGACGCGAATGCCTGCGCTCTTTTCAGCACCGAGGCGACGATCGTCGTGGCTCTGCTCTCGCTCGAAGCTTCCGAATAGCAGCGCAGTTCCGGTGCATTGCCGGAGGGCCGCAGGTGTATGATCTCGCCTGTGCGCATACGCACCCTGAAGCCGTCGGTTTTGTCGACTTCGGCTACGGTCCCGAACGGGGCGAGAAATTGATGGAGTGCGTCTAGGTTTGCGAGGCGATCCATCAATCTGCTTGAACTTTCGGCGGAGAAATCCTGCAGCCGGTCGCTCGCGCATACCGGAAGCTTCCAGAGCTCGCGCAGTTGCGACAGCTTCTTCTTTGTCGATGCCATGGTACCGAGAACAGCCAGGATGGGGAGAAGCGAGTCCCGCGTCGGCAGGGCGGTCAAAGTCTTCCCGTTCGCCGTGTAATCCGACCCCAGGAGAACGCCACCATTGGCCTCGAAGCCGACAACGATGCTGCCGGCACGATGTGACGCCTCCATGGCTTCGATGACAAAGGGGGACCCGACCTTTGTCCTCAGGACGTCGAAGCCGAAAGCTTTCGAAATGCCGGAATTGGAGGTCACAGGCGTCACGACGGTATCCGCCTTCAGGAAGAGAGCCGTGGCGAGCCCAACCAGATCGCCGCGAAACAGATCGCCATTTTCATCGGCAATGAGTGGCCGATCAGCGTCTGCATCGGTCGACACGATGGCATCGAGATTGAATTCGCGGACCCATTCTTTCAATTTTGCATCGTGGCTGCATCCACGGCTTCGGTATCGACAGGCACGAAAGTTTCGGTTTTCCCGACGGCGACCACGCCGGCGCCGAGCGATTGAAGAATTTCCACCAAAAGCATTGCTGCTACCGAACTGTGCCGGTAGACTCCAAGTCTCAGGCCGGAAAGGGAGCCCGGCTCCAGCGTGTCATTGGCGCGCTCTCGATAAGAGGCCATCGCTTGTTCGTGGCGGATAGGCCACGTCGTTCCCAGAGGAGCGGGTGGCAAGCAATATGCATTTGATCTTTCGGCCACAAAGCGCGTAATCGCGGCCTCATCCGCCTTGCTGATCTCACCATTCGGGCCGTAGAATTTGATGCCGTTGCGATCGGCTGGAATGTGCGACCCAGTGACCATAAGAGCAGCCGCGCCGTGTCTGCGTGCATACAGTGCCAGGGCAGGCGTCGGTATGGCGCCGCAATCGATCGGCTGGAAACCATTTGCGGCCAACGCCGCCATGCAATTGTTGACTATCGCTTGGCTGCTGTCACGCAGGTCGCGGCCTACGAAGACCGAACTATTCGGCTGAACCTGGCTCGAACTCAAACGCCAGGCGAAAGCTTCGGTATAAAGCCCGCTGGCCTTGCCGAGCAATTCCGAATCCAAACCTCGAACGCCGCTTGACCCGAACTTCATGACTTCGCTTTGCTGGTGGACAGGTAAGGTGGTATATTGCAGTGGGCTAGTGCTTCTATTGAAAGCGCCATCGGTCTATCCAGATGTAATTCTCTTCAGCATGGTAACGGCCGATCAAATTTGCAGAACGACCCAAACAGGAGCTCAGAACGGAAGTTAGGGCCTCCACTGGAAGTCAGGGGCAACCATAGCTCTCCTTCTATTGAAATCTCTTGGCGCGCTCATCTAACGATCAAGGCAGGGAGTGATCGGTCGGTGCCCGCCGGTACTTCGCTATGCAGCATCATGACGTATCGGTAAACTTGGTTGTTTGGATGGCATGCATCCATGGCATGGATAGGGAAGCCTTCTGGATCAGCGCCGTAGAACCCTGCGGTTTTAGCCAATGTATTAAGGTCGGCTCGATGTGGAGCTTCAACAGGTTGTGGCTTGAGGCTGCCATGCGGTCGATGAGTTTTATCGGTGAGGCCAGGCTGGAAACTCGGCTGCGTGGAAGTCTGAGGTCCGATAGGCGACGGCATAGGCCCGCGGTTTGTATCAAGTGGTCGGCCTATAAGGCTTTATGCGGATGTGCTTGAGCCGAGCTTGCGGAAAGCCTTGGCAAAGGCAAAGACCTTGCACCTCGCTCGACGGCATCCCGAGACCGGAATAGAAGGCGAAAGCAAACCTTGAGGAAGGCAATGGCGCGCTTTCCTCCTTCTCGTCGGGCGAGATTTGCGAGGAGGCCACACGCGAAGCGTCATCGGTGCAGAATGGACAAACTCCCATCCGATGCCGCGGCTGTTGGATTGTCCCTTTCGATCGCCGGTAATGCGGTGGCCGAGACGATCGAAGCGACCGAGCTTCTTGATGTCGATGTGGATCATCTCGACTGGCATGTCGCGCTCATCGCGGCGAACAGGCTCGGCCGGTTCCATATCCCTAAGCCGTGACAGGCCGGCGACGCTTGGGCGCCCTGCTCACAGTCGTTGGCGAAACACCTGTACGCTTGGCGATGTCCTTGCCCGCCAGCCGTTGACGGCGCAGGGCCAAATCTGGTCGACCGCTTTCGGCGTCGATGAGCGGTCGCACATGCTGGCGCAGCCCTCAGCCGCGTATCGCTCGACCTAGCGCGCGACCACCTTCGGCGTCACACCGTAGGTTCTTGCCGCTTGAGCTTTAGAGAAGCTGCGTTCAACGACGGCGCGGGCCATCTCCTCTCGACGCCGCGGTGTCACCCTCAAACCTGCCGAACAGCCGCTTGTTGCGGCGATTGTATATTTGACAGATCCACGCTTTCAAATTGACTCGTTTCTGACTTTTTCTGGGTGTATCTTCTTCCCGTCGTCCGTCTGGAGAGACGAGTATGTCGGCATACGGTGTGGCGGATTCCCAACTCGCAATTCTTACGAAAGGCCTGAACGACTATTGTGCCAAGCACCTGGCTGCAGGGAAGGATGAGCGCGAGCGCATAGCGCTTAAAGTCCTGGCGCTTTTCGGGCGAGGTTTGATTGATCCTGACCAGCTATCGACAGAGCTTGAACGGGTTGCCCGGTGATCCAAGAGATGCATCCATGGGGAACAGAACAGCGGCTTGTCGATAGCGCGCGCCGCTTGATTGGCCGCTCCCGCGCCGGAGTGGAAGATGCTAGATTGAAGGTCGAGCAATCACGGCTTGCCCTTGAACAGTCCCTCAAGCGCCTCCAACATTCACACCTTCTTGAGACACAGAAAAGCCCCAGCGCGGAGGGTGATCGGCGCTAGGGCTTCAGGCATGTACGCGGTACCAGCATGACCTTACGTTAGCTTGCGCTCATATAGTGAACGAAAAGTGAATCGCTCAGCCATGCGGATGCTTCTTGGACGGCTTCGTACGGCCACCCTTCAAGGGAGTAGTGCTTTGCCATAGAGCCGCAGTGGTGGCAAACCGGACCCTGCGGCCACAACATGCCTTCGACATGCTCAATGCGGCGGCTTCGTCGTGGAAGTAGGGGTGGGATAGAATGGACATAGCGATAACTCCTTAGATTCCTAATCGCGGTATCCGTTTGGGTCTGTCAAATATATAACGCCCTTGTTGCAAGGCGTCGCCAACCTGATCTGTGGCCGCACACGCTATGCCCTCGGCCTCACGCTGGTTAGCCGATCAACTTGATCCACAGGCGCTTGAACCATGCGAAGATGGCCCTGAGCCCCTTTGGCTCGGCGCCGCGTTTGAGAAGGCGGTCATAGGCGCGGCCGGCTTCGATCTGCTCGCGAGACATCTTGCCGGCCCAATGGATTCGGCCACGTTTGATGATGTAGTGCGAGCCACAAGGGAAGTCGTGATTGCCGATCGACGGCCAGATCGAGGCGCCCTCGTCCTCCATGACAAGGTCATATTCAGTTGGAACGAGCGGTGTCGAAACCTCCTCGCCACAGCCACAGGCGCAATTGTGGAGGGCAACGTGGCATTGGCGCGACACGTAAAGAACCCCGTCTTCCAGCTGTTCGGGAATATCTTCGACAAAGACCGTTGTAAGACAATCCACCCGAGCCATCATGCCCCCGGTTCGTGATGTTGTTGCCCTCAATCATGTATGTCGCGTTTCTTTCGTTGCGCTCATCACGATAGAAGGTCAGCCAGCGCTTCCAGCGCATGATCGCCATGATGGCGTTCAACGAATTGAGCTCGGCGGTCTGGATCTCGGTTCCGTACACATCGGCCTCGTCATCGTCGTCACCGAACGACAGATGGGTCGCCACCTCCGCCCACGGCGTGCCGGGGGCAATGAAAGTCGCCCGTGCGCAACCGTCGAGCGTGTTGTCATCGAGCCCAAGACCAATGCCGGTGTCGACGAATGGAATGCCCAGGCGAACCAGCCCTTCGGCAATCACGCGCCGCGACGATCCCTTGTCAACACAGACGAAGACGAAGTCATAACCTGCAAATTCGTCAATGTTGTCAGCCTTGACCCTGGTGGCGTGCGGCCTCACGCCCTTGTGCATACGCGCGTAAAGCGCTGCGTAATAATCTACCTTGCGGGGAAAATTCTTCGCCAGCGCCTGTTCGGGAGCACCAGGCGAGCGGAAAAGATTGTGGTTGAGAAGTTGGTCGTCATCGTAGATGTGGATTTCGGCAACGCGGGTCTTGGCGGCGAGATCGAGCAGATAGGCACCTGTGCCGCCGAGGCCGATGATCGCGATGCGGCCTCTGAGCTTGCGATTGGCGAGGACGATTCCGTAGCGGGCTGACGCAGAATCGGGGATTGCGAACGGGCTATCGTCCTCCGCACTGGCTAACGTGACGCCTGTGCGCGCGTTCGCGGTCCTGTCGTGCGACCGCGCAGCGGCGGCGAGGTGAGATTCGTAGGTGACAACCTTGTCGTAAATGTTGGCATACTGGCCAGTACCTTCTGGCTTCGATGAGAAATAGTGATGGACCTTGATGTCGGATCCGACAGTCGCCTCGTTGCTGTTGTGGATGATATTGGTCATCGGCGTGCCATCGCGATGGCAGGGCGTCTCTCCGGTGAACCACATGGTGTGGTCTGTCTGTGGAGTCGAGGTCAGGCCTTGGGTATCCAGCGAGAGCGTGCAGACAAGCGTGCCGCGGCCAAGCGACCTGTCGCGCTTCACGTAGGGGACGCTGTGAACGAGAAGGACGAGCTCGCGCATCTCGAGCTCAAACCCCTCGTCCAGCAGCCGCTTGAGATGCGGATCACGACTTATCAGATCGGCGGACATTGAAGACCATCCCGTTCTTGACTTCGATTTTCTCGCCCTCCACCAGATCACCTTCCGCGCCGTGGACACCTTTCAGGTACGTGATCGTGTACTTGAACTTCTCAAAGTTGGCGTCGGGGTAGGCCAGCAGTGCAATCTCGCGATAGCTGTGCTTTCTCCTTGGTACCGTGCGCGATCGACCGTTGACCTTGATAACCACCGTTTTCGCCTCGTGGCTGCGGATGCGCTCGACGCCCTGTCCACCAAGAGTCACCGCGCCGTCAGCGGGAATGACCGTATCGCCGGCGCCGTCCAGAATCAGTTCGAGATCCTCATCGATGCTGGCGTAGCGGTAGATGTCAGCCGCGGAGATTGTCGCCGATCCCCACTCCCAGCCACGCTCGTTGACGGTGAAAGAAAAGGTCCTGTCGCCTTCGAATGAAAGGAACTCAGAGTGGGGCATCTCCCGCAGGTCGATCGCTTCCTCAAGGCCGATCGAACGCGTTGTCCTGTCCACTATCTGGATGAGAACATAGTCGCTGGCCGGATCAAGCCCACCGAGGGCGCGGACCTCGCGACCAGAAATGATGGCGTCATTGGAAGCCACCACACGGCCGTCCAGCTTGTATGTAAAGTTCGTCACGCCAGGCATCGAAGCCTCCTTGTCTCTCATTCTGCACAAAACATATATGCAATTTTTAGCCAATGTCTAGCTACTTGGTAGCTATTTTGTCATCATTTTTTGGTTGACAATTATGGACTTTATAGCTACATAAACAATGCCGGTTAGGGAGGCGCCCATGAAGCGCACGATGACGCTTAACTTGTCGGACGCGGAAATGAGCGTCCTTGAAACCATGTGTGAAGAAAAAGGGCTGTCCAAAACCGCGCTCGTTCGCCAAGCGCTGCGGCTCTACAAATCAGTCGACGATCGACTGGCGCGTGGCGAAAAGGTGTTTGTCGAAAGCGCGGATAAGTCAGAAAAAGTAGAGCTGATGGTTCTATGAAAGAGCTGATCGATCGCGTCTTTCTCTTAAATCGCGCAACAGGCCGGTTCGAAGATGCAGATCTGTATCATGGCCTGGACAGCACCAATCTCGCGCATATCGAGGGACGCTGGCGGCCGCTTTTTGAGTTGCGTCGGAGGGAAGCCAAGGCCTCTCTTCAGACTTTAGCGGAGGTCAATGCAGAAGATGCCCATTGGGAATGGGGCAAGAAGGCGCTGGTTGCGCTGGACGATCCATTCCTGTTCGATTTCTTCGTGCTCGAATGTGGTGGCAGCACACAGGCCATCATGATGACGCGCAAAGGGGGCCAAGACTGCTTCAGTCGCCACCCCGAGCATCAGCGAGTGCCGCTGATCTACGTGGAGTTTCTGGCGACGGCTCCATGGAATCGACCAAAGCTGGTTGCTGAGCCGATTTACAAGGGTGCGGGGCGTGTGCTCGTTGGTACGGCCGTCAGCTTGAGCCTGGAAGAAGAGTTTGGTGGCCGTATCGGTCTGCATTCACTTCCTGGCGCAGAAGTTTTCTACCGAGATGCGATCGGAATGACGGATCTTGGAGCGGATAGCGAAGGAGTGCATAAAGGTCTGAGATACTTCGAGCTTTCCAGCAGGGATGCTGCGACTTTCCTATCCGTGCAACACTAGCAAGAGGAGTCGACCATGAAATTACATTTCACTGCCGATTGGCTGCGCAGCCATATCGAACATGATCCAGATGTCGATTGCGACGCGGGACTCCCGCTGCGCGATGCAGCTCCGCTTGGACGTCTTATGCAGGAGAAGTCTCGTCATCAAGCAACTGCGGGGCAGCCTTCGGCTGCCTCCGAACAGAAATCTGTTGTGCTTTTTAAGTTGGTGCATCAGCTTCGACGCAAGGACGGATTGAGCATTGCGCAGTTGGCTGCCAAAATTCGTGTTGATGCGGCGGAATTGGAGAAGGTGGAGAAGGATCCCTGCTATGTTCCAGGCCCGCGTACCGTTCATCAGCTAGCCGAGTTCATTGGGGTTTCAGCACGTGCTGTAGAACAGCTGACCGCGGCATCGTCTGCGCAGAACGACAATCTCACCGAAGCGGCGCATCGTTTTGCCGCGAGTTCGGACGACCTATCGAAGCTAAGCCAGGCTGAAAGGCGCGACCTCAACGATTTCGTCAAGGTACTGGCCTCAATCGATAAGAAGAATGGATGATCATGTCCGCGATTGAGCCGATAATTGGGGACTTTGAGCGCCGAGATATCCATGAGCACATATCACGTCTGCTCCGTGATCTCGGCAATCCAGAGCCCCCATTACGGCTCGAGCAGGTGCGCGCGCTGCAAAAGCTTGACCTTACCTATTATAGCAAAGCGAACCTGAGCTTACTGGATGAGATCGCCCACCGGGCGCGACTCGCTGGCAACGAGATCACCAGCACGGCCAAGCGCATGGTCGATGTGGTCCAGCAATATGGCCTTCGTGGTATCCTGATGCTGAAGGAAGGCGACAAGCGAATCTTCATCGATGATGACGTAGCCGAGCTGAAGCGACGCTTCCTCATCGCACATGAGATTACCCATGACCTTCTTCCTTGGCATCGCTCCCTGCTTCTGGGGGACAATGAGTCCACTCTGAACCCGACATTCCATCAGGCAATGGAGGCGGAAGCCAATTACGGTGGGCGCCATCTCTTGTTCCTCGGAGGAAGATTTCGTCCCGAAGCGCTGGACTGCTCGTTTGAATGGAAGAGCATTGAGCAGCTTCGCAAGCGCTACGGGAACACCCTTACTACAACGCTTTGGCAAATGGTTTGCGAACGCAATCCTGAATTTCCTGCCTTCGGCGTTGTCAGCCGGCATCCCTATCACAGGGATATCTGCGAGAAGGCGGGGAACGACAATGTGGCCTATTTCCCGAGATCGAAAGCGCTAGCTGAGCACTTTCCGGGCATCACGACCGAAGTCGCCTATTCCGCGATCTGCGATCACGCAACGAACCGCAAGCGGGGTCCGGTAGGCGAAGGCGAAAGCATCTTTTATGATGCGAACGGCGAACCTCACATATTCTGGTTGCACAGCTTCTCAAATACTTATGATTTGCTCACTTACTGCATTTACAAGAAGAAGCACCAACGCATTTCCCCCGTCGGCTACAGGGTAGCCTGATTACAGGTTACCAACAGACGGTTATTTCAAGTGCCCGATGACAGCACACAGGCGGCCGCTTGCGGCCCCGGCTGCCGGACAGCAATGCCCCTCATTCCAGGCGCTCAGTCGATCGTCGGGCTCTTTTTTTGAGGCGGACGAACTGTGGAGAGGTATCAGTCCGCCAGCTTCTCCTCGGATGGATGACTTCGCGCGTGGGAATGCGCTGCTTCGGAAAATTGCGCCGATGCAGCTGCAGCGCACGAGCCTGGTTTCACGATGCACAGACCTCCACAAGACGCAGCGAAGATCTTGGCGCAAAGTGTGCACTCTCGCCGGCGATGGATGCCGCCGGCTGAAGAACATAGGCGTTCAAATCCCGCCTTCCGTTGGCTCAGTGATCGCCTTTGGCCTCTTGCTCGCCCCGCTCAGCTGGCGCGCCCTGTGGGATTGAGGTGCTTCAAAGCTCTGACAGGCCGGTGGCGATGTCGGTAGCAGATATTTTGCTTGTCGGAAGGCCTGAACGCGCTGCAGCTAGCGGCCCATCAGCGGCCAAACGGTCGGGTCGATCAGGACAAACCGCAAGGACCTACCCTGCCGTGCCCTATGAAAACGGCGGATCCGGCAAATGTCCGCAAAACATCGCTGCCTTCCATGCACAGCGGGTGTTCCTCGCTTGGGGAGAAGCGCCTCGCCGCCGGAGCAGACCAGGTGCGCGATGTGGTCCGACGGATCAAAACAGCTGTCAGGCAACCACACGAAACCCTGGCATACGAAGATCGGCTTAAAAAACGAGCGGCCGATGGAAATATCTGGGTCTGTCCGTCCCACCGATGAGTCTTTCGACTCCGGACATGGGTGCTGCCAGCTCTTGTCCGCGATCGCTTCTTCAGTGCCACGGCGGTCTCGTCAGCGACGCTGCAATCGAAACAGCGCATCTACACCAAGGTGGGACAGGTTCTCCGCCCGAAGTGCAGAGCCGCCGTCATGCGGCGAATTGCCAGTCAGGGCAGGTACGCGGGCAAGCCACTCCCCGCGGTGGCCACGGTGCCCGGTCTGCGACCGCATCGTGAATATAGGCTGATACCGCGTGAAATCTCCGAGGGCTTGAAACGTACAGCCCGTTCCCGTCCCAGAACCGGGGCGACTCGGGATTGCATTTGCCTACCCGACGGTGGCTGCGTCTGCACTCGTTGTCGGATCTTCGACGAAGTCGGACATGAGACACAGCCCTCTCAGAGTGATCGCATTGTTTCGCAATGATTTTCTCATCTTGGCACGACATATGCGGGGGCTGTCCCGCATGAGCGCTCCGTCAATCTCGATCGATGCGAGCAGGATTCAATCAAGGCGCAGTGCGTCGCTTCTGAAGATCAAGGAGAGAAGAGTATGGGGAGAGCGCGAATTGGGGTGGCGCGGGCAGTAACAGCGGCTGTCGTCCTCATCGTTGCGGGACAGGCCGGCGCGGCAGATATCCATCAAGCCGCGAGCGTTCCGAAGGTAGGAGCCCCGGTCGCGGAAGCGCCAAGCCCCTGGCAGGTCCGCATGCGCGCGTTGGGGGTGATCACCGAGGATTCGGGCTACGTCAACGCGGTGCCCGGCTCCGGTCTTTCCTATTCGAACAGCGTGACGCCGGAACTCGATATATCGTATTTCTTCACCGACAACATCGCCGCCGAACTCATACTCGGCACCACCTATGCCAACATCGATGGCCAAGGTTCGATCGGCGGGCTGGGCGAGATCGGCAAGGTTTGGCTGCTGCCGCCAACGCTCACATTGCAGTATCATTTTACCGATTGTGGCCCCTTCAAGCCCTATGTCGGCGCCGGCGTGAACTATACGATCTTCTATCATCAGCAAGCCGGCAGCGCCGATGATCTCAAGGTCAAGAACACATTCGGCGCCGCGCTGCAGGTCGGATTCGACTACATGGTGGACCAGCACTGGGGCGTCAACTTCGACGTGAAGAAGCTTTTCCTGAAGCCCGACTTCGACGTCACTGTCGCCGGCGCTAAGCTCACAGGCAAAGCCAGGCTCGATCCATGGCTGGTTGGCGCAGGTCTCACCTACCGGTTCTAACGACGAAGCACCCTGAAGAGGCATTTTCCAAGTCCGCGCCCGGATCATCCGCGCCGAGAAGTGGCACCGCGATGGGTCTTAAGGGAGTTGTTGGCATGCGCGTAGAAAACGATCATCGGCACGTGATCGGTGTGCCGGCCGCTCCCACGCAACTTGATGGTCTGTCTTCTGCAATTCTGCGGCAGAGGGGGGTGGCGCGGGTGTCGCTGCCTGGCGATGTGGTGACGTGGGCGGCAGGCCGTCATCAGACGCTCAGGCGGATGCTTTCCGACCAGCGTTTCAACAAGGACTGGCGACAGTGGCGGGCGCTGCAGGACGGCGAGATTCCCGAGGATCATCCGCTGATCGGGATGTGCAAAGTGGACAACATGGCCACCGCGCACGGCGCCGATCACCGGCGCTTGCGCGGCCTGCTGTCCAGCAGCTTCACGCCCAGTCGTATTGCCTTGCTCGCGCCACGGATCGAACAACGCGTCGATCAACTCCTGGCCGAGATGGCGCAGCGCGGCGGCAGTGCCGATCTGATGTGCGAGTTCGCCGCTCCGTTGCCCACCAACGTGATCGCCGAACTGTTCGGTTTGCCGGACGAACAGCGTGAAGAGATCGTCGCGCTCACCTACAGCCTGGCCAACACCTCCGCCACAGCCGAAGAGGTGCGACAGACGCGGCAGCGCATCCCGGAGTTCTTCCGTTGTCTGATCTCGCTCAAGCGGCGCCAGCTCGGCGACGATTTGGCTTCGGCGCTGATCGTCGCACGCGACAATGGCGAGCTCGTTTCCGACACCGAGCTCATCGACATGCTGTTCATGGTGCTCTCTGCAGGCTTCGTGACTGTCACCGGCGTCATCGGCAATGGCATGCTGGCATTGCTGACGCATCCGCAGCAACTACACCTGGTGCGCAGCGGCCAAGTTCCGTGGTCACAGGCGATCGAGGAGATTCTGCGCTGGGGCAGCTCAGCGGCCAATCTGCCGTTCCGCTATGCCACCCAGGACGTGGAGATCGACGGATGCATGGTGCGCCGCGGCGACGCCGTGCTGATGGCGTTACATGCGGCGAACCGGGACGAAAGGGCCTTCGGTCCGGGCGCCGACAGGTTCGATGTCACCCGGCGGCACAGCCCGCACCTGTCGTTCGGCCAGGGGCCGCATTCGTGCCTGGGCGCTGCGCTGGCGCGCCTGGAATTGGGCTGCGCCTTCCCCGCGCTGTTTGGGCGGCTGAAGGATCTAGCGCTGACCATCGCCGCGGAGGACGTTGTCTACATGCCGTCTTACGTCATTCGCTGCCCGCAGAGGCTGCCGGTCACCTTCCGCCCGTCCATGGCCTAGAGAGTGCGGCCTTCACCCCGGCTTCACTGATTCTGCGTGGAAGGCTCGACCAGTTGTTCCGCGATTAGCCGTACTCGGGGCCCTCCTGCCTCTCCGCTGGCCACAACAGCCGCGGCAGGTGGTTGCCCGGGTCAAGCGCATCCGGCCAGGGCCGATCTGCCGTTGGCTGGCAGCTAATGCTGGCGGGGCGGCTGCCTCAACTCCGGCGTGCCCAGCCGGCCGCGGCCAAAGCGTCGGCCACGAGGCTGTTGTGCTCACCCGGTCCAGCGCCGCCGATAGAGAGCACGATCTGAGCCGGCGAGATTGGCAAGCAGACACCGGCCTCCTCGACCCATTTTGCATGCTGCCAACCGGTGTTGGCCACGAGTGCTTTGTCATATCCTGATTGCATG
Source organism: Mesorhizobium sp. WSM3864 (assembly GCF_002294955.1). Taxonomy (NCBI): domain Bacteria; kingdom Pseudomonadati; phylum Pseudomonadota; class Alphaproteobacteria; order Hyphomicrobiales; family Phyllobacteriaceae; genus Mesorhizobium; species Mesorhizobium sp. WSM3864. The sequence goes on from NZ_NSGD01000016.1 coordinate 82,788, forward strand.
TCTTCAAGCCCTGAGGTGCCAGGCTGACCTCGAAGATACAATGAAACAATCCTGAGGTTTCCAGACTGGTGGTGGCGAGAGAAAGACCTAATCTCCGGGCCCCGGCCGCCACTCGCGAAGGAGGTTGTCCGCGGTCCTGATTTGATCGCAGCAACGGCTGAGCGCTAGCCGCGCGGCCGGCGGTCTTTCTGTCGTCAATTTTTGCTCGTGCGGCCGGCGAGCAGCGCCATGCCCCAGCGACGGGCAAGATAGAAACTTAAGTGGCACGCACTTCCTGGCGCTGTCCGATTCCCGACAATGTCGGATCCGCAACATAGCAGAGTCCGATTACTCATTGCCGAAACGAGCTTTCTCGTTTGGCACGGAATGTGCGCGGTCCCGGACACGCCTCACAGAACAAGGAGAACCCATCCATGATCACCCACCAAAGTATCCCCCTCACGCTGATTCATTCAAAGATGACGCTGGAGTCAGGCCTCGCAACATGCTGATGACTCATCTGGCTCTGGGCTGCCCCCCGCCCCACTCTCTCCAAGTAAGTGCAACGAGCATGCATCACCCTCAACATAAGGGACAACCCACCTTAAAGCGGGCAATGCGCGTCCAAAACCTGACAAAGGGCTTGTCAGTTTCATTACAACCGCTATCCGGGCACTTCAGAGGCTTTTCAAAGATATCATGGGGTTAGCGCGCTGAGCCCGCTGGCACAGCGTTTGCACACAAGCAACGGTGCAAGACAAGGATGCTTCCCTGAACCCGTCCGCCTCCGAGAGGAAACCAATGCAGAAAGCTTTGAAAAAAGCATTAGACCGCAACGTGGTATTGCAGATCGGGTCCCCGGCCCCTTCGATTCAAGTCGAGAGCTGGCTGCGTGGCGAGCCCCTCACCAGCTTTGAGCCGGGCAAAGTGTACATCGTCGAATTTTGGGCAACTTGGTGCGCCCCTTGTGTGGATGGAATGCCCCGTCTGATGCAGCTGCAGGAGAAATACAAGGACAGCGGAGTTGAGATCATCGGGGTCGCGGCTTCTGAAGACGCTCCTACGGCCGATGAGGCCCGAAGCACGCTGGACACTTGGTTGACCGAAAAGTTTATGAATCTGAACTATCGGATCGCGTTCGACTTCACCGGCGAAATGAACACGCTTTGGATGGAGCCCAGCTTTTCTTTCGCGCTTCCGACCTCGTTCGTGGTCGACCGAGACGGCCAAATCGCGTTTATCGGTTACCCGATGCAACTCGATGAGGTTTTGCCGAAAGTGCTTACTGGCAGCTGGCGCGCCAGCAATAAAGCAAAATCCGCCGATAGGGAGCGGATCGCGGTAGGCGAAACGATAGCGCGCGAACAGGCGCTGAAGAAGAAGATCAATGACATATATAGCGCGGCGGTGGAGAAGAAGGATTGGAAGGCGGCGCTCTCGGCGATCGAGGAAGGCATCGCCTTGATGCCGGACAACCTCGGTTTGCGCCGTTCTCACGTGAATCTGTTGCTTCGCACAATGAAGGACATGCAGGTCGGCTTGCCGGTCATGAGCCAATTCGTTCGCGACGCGATCCACAGAAAATCCGAGAAATGGATGACTGCGGCGCTAGAGGAACTCTTCTCCCCGAACTTTGACTATTCGCAGTTTCCGTCTGCTGAGCGCTTGGCAATGGGTAAACAGCTGTCCGAACACATCCTGGAACTGAATCCCCCCGAAAGCGATCAATGCAAGCTCTTGCCTTATCCGTTGGCAGCCCTGTACTATCACGAGAGCGGCAACAAAGATCGGGCGATCGAGTTGATCCACCTTGCACTGAAGTCGCAGGGTGCTCCGGAGCGGATCCGCGACGAAGATGAACAGGACGAAGTATTGCATTTGCTGCAGTTCCTGGCCTACTTCAAGGGTGAGAATGTCTGCTACGGTGGTCTTTGCGTGGCTCCAAACAATGGCCGATTCGACAGCTGGTATACCGTTTGCGGCTAACCGTCAGCTTTATGCGAGGGACAACTTGGCCGGGCAGCTCTTGATGCGAACGGCGCGAACCCGCGTCCGGCTTGCGAAATCGCCTGGGCCGCTTGGACGTCGGTCAGAAGGACTGCGGTCTACTACGATGCCGGCCTTTGGTTAGGCGGGCCATCAGCTGAGCTACTGGCTTTGCGCGCTTCGAAGCGGCTTCGCGAACCAGCGCCAGACGGTCGTCGGGAATAAAAATTTGATGTCCGGCGAACAACACCTTCACGCCAGCCGGATCACGCCCGCCCGGATATTCCTGACATCCTGGCCGAGGTCGGCGCCGTTTGGGCAGAGCTCCGAATCGGGGTCAACGGCGAAGTTCTCCGAGGATTGCAGCGAGATAGTCGGTCCAACCGGCCTTTTTGCGCCTGAGCTTGATGGGGGCTTGTCGTGACGGCACGCTTGGATGGCGAAATGCCTGACGATAGCCATGTAATGCGCCCCGTGCCCCTTTCGGAGGCGGGATTGATCCTCGCTGCGGCGACGTCGAGGGTCCAGTGCAGCGCGTTCTCGATCAGGATTTCGCGCAGATGTATTGTGCGTCCTTACTCCAAATCGTCACTCCACGCATCGTCTACGGCTCAGCGTCAGACATGGCTGCGTTCAAAACGTCAGCCTGAAGCCGGCCCGCAGCGTGAAGGCATAGAAGTCTTGCCAGCGCTATCCTTGTAGGTTTTTTGTTTGCGGTCGCCATGTTGTAGGCCTTTGCGTAGCCTTTCTTCCGAAAATGTTTGTCGCCATTGGCGGCCAGGAAGACGCTGGCGCGTTCGGTCATCTGAGAATCGATCTTGGCGCCGGCCGAGATGAACGGCACCGTGAAGAAGTCGTCCTCAAATCGCAGCTCGCGCCTCCAGTGATCGTCAACAGCGCTTCAACGGTGAAGCCGCTGCGCAGCAGACCCGAGAGCGCTCAATTTCCCGAGCGTCGTGGTCGCTTCCGCGCCAAGGAACAGGCCGAAATAGCGCTGTTCGTAATCGATGCCCGGTTTCGGTCCGGGGACTCGCCGCGATAATCGCGGAACCCTTCCCCACTATATTGGTACGAACCGCCATAGGCCTTCCACTTCATGTCAGTGTATTTGACGCCGCCATGCAGGTTGATAACCGTGGCATCGTTGATCACGAAGTCTGGGCCTGCTGCCATGTCAAGGTCAATGTAGCGGTCAAGGCGAGTGTCGGGGTGGATGGACTGATGCGACCAATCCAGTTCCGCGAAGCTCGGCGCATCCTTGAGCCAATCACAGTCTTCCATATGGCTGTTGCCAGAGAAACCGAAGACGGCGTTGGCTGAAAATGATCCAGTTGTTCCACACCTCGGCCCTTAGCCCGGTGGTCAGAACCAGGCGCGCCGGTTTCCCAGATCAAATTGCTGATATGATTGCCCCACTTTGTCGTAGACAAGCTCCTTGCCCTTTAGCCAGGTGTATCCAACACCACCAAGAATGGCGACGCTCTTGTCGGGCGCTGAACAGATGGTCGAATGCGCCGCCATGGCGATGGTCGACGATGTGCAGAACGTGCCGAAAGCAAGAATTGCAAATGTGCAGCGATTCATGGGGCCTCCTCGGGATAGCCGTTGGTGATCTTTCGTTAAACGACGGCGGCTCTCAGCGCCCCTTTTGCAGGACTTGTTGTCGCGGCGACCATTCCTGGGCATTGGTGCAAAGACCTTGAACTCCGATGCGATGTCCAGGACGGCTTGGCATTGCTCTTGGCCTGATGTGCTGCATAGAACCGCGTGGTCGGCCACTAACGTGTTGCCGGACCGTATAAGAGATTTGGCCCGGCCGAGAGGCGACGCTCGTGGCGAGAGAACGGATTTGCACCGGCCGCCGGCGCTGTCAAAATGCCGAAGTTGGTGATGCGGCACGACGGTTAATTTCCCGCTCTTTGGCGATTAAGCGTTCCAGCTTGTGAATGTTGGGCACCCCTGGGATCACTTCGAGGCCGAGAACCACCCCAGGCGTGCCGTCGATGTACAGCTCCTTGGCGACCGCGCGATTGCGCTCGAGGAGGTTTTCGAGGGCGGGGTCTTTCATGTCCCGCTTGAGCTGTTCAACATCAAGGCCGACCTGTCTTGCGATAGTCAAAATGTCGAATTCGCTGAGCTGCCCGCTAGTAGCCATCAGGGCGTGATGGAACGCGTCATATTTCCCTGTTTGATGGAGGCGAGCGCCGCCAGTGCGGCAAATTTGGAACCCGATTTCTCGCCCGGATAATGTTTGTAGACAACCTTCAGCTTGGGATCATCCTTGAGGGCTTGCCTGGATTATACGGTCTTCCGCCCGGCACTGCGGGCAGTTGTAGTCCAAAAACACAATGAGAGGGACGTCGCCATTCGGGTTGCCAGCAGTTGGCGCAGCGGTGTCGTTCAAGAGTGCGTCGCGCCGCTCTGGAATGAGCTTCCGCCAATCCTCGGCGAGCCGGCGATGGTTTTCGAGCTGTCGGACGTAGTGTATGGCAACTGGACCATATCGTGTCGCTAGCCCGGAAAAAAGCAGGGCTAGGGCTGAAAAGGTGATAGCGCCAGCTTTTGGATTAAGCATGGGATGGCTCCAAGTAAACGGTGAACGGCAGGGTAGCAACAGCCGGCTTCTGACACCCTTAGGTGACAGCAGCCTGAAAGCCTCAGGACATTTGCGTCACTCCGGGTTCAGCGTAGCACCACGTTCAGAAAGGATCCTGCCCTCGAACTGGGAGCTCGGGAGCCCCTGATGATTCTCGGATTGGGTCCATTTTGATTTTCTACGCCGTCTGTGGCACTCCGGATGGGCGCGGCAGATCGAGAGAAATTTAGAATGTCATGTGAACTCCTGGGCTAAAGACTGCGCGACGGGCCATGTCGCGACACGTGTCATGGTATGCAATTGCCATGCCACCAAGTGGGTTGTGAGCAGCAACCACAAATCCAAGGAGTCGTCCGCCTGGTGGGCTCGAACTTAATCCCCAGGATGTCTGTATCTGAACACAGATTGTCATGAATCGAACTCGGACAAATGCTGTGACCAGCTTTGCACGGTTGACGCCAGAGTCCTCGGTTGAGCATTGCGCATCTAAGAGCGGATTGAGGCAACAGGCGATCGCCGGCCGGTCGAGTTGCGCAGCCGTGTGTTGCAGTTAGCCTTGCGGCATAGGGGCCGCAGGTGTGATTCCGGGCGCCGAATGCTAGGGTGCCGTTGGCGGCATCCAGCGACCCATCTAGCGATCACTGATCGCGCGATCGAGGTCCTACTAAGTTCAATCGCTCGTCCCGCTGCGGCCGTTCAAGGCTTCGCAGATTCGGTTCTGCATCGGCTTGCCTGGAGCGACACGGTGCTGGCCTCCTGCCGTCCAGGCGAGCTTGGCGTTCGAGTGAACCCGGTGCCGTGCTCCGACGGAAATCAGATCGCGTCTGCCCCCGACTTGGCAATGTCCAGACGGGTGAACGAAGAAGCCTCGATCCTTCTCTTGAAGCTGCTGCTTTGTCCCTAGGCCGCACAGGCGCATTGCCACTCTTTCGAGACGCGCACGCTTCGACCATCTCCTGGAGCGAGATGTGATGTTGCAAGACGTCGAACCGCTGCTCCTGCAAGTAGCGCAGGTGGCGCATGGTCCAGCTCTTCGTGCGCGGATATGGGCGTTCAATTGATCTGGCGGCTTAAATGACAGGCGGCCGGTTCCAGCCGCGGCGGACAAAATGTGAGGTTCACTACAAGCCGACGTCTGGTCACTGTCGAGTTTTGCAAAGCAAACGGACCTTACTGGACACTGAGATGCTGGCACGGACTTTGCAAGTTGGGAGGCGGCAACTTGGAGCGATGGTGTCGCTGTTGCCGGACAACAGAGGCAAAGCTTCCGAAGGTTTGATTTAGAAGTAACTCAAAGCACAAATGCGTTATCTTTGCCGGAACGCGTGAAGAAAATGAGCGCGTAAGCAGATACGTCATTGGTGAAGTTGGCATAACTTTTGAACAATCGTGCTACCTGTTTGGATACAGACAACATAAGAAAGCGAAGAGAAAACGATGAGTGCCGAAGGTAAAAAGAAACGCGGCGTATCAGGCGTTTCAAATGCGCGGAATATTGCGTTCCGCTATGGTGGCAATCCTTCAAATTACAGCTTGGCGATAGGGCACACGACTCATCCGCGTCTTGGCGGTTCGCTGTTCCTTAACGCTATGATCCTTGGGCAAATGCTGCCAGGATTTAACCCAAGTGAACGTATGTTGAAGGCTGCGGACGCTTGTATTGAGGAATGCCCCGTTCTTGGTGCGCCTTTCCAGTGAAAGAAGCGGAGAAATCGCAGTGACGTGGCAGATAGTGAGCCGATTGTAAGCGGGCTGTGCCGCCCTTCTTATTAGGCATCTTCTCGTACTCCCAGGAATGGAAATACTGATTGGCGTCGATAACAACAAGAACGATCCGGCATCGAGAAAAGCCGCCTTGCGCCGGAATTTGGCCCGCTGATTACCGGTACGCTCATTGTCGCGTTCGCGACGATGTCTGACATCGGACACAGCGCCGCCAGAGCGATCCATTGTTTAACAAGGATTTCCCAGTTGGCACGACGGTTGCGGTCCTATGCGCAAAAAACACTGCGACGCCGCACCAACTGGGAAGAACTTCATCCATGTCACGCTTTTCGAACGTACGGGCGTCACCGCAAAAATTGAGCCTTCTCGAGCAGACGAGAGCCATTGCGCTTTCATTCCTCAGGTCTTTCGGACATGACTGAATTCGATTTCCGCCCAACACTGAATGCGCCCGACGATGACCCCCATCTTTGGCTTGAGGATGTGGATGGCCAACGGGCACTTTCGTGGACCGCCAACCAGTCGGCGAAAACCTTGAAGGACTTCGCGGGAACGCAGTTCGAGCGCGACCGGGCGGCGCTTACGGCGATTTTCGATCGTCCCGGCCGGATTCCCCTGGTCACGCGCTGCGGTCCGTACCTCTACAATTTTTGGCAAGATGCTGGCAATCCGCGAGGACTGTGGCGCCGAACCACCCTTGCCCTCTACGTGAACGCGGACGCCCAATGGGAGCTACTGCTCGATCTGGATGCGCTCGCGGCTAGCGACGGAGAGGACTGGGTCTGGAGTGGTGCGTTGATCGAGCCGGAGAGACGGGAAAGAGCCGTTCTGCGCCTGTCGCGCGGCGGCAGCGATGCGGTCGTGCATCGCGAATTCGACCTGAGCTCTCTCAGCTTTGTCGCCGACGGTTTCAATCTGCCAGAGGCCAAGGGCGACATTGATTGGCTCGACCCCAACACTCTTGTGCTATGCAGTGCGCTTGGCGATGGCATGGCAACGCGCTGCGGCTACCCACGCACCGTGCGACTGTGGAAGCGTGGCGCGGATCCGCTCACCGCGCCGGTAATCTTCGAGACCGGTTCCGAAACCCTCGGTGTGAATGGCCATCTGGACCGTACCGCCGAGGGCGAGCGCTTGTGGTTCATTGAGCAATTGGGCTGGCTCGCGAAGAAAGTCCACATTGGTGATAGAAGCGGGCCGAAGACAGAGATCGATCTTCCGAAGGACGCCAGGTGGGCTAACTTCGGCGATTGGCTGGCGGTAAAGCCGCGCAAACCATGGACGGTCGCCGGGACGACCTATAGCGCCGACGCACTAATCGGCATTTCGCTTTCCTCTTTCCTTGCTGGAGAGCGTCATTTTAGTACCCTGTTTGAACCAGCCGAGAGGCGCTGTCTGCAGTCATTCTTCTGGAATGACGGGAAGCTCATTATCCACTACCTGGCGAACCTCGCTCCGAGATTCGAGGTGTTCACCCCAGGCCCGCAGGAATGGACACGCCGAGCCCTGGACGCCTTGCCGTCGCAAGGGACTGTTCACCTCTGGTCACTCGATGCGGCAGATCACGAGACCAATGGGGAGGTCCTGGTTTGCGTTCAGGATCCGATCACGCCGCCGCAGCTTTTGCTGTTCGATCTCAAGGCCGCGCCGCCTCTCAGCGCTTCAGCAATTCTGAAGCGCAGCCCGGAGAATTTCGACGCATCCGCACTGGTGATCACACGCCACGAGGCAGTCTCGATCGATGGTGAGATGATCCCCTATACGCAGGTCGGTCCACCAAACGGGAACGGAGATGCCCCAGTTCACCTTACCGCCTATGGCGGGTTCGGCATATCGCTCCTGCCCTCCTACAACTCCACCCTCGGCAAGCTGTGGCTCGAGCGCGGCGGCACGTGTGTGGTGGCCAACATCCGCGGCGGCGGCGAGTTCGGCACCTGCTGGCACGAAGCCGGGCGCAGGGAGGGCAAGCGTCTCGCCCATGACGATTTCGCCGCCGTTGCCGCCGATCTCGTGCGAAGGGGCATCACGCTGCCGAGGCGGATTGCCGCCCAGGGCGGCTCAAATGGCGGCCTGCTGATCGCCAACATGCTTACCCGCTATCCTGAGCGTTTCGGCGCGCTGTTCTGCACGGTTCCGCTTGTCGACATGCGCCGCTACACCAAGCTTCTGGCAGGCGCGAGTTGGATCGACGAATATGGCGATCCCGACAAGGCTGACGATTGGGCTTTCCTGAGTGAAATCTCGGCCTATCACGCCGCGTCGTCGGGACAGCCCTATCCGCCTATCCTGCTCGCCACCATGAGACGCGACGACCGCGTCCACCCGGGCCATGCGCGCAAGATGGCGGCAAAGCTGCAGGCCCTTGGCTATCCCGCTTACTTCTACGAGCCCAGCGCGGGCGGGCACGGCTACGGCAAGGACAATCGGGAGCGAGCCGCATTCATCAGCCTCGGTATCGGTTTTCTTCGCAGCGCGATCGGGTGGCATGCCGATGGCTTTCATAAAGGACCCGGAGCTCGACAAGGGCGAACTTCCGATGAGTGAGTACAGGTCGAGGACTGGGACAAGGTACAAACCGTGCGAGTACAGTTTGCACAATGCGCGCTAGCGCCTTGTCGATCTCAATCAATCGACGGAGCACTTCACACCACAGACTACAATTCTGAAGAGCAAGGAGAAATATCATGGCAACAAAGCGAATGAACGTGTCGCGGGGAGTAGCAGCGGCCGTCGTCCTGGTGCTGCTGGCACAGCAGGCTGTCGCGTTTCCAAAATCCCCCTGCGCGTCTTACCCTCCCCCCCCCCCACCCCTTAGTCCCCTCCCTTCCTGTGTCGCCCCCCCCCCCCCCCCCCGGCCGCGCCCTCTCCCGGGCGCCCCCCGTCCGGTTCCCCCGCGGGGGGGGGGTTTTTTTGGGGGCCCCAACGGCGACATTGGTC